>NZ_JZEX01000202.1 GCF_000969415.1 Devosia geojensis | reverse complement strand
AAAAGAAAAGGAGAAAACGAAGGGGAAGAAAGAAAAAAGAGAGAAGAAAAAAAGGAACGACGAAAAGAACGAAAGAAAGACGAAGAGAGGAAGGAAGAGAAAGAGCGGGGCCGGAAACAAGGAGGCAAAGAGGAGGCACGTGAGGAGCAAGGGAAGGGGGGGAGCGGGAGGGGAGGGGAAGTAGGAGAAGATGAGAGAGGGAGAATAGGGGGGGGAGGAAGAAGGAGAAAGGCAGTCAGAAGAAAAGGAACGACAGAGAAAGGAGGAGAAGAGAGGAAAAGAAGGGAAAGAAAAGGAGGGGAGAAAGAAAAGGAGGGAAGAGGGGGGGGGGGGAGAAGGGAGGAAAGGAGGCGCGGGGGGGTGAGAGGAAAAAGAGGGGGACGGAGGGAAAGAAAAGGAAGAAAGTCGGATTGAAGGAGGGACAAAAGGAGGAGGGGGGGGGGGAGAAGAGGAAGGGATGGGGGAAGGGCGTGAAAAAGGTGCTGTTGGTCGGGATGGTGGTGGGG
>NZ_JZEX01000203.1 GCF_000969415.1 Devosia geojensis | reverse complement strand
AGACAGGGCCGACCGGTCCGCGCGGCGAGCCAGCGACTGCCGGCGTCGACCAGGGCCGGATCACCGCATCATTTGTTGATGAGGCTGGCGCGGACCAGGGCGGCGTACTCGGGGTCGATTACCGCCATCGCGCCCACGATTGAGGCGATGACGCTTCCGCCGCTTCCACTAGCGTTCGCCCCGGTCGCCGGCGGCGGCAGAACACACACACACACGCCTGGGCCACGACCCAGTCGCAGACGACGAGGACCGCACGATCAGTCAGTAGTAGCACTGTCAGACGCCGACGGAGCGGCTCCGTCCGCCCCTGGCCGCCGACGCCCTCCACCCCACCTCCCCCCCCCGCGCCGCCCGCCCCCCGCTCCCCGCCCCCGTCGCGTAGGTCTACCAGAGCCCGCCGCGCCGGGCCGCCACGCCGCCCCAGCCCACCCCGACGCACCCCGACGTCTCGCAGCCCACTCACTCCTCCCGCCCTCGCTGCCCCCTTCATCCCACTGCCCCACC
>NZ_JZEX01000112.1 GCF_000969415.1 Devosia geojensis | reverse complement strand
GTGTCGCCGATGTCGAGACCGGTCAGATCGACGGTCACTTCTTCGGGGATGTTGTCCGCAGAAACGGTCAGATCGAGCGTGTGGTGCACGATATTGAGCGTACCACCGCGCTTCAGGCCCGGGCTGGCTTCTTCATTGATGAAGTTGACATGCACCTGGACGTTGATCTTGGAGCCCTTGCCAATGCGCAGGAAATCGACGTGCAGCGGGAAATCCTTCACTGGATCGAGCTGGTAGTCGCGCGGGATCACCTTGTGGATGGTGCCGCCGACGTCGAGGTCGATGGTGTGGGACAGGAAACCGCCGGCGTAGATCGCCTTGTAGATATCCTTGTAGGCGAGGGAGATGGTGACGGGTTCTTTCTTGTCACCATAGATAACAGCAGGAACGAGTCCCTGACGGCGCAGCTCACGAGCGGCCCCCTTGCCCACTCCTTCACGCGCCTGTGCAC
>NZ_JZEX01000111.1 GCF_000969415.1 Devosia geojensis | reverse complement strand
ACCAACACCGGGTGTCGGGCGCAGTCGCATCGAGGATGGCTTCGGGAGGTGCCGCGGGCGGCGGTGGGAGCCTGGGCGCGAAGGCGGCATGCGCAGGATCGTCGAGGAGCGGTTCGATGACATCGTCCCGCACAGCACCGGCCCGGTCTTCGCCCACGATGATCTGCAGCCCGGCAACGTGTTGGCCGCGAGAACGCCGGACGGGAGCCTGACGCGCAGCGGCCTCATCGATTTCGGCAACGCCCGCGCCGCCGACCCGGTGTTCGATCTGGCCAAGTGCCTGTTCTGTTCGAGGCACGAAGCGCCCGATAGTCCGGCCCTGATCCTCGAAGGATTCGGGCCGATCGGGCCGTGGCTGGTGACGCGCGACGAGGTCGCCGATCCGCAGAATCTCGGCATGTGGCTCGAAGTGGACGGGCATCGCTACCAGGACGGCTCGACCAGGACCATGA
>NZ_JZEX01000110.1 GCF_000969415.1 Devosia geojensis | reverse complement strand
GCGATCCACCCCGCCGTCCCTCCGCCCACGATGACGAAATGTGCCGGTTTCCCCATGACTTGTCCTCTTCCCCGTAGGTGAGGCTATGGCGTCGGAAAGGGGCCGGCAAGGGCAGAATTCCTGCCCCACCACCGGCTGTCATCCCGGCGAAAAGCCGGGATCCAGTACACGCCGGAAAAGCGGCTCTCGCACTGTCATTCCACCCCCCACGATGTCACCCTGGCGAAGGCCGGGGCCCATCCTGAGATGCCATCACCGCCGCAAGATGTGTGAACGGGCCAGCACAGGCCTGACCGTCCCTCCAGCGCGATTGATGTGTTCCCCGGCCTTCGCCGGAATGACGTTTAGGCTGCGTGAGGTCGCACTGTTTCGGCGATCTGCGCACCCACCGCGTCGCGGGCGGTCTCAAGATCATAAGTCGCCTGCATGCCCATCCAGAACTCGGCGCTTGTGCCGAAATACTGCGCAAGCCGGAGCGCGGTATCGGGCGAGATCGCACGCTTGCCGTTGACGATTTCGCTGATGCGGATTTGTGGCACCTGTAGGGCCTTGGCCAAAGCGTACTGGCTCAATCCCATCGGCTTGAGGAAATCCTCCAGCAGAACTTCGCCGGGATGTGTCGGAGCAAAATCAGCCATGGATCGCATCTCAATGATAATCCACGATCTCGACGTCGTGGGCATCGCCATTTTGCCATCGGAAGCAGATCCGCCATTGATCGTTGATGCGGATGCTGTGCTGCCCCTTCCTGCTTCCTGCCAGCGCCTCCAGCCGATTGCCAGGCGGCGCCCGCAGGTCGTTGAGGTCGCGAGCATTGTGAAGCTGCGTGAGCTTCCGGTGGGCAACCTTCATGATGTCGTCCGGGACGCCCTTGATGAAGCGGCGTTGCCATGCGGCTTCAGCCGCCGCGTTCCGGAACGACTTGATCATAACGCAATGCTAACGCATCGCGTATGCTGATGCAACGCGATAGTATATCGATACCTCCCCGCAGAGCGGTTATTGCGCCCACCCCACGCCGGCCTCCTCCCCTTGATGGGGAGACCAGGAAGGAGTGACACGATACCCGCGGCTGACCTACGAAGCCTTGCGCGCCGCCGCCACCTCGCGGAGCTCCTCGACGCTCCTCACGCGCTTCCTCGCCGCGCCTTCCCACTCCCGGGTCTTGACCGTCGATTTGGCGATCCGTTCCTTGGCCGCAGGGAGCGCGTCGGCGTACTGCGGCAGCCACTTGGCCTGCGCCACCACCATCTCGTCGACCATCGCCCACACCTCCTCGGGCGTGCAGATGGCGCCGACCAGCGGGTCGTGCAGCACGGCGAGCTTGAGCATGTCGAGGTCTCCGCTGACCGCCGCCTCGACGCTCATGCGCTGCACCGAGACCGAGGCCGAGCAGGTCGCCGCACACGCGATTGGCAGCTCGATGCCTTCCACCATGTTGATGCCGAAGCGGTCGACGAATCCGGGGCTCTCGATGATCGCATCGTCCGGCAGGTTGCGGATGATGCCGTTGTTGGGCACGTTGAAGTGCCCGCGATAGACCCGGCCCGTCTCGATCGCCTCGATGATCCACGAAGCGTGCTCGCTGGTGCGCTTGTGCTCGGAAAGTGGCTTGCCCGCGTCGTTGAGGAACTTCGGGAAGTCCGTCTCGAACCAGTTGCGCTGCTCCGTGGTGTGGCGCAGGTACCCGCCCGTTTCGCCATGGATCCAGTCGGAAAGGTCGATCCAGCGGTCGAGTTCCTCCGGCCGCTTGCGGTACCACGGCAGGTACTCGGAAAGGTGCCCGTTGGACTCGGTCGAATAATAGCCGAAGCGCTTCAGCACATCGATGCGCACCTTCTCCTGGCGCGAATAGACCGGATGCGCCTCGAACCCGGCGATGAGCTCGTCCTTGCCGACCGGCCGGCCCTTGGCCTTGATGTCGATGTACCAGGTCTGGTGGTTGATGCCGGAGCAGATGTAGTCGAGCTCGGAGAGCTCGATGCCCAGCACCTTCGCGATCTGCTCGGCCCCGTGCTGCACGCCGTGGCAGAGGCCGATCGTCTCGACACCGCCGTACTTGTTGGCCGCCCAGGTGTTCATCGCCATGGGGTTGGCGTAGTTGAGGAAGCGCGCACCGGGCTCGGCGACCTCGCGGATGTCCTTGCAGAAGTCGAGGATCACCGGGATGTTCCGCTGGCCGTAGAGGATGCCGCCTGCGCAAATGGTATCGCCCACGCACTGGTCGACGCCGTATTTCAGCGGGATGTTGATGTCGGTGGCGAACGCTTCGACCCCGCCGACCCGCACGCAGCTCATGATGTAGCGCGCGCCCGCCAACGCCGCCCGCCGGTCGGTGGTGGCGGTCACTCTGGCCGGCAGGTTGTTGACCGAGACGATCTTCTCGATGATCTGGCGGATCATGTCGAGGTTGTGCTCGTTGATGTCGGTCAGCGCGATCTCGATGTCGGCGAATTCCGGCACCTTCAACAGATCCGACACCAGCCTTTTGGTGAAGCCGACCGAGCCGGCCCCGATGATGGCGATCTTGAACGACATGGGGTGATTCCTCCTCGAATGAGCCTGACAGGCACTCCCGCCTTCATCTCCGCAGGGTCATCTCCGCGAAAGCGGGACCTCCGGCCATCCGGATGAGCTAGACAGAGGTTCCCGCCCTTGCGGGAATGACCCTGTGGCGGTGGCGCCATGGAGCGGTCACGTTGCATTTCTCTACCCCGCCACCCCCTTCCGGTGTAGAGAAACCTTATGCCAACGCGGGTAGTTTTGTGCTCAAAGACCTGATCGCCTACGGCCATCGCGTGCGCGTGCTGGATCTGCCGCGCGCGCCCGTGCCGCTTCATGCCATGGCCATCAGCGCCGGCTACGAGCAGCGCGCCAACGAAGTCTATTCCTGGGATGGGCTGCAGCGCGGCAACGCGCCGTTCCTCGTCGTCCAGCATACGCTCGCCGGCCGTGGCCGGCTCGACTTCGCCGGCACCGCGCATGTCCTCACCCCCGGCAAGACCATGCTCCTGAGCCTGCCCCACGCCCACCGCTATTGGCTGGAGCGCGGGCAGAGCTGGGAGTATTTCTGGATGGTCCTCAACGGACGCGAGGCCCTGCGCCTCGCCCGCGAAGCGATCGACGCCGCCGGTCCCGTGTTGACGCCCTCGCAGGCCGTCGTCGACCGTCTCGCGGCCGCCTGCCTCACGCTCATCGAGCGTCCCGACATCCAGCCGGGCGAAGCCTCGGCCGCCACCTATGCCGCGCTCGCCGCCCTCTATGACGCTGCGTTCTCGGGTCCCCGCGCCCCGCGTCCGGAGCTGCCGGTCGCCATCGGCCGCGCCATCGCCTATGTCGAGGAAAACCTCGCCCGTCCGGTCAACGTCGAGCGAATGGCCTCGGTGGCGCAGATGAGCCGCGCCCATTTCGTGCGCCAGTTCACCGCCGCCGCCGGCATCGCGCCCTCGGCTTTCCTCTTCGAACGCCGCATCGAACGCGTCGAACGCCTGCTGCTCGCCACCGACATGAGCGTCTCCGCCATCGCCGCCGCCACCGGCTTCGCCAACGCCAACTACCTCGCCAAGGCCTTCCGCCGCGTCCACGGCCTCGCCCCGCTGGAGTACCGCACCCAGGCAAGGAACGCGGTGGGCGCGTAGGGGAGGAAGAAGAGCGTGAGGGAAGGGAGCGTGAGGGGAGGGCAGGGCACCATGTCGCCCCACCCACCACCTGTCATCCGCCGGGGTGACATCGCGGAAAGGGAAGAGCTCGGTGCACCACACCACCCGCCCCACCTTGCCCGCCACCCCCATCCGTGCTTGTATGGTAGCGCGCATTTCAGCGCCCCATTTCCATCAGCGCAATCCCGCTCGCCAACACATCCAAGCTGTGCCGAACTCTCGGCAACGGGCCTTCGGGGATATGCGCCGTTCGCATCGTGAGGGAGAAGACCCATGGAATACCGCAGACTCGGCAACAGCGGCGCGGTGGTCACCGCCTATTGCCTCGGCACCATGACCTTCGGCAACGAGGCCGACGAGGCGACCTCTTTCCAGATCATGGACGACTACGCGGCCGCCGGCGGCAACTTCCTCGATACGGCCAACGTCTATTCGGCCGGCGTCTCCGAGGAGATCGTCGGGCGCTGGCTGAAGGCCCGTCCGACCGAGGCGACGCAGATGATCGTCGCGACCAAGGGGCGCTTTCCCATGGGCAAGGGTCCTAACGACCTCGGCCTTTCCCGCCGCAACCTCACCCATGCGCTGGACGCCTCGCTCAAGCGTCTCGGCGTCGAGCAGATCGACCTCTACCAGATGCACGGCTACGACGCGCTGACGCCGCTCGAGGAAACCATGCGCTTCCTCGACGACAGCGTCAGCAACGGCAAGATCGCCTATTTCGGCTTCTCCAACTTCCTCGGCTGGCACATCGCCAAGGCCGCCGGAATTGCAAGGCTCGAGGGCTACGCCATGCCCGTCACCCTGCAGCCGCAGTACAACCTGCTCGTGCGCGACATCGAGCATGAGATCGTGCTTGCCTGCCAGGATGTCGGCATGGGCCTCTTGCCCTGGTCGCCGCTTGCCGGCGGGTGGCTGTCGGGCAAGTACCAGCGCGACCAGCTGCCGACCGGCGCAACCCGCCTCGGCGAGAACCCCAAGCGCGGCATGGAAGCATGGGAAGCGCGCAACGCCCGCGAGCGTACCTGGGCCGTCATCGACACCGTGCGCGAGATCGCCACGGCCCGCGGCGCCTCGATGGCGCAGGTCGCGCTCGCCTGGGTCGCCGCCCAGCCGGCCGTCACCTCCGTTATCCTGGGCGCGCGCACCCGCGAGCAGCTCGCCGACAACATGGCCGCCGACGGCCTGAAGCTCACCCCCGAGGAAATCGCGCGCCTCGGCGACGTCAGCAAGCCGCAGATGGACGACTACCCCTACGGCGCCGGCGGCATCAACCAGCGCCACAGGAAGATCGAAGGGGGCCGCTAGGCCCCCTCGTAGACCCGCACCAGCCGCCCGTCCGGCCTTTCGGCGAGGCGGCTGCGTTCGGCGCCGGCCAGCGCCGAGGCCGTGCGCACCATCTCCGCGTCGGTCGCGAGCTTGCCCGCCCCCGCGTCCTCGGTCGACAGCACTGAGGCCTTCAGCAGCCGGGAGTAGGGGTGCTCCGGGTTCTCCAGAACCGTGCGCGCATCGCCCATCTCCACGATCCGCCCCTTCTGCATGATGATGATGCGGTTGGAGATGTAGTAGGCCGTCGCCAGGTCGTGGGTGATGTAGATCACGCTGACCCCGAAATCGTCGCGCAGCGCCTTGAGGAGGTTGACGATCGCCATGCGTAGCGACGCATCGACCATCGACACCGGCTCGTCGGCGATCAAGAGCGGCGGGTTGGGGATCAGCGCCCGCGCGATGGCGCAGCGCTGCAATTGCCCGCCCGAGAGCTCGTGTGGAAACCGCCCGCGCACCTCGGCAAGGGAGAGCCCCACCTTCACCAGCGCCTCGTCCATCGCCCTGTCGATGGCTTTCAGATCGCTGAGCTTGAGGAAGCGCCGCGCCGTCGAGGCGAGGTATCGGTCGATGCGCTTTAACGGATTGAACGCCTCGAACGGGTTCTGGAACACCGGCTGCACGTTGCCCATGAACGCCAGCCGCTCCCGCCGGCCGACCCGGTGGCTCACCGTCTTGTCGCGGAACCTGATCTCCCCGCTCGTCGGCAATTCCAGCCCGAGGATCATGCGCGCGAGCGTCGTCTTGCCCGATCCGCTCTCGCCGATGATGGTGAAGATCTCGGGCCTGTCGGCCTCGAGCGTAAAGCTCGCGTCCTCGACCGCGCGCACCTGGTGGCGCGACAGCAGTCCGCCCATCGAGAAGACCTTGGAAACGTTGCTGACCTCGAGCAGCGCGCTCATGCGATGGCCTCCTGCCCGTTGGCCCTGTGCACGTGGTCGAGGGGCTTGACGTCCTGCCAGCGCCAGCAGGCGGTGCGGTGGTCCTTGCCGATGGTCTCGAGCGGGGGCACCTCGCGCCGGCACTTGTCGACGGCCAGCGGGCAGCGCGGATGGAACCGGCACCCCTGCGGCGGGTCGGCAAGGCTTGGCGGGCGTCCTTCGAGAGCCGGGCGCTGGCTGGTGTCGCCGATGCGCGGCAGGCTGGCGACCAGGTGCGCGGTGTAGGGGTGCTTGGGCGCAAAGAACATCTCGCGCGTCGGCCCTTCCTCCACCAGCCGGCCGGCATAGATGATGCCGACCCGGTCGGCGACGTTGGCGTGCACGCTCATGTCGTGGGTGACGAAGATCACCGCTGCGCCCATCTCCTTCTGGATGTCGCGGATCAGCTGCAGCACCTCCTTCTGCACCACCACGTCGAGAGCCGTCGTCGGCTCGTCGGCGATGATGAACTCGGGGTGGCAGACGGTGGCCAGCCCGATGGTCACGCGCTGGCGCATGCCGCCGGAAAGCTCGTGCGGATAGGCGTTGAGCACGTTCGGCGAGAGCTTCAGCTTGGCAAGGTGCGTGACCACCCGCTCGCGGAAGGCCCTGCCCGAGAGCCCGAGCGGGCGCGCGGCGAAATCCTCGAAGGTCCGCCCGATCCTCCGCACGGGATTGAGCACGCTCATCGAGCCCTGCATGATGTAGGACAGGTGCTTCCAGCGGATGGCTTCGATCTCGGCCTCGCTTGCGGTGGTGATATCGATGGGCTTGCCGTTGAAGTCGTATTTCACCGAGCCGTTGATCACCCGGAAGGGCGGCCGGATGGCGGCGGCGAGCACCTTGATGAAGCTCGTCTTGCCCGACGAGCTCTCCCCGGCGATGCCGTAGACCTCGTTCTTGCGCACCGTCATGGTGATGTCGTCGACGGCCCGAACCTCGCGCTCGATGCCGAAGTAGTTCATCTGGTAGTAGGCCTTGAGGTCCTCGACCTTGAGGATGTCCTGGGTCATGCGGCGGCCTCTTTAGTCATACCATGTTCCCCACCCCTCGATGTCATCCCGGCGAAAGCCGGGATCCAGTACACGCCGGCTCGGTGGTTCCTGCCGCAGTGATGCGACTGGCAGCTCCAGCGCCAGGTCGAGCCGGTGCCGTTTACTGGGTCCCGGCTTTCGCCGGGGTGACAGCCATGAGCCCGTGCGGACATCACGCCCCCATCCTGCGCAGGCGGCTGCGCGGATCGATGTATTCGTTCATGCTGATCGCCAGCAGGAAGAGGCCGAGGAACGTCATGACGATGAGGATCACCGGGATGACGATCCACCACCACGTGCCCACCACCATTGCCGAGTGGCTGTTGGCCCAGTAGAGCACCGTGCCGATGGTCGGATTGTTGATGTTGGTGAAACCCAGCACCGCCAGCGTCACCTCGAGTCCGATCGACCAGAGCATGTTGTTCATGAAGGTCGAGAAGATGATCGGCATGACATAGGGCAGGTGCTCCTCGAGCAGTACCTTGCGCGTCGACATGCCGGCGAACACCGCATGGCGCGTGAACTCGCGGTGCTTTAGACCCAGCGCCACCGAGCGGATGAGCCGCGCGTCGAACGGCCAGCCGAAGCACGCCATGATGAGCGCCAGCGTGAAGCTGTCGAGATTGTTGCGTAAGACGAAATAGAACAGCACCAGCACCGGAAAGATCGGCACGGCAACGAAGATGTCGTTGATGAACATCAGCACGCGGTCGACCCAGCCGCCGATATAGCCGGAGGCGAGTCCCACGGCGATCGAGATGATGCGGGAAAGGATGGCCACGGTCAGACCGAACATGAGGCTGTTCCGAAACGCCGCCGAGAGCTGCCAGAAAAGGTCCTGCCCTCGCGAGTTGGTGCCGAACCAGTACTGCGCCGAAGGCGGCTGGTCGGGAATGGTCATGTAGATGAGCGACGGGTCGACCGGCGAGAAGAAGGAGAGACAGGCGAAGATCACCACCAGCCCCACCAGCACGATGCCGATGGCGAATTCGATGTTGTAGCGCAGAAGGTCGCGGAAAACGGCAAGCATGTCGGTTACTCCGCCCGCACGCGCGGATCGAGCAGGGGGTGCAAGAGGTCGACGATGAAGATCGCCAGCGCCACCGCGCTCACCGATACGGTCGAGACGGCAAGCACCAGCGAGTAATCGCCGGCATTGACCGCATCGATCAGCAGCGAGCCCATGCCCGGATAGTTAAACACCTGCTCGGTGATGACCGTGCCCGAGAATACGCCGCCGAGCGTCATGGCGAGCGCGGTGAACTGCGGCACCAGGGCATTACGCATCACATATCCGCCGACGATCGTCTTGCGTTCGACGCCCGCCAGCTCGGCATAGGTCACATAGTCTTCGGTAACGACGTTGGAAACGAGCGCCCGCATGCCGATGAACCAGCCGCCGAACCCGACCAGCACCAGCGATAGGGCCGGCAGGATCGAGTGGGTCAGCACGGAACCGACGAAGGTCCAGTTCCACCCCGGCGTCACGTTCATGGCAAAGCCGCCCGAGATCGGCAGCACCGGCCAGAGGAAGCCGAAGATGATGAGCAGGATGAAGGCGACGATGTAGTAGGGGATGGGCTGCAGGCCCATGGCGACGATGCCGAAGGCCTTGAAGAACTTGTTGTCCTGCGCGTAGCCGGCAAGCCCGCCGAAAAGGTTGCCGATGACGAAGGTGATGATGGTGGAGGTGATGAGCAGGCCCAGCGTCCACGGCAGCGCACGCATCACCAGGGCCATCGCCGGCGTGGGGAAGGCCAGGAGCGAGGGGCCAAGGTCGCCGCGCATCAGCCGCAGCCAGAAGTTGATGTATTGGCTGAGCAGCGGCTCGTTGGTCCCATACATTTCGGTGAGCGCCTGGCGCATCGCAACGATGGCCTCCGGCGCGAAATTTGCGCGGGCCGTCATACGGCCCAGCACCTGCTCGACAGGGTCGATCGGCGAAAGGTGCGTGACGAAGAACGTCGCCGAGATACCGAAGAACACCACGGCCAGAAGCTGAAGCGCCCGTTTGCCGACGAACCAGAAATAACCTTGCATTCGGACTCCTCAACCGATCCAGCATCGTGGCTGGAGTTTCTTTTCCAGGCCGTCAGTTCGTGGCCGGCGAAACGGACAAAGGGGGCGGGTTACCGGAACCCTCCCGGCCGATCCCCTCTCAGCAAGAGGGGCGAACCGACGTTCCATTCCCGTGCGGCCCGGCCCGTAGGCCGGACCACCGGGGAGGGATGCTTAGGCGGTGACGGGCGTGATCTGCGTGAAGATGTAACGCCCGTTCGACCAGTTGGTCACCGGATTGGCGTAGGGCCTTTCCGCGTTCGGCCAGCCCGTCCAGAACCGGTTCGACTGGATCGAGAACACGTTGTACGCCATGATCGGAATGTTCGGCATCTCTTCCAAGTGCAGCTTGACGAACTCGTGGCCGTACTCGATGCCCAGGGGATCGTTGAAGTCGATGCCGCGGATCTTCTCGATGATCTCGTCGAGCCGCGGATCCCTCCAGCGCATCCAGTTACGGTCGGGCTGGGACTGGCCCGGTTCGACCACGTAGGACGAGTGATAGCTGTCGAGGAAGAAGCTGAGGTCCGGATGGCCGCCCCAGGTTTCCACCGCCCAGGCGATGTTGCACTCATAATTGCCGACGCGCTGACGGTCCCAGCTGTCCGTGGCCACTTCCGCGGTCGCCTGCACGCCGTTCTGCGTCCAGGTCTGCGCGATGATGGTGCCCAGGCGATTGACCACGCCTTCCTGCGGAACCATGACGCTGAAGGAGAAGGGCTGCCCGTCGGGCATCATCCACTGGTTGCCGTTCTTGGTGAAGCCGGCGGCGGTGAGCAGTTCCTCGGCCGCCGCGATGTCCTGCTTCCACCAGCCATAGCCGAAGGCGTTGCGGATGGCCGCCTCATCGGTTGGCACGGACTCTCCGAACTGCGGCCGCACCATGTCGGCGATCTGGATGCCGATGGTCGGATCGTACGGCTTCACCTTGCGGGTGCCGGTATCGACTTCGTAGTTGATGAGGAAGTCCTGGAGCGGACCATGATAGTCGCGCGGATGTGTGCCGGTCGGGGGCACGGAGATGGCCGAAAGGGTCGCCGCGCCACGGTAGGACGCCATCGACATGGCCCGGGCGTCGAGCATCAGCGCCAGGGCCCATCGGACGCGCTTATCCTGGAACTTTGGGTTCTGATGGTTGAAGATCGCCATCACCAGCGTGGGGTCCGGGTGCGCGTAGGGGAAGCCCGGGAACCAGCCCTGCACCTGGCTGTCCTGCTGGACGATCGAGAACGTGCCTTCCGGCGTCAGGTCGTGCACCATGTCGAGATTGCCGTTGCGCATCTCGATGAGGCGGTTGTCGGTGGTGATGTTGTTCCGGTAGATGATGAAGCGAGGCTTGGGCTCACCCACCATGCCCAGTGCCGTCTTCTCCCAGTCCGGGCGCTTTTCCCAGATGTACCAGGTGCCGTTCGGATCGAACGAATGGAGCGTATAGGGTCCCAGGCTGACCGGGGGGTTGTTGGGGAAGCTGGTGATGTCCTCGACGTTCTCGAAGACGTGTTTGGGCATGATCCAGGCGCCGGTCCAGCGCACCGAGAAAAGCGTATGGAAGCGCGAATTCGGCGCGTTGAGCGTGAAGTGGACGGTATAGGGGTCGGTCGCCTCGACCGACGCCACCTGCGTCGAGAAGGCGCCGTTGAAGGGCATGCCCGGCGTCGCCTTCTGCTTCTCGACGGTGTAGACCACGTCGTCCGCCGTGAAGTCGACGCCGTCGCTCCAGGCGATGCCCTGCTTGAGCTTCACCGTCATCTCGGTGAAGTCGTCGTTGTATTGCCAGGGGCCGTCCGCCAGCGAGTTGTAGACGGCGTTCTCGCTCGCGCCCTCGACGCCCGCGTCCGGGTCGATGAGCCAGAGCGTATCGGTCGTCAGCTGGTGCAGGCCGTTGCTGGTGCCGCCGCCGCCGCCCACGACCCACAGGTTGAACCAGGCCGGATTGCGGATGATTCCTTCGGGGTTGTGCACGATCACGGTTTCGTTGCGCGGGAACTGCGCCAGGTCCGGCGCGGAGCCCTCGGCGGCGTCCTGGGCGAACGCCAGGCCGTTGCCGGCGGCCATCAGCGCGCCGATAGCCGTGGTGCCGATCAGAAAACTGCGTCTATCCATCAATGTCCTCCCTTGTCGGGACTTGGTTGCCCCGTCTGCGAAGTGCCCTCCAGCACCTCGCCGGACATGCTATCCAAGGACGCAAACTTGTCAACGCACATTATGATGCGAACCCGAAAACATGATATAGAAAGCAAACGGGCGCACTCCGGATTTGGAGTGCGCCCGCGCGCAGAACTTCAAATTCTATTGAATCTGGAGGGGTATTTTACACCCCCGTGGATCAAAGTTTGATGCGCACCATCTGATAGGAATAAGGGGGCAGGGAGACGGTCAGCTTGCCGTCCGCAAGCTTGGCCCCGTCGCCCTTGCGCGGCGCCACTTCCTGCTGGTTCTTGGCCGTGTTGACGGCCTTGAGATCCGGGTGCGTCATCACCTGGTGGTCGAGGACCGTGCCGTTGCTGAATCCTTCGAGGCTCACTTCCGTCTCGATGCTTTCGCTCGCATGCCGGTTGACGAGGAAGAACGTCAGCGTCCCTTCGTCTTCGTTGTGAACGCCCGAAACGTCGACATAGGGGGTCTCGGCCTCGTGCGTCGTCTCGTAGCCCGGCGAGCTGGTGAGGAGCTGCAACGCCGTGCCGCGGCCGTAGACCGACGCGAAGTAGTACGGATAGTAGATCGTCTGCGCCCAGGCGGGGCCGCCCTTTTCCGTCATGATCGGGGCGATGACGTTCACCAGCTGCGCGATGCAGGCGATCTTCACAACGTCCGAGCGGCGGATGAAGGTGTTGAGGATCAGCCCCACCATCAGCACGTCTTCGAAGTTGTAGATGTCCTCCAGCAATCCGGGCGCATGTGGCCAGCCGTCATTGCCGTCGAGGATCTTCCGGTCCTGCTTGTTCGAGTGATACCAGACGTTCCACTCGTCGAACGAGATATAGACGTCGCGCTTCGACTTCTTCTTGGCCTTCACCTGCTTGATGGTGGCGGCCACCGTCTCGATATAGCGGTCGAGCTTGTGGCTGAGGCCGAGATAGTTCGGCGTGTTGTCGTCGCGGTTGCCGAAATACATGTGCAGGCTGATGTGATCGACGTGATCATAGGTGTGCTCGAGCACGATGCGTTCCCAGTCGGGATAGCTGGCCATGTCCGAGTTGGACGAGCCGCACACGATCAGCTCGAGCGACTTGTCGAACATGCGCATGGCGCGGGCCGTGTTGGCTGCCAGCTTGCCGTATTCCGTTGCGTCCTTGTGGCCGACCTGCCAGGGGCCGTCCATTTCGTTGCCGAGGCACCACATCTTGACGTTCCACGGCTCTTTGCGCCCGTTCTTGATGCGCAGGTCGCTCCAATAGGAGCCGCCGGGATGGTTGACGTATTCGAGGAAGTTGCGGGCCTCGTCGACGCCGCGCGAGCCGAGGTTCACCGCCAGCATCATCTCGGTTCCAACCGTCGCGCACCAGTCGGCGAATTCGTGGATACCGACCGCGTTGCTTTCCGAGGTGTGCCAGGCGAGGTCCAGCCGCACCGGCCGCTCTTCCTTGGGTCCGATGCCGTCCTCCCAGTTGTAGGCGGAAACAAAGTTACCCCCAGGGTAGCGAACCACTGGTACATTGAGGTCCTTAACCAGCTTGGCGACGTCCCCGCGCATGCCGTTCTCGTCGGCGGTCGGGTGATCGGGCTCATAGATGCCCTCGTAGATGGCGCGGCCGAGGTGCTCCAGGAACGCCCCGTAGACGCGGTCGTCGATCTTTGAGATCGTGTAGTCCTTATGGGCCGTTACGGTCGCTTTCATCCGTCTCCTCCAATCAACCCGATATTCTGATTTGTATCAGTGTTCGCGGTTGTACATGACATGCGCAGGCGCGCGCAAGAGGGGATGCGGGATAAAAAGCAGGCAGAGGCGCGGCGGACTTCCTAGCGCGCCGTCGTCAGGCGTAGCACGATATCCTGGTCGTAGTTTCCGAAGCCGCGCCCGAAAATATTGAGGCCGCCCGGATGCTTGGCGTCTTCCTTGACCGCAATGCGCAGGCGGATCGAGTGATGGTTCTCGAGGTCGAGATCCTTGAGGGAGACCGGCGAAATCTTGAGCCCGTCGACGTAGGTGCCGTTCTCGGTCACCCGCCAGCCCTTGAGCTTGCCGTACTGGCTGCCCTTGAGCTTCCACCAGGAGGGCGTGTAGACGCCGCGCTTGTCGCCGAAATCGCCCGGCGACGTCCACGTGCCGATCTCGGTGCCGTTCACCGAGAGCGTGATGTCGGACGGCCAGTCGGCCGAGGTGCCCGGCACTTCCGAGGAGAGCTCGAGCGAGACCTCGATGGAGTCGATCTTGTTCTGCGAAAGCTTGGCGTTGTTGGGAAATTGGTATTCCACGTATCCGCGCGTGAACCAGATGAGCCCGGCCTTCATCCGCTCCGGATCGAGGAAGGTATCCGGCACGTCGAGGAGTCCGATGATGCCCTCGCTCGAACAGAGCCCGCAGGGCGCCGAGACCTGGCAACTGGTATAGAGACCCAGCGGCATCGCCACCTCGACGGTATTGGCGTGCAGAGGGGTGATGTCCTCCTTGAACATCACCAGTACCTCGTCGAACGTCGAGTGGCAGATCTTCTGGTTGCCCTTGCGCGCCTTCTGCGTCTCGGTGCGGATGAGCCCGGCGCCCTCGAGGATCTGGATGTTGGTCGAGACCGTCGATTGCGGCAGCTCCAGCCGCTCGGCGATCTCGTTGCCGTTCATCGGCCCTTCGACATGCAAAAGCTTGAGAATCTTCACGCGGATCGTCGAGGCGAGCCCCTTGAGGACCTCGATGCCCTCCTCGGGGTCGACAACCAGAAAATTGCGGCTCATGGCAAATGGTTTCGGCTGAAAGCAAAGACGCCATCATCTGTATCAGATTTGTTGATTGAATCAACGGCGACCATCCAGCACTCGCCGCCCCCTATCCCAGAACTCGGGTTTTTCACAATCAGACGTCCTGCGGTTGACATCCCCGCAAACCCGTGAGACGAATTTAAAGCGTTTGCAAAATGAAAATCAGCGATTGCAAACGTTCAAATCGCGGGGAGGCGATTCTGGTTTCTCAACGGGCAAAGACGCTCAAGGAGCTTGCCGAGCGGCTGGACGTGTCGATCACGACCGTTTCGCGCGCGCTTGCCGGGCACGAGCAGATCGCTCTCAAAACCCGTCAGCGCGTGGCCGAGGCGGCGCGCGAACTCGGCTACGTGCCCAACCAGGCCGCCCGCCATCTCGTGCTGGGACGCAGCGGCTTTGCCGGCTTCGTCATGCCCATCCGCGGGCTCAATTTCGCGGACTCCTATCTCGGCGAGTTCATCACCGGCCTCGGCGAGGGATTGGTTTCGCATGGGATGGACCTGTTCCTCGCCACCGTCCCGCAGGGGCGCGACGAGCTTACGGTGCTGCGGCACGTGGTCGAGAGTGGGCGCGCCGACGGGGTCGTGGTGCCCCGCATCGCGGAAGTCGACACGCGGATCGATTATCTCACAGCCCGCAATTTCCCGTTCGTTGCCCATGGACGCCTGCTCGATCCGCGCGCTCGCCACCACTGGCTCGACAGCGACGGCGAGACGGCATTCGCCGAGGCGTTCGAGATGCTCTACGGGCTCGGCCACCGGCATATCGGGCTCATCACGATCTCTGACGCCATGACCTTCCGCCACCACCGCGAGACGGGTCTGCACCGGGCCATTGCTGCGCGCGGCGACCCGGCGGTGCGGCTCGACGTCGAGTCCTTCCCCCGCTTCGATCGCGGGGCGAGCGTTGCTGCCATAAACCGCATGCTGCATGCCGAGACGCGTCCGACTGCGATCATCGGCCTTTTCGACGAGATCGCGCTGACGGTGATGGAGGAGGCGGCGAGGGCAGGGCTCTCCATCCCGCGCGATCTCTCCGTCGTCGGCTTCGACAACATCACCGCCAGTGCCTATGCGCCCCCCGGGCTCACCACTTTCGACTCCGGCAATCGGGCCTGCGCGAGCGAGATCGCGCACATGCTCGTTGAAGTCATCGAAACTCGACCGGACCAGCCCATGACACGGCTGATCCGGCCCAACCTGATCCTGCGCGCAAGCCACGGGCCCGCGCCGGACCGAGCGCAGTGAACGCAAAACACCAAGGGAGGAATAGATGAAGAACCAATCACGGCTGCTGCTGGCGGGAGCGCTGGCAGCCGCCATGACCGCGACAGCCACCGTCGCCGCTTCTGCGCAGGTGCTGTTCTGGTCGACCCAGGCCTCGCCCATCGAGGAAACGCAGGCCATGCGCGAGAACGTGCTGGCCGGGTTCGAGGGTGGAGTGGACTTCCAGCCCCAGGAGGTCGGCCCGTTCGTCACCCGCCTCGAGGCGGAGCTCGAGGCCGGCTCGGGCAGTATAGGCATCGTAGGTGCGTTGCACGGCGAGCTTTCGACCTATGCCGACAGCTGGGCCGATCTTTCGGACGTCGACCTCGGCGGGGTGGAGGTCAACGAGACCTTCCTCGAGCTCGGCAAGCTCGGCACCGACCAACAGCTCTACATTCCCTGGATGCAGGCCAATTACGTGATGGCGGCCAATCGGCAGGCGCTCGAATACCTGCCCGAAGGTGCCGACATCAACGCTCTGACCTATGAGCAGCTCGTCGACTGGATGGAAGTGCTGGCCACCGAAACCGGCTCGCCCAAGTTCGGCTTCCCCGCCGGTCCGCAGGGTCTGAAGCACCGCTTCTTCCAGGGCTTCCTGCTGCCGTCCTATACCGGCTCGACGGTCACGAAGTTCCGCTCGGCCGAGGCCGAGACGGCGTGGAACACCTTCAAGGAGCTTTGGCAGTACACCAATCCCGCCTCGACCAACTATGCCTTCATGCAGGAACAGCTGCTGAACGGCGACGTCTGGGTGGCCTTCGACCACGTGGCCCGGCTCGCCGACGCCTTCAACCAGCGTCCGGACGACTTCGTCGCCTTCCCGGCGCCTTCGGGCCCGGCCGGCCGCGGCTTCATGCCGGTGCTCGCGGGGATCGCCGTGCCGCAGGGTGCGCCGGACATCGAGCAGTCGAAGGCCCTCGTTGCCTATATGATGCAGCCGGAAACGCAGGTCGCGACGCTCCTCGCCACCAATTTCTATCCCGTCACCGACGCTCCGCTGCCCGACGACCTGCCGCCCTCGGCCCAGGCGCTGGGCGAAGCGATCTCCACCATGACGGGCGGCGAAGACGCGCTGCCGGCACTGCTGCCGGTAGGACTCGGCGATCTCGGTGGCCAGTTCAACCAGGTCTATACCGACACCTTCGAGCGTATCGTCCTCGCCAATCAGGACGTGCGCGCCGTGCTCGACGAGCAGGGGAACGCGCTGGCCAGCCTGATGGAACAGGCCAACGCGCCGTGCTGGATTCCCGACGAGCCGTCCGAAGGGCCGTGCCCGGTCGAATAGGTTCCTCCCCGCCGCCCGACGCTCCGGCGCCGGGCGGCGTCCGACTACTGGCTGATGGAGGCCGCGATGGTTCGGCAGACCCCCCTCCCGTCCTCCCCCGCAAGGGGGGAGGTGTGGCATAGTGCTCATGGCACTATCCCGTCCCGAACACCGGAGTGCACCTCCCCCCTTGCGGGGGAGGACGGGAGGGGGGTGTCGCCCCGCGCGCCATGGGGAGCGGTGCCATGACACCCAGATTCCTGCCATATGCGCTGCTTTTGCCGGCAACACTCTTTCTGCTGGTCTTCTTCCTTTATCCGTTCGTCCAGATCGCCGTGCTGGCGTTCTCGGGGCCCGAGGGCTTCACCCTCCAGCATGTGCAGACCATGACGTCGCACTGGAAGTTCGGCACCGCGCTCACCAACACCATCGTGCTGGCCGCCATTGTCGTGCCGATCCAGCTCGTCATGGCGCTGTCCATGGCCTCGATCGTCACCAAGCTGAAGACCGGCCGCAGCGCGATCCTCTACATCTTCACCATTCCGCTCGGGCTCTCGGACCTTGCCGCCGGCATCATCTGGCTGGCGATCTTCGAGCAGTCGGGCTTCCTCAATTCCGTCCTGTATGGCCTCGGCATCATCGAACAGCCGATCCTCTTCCTCGGCTACCAGAACATCTGGGTGATTTTCCTCGCCGTCATCCTCGCCGAGGTCTGGCGGGCAACTGCCATCGTCATGGTGATCCTCGTCTCCGGCATGGGCCTCATCCCGCGCGAATACTATGAGGCGGCCGAAGTCTTCGGCGCGAGTCCCTGGAAGCGGTTCGTCAAGATCACCCTGCCGATGCTGCGGCCGAGCCTGCAGTCGGCGCTGATCCTGCGGACCCTTGCCGCCTTCGAGGTCTTCGCCGTGGTCGTCGCCCTCGGCGGCACCACGCTGCCCGTGCTGATGGGCGAGACCTTCCAGTGGCAGTTTGCCCTTCAGGACCGCAATGTCGCCTCGGCCTATGCGCTGGTGATCCTCGCCATCTCCATCGCTTCGACGCTCTTCTTCCTGCGCGTCCTGCGCGTTCCCAAGGAGGCCCGGATATGACCGACGCCGTCATCACCGATGTGCCGCGCTCGGTAAGCGATGCCCGCGCTGCCGGCCGGTTCCTGCTCATCGCCTCGACCGTGCTGCTCTGCGTCTGGGTGCTGGTGCCGATCTACCTGTTGATCGTCAACACGCTCTCCTCGCCAGCCGAGGTGACGGGCTTCCCCAAGACCGGCATCCCGTCCTTCGATTTCGGCTCGGTGCAGTTCTTCCTCTCCTTTGCCGGGGTGGCGCGGGCGTTGTGGAACTCGGTGCTGGTGGCGGTGCTGACGATGGTTCTCTCCATTGGCCTGGGAGCTCCTGCCGGCTACGCGCTCTCCCGCTTCGATTTCCCAGGCAAGGAGGCCTTCCGCCTACTGGTGGTGATGACTCGCGCCTTCCCGCTGCCGCTCCTCGCGCTGCCGCTGGCGGTGATGTTCATCCGCGTCGGCCTCGACGATACGGCGTTGGGTCTGGCCATCGTGCACACCGTGCTCGCCATTCCCTTTGCCGTCCTCATCACCTTCTCGCTGTTCTCGGGGATCCCCATCGAGCTCGAGGAGGCCGCCTGGACGCTCGGCTGCAACCGCTGGCAGGCCTTCCGCAAGGTCGTGCTGCCGCTGGTGCTGCCCGGCATCGCGGCTTCGGCAGTCTTTGCCTTCACCATCTCCTGGAACGAGGTGTTCGCCGCCGCGGTCATGACCATCGAGAACCGCACGCTGACGGCCTTCCTCATCCAGAGCCTCAACGTTTCGCCGCTGCACCTGAAGTTTGCCGGCGGCGCGGCGCTGGTCATTCCGGCGCTCATCTTCATCTTCGCGGTGCGCAAGTACCTCTTTGCGATGTGGGGCATCGCAAACCGCTAGGAGTTATTCCAATGGCTGAGATTGTCATCAAGAACGTCGCCAAGAGCTTCGGCAGCTTCAAGGCCCTGCACTCGATCGACCTGACCATTTCCGATCAGGAGTTCATGGTGCTCTTGGGCGCGTCGGGTTGCGGCAAGACCACGCTCCTGCGCATCGTCGCCGGCCTCGAGACGCCGACCCAGGGCGAGGTATGGATCGGCGGGCGCCGTGTCGACCACCTGCCGCCGCGCGAACGCGGCATCGCCATGGTCTTCCAGAACTATGCGGTCTTCCCGCACCTCACCGTCTTCGAGAACATCGCCTTCGGTTTGCGGATGAAGAAGCTGCCGCAGGCCGAGATCGACGGGCGCGTCACCCGCACCGCCGAGCTCATGCATATCGAGCAGCTCCTCAAGCGCTATTCCGGCCAGCTCTCGGGCGGCCAGCGCCAGCGCGTCGCCGTTGCCCGTGCTCTTGCCATGGAGCCGGACGTGATCCTGATGGATGAGCCGCTCTCCAACCTCGATGCGCTGCTGCGCCTCGAGATGCGCGCGGAGCTCAAGGGCGTGCTCGCTGCGAGCAAGACCACCACCATCTACGTCACCCACGACCAGGTGGAGGCGATGAGCCTTGCCGACCGCATCTCGGTGATGAACCAGGGGCGCATCGTGCAGGCGGCGACCCCGGTCGAGGTCTATCGCAACCCGGCCGCCCGGTTCGTCGGCAGCTTCATTGGCAACCCGCCGATGAACTTCATCCCGGCGACCAGGGAAGGCGAGGGCAGGTGGAATGTCGCCGGCATCACCGTCGAGGGGCCGGACGCCGGCCGCGAGCGGCTTGACTTCGCCATCCGGCCGGAAGACGTAGATATTGCGCCCGGCGGGCTCAAGGCTACCGCGCGAGTCGTCGAGCCCTTGGGTGCGCACACGCTGGTGACGACCGAAGTCAACGGCGCCATGTTCCGCGCCGTCCTCGATTCCGACATCCGCGTCTCGCCCGGCGATGAGCTGAGCCTCGTGCCCAAGCCCGACCGGGTGCGCTGGTTCGATCCTGAAACAACGGCGGCGGTGTGAGGCCGCAAAGGATGAACGCCCACGATCATGACGCGAGGCTCCGGGCGATCGAAGTGCTGCGCGAGAACGACCGCGGCAGCTACACCGTGCCGACCAAGGGTCTCTATCCCTTCCAGTGGAACTGGGACTCGTGCTTCACCGCCCTCGGCCAGTCCCACTACGATCTCGACCGCGCCTGGACGGAGATCGAGACGCTCTTCGCGCATCAATGGCCGGACGGCATGGTGCCGCACATGGTGTTCCACGAGCCGGCGCCGGCCTATTTTCCCGGCCCCGAGGTCTGGAGCACCGGCCGGCCGATCCCGACCTCCGGCATCACGCAGCTCCCCATCGCGGGCTTTGCCGTCAATCAGCTGTGGCGGCGAAGCGGCGACGAGGCGCACGCACGGGTGCTTCTTGCCAGAGCGGATGCCTGGCACGACTGGTTCTACCGTACCCGCGATCCGCAGGGCGAAGGTCTCGTCGCCATCATCCACCCATGGGAATCCCGCGACAATTCAATCGATTGGGATGAAGCCTTCGAGCGCGTGCCGACCGAGGGTGTGATGCCCTATGAGCGCAACGACCTGAAGCACGCCGATCCCTCGACGCGCCCAACCAAGGCGCAGTACGACCGCTACCTCTGGCTGGTGCAGCACTTCCGCGGTCTAGGATGGGACACCAGCCGCCTGCATGACGCCTCGCC
Source organism: Devosia geojensis (assembly GCF_000969415.1). Classification (GTDB taxonomy): domain Bacteria; phylum Pseudomonadota; class Alphaproteobacteria; order Rhizobiales; family Devosiaceae; genus Devosia; species Devosia geojensis. The sequence continues at coordinate 23,495 of NZ_JZEX01000110.1, read as the reverse complement.
ATTCCAGATCGTCGATCCCGGCTTCAATGCCATCCTCATCCGCTCCTGCCTTGAAGTAGCGGACCTTGCCGAGGCGCTGGGAGAGGCCGAGATCGCCGGCAGGAACCGCAACCGAGCCGAACGGGGCCTCGCCGCCCTTGATGGACTTTGGAGCGCCGAGCACGGCCAATATCTCTGCCGCGACCGCGTGAGCGGCAGGCTGGTTGACAGTCCTTCGATCAGCGGCCTGATTCCGGTGTTCGCCCCGATCCCGGCGGGTCGCGCGCGGGCCATTGCGGCAACGCTCGAGGCGATGGCTGAGCATGTGCGCTACCTCGTCCCCAGCCACAGCCCGACCGATCCGCGCTTCGACCTCAAGCGCTACTGGCGCGGTCCCGTATGGCTCGTCTGCAACTACATGATCGCCGATGGGCTGAAGCGCGCAGGGCAGGTGAATCTCTCCGACAGGATCGTCGCCGACAGCCTTGAATTGATTCAGCAAAGCGGCTTTGCCGAATACTACGATCCGCGCGACGGCGCTCCGCTCGGCGGCGCGCGCTTCAGCTGGACCGCTGCAATGGTTCTCGAATTCCTGGAGCCGCAGTCATGAGCGATTTCGTCGCCACTATCCGTGAAAGGGGCGGCGCCCGCACGCTCGCCACGTTCGGCGACAGCATCACCTTCGGCATGTCGGCGACGACGCCGGAACGGAGCTGGGCAAGCCTCCTCGCGTCGCGGTTGGGTTGCGCCCTCATCAACAAAGGCATTCCGGGCACCGTGATGCAGAACTCGCCGGCAATGGGCGGCGCGCCCCGTTCCAACAACGGCTGGTCGCGCCACAAGTCGGACCTGCTTGGCGCCGATCGGGCAGATTGCATCGCCGTCCTCTACGGCTTCAACGATGCCCGCTATATCGGTGCGCCGGAGACCTTCAACATCGAAGGCTTCATCCGCGACTACCGCGATGTCGTCGGCAATCTCGTCACGGCCGGCTTTCGGCCCGAGATGATCTGCCTCGGCAGCCCGCCGCACATCCCCGATGCCGGCTTCACCGTCGGCTCGGAGGGCTTCACCGGCCAGACGCGCGAGCGGTTTGAGGCGCATGTCGAGGCTGTCGAGGCGATCGCCCGCCAGTACGGCACATTCTATGCGCCGGTCAACGAACGCATGGGGGCGGAGGGCGGCGACGCGCTCGTCTGCGAGGACATGGTCCATCCCAACGATACCGGCCACGCGAAGATCGCGGAAATCTTCGCAGCGGCGGAAAGGCTTGCCGATGAGTTCTGAGAGCGCCGCCATTCTCGTCACCGGTGCCGCCATGGGCATCGGCCGCGCCGTTGTCGAAGCCTTCGCCGGTCTCGGTCGCTCGATGGTGCTCTTCGACCGCAACGGCGAAGCACTCGGCGAGGCGGCACGGTCCCTCGGCAGCGATATCCTCGCCGTCACTGGCTCCGTTGCCTCCCTTGAGGATTGCGAGCGGGCCGTGCGCGAAGGCGTCGAGCGCTTCGGCGGTATCTCGGCCGTCTCCCACAATGCCGGCATCCAGCGCTACGGCGATGTGGTGACCACGACCCTGGCCACATGGGATGAAGTGATTTCGGTCAACCTCACCGGCGGCTTCAACATCGCCAAGGCCGCAATGCTGGAATTGCGCCGCCACCACGGCGCCATCTGCCTCACCGCCTCGGTGCAAGGCATGGCCGCCCAGAAGGGCGCATTGGCCTATGTTGTCGCCAAGCACGGGCTCGTCGGCCTCGTCACCGCCATGGCGATGGACGAGGCTGAGCATGGCGTGCGCGTGCTGGGGGTCGCGCCGGGCTCCGTCGATACGCCGATGCTGCGCTGGGCCATCGAGCAGGATCCAGATCCCGAAATGCTTTCGGCCGAGATCGACGCCATGCACCCGCTCGGCCGCCGCGCCAGGCCGGAGGAGGTGGCGGCGGTGATCGCTTTCCTTCTTTCCGATGCCAACAGTTTTATGACCGGGGAGACGGTGCGGGTCGATGGCGGCCTGCTCGCGCGCATCCCCGGAGCCCCTAGGAAGTAGAGTGCCTTGCCATGACCACCCTCGATAAGTCCCGCGTCTTCGACCATGCCGTCGAGGTGCTCAAGGAGAACGACCGCGGCAGCTATACCGTGCCGACCAAAGGGCTCTATCCCTTCCAGTGGAACTGGGACTCCTGCTTCACCGCGCTCGGGCAGAACTATTACGACGAGGACCGCGCCTGGACCGAGATCGAGACGCTGTTCGAGCACCAGTGGCCCGACGGGATGGTGCCGCACATCGTCTTCCACGTGCACGACGACGGCTATTTCCCGGGCCCGGACGTCTGGGCGACCGGCCGACCGACGGCGACCTCCGGCATCACCCAGCCGCCCATCGCGGGCTTTGCGCTCCGCCAGCTCTTCGAGCGCGCCAAGGACCGCACAGCGGCCGAGCGGAGGGCGCGCGAGCTTTTGCGCAAGATCGACAAATGGTCCGCCTGGTTCTACGCCAACCGCGATCCGCACGGCGAAGGCCTGGTGGCTATCCTCCATCCCTGGGAGGCCGGCCGCGACAACTCCATCGACTGGGACGAGGCGTTCGAGCGCGTGCCCACCGAAGGCATCGCGCCCTATACCCGCCGCGACACCCAGCATGCCGATCCCGCCCACCGCCCGACAAAGGCCCAGTACGATCGGTATCTCTGGCTGGTCGAGCATTTCCGCAAGCTCGGCTGGGACAACAGCAAGCTCCACGACGCCTCGCCGTTCCAGATCGTCGATCCCGGCTTCAACGCCATCCTCATCCGCGGCTGCGCTGATCTTGCCATGGTCGCCGAAGCGCTAGGGGAGAGCGAAATCGCCACTGCCAACCGCGCCCGGGCCGAAAAGGGCCTCGCCGCGCTCGATCGCCTGTGGAGTGAGAGTCACGGACAGTATCTCTGCCTCGATCGCACGACGGGCAACCTCGTCGACAGCGCTTCCATCGGCGGCCTGCTGCCGGTCTTCGCCACCATTCCCGCTGAGCGCGCCCGCGCCATCGCCCGCACCATCGAGCGGATGGGCGAGAGGGCGAAATACCTCGTGCCGAGCCACGACCCAGCAGATGCGCGGTTCGACTCCAAGCGTTACTGGCGCGGCCCCGTCTGGCTGGTGTGCAATTATCTCATCGTCGACGGCCTTGCCGCTGCCGGCAAGACGGCCGTCGCCGACCGCATCATCGCCTCGAGCCTCGAACTCATCCAGCAAAGCGGCTTTGCCGAATATTATGATCCGATGACCGGCGAACCCTTAGGCGGCGGCCGCTTCACCTGGACGGCGGCGATGGTACTGGAGTTCCTGGACTGGGCGTGAAAGGGATTCTGCCGTAAAGGGTTAGGGCAGTGGGCGGAATCTCTCCGGGAGCGTGAGGGCGTTGAATCAGTATGTGAGGAAGGCCCCCTCACCCGGCGCTGCGCACCGACCTCTCCCCCGAAGGGAGAGGTGAAGGAGGCATCGCGCCTGGGGAGCCCGCACCTCTCCCTTTGGGGGAGAGGTCGACGGCGAAGCCGTCGGGTGAGGGGGCCTTCCCGCGTCCTCGAACCACGAGGGCGTGGGCACGAAGCCTAAACCACCACCTCGCGCCCTTCCTCCGCCGATCGCCGCGCCGCCAGCGCGATGCGCAGCGAGTCCGCACCTTCCGAGAGCGGTACCTTGGCCTTGCGCCCGTCCCGGATCGCGCCGACCACGTCGGCAAGCTGCGCGACGAACACGTCCCGCTCGCTCATCACCGTCTCGCTGCCGCCTTCGCTCGCCGAGCGCGTCAGCTCGCCCGCGTTGAAATCGGTGAAGCTCCCCGTCATCCGTTCGGAAATGATCTTCCAGCCCTTTTCCCACCTGCCTGGCGCGGCCGCATTGGAAGCATTGAGCAGTCCGATCCGCCCATCCTCATAGCCGAGGATCATGGCGCTGACGTCCTCGGTGTCGTAGCGCGGAACGTCGCGGTGGAAGAGGTTGGCGGCCTTGGCGTAGACGGTCTCCGGCATGCCGAGCGTATGGCGGGCAAGGTCGACGATGTGGATCAGCTGCTCCACCGTCTGCCCGCCCGACAACGCCCGCTCGCGCCACCAGGGCGAATGCAGCGAATTGCAGTGGAAGAAGCCGGTGAACATGCCCGGCCGGCCGGTGTCGGCCGTCTCCCACCGTTCCACCGCCTCGCCGAATCGGTACATGAAGGCGCAGGCGGCAACGATGCCGGCGGCGTCGGCGGCTTCGACCATGGTGTCGGCGCGCACCATATCGAGCGCGATGGGCTTTTCGACCAGCAGATGCACGCCCTTGCGCGCCGCCGCCTCGACCTGGCCGGTATGCGCGAAGGGCGGCAGGGCGACGATGAGGAGGTCCAGCGCCTCGCGCGTCAACATTGCATCGAAGTCGGTGTAGACCGCGCCGCCATGCTCCGTCGTGAACGCCTGCGTGCGTTCGGCATCCCGCCCGCAGCAGGCAACGAGCTCGCCTTCCTCCGGCAGCTGCGCCAGCGCTTTGATGTGGCGCGCGCCGATTCCACCGGGGCCGAGCAGGCCGACACGAAGAGGACTCATGAAATATCTCCGAAATTGAGGACGGATTGCATGATCGCCGGATCGCCTTTGTCCAGCCGGGCGAAAAGCGCCGGTGCTTCCGCAAAGGGCACCGTATCGGTGATGAGCGGCATGAGGCTCAGCCGCCCTTCGTGTTGCAAGCGCACCGCCGACTGCCAGAGCCGCAGCTTGCTCCAGCGGTGGCTCACGGCCGGCGCGACACCGGAAATCTGGCTCGAGATCACTTCGATGCGGTTGTGGTGGAATTCCTCGCCCAGCATCAGCCCCCGGGCCTCGCCCTGGAAGAACCCGAGCGCCACCACACGCGACGCATAGGCGACGGTTCGCATCGCCTCGGCGAGCGCCGTCGCGGCCCCGGAAACCTCGATGCACACATCCGCACCCCGCCCGCCTGTCTCCGACTTGATCGTGTCGGAAACTGAAACCGCCGTCGGGTCAAGCACCCGGTCGGCACCGAGCTTCAGCGCGAGCTCGCGCCGCGAGGCCACGGGATCGACCCCGACCACCGTCGCCCCAGAGGCGCGCGCCGCCTGCGCGGCGATCTGGCCGGGCACGCCGAGCCCAAAGACCACGACGAGGTCGCCTATGCGGATCTGCGCATCGTGCACGCCGTTTAGCGCCACCGCGCCGATATGAGAGAAGATGCCGATGCGCGGGTCCGCGCCCTCCGGCATCAGTCGGTCGAGCGCGTCGGCCTCGCTCATCACGTGGCCGGTGCGATGGCCCCACGTGCCGAAGACGCGCTGTCCGACTCGCAAGCGGTTGACCGCGCTACCGGTCTCGACGATCTCCCCGACCTCCTCGTAGCCGAGGTTGCGCACCGGATAGCTCCAGCTTGGCTCCCCATCACGGAACACCCGGTTCGCCACGTCCCACTGACGGTGCATGAAGGGGCTGGTGCCGCGATACTGCGAGAGCTCCGTGCCGGCGCTGATGCCGGAGTAGAGCGTGCGCACCCGCACCGCACCAACCGGCAGTTCGCCCGTCGCGATATCTTCGAAGGCGAGTTCGCGCGGCCCGGCGACCACCAGTGCACGTTCGGCCACATCATCCTCCCTCGGGGATCCAAGCGGCTGGAATCCTAGCCGAATTCGCAGGCAGACTAAACGGTTTGGCGGCTGATCTTCGGATTCCGGACGAGAAATTTACAAATTCGGGGACTTGAACTGAAAACCGGAAACGGTGAAGCCTTGCGCGCCGCAACCCTCGGATCGTACACGCCATGGCTTCCTCCCTCGTCCACGTTTTCGTCGGCTCGATCAACCGCACGGGCGAAGCCATCACGCCGGGGCAGGGGATCGCCGTGCTGACCTTCGATGAGGAGACGCGGGTGTTCACCCCGGTCACAGTCGCCGACGACATCGACAACCCGACTTTCCTCGAAGTCGATACAGCGAGCGCGCGCGTCTACGCCGTATCGGAGGTCGTGCCCTGGTACGAATGCACGGTCAGCGCCTACGCCTTCGACAGGGCCGCCGGCACGCTCACCTACCTCAACAAGCAGCCGACCCTCGGGCGCACCACCTGCCACGTCACGGTCACCCGCGATGGGCATCTGGCGGTCGCCAACTATAGTGAAGGCACCGGCGGGCCGGACCAGGCCGTGGCGGTCTATCCGCTCGGAGAAAACGGCCGCATCGGCACGCCGCTGGCGAGCGCTGCCCACTTCAGCACGCTCGGCCCCCGCGCCGACCGGCAGGAGCGCAGCCATGCGCACAGCGTGCAGCAGACGCCGGATGGGCGCTACTATCTCGTCGCCGATCTCGGCACCGACGAGCTGGTCGCCTATCGCCTGGAAGGCGGCGAGCTCGTCCGCTCCTTCGTCTACGATGCGACGCCCGGAGCAGGCCCGCGCCACTTCGTTTTCCACTCCGACGGCAAGTTCGTCTATGTCGCCAACGAGATCGCGGCGACCGTCACGGTGCTCGCCTATGACGGCGAGAGCCTGACGCGCCTGCAAGAGCTTTCGATGCTGCCGGAAGGCTTTACCGAGCAGACCTGGGCGGCCGATATCCACCTCTCCCCGGACGGGCGCTTCCTCTACGCCTCCAACCGCGTGCATGATTCCATTGCGACCTATTCGGTCGCCGCCGATGGCACGCTCGCCTTCCTCGGCACCACGCCGAGCGGCGGGCGCTGGCCGCGCAGCTTTTCCATCACGCCTTCGGGCCGGCACCTGCTTGTCGCCAACCAGCACTCGGATTCGATCGTCGTCTTCTCCCGCGATGCCGAAACCGGGTCGTTGACGCAGGTTGGCGATACCCTGACCATCGGCAAGCCGCTGCGCGTGCAGGCGGTGGTGTTCTGAGCCATTACCGCCCCGCCCTTCGGCCGGCGCGCTTGGTCGTCAGGTAAAGGTTCGTCTCGCTCGAAAGCACCCCGTCGATGAGGCGGATGCGGCGCAGAACATCATCGAGGCCGGAAAGCGTCTCGGTGCCGAGCTCGACGATGATGTCCCACGCGCCGTTCGTGGTGTGGATGGCCGACACTTCCGGCATGCCGTTGATCAGGCCGATGATGCGCTCGCTGCCGCTGCCGGCGATCTTGATGAGCATGATGCCGCGCACCGGCAGCGCCTGCTCGTCGTTGCGCAGCACCACCGTGTAGCCGAGGATTTCACCGCTCGCCTCAAGCCGTTCCATGCGGGTGCGCACCGTGGTGCGGGTGACGCCGAACCGGGCAGCTAGATCGGAGACCGAGGCGCGCCCGTCTCGGCGCAAGGCATCGATGATCTGCTGGTCGAGAGTGTCCATAACGGCGCAAGCATAGCGCAAAACGGATAATCCGTAATCGGTATTGCGCAGGATAGCGCGTTCCGGCTGTCCGAAACCTGTGGCCTACTTCGGCTAGGATGTCAGGGAGGGAGTGCCACGCTTTCCTGCAGCGCGGCTCGATGAACGAGCCCATGGAGGGCGTGGCGCCCGACCGATACATCCAGCGAGGCAGGACATGAGCGAGGGCAGGCGCGTCATTCTCATCGGGGTGCCGACCCAGGCCGGCACCCACCAGAAAGGGTGCCTGATGGGGCCGGACGCATTGCGCACGGCCGGGATCGGCGATGCGATCCGCGAGCTCGGCCATACGGTTGAGGATTGGGGCAACCTTGCCCCGAGGATCCTAGGCGACATGACGCACGCCAACGGCGCGATCCACGACCTCGGCGAAACCATCGGCTGGATCGAGGCGGCGACAGAAGCGGGCGCGCGAGCAGTCGGGCAGGGGCTCTTTCCCGTATTTCTCGGCGGCGACCATTCCATGTCGGCCGGCACCGTCGCAGGCGTGACGCGAGCGGCGCGGGCGAGTGGCCGCCCGCAGTTCGTCCTCTGGCTCGACGCGCATTCGGATTTCCACACGCCCGACACCACTACGAGCGGCAATCTCCACGGCACGCCGCTCGCCTATGTCACGGGCCTGTCGGGTTTTGCCGGCGTCTTCCCCGATCTCGAGGCGACGGTCGATCCGGCCAACATCGCCATGATCGGCATCCGTTCGGTCGATCCCGCCGAGCGCGCGGCGCTGCGCCAGCACAAGGTCGAGGTGCACGACATGCGCCGCGTCGACCAGCTCGGCATGTCCAGCCTCCTGATGGGGTTCATCGAGCGCGTGCGGGCCGCCAACGGCCTCCTCCACGTCAGCCTCGACGTCGATTTCCTCGATCCCGAGATCGCGCCCGCCGTCGGCACCACCGTGCCGGGCGGCGCGACCTTTCGCGAGGCGCACCTCGTCATGGAGCTGATCTGCGACAGCGGCCTAATGACCTCGCTCGATGTCGCCGAGCTCAACCCGTTCCTCGACGAACGCGGCAAGACCGCCCGTCTGATGGTCGATCTCGTCGCCTCGCTGTTCGGGCGCAGCGTGATGGATAGGCCGACGATTTCCTACTGAAGCGGAGCCCCGAAATGGTTCAATTCGTCAGCGTCTCGAACATGTTGAAGTTTCTTGCGCGCTCGGGAGTTGAACCGGTCCTCTCCGGGCTCGCGCGCTACCTCGAGGAGGATTTCGCCCGCTGGGAGGCCTTCGAGAAGGTGCCGCGCATCGCCAGCCACTCGCGCGACGGCGTCATCGAGCTGATGCCGACGAGCGACGGCAGTCTCTATAGCTTCAAATATGTCAACGGCCACCCCGCCAACATGCGCAAGGGCCTGCAGACCGTCACCGCTTTCGGCGTCCTGGCGGACGTGGCGACCGGCTATCCGCTCTTCGTGTCGGAGATGACCATCCTCACGGCCCTGCGCACCGCCGCGGTCTCGGCGGTTGCGGCGAGACACCTTGCCCGGCCCGGCAGCCGGGTGATGGCGCTCATCGGCAACGGCGCCCAATCCGAATTCCAGGCGCTGGCCTTCAAGGTGGTGTTGGGCATCGAGGAGGTGCGGCTCTTCGACATTGATCCGGCGGCCATGGAAAAATGCGCCCGCAATCTTGCTGGTTCAGGCCTCTCCATCGTCAGATGCACCTCGGTGCAGGAGGCGGTCGCCGGCGCCGATATCATCACCACCGTCACCGCCGACAAGCGCCGGGCAACGATCCTCTCGGACAACATGGTCGGCGCCGGCGTGCACATCAACGCCATCGGCGGCGATTGCCCGGGCAAGACGGAGCTGCATCCGGATATCCTAGAGCGCGCCCGCATCTTCGTAGAGCTCGCCGCGCAATCGCGTATCGAAGGCGAGATCCAGCAATTGCCGCAGGACTATCCCATCACCGAACTCTGGGAGGTGATCGCCGGCAGAAAGCCCGGCCGCCGCAGTGCCGGTGAGATCACCATCTTCGACTCGGTCGGCTTTGCCATCGAGGACTTCTCGGCACTGCGATACCTGCGCGACCGGATACAGGACAGTGGGCTGGTGGAGGATCTCGATATCCTTGCCGAGCCGGAAGACCCACGAGACCTCTTCGGCATGATTGCGCGGGAGGGGCATACCCCGGCGTCGCGCATCAAAGGCCGCTCGGGCGGCGTGCCGGCACTCGCCTAATCACGTCGCAGAAACTTAGCCATTGCGCTAAGTATTGCATCATGATACTTAGCCTTATGGATCAGTATTCGCACCTCGACGGCATCTTCCAGGCTCTGGCCGACCCGACCCGGCGGGCGGTGCTGCGCCGTCTGGGGGACGGGCCGGCGAGTGTCGGCGAGTTGGCAAAGCCCTTCGACATGGCCTTGCCTTCCTTCATGAAGCATATCCACCTGCTCGAAGGCAGCGGGCTGATCCGCACGCAAAAACAGGGGCGCGTGCGCACCTGCGCCATCAACAGGACGACGTTCGCGGCGGCCGAAGCGTGGCTCTCCGAGCAGCGCGCCGTCTGGGAAACCCGCACCGATCGACTGGAGCGGTTCGTCACACAGAACAGGGACACGGATAAATGACGCCAACGTTCGACCCCTCGCTCGACCTCAAGATCGAGCGGATCATCAAGGGACCGCGCTCCGCCGTCTGGAGCGCATGGACGGACCCCAAGAGCTTCGAGCAGTGGTGGGTGCCCGCACCCACGCGCTGCCAGGTGGTCGAGATGGACGTGCGCCCGGGCGGTGGGCTGGTGACGCGTATGAGCGAGGATGGCGGCGCGTTCGTGCCGCACCTGACCGCCTGCTACCTCGATGTCCAGGACGGACACCGCATCGTCTTCACCAACACCATGGCCGGCGGCTGGCGCCCGGTTGACGAGCCGTTCGTCGCCATCACCGCCGTCATCAGCCTCAACGACCATCCGCAAGGCACCGAGTATGTCGCCCATGTCATGCATCGCAACGCCGCCGACAGCGGCCGGCATAAGGAGATGGGCTTCCATGAGGGTTGGGGCACGGTGGCCACACAACTGGCTGCCCTCGTGGAGCGACAGACATAGAAACGCGCCGCCCACTCAGCAGATCCTCTGCCCCTCGCGCCACACACCCAGCACCACCGGCATGCCCTCGACCAGCCGCACGCGGCTGAAGTCGGCGCGCTTGCCGGCTTCGATGACGCCGCGGTCGGTGAGCCCGACCATCTCGGCGGGATTGGCGGAAACCATAGCCACGGCCTTCGGCAACGCGATGCCGTCGTTGCCGGCGAGTAGAAATACCGCCTGCATCAGGCTTGCCGGCACGTAGTCGGACGAGAGCCCGTCGAGGAACCCGCGCTGGGCGAGCTCGATGGCCGAGACGTTGCCCGAATGCGAACCGCCGCGCACGACGTTCGGGGCACCCATCACGACTTTCATGCCGCGCTTGGCCGCATGGCCGGCAGCGCCCAGCGTCGTCGGAAACTCGGAGATGGCGATGCCTTCGGCTACCGCCTCTTCCACGTGCTCGCGCGTGGTGTCGTCGTGGCTCGCCATTACGGTGCCGTAGTGGCGGGCGAGCGCGATGACCGAGCGGCGATGGATTTCGGCGTGCTTGGCCTGATCGGCCTTGCGCTTGGCCACCATCGCCTCGAACTCCATGTCGGTCCACTTCTTGTCGCGGTTGAACTGCCGCCACTTCTCTAGGTCCGCCCATTGCCGCTGGCCTGGCGTATGGTCCATCAGCGAGACGAGCTTGACGAAGGGGTTGCCGGCGATCGGCTGGTAGATGTCCATCACCGCCGGATCGGCGAGCTCGCAGCGCAGGTGCAGCAGGTGCTCTGCCTTCAGGACCTCGCGGATGCGCGGGTTGGAGACGGTCTCGACCGTGGTCACGATCATCTGCCGCCTCGCGCTCGCGGCCGAGTATTCGCCAACCGAGACGGCGTCGAAGACGGTTGTGATGCCGGCCCCGGCGATCTGCACGTCGTGCGAGAGGACGGCGGCGTTGGCCGAGGGCCACATCACGCCCGGGCGCGGCTGCAGGTGCTTTTCCAGATTGTCGGTATGCACCTCGACGAAGCCGGGGATGAGGTAGTCGCCCTCGAAATCGAGGGCCTCCCGCAGCTGGCTGGCTCCTTCGCCGATTTCGGCGATCAGGCCGCCGCTCACCGCGATGCTGCCGTTGATGACGCTGTCGCGCGTGACGACGACGGCATTGCTTACAAGCAGTTCGGTCATGTCTTACTCGAGAACACTCAATTGACGATTCGGCCACTTCGCCAGACGGAACGTATCACTGGAAAATCGTCAACCAGATGAACGCGGATGATGTCGGCACGAAGGCCGGGCAGGATCTCCCCGCGATCCTCGAGCCCGCAGGCGCGCGCCGGGGCGCTGGTCACCATGCGCACCGCTTCCGGCAGCTCGATGCCGAGCTCGCGCTCGCGCGCCACCATGAACGCGCAGTCGAGCATCGAGCGCGGCACGTAGTCGGAGGCGAGGATGTCGACGAGACCCTCGGCGAGGAGATCGTAGACGGCGACGTTGCCCGATTGCGAGCCGCCGCGCAGCATGTTGGGCGCGCCGGCAACGTTCAGCATCGAGTGCTGGCGTGCCGCGCGGGCGGCGACGAGGCTCACCGGGAATTCGGCGACGCGGATGCCCTCGGCGAGCGCCATCTCGACATGCTCGACGGTCAGGTCGTCGTGGCTGAACATGGGCAGGCCGTGCCGCTTGCCGAGCGCGATGACGTCCTTGCGCACGTCGACCGCATTGGCTTCCAGCCGGTCGAGGAGCTCGCGCACCTCGCGCTCGACCACCGCGCGCTCCTTGCCGCTCTCCTTCATCCGCCGCTCGATGTACTGGCCGACATCGTTGCTCTGTCGCTTGCCGGGCACATGCTCCATCACCGAGAGCACCCGCACGATGTCGCGCCCGATATTGGCTTCGGTGAGCTCCGGCGTCACGTCGTCGGTGATCTCGCAGCGCAGGTGCACAAGGTGCTCGGCGCGCAGCATGTTGTTGGCGCCGGCAAACTCGAGCGCATCGATCATCGGCGCGAGGATTTCGCGGCGCTCCGGGTTCTTCTCGGTTGCCCCGACGCAGAGCGAGTCGAAGACGGTGGTGACCCCTCCGCCGATGATCTGCGCATCGTGGGCCATCACGGCGCGCATCATGTCCCAGCGCACATGGGCGCGCGGGAACACGTGTTTTTCGAGGTGGTCGGTGTGGCAGTCGACGAGGCCGGGCAGGATATAGTCGCCCTCGACATCGATAGCGCCGGGCACCGTGGTGCCGCCCATGTCGACGCTGGCGATCTGCCTGTCGAGGATCTTCAACGATCCGGCGATGACCGCATCGTCGAGGACGATGCGCGCGCCGGTGATGACCGTCTCACCCATCATGCCGCACTCTTCTGGAACGCCGTGACCTCGAACAGCCGGTCGGCGACCGCCTCGCGCACCTCGGCATCGTGGAAGATGCCGACGATGGCGACGCCGCGCGCCTTGGCTTCGAGGATCAGGTCGACGACCACCTGCCGGTTGGCCGCGTCGAGCGAGGCCGTCGGTTCGTCGAGCAGCAGGATCGGGTAGTCGCGCACGAACCCGCGCGCGATGTTGACGCGCTGCTGCTCTCCGCCCGAGAAGGTCGCCGGCGCGATGGACCACAGCCGCTCGGGGATGTTGAGGCGCGTCAGCAGCGTCCTCGCCCGTGCCTCGGCTTCGTCCGCCGGCATGCCGACGAGCTTGGCCGGCTCGGCGACGACTTCCAGCGCCGGCACGCGCGGGATGACCCGCAGGAACTGGCTGACATAGCCGACCGAGTGGCGGCGCACCTCGACAACCTGCCAGGGCTCGGCCTGCGTGAGGTCGACCCACTCGCCGCGATGGGCGACCCGGATGTGCCCGGAGCCGGGTTTATAGTTGGCATAGAGCGAGCGCAGCAGCGTCGACTTGCCCGAACCCGATGGGCCGTGGAGGCACACGCACTCGCCCTCGGCGACTTCGAGGCTGAGGTCGGCGAACACCGGAATTACCGTGCCGCCCTGCGTGTGCAGCACGAAATCCTTGGTGAGGCCGGAAACGGAGATCATGGTGGTCATCTGTTGTCTCCAAGGTTCGTGTTCGCCAGCTGTATGGGGCGTGCGCGCCGTCCCTTCTCCCCTTGTGGGAGAAGGTGCCCGAAGGGCGGATGAGGGGTTTTCGCAACTCTCATCGCACTATGTGCCTGCGATGACATCGCAGACCCCTCACCCTGATTTTCCGCTGGACGCGGAAAATCTGTCCCTCTCCCACAAGGGGAGAGGGGAGAGTGGGCGGGCGCGAGTTCTGTGTGCTTTGACATCGCTACACCTGCAGCACGGACGAGACGAGCAGTTGCGTATAGGGGTGGTGCGGATCGTCGAGCACCTGGTCGGTAAGCCCAGCTTCCACCACGTGCCCGCGCCGCATCACCATCAGCCGGTCGGCCAGCAGCCGCACCACGGCGAGATCGTGGGTGACGATGATGGCGGCGATGCCGAGCTCGCGCACCAGCCCGCGCAGGAGGTCTAGGAGGCGCGCCTGCACCGAGACGTCGAGGCCGCCGGTCGGCTCGTCCATGAAGACGAGGCGCGGGCGGGTGACGAGGTTGCGGGCGATCTGCAGGCGCTGCTGCATGCCGCCCGAGAAGGTCTTGGGCTTGTCGTCGATGCGCGAGGTGTCGAGTTCGACCTTGGCCATCCAGTCGAGGCCCTCGCGACGCAGCTCCCCGTAATGCCGCGCGCCGATCGCCATCAGCCGCTCGCCGACATTGCCGCCCGCCGAGACGTTCATTCGCAGCCCATCGCGCGGGTTCTGGTGGACGACGCCCCAGTCGGTGCGCATGAGCTTGCGCCGCTCCGGCTCGGAGAGCGTGAAGATGTCGCGCAGGCCCTTGGCCGAAAGATCGTACTCGACCGCGCCCGAAGTTGGCGGCATCTGCGCCGAGAGCACGTTGAGGAGCGTCGACTTGCCCGAGCCGGACTCCCCGACGATGCCGATGACCTCGCCGGGATAGACGGTGAAGGAGACGTCTTCGCAGCCGATGTGATCGCCATAGTGCTTGGTGAGCTTATTGACCTTGAGCAGGGGCCGGCGCTCGGCGACAGGGTTCATTGCCATCACGGCGCTCATTGCGCTTCTCCTTCATCGGCGGTGCGGGCGAAGGCGAGGGCGGCGGGATCCGCTCCGAGTTCGCCGCGGTGGCCCTTGGCGCGCCGATCCTCGCAGAAATGCGTGTCCGAGCAGACGAACATCTTGCCGCCGTGATCGTCGAGAACGACCTCGTCGAGATAGCTGTTGTCCGCCCCGCAGAGCGCGCAGGATTCGTCCCAGGTCTGGGGCTCGAACGGATGGTCGTCGAAGTCGAGGCTCTTGACGCTGGTATAGGGCGGGATGGCGTAGATGCGCTTCTCGCGGCCGGCGCCGAAGAGCTGGATGGCCGGATTGCCCTGCATCTTGGGGTTGTCGAACTTGGGGATGGGCGAGGGCGACATCAGGTAGCGCCCGTTGACCATCACCGGGTAGGAATAGGTCGTCGCGATATGCCCGTAACGCGCGATGTCCTCGTAGAGGCGCACATGCATGAGGCCGTATTCGGCATAGCCGTGCATCTTGCGCGTCTCGGTCTCTCGCGGCTCCAGGCTGCGCAGGGGCTCGGGCTGCGGCACCTGGTAGACCAGCACCTGGCCTTCCCTGAGCGGGGCTTCAGGAATGCGGTGGCGGGTCTGGATGATGTCGGCCTCCTCGGTCGCCTCGGTGGTCTCGACCCCGGCGACGCGCGAGAAGAAGCGGCGGATGGAGACGGCGTTGGTGGTGTCGTCGGCGCCCTGGTCGATGACCTTCAAGGTATCGTCAGGTCCGATGACGCTCGCCGTCACTTGGATGCCGCCGGTGCCCCAGCCATAGGCCAGGGGCATCTCGCGCCCGCCGAACGGCACCTGATAGCCGGGCACCGCGATGGCCTTGAGGATCGAGCGGCGGATCATCCGCTTGGTCTGCTCGTCGAGATAGGCGAAGTTGTAGGCCTCGTCCCAGCGGGCCTCTTGCACGGCGCTCATTCTGCGGCGTCCTTCTGCTGGCGTTCCTCGAATTCGCGCCGCAGCTTTCGGATCAGCCCGAGCTCGGCCTGGAAGTCGACATAGTGCGGAAGCTTCAAGTGCGAGACGAACCCGGCCGCCTCGACATTGTCGGCGTGATAGAGGACGAATTCCTCGTCCTGGGCCGGATAGACCGCTGCCTCGCCGAATTCGCGGGCCCGCAGCGCCCGGTCGACGAGGGCCATGGCCATGACCTTGCGCTCGTTGTGGCCGAAGGAGAGCCCGTAGCCGCGGGTGAACTGCGGCGGGCGCTCGGCCGAGCCCTCAAACTGGTTGATCATGTGGCACTCGGAGACGACGACGTCGCCGATGTCGATGGCAAAGCCCAGTTCCTCGGGCACGATCTCGACGCTGACCTCGCCCATGCGGATCTCGCCGGCGAACGGGTGCGTGCCGCCGAAGCCGCGCTGGGTGGAATAGCCGAGGGCGAGAACGAAGCCTTCGTCGCCGCGCGCCAGGTTCTGCAGGCGCTGGTCGCGATCGGCAGGGAAGGACATGGGCTCGCGGGTGAGGTCGAACGGCTCGCTCGCATCCTCATCCGGGATTTCCGGCTCGATGAGCCCTTCGTAGTCGAGGATGTCGGCGACATGCGGCATGCCCGCGTCGAGCGGGGCTTCGCCGACCGGCGCCTCGGGCTCGCCGACGCCTTCCTCCGCCGCCAGCGCGAAGTCGAGGAGACGATGGGTGTAATCGTAGGTGGGCCCAAGCACCTGCCCGCCCGGAATGTCCTTGTAGGCGGCCGACACGCGCCGGCGCACCAGCATTTGCGCCGTATCGACCGGTTCGGAAACGGCAAGGCGGGGCAGGGTGGTGCGGTAGGCGCGCAGGAGGAAGATCGCCTCGACGAGGTCGCCCTGCGCCTGCTTGACGGCGAGCGCCGCAAGGTCGCGGTCGTAGATCGAGCCTTCCGCCATCACCCGGTCGACGGCAAGACCGAGCTGCTCGGAAATCTGGCGGGTCGAGACTTCCGGCACCGACGTGTCGCCGCGCCGGGTCTCGGCGATGAGCTCATGGGAATTAAGTATGGCCCGCTCGCCGCCCTTGACTGCAACGTACATGGCTAAACCTCCACCTTGATGCCGCGCGGCAGGCCGATGACCTCACGCCCGCAGGCGAAGATCACGTCGATCCCGAGGGGATAGAGCGCGTGGTTGTCGTCCCACTGCGCCCAGAAATCGTCCGGCAACCCGGCGATGGCGACCTCGATCGACCCGTCGATGCCGGGGCCGGTCCAACGCGTCACCGGACCGTCGGTCAGCGACGGCACCTGGATTACGAGGGTCGCCGAGCGGTCCGGATAGCGGTCCTCGCCGACGGAAAAGCCGGTGAGCGCGGGCATGGCGGCGGCATCGCAGACGACCGCGAACTGCGCCTCGCCGGCCGCCGCGACGATGGCCGAGCCGCTATGGAAGCGTATCCACCCGGCGACCGAGCCGGCTGCGACTGCCGGCTCCAACCACACGGGTGTGTCGAAATCGAAGAGCGTCAGCGCGACCGCCGCCATCGCCACGTCGAGCGGGGCAGGAGGATCAAGGTTGAGGTCGACCGTCGTGATGCGGCCTGCATAGGCAAAAGCATCGAGCAGGGCGCGGAAGCCGGCTTGCGCCTCGAACACTGCATCGGCAAAGCCGGGTTTCAGGTCAGCGAGCGTCATTTCGGGTTGTCTCCGCGCACCATGGTGAAGAACTCGACCTTCGTGGCCGCGGCCTTGCGGCTCTTGAGGTCGCGGTCGGTCTGCTGCCGCCGGGCGATGGGGGTGATGACGCCGCTTTCGATACGCATGCGCTCGCCGGTCTGCATCAGCGCGTCGAACACGGCCGCGAGCTCTGCCTTGCGCTGGTCGCGCCCGGCCGCATAGCTCGTGCCGGTGGTGCCGTCGGGCAGCCGCACGGCGCAGCGCGTCACGGTCATCTCGCCGAGGTTGAAGGGGTTGCCGGTGCCGCCGGCGCGGCCGCGCACCATGACGAGCCCCGTCTCGGGCCGGCGCAGCATGTCGTAGCTCGGGCGTTCGGCGAGCGTGCTCCAGGCCGATTCCAGCTCGTCGCGGGTGGCGCGGGCGAGAACGCCCATCCAGCGCGCCCGAGCGGCATTGGCCTCGGCCGTTTCGGTTGACCTCATCATTTCGAGAACCTATTCATCTAAACGTCTAGACCTTTTTCGGCACAGGTGATATCTAAAGGAACTGTTCTTGACCTGTATGCCCAAATTCCATGACGCGGGCATGACAATACCATAGTTCTCGACCAGGGGGATAAATGCAATGACCATGCGCCGCGCCGGCTTTCCCCTCTGGCAGCAGATCGCCGATACCATCGCCCAGGAGATCCGCGACCGCATCTATGGGCCCGGCGACAGGCTGCCGACGGAGCTGGAGCTGGCGGAGCGCTTCGGCGTCAACCGCCACACCGTGCGCCGCGCCGTAGCGTCGCTCCAGGACTTCGGGCTGCTGCGCATCGAGCAGGGCAGGGGCACGTTCGTGCAGGAGGATATCGTCGATTATCCCCTGAGCCGCCGCACCCGCTTTTCCGAGATCATCCGCCGGCAAGCCAAGACTCCCTCGGGCGAGCTGCTGCGCTCCGCCACCATCCCGGCCGACGCCGCCATTGCCGAAGCGCTCGCCATCCGCGTCGGCGCGCCGGTGGCGTTGATCGAGACCGTGGGCAAGGCGGACGGCCAGCCGATCAGCCTTGCCGCCCATCACTTCCCGCTCGAACGCTTTCCGGATCTTTTCGCCGCCTACGAGGAGGCGCGCAAGATCACGCCGATGTTCGAGCGGCTGGGCGTTGCCGACTATGTGAGGAAGACCACGCGCGTGACGGCGCGCATGCCCGATACCCACGAGATGCGCCATCTGCACCTGGCGCGCATGACGCCGGTGCTCTTCGTCGAGGCGATCAACGTCGACGGCGAGGGCCGGCCCATCGAATACGGCGTGACCCGCTTCTCCTCCAGCCGCGTGCAGATCGTGGTCGATACGCTGCCGGAGTAGGCTTTTGGTCGTGAAACTGCCGGGAACACGGACCCGTCTCCCTCCCCCTTGTGGGGAGGGATTAAGGATGGGGGGTATATCGCGGCAGGACCTGCAGCATCGAGTTTGCCGCGGCATACCCCCACCCGACCCGCTATGCGGGCCATCCTCCCCACAAGGGGGAGGGTGGGTGCCCGCCTTGAGGGCGGGGAGAATTACTTCTCATACTTCTCGACGAACGCCTCGGCGCTGAGCGCGCGCATGTCGGGCAGGGTCTCGCCGAGCTTCTTATGGTCCCAGTCCCACCAGGCGAGCGCCTGCATCCGTTGGGCAAGCTCCTCGGGGAAGCGCCGCTTGATCGGTTTGGCCGGCACGCCGACGACGATGGTGTAGGGCTCGACGTCCTTGGTGACGACCGCCGATGAGCCGACGACGGCGCCGTCGCCGATCGTGATGCCGGGCATGATGACGGCGCCGTGCCCGATCCACACGTCGTTGCCGATGGTCACGTGATGGTCGCGCCGCCACTGGAAGAACTCGGCGTCGTCACCGAGGTCGAACCCGTACTGACGCGAGCGGTAGGTGAAATGGTGCTGGCTTGCCCGCCAGGTGGCGTGGTTGCCCGGATTGATGCGGGCGAAGGCCGCAATGGAGCAGAACTTGCCGACCGTTGTATAGACGATCGAGCCGTCGTGGACGATGTAGCTGTAGTCGCCGAAATCGGTCTCAAGGATCGCGGTGCGCGCGCCGACTTCGGTGTAGCGCCCGAGCCGCGAGTCGCGGATGGCGGCGGTGGGGTGGACGGTCGGTTCCTCGCCGAGGTTCTTTTCGCTCATTTATGGCCCGTGTCGGTGGTGATGATCCGCATGCGGATGCGGCGTGAGACGTTGTCGATGACGGCGACGGTCACGAGGATCATCAGGATGATGAACGCCGCCTCGTCCCAGTTGTTGATGCGGATGCGGTCGGAAAGCGCAAGGCCGATGCCGCCCGCCCCGACGATGCCGAGAATGCTGGCCGAACGCACGTTCGACTCGAAGAAGTAGAGCACGTGGCTCATCATCACCGGGAAGACCTGCGGGAAGACGCCGAGGCGCATGGTCTGCGCGCCGCTGCCGCCGGCCGCCCGCACGCCCTCGATCTGCTTCCTGTCGACGTTCTCGATGGCTTCGGCGAAGAGCTTGGAGAAGACCATCACGTCGCCGACGGCAATGGCGAGGACGCCGGCGAACGGGCCGAGGCCGACGGCCGAGACGAAGATCAGCGCCCATACCAGCCCGTCGATGCCGCGGAAGGTGTCGAACACGCGCCGCAGCCCGAAGTGGAAGAGCCAGTTCGGCACCATGTTCTTGGCGCCGAGGAACCCGAGCGGCACCGCGAGAACGGCGGCGATGACCGTGCCGAGGAACGCCATCGCCAGCGTTTCGGCCATGGCCCGGCAATAGTCGAGGAATGCGCCGCCGTCGACCGGCGGGATCATCAGCACGACGAGCGTGCCGAGCTTGCCGAGCCCGTTCCAGATGCGCAGCGGCGAGGCCTCGATCCACCAGAGCCCGAAGCCGAGGATGGCGGCGAAGCAGAGCCACAGGGCCCACTCGCGCCAGCGCTGCGCGAGCGGGCGGGCGAAGAGCTGCGGATGCGTGCGCTTGAGGCGGGCGATCTCGCCGTGGGTGATGGTGTGGCTCATCCTACTGTCCCGTGCTCAGGTCATGGCCGATAAGGCGATGGCGGATCGTCTCGCAGACCATGTCGATGATCGAGGTGGTGACGATCAGCAGCAGCATGATGGCGCTGATGTCGGTGTATTCGAATTGCCGGATGGCGACGTAGAGGTCTTGTCCGATGCCCCCCGCGCCGACAATGCCGAGCGCCGAGGCGCCGCGCACGTTGATCTCGAAGCGCAGGAGCGCATAGCTCGCATAGTTGGGCAGCGCCTGCGGCACGACGGCCAGGCGCATGATCATCGCCCATGTGCCGCCGGCCGCCTTGACGCCTTCGATGGGGCGCGGGTCGACGTTCTCGTTGACTTCGGCAAAGAGCTTGCCGAGCGCCCCGGCGGTGTGGACCGCGATGGCGAGGACGCCCGCGAACGGCCCCAGCCCGAAGGCGTAGACGAAGATCAGCGCGAAGACGAGCTCAGGCACCGTGCGGAAGAATTCCAGCAGCCGCCGGCTGACGAAGTAGACGACGCTGTTCTCGACGAGGTTGCGCGAGGCGGAAAAGCAGAGGAGGAGCGCGACGATGCCGCCGAGCGCGGTACCGACGAACCCCATGAGGATCGTCTCGACGAGCAGGCGCAGCCAATAGTTGATGCCCCAGTACCAGTCGGAGACGTCGCCCCAGAAGTTGAAGAGCGTGAGGGTCGGGAACGTGCCGGAAATGTAGTTCCAGGCCTTGGGCAGGCCGACCATCAGGTCGGCGAGGTTGAAGTCGCTGACGATCACCGAGCCGGTGAGGGCCGCCAGGAACAGGGCGCCGTAGAGCGCCGTCCAGACCCGCTTGGCGCTACGGGCCTGGCGGTAGCGATCCTCGAATGCGGAAAGCCGTTCGGCCGGGCTCGTGGCGGGCAGGTCGCCCGCGCCCTCTGCACGCATCGTCATCTCATCAAGTCCTTGTGGGATATGGCAAACCGGCACGGAAACGGGTTCCGTGCCGGCGAAGGAGCGATCAGTTCGACGCGTTGCGGCGGCGTTCTTCGGCGTTGTATTCGGTGATGGCGATCACATCGAGGTAATCCTCGTGCTTGGCCTCGACATAGCCGGTCGAGTCGCCGCGGGTGTATTCGGCAAAGCCTTCGGGATCCGCCTCGGGGAAGGCCATCAGCGCCGTGCGGAACTCGTCCTGCAGGGACTGCGGCAGGCTGGTCAGCATCATCACCGGGGTGTTGGGGATGACGGGCGACTTCCAGATGATCCGGGTCGAGCCCTTCTCGATCATGCCCTTGTCTTCCATGTTCTGGATGTTGCCGGCGGTTTCGTTGCGCCAGTGCGTGGCGACCACCTCGAAGGTGCCGTTGACGAGGCCGATGACGCTCTGCTCGTGGCCGCCCGAGAACGCGACTTCGCCGAAATAGTCGTCGGCCGTGGTCTTGAGCTCGGTCGAGAGGTAGTAGGAGGGCACCGCGTAGCCCGAGGTCGAGTTCGGGTCGGCGAAGGCGAAGGACTGGCCCTTGACGTCCTCGATCGTCTGGTAGGGGCTGTCGGCGCGTACGGCGAGGATCGAATAGTAGCCGCGCTCGCCATCCGCATCGAGGGTGATGGCGACCGGCGCGACGCCCTCGCCCATGATCTTGCGGGCGAGCGCATAGGCGGCCGGGCCGACCGAGGCGAACTGCACGTGGCCCTGGCGCATGGCCTCGATCACCGCAGCATAGTCGGTGCCGCGCACGATGTTGACCGGCACGCCGAGGGTGCGGCTGAGGTAGTCCGCATAGGGCTGCGTACGAGCGATGGCGTCGGATTCGTTCTCGCCCGAGGAGATGCCGATGGTCAGCTCCGGATACTGCGTGCGCCAATCCTCCTGGGCGAGGGCCGGGGCGGAAATGGACAAGGCGAGGGCGAGCGCCGTGAAGACACGGCGGGTGAAGCGAGCGGTCATGGGACCTATCTCCTGTTGGGACGGAATATTGGGGTGCTGTCGCGTCTAGTGCGCGGCTTGGGCAGCCCTGGAGTCGCCCGCGCTGGCAACCCGATGCCGCGGGGCAATGGTCGAGGTGAGGCTTTCGTCGACGACTGCGTCCTCGTCGGCCCCACCATAGATCTGCTGGATGACCTCGCCGGTGAGCTCGCCGGGCGCGCCGTCGAACACCACGCGGCCGCGCGCCATGCCGACGATCCTGTCGCAATAGGCGCGGGCGGCATCGAGCGTATGGAGGTTGCAGATCACGGTCATGCGGTCCTCCTTGTTGATCGAGCGCAGCGCTTCCATCACGAGGCGCGCATTGCGCGGGTCGAGCGAGGCGATGGGCTCGTCGGCGAGGATGAGCTTGGGGTTCTGTATGAGGGCGCGGGCGATCGCCACGCGCTGCTGCTGGCCGCCCGAGAGCGTGTCGGCGCGCTGCAGCGCCTGCGGCAACAGGTCCAGCCGGTCGAGGGCGGCGGCGGCAAGGCCCCGCTCATGGGTGGAAAAGTGCTTGAACATCACCGGCAGGGCGCCGGTGGTGCCGATCCGCCCGATCAGCACGTTGGTGATGACGTCGAGCCGGTTCACCAGGTTGAACTGCTGGAAGATCATGGCGCAGCGCGCCCGCCAGGCCCGCAGGTCCTGGCCGGTCAGGGAGCTGACATTGCGCCCCTCGAAGCGGATATCGCCCGACGTGGCGGGCACGAGGCGATTGATGAGCCGCAGGAGCGTCGATTTGCCTGCGCCCGACCGGCCGATGATCCCGACCATCTGCCCCGGTTCTACACGGAGCGATACCTCGCTGACGGCGACGACGTCACCGAATGACTTGGTGACGTCCCTGATTTCGAGCATAGATGGCCTCGTTTCGCGCCTATATGAGAAAATACGGCATGAATACTTGGAGACGTGCTTGCCGCCCCTAAGTCTATTCGTGATTGTCCGACGCTAGCGAGAGTTTATGACATTCGTATTTCAACTAAGTCATTGTAATCGAATAAGTAATTCTTAGACGAATACGAGATTTGTATAGGGGCTGAACCTGCGAGCAATATCAAACCTTTAGGGCAGGTTGTCGGCGCGCACGCCGAAACCCCCGCCCGGCCTTGCGGCCTGCGGTTGATGAGGTGGGCGGCAACGGGCGGGCTTATACCCGGGGACCGAAGCTTCAAAAGGAAAGGTGGGCTTTCACCCGCCCGTTGCACGGGGATT
Source organism: Devosia geojensis (assembly GCF_000969415.1). Classification (GTDB taxonomy): domain Bacteria; phylum Pseudomonadota; class Alphaproteobacteria; order Rhizobiales; family Devosiaceae; genus Devosia; species Devosia geojensis. Next base: position 274 of record NZ_JZEX01000110.1, on the reverse strand, counting down.
TCTCGACCGGGGCGACAAGAGACGGCCCAGCGATGTCTTTGCGCTGTTTGGCATGACCGCCCGTCCTCACCACTTCGGCCTCTGCCGGGGCGACCCCCGGCAGACACCCGCTCCCAGAACCCGGTGGCAGGCGAGACGGTCCCCGTGCACGAGTGAACCGTCCGACCTGCCACCGGCCGCCGGCAACTCGTACTTGCCGCGCCCGGCGAAGGGATGGGGCAGAGTATGGGGCAGGTGGAAGCTGCGGGGATAAGTTTTTAATTCCACACCAGAT
>NZ_JZEX01000109.1 GCF_000969415.1 Devosia geojensis | reverse complement strand
GGATTGAGGGTGGGGGTGGTTCGGTGGATCACTGATGGACCCCCACCCCCAGCCCCTCCCCTCAAGGGGGAGGGGGGCGCTTCGTGCCAATGGCTGAACCACTCAGCTCACGAACCCGTTGCTGGTGAGGAAGTCGGTCGCGACCGCAGCTGCCGGTTCGCCGCCGACCTGGACGCGTCCGTTGAGCTCCTGCAGGGTTTCGAGCGTCAGCGCCTCGAAGACGGGAGCCAGCAGTTCCTCGATCTGCGGGTATTCGGTCAGCACCTCCTCGCGGATGATCGGGGCGGGCTGGTAGACGGGCTGCACGCCCTTGTCGTCCTCGAGGACGACAAGGCCCGAGGGGGCGATGCCCCCGTCCGTGCCGTAGACCATGGCGGCGTTGACGCCGTTGGTCTGCTGCGCCGCCGCCGCGATCGTCGCGGCGGTGTCGCCGCCCGAGAGGGTGACGAGCTGGTCGGGCGAGAGGGTGAAGCCGTAGACTTCCTGGAACTTGGGGAGCGCCGCCGGCGAGTTGACGAACTCGGCGGAAGCCGCGAGCTTGATCTCGCCGCCGCCGGCGACGTATTCGCCGAACTGGGTGAAGGTCGTCAGGCTGTTGGCCTCGGCGACATCCTGGCGGATGGCGACGGCCCAGGTGTTGTTGGCGGGCGACGGGGTCAGCCAGACGATCTTGTTGGCCTCGTAGTCGAGGGTCTTGGCTTCTTCATAGGCGGTCTCGGCGTTGTTCCAGAGTGGATCGTCGGCCATCTCGAAGAAGAACGCCGCGTTACCGGTGTATTCGGGATAGATGTCGATCTCGCCGGCGGTGATCGCCTCGCGCACGATCGGCGTGCCGCCGAGTTGGATGCGGTCCTCGACGGGAATGTCGTTGGACTCGAGCACCTGCAGGATGATGTTGCCGAGAACCCCGCCCTCGGTGTCGATCTTGGAGGACACAACCACCTGCGCCTGCGCGGCGGTTGCGGTAAGAGCCAGCGCCGCGGCGCCGAGGAGAATTCTGATTAAGCGCATGATTGCCTCCTTGTTGAGCCGGATGGTTCGGCTTCACCTACCCTATCTCACTGACAGAATGTGGCCAGAGCATTTGCCCTAATCCACGGGACCCAAAGCGAAATACTCGTCCAGCTCCATGATGGCGGAATGGGAAATCAGTTCACCCATGAAGGCATCGGAGGCGAGAGCCTCCTCGATCGCCTCGACCTCGGCCGAGAGCGGGCGATCCTCCCGGTAGAAGGCGGCGTGGCGGCGCACGAGATCGTAGATCATGCCCGGCACGTTGCCCGGCCGGTCCTCCGAAAGGTCCATCGCCTGAGCCGAAAGCAATCCTTCGAGCGCCGCAAGGCGTCGCAGCGCGCCGACCTGTCGCTCGAAGCGCTCGACGACGAGCGGCAGGAACGCCGCCTCGTCCTCGAGCCCGTTGGCGACGACCAGCGACTGGGCGGAGATGGCGTTCGACAAGGTGAGGACGCGCACGAACAACTCACCGGCGAGCTTGATGATGGGGCCGAAACCGGTGGCGATGGCGCCGGGCGCGACGAGATTGACCGGCAGGTTCCGCCGACCGCCATTGCCGAGCAGCACGCAGCGGTTGAACGAGTTGCGCGCCACATGCGCCAGCGCCAGCTGCGCGGTCTGCAGGAAAACGGTGACGTCGAGCGGCAGAGACCCGCCCGAGGTCAAGACCTGGCCGCCGGCGACGACAGGGTTGTCGTCGGTCCGGCCCGTCGCGGCCACGACGGTGCGCCCGGCGACGACGAGGCTCTCGAAGGCTGTGGCGAACACCTGGCTCATCATGCGGATGGAGAGCGGATCCTGCACATGCGTGCCGATGGGCCACTCCCAGCCCATGGCGTTGAAGTAGAGCCAGGCGCCGATGCCCGCCTCGCGCTCTGTGCCCACATGGGCGACGGCCTTCCACGGGTCGCGCGAGGCGCCGAGGGCGCCAGCGGTGGTGAGGCCAGTGGCGAGCAGCGTGCGCACGGCGGCGGCGGCCTGGCGGATGGCGCGGGCGGCTGCGGCATAGCCGATGGCGTTGGTCGAGACCGAGGCGAGGCTGTCGCGGGGGGCGAGGCGGAATGGAGCAAGGCCCGCCTGCTGCAGCGCGTCGATCGCGGGCAGGCGCCTGCCGTCGTACATCGCCTCGCCGACGCCGGTCAGCACGGCGCCGATCTGGCCCATGAGGCCGATATCGGCGCAACCGATCGAGCCCGTGCGCCGCACCACCGGAATGAGGTCGGCCGAGAGAAGCTTCATGAAGGTGTCGACCAGGTCCGGCGTGCAGCCGACCCGGCCGGTCAGCGCCATGTTGATGCGGATGGCGAGCGCCCCGCGCACCACCTCGATGGGGAAGGGGCTGCCGGTGCCGAAATGGTGGGCGCGCACAAGGCCCAGCGAGAAGGTTTCGAGATCCTCCTCGGACCATTCGACGTCCTTCATGGCGCCGACACCCGTGGTGGTGCCGTAGACCGGCTGGCCCGAAGCGATCGTCTCCTCCACCACCTCGCGCGCCGCCTCCACCCGGGCGAGGGCGGCGGGGTCGGCCGTGATGGCGACCTTGCGCGTGCCGATGCGCGTGAGATCGGCAAAGCTCAGCGGCTTTCCTTCGAGACGGATGTGGGGCAAGGCGGCGTTCAATTCCGGCTCCGGACGTTGCGATTGGATGATCCTTTCGCATCCGGAGCCGGGGCGCAAGGGCGCGTCCTCAGGCGAATTCGTCGACCTTATTCCCGGGATTTCGGGCCACAACACGCGGCGCAGCCGCGACGCCCGGCACCACCTCGACCGGAAGGCCCTGGCGTTCCAGCATGGCGATTTCCAGGCCGGCGCGTTCGCCGGCGAGAGGATCCCCACAGACGAGCCGGACGTGCTTTCCCTGACGGGCGAAGCCGGACGCCGTCACGCCGATGTCGCCCCGCGCGTCGACGGCGAGGCGCCTGGCCTCGCGGCGGGCGAGCTCGAGGATATCGGGGGAGACGAGGTCATCGAAGAGGATGACGTCGGCCGATTGCAGGGCGCGCACGGCCTTGATGGTGAGGAGCTCCGCATCGCCAGGCCCGGCGCCGACGAGGGTGACGCGCCCGGCGGGGGCTTCGGCCTCGATCCGCGAGATCAGCGATTGCGGGTCGGCCTCGGGGGCGGCGCCGAAAGCCATGTCGGTGAAGCGCTCCCAGAAGGCGCGACGCTCGGGGCCGGGGGCGAGGCGGGCCATGACCTCGGCGCGGATTTTCGCCGCGGCGTCGGCCCATGCGGCAAGCGTGCGCGGCAGCAGCGTTTCGATGCGCCGGCGCACGGTCTGCCCGAGGATCGGCGCGGCGCCGGCCGTCGAGATGCCGACGACCAGCGGCGAGCGGTTGACGATGGCGCCGAACTGGAACTGGCAGAGCTCGGGCTTGTCGATGACGTTGTAGGGCACGCCCGCTTCCCGCGCGGCGGCGGCGAAGGCGTGGGCTTCGCGTTCGTCCTCGATATCGGCGACGGCGATGGCGGCGCCGGTGAGGTCGGCGGCGGTCCAGGGGCGGGGGATGAGGGTGATGGTGGCGAGGGCGGCGCTGGCGTTGAAGGCCCCCTCACCCGGCCCTTCGGGCCGACCTCTCCCCCAAGGGGGAGGTGCTTCGCGTGCAAGCCCGGGAACCCTCTTCACCTCTCCTCGGAAGGGGGCGCTGTGGAGGGGGCAGTGCTCTGTGTTCGCCACCTCCCCGATGTCATCCCGGCGAAAGCCGGGACCCAGTAAACGACGTGCGGAAGGCTCTTGCTGTAGGGCGTCGCTTGCATCGCTTATGTGAGAATTCTCGTGCTCGAACTGCGTGGCCGGCTTGTACTGGGTCCCAGCTTTCGCCGGGATGACAGCCGGTGGGTGCGGACATACTGGGGTTATGGCAGCCAGCCCCAGCATCTCCTCGCAGCACTCCTCCATCGGCGCGAACACCTCCACCCGCGCCCCGGCGGCGGCCAGCAGTTCCGCCTTCCAGCGTGCCGGTTCGCCGCCGCCGATGATGACGGCGCGTTGGCCGGTGAGCGTGAAGAACACGGGCAGGCACGCGAGCGCCCCCATGCGTTCGGGAACGGACCTATTCGGCTGCCGCGAGACGATGCGCATCGATGATTCCCCGGATTTCGGCGCGGCAGGAGCCGCAATTGGTGCCGGCCTTGGTGAGGGCTCCGACCGCCTCCACGCTCGTGCACCTGGACCGCGTAACGGCATCGGCGATGGTGTTGACCCCGACCCCCATGCACGAGCAGACGATCGCGCCCTGGTCGGGCATGTCGGCGCCGGGCCGGCCGGCAAGGAGCGCTGCGGCCGCGACCGCCTCGGCCTCGAGCTGCGAAACCACCCACTGTCGCGAGACGAGCACCGGATCGGGCGAGAGGAAGAGCGCAAAGCCGAGCCGCCCGTTCTCGACGCAAACATAGACGCGCCGGCCGGAGGTCTTGTCGAAGAGGGTGGTGAGCGATGCGTCTTCGGGCACGCCGAAGCTCAAGCGCACGGCCTTGTCCCAGTCGGAAGGCTCCTCGGTCCAGGCAAGCTCGCCGCGCAGGCCCCCCGGCGCCTCGGCGATGGCCCAGTAGTCGCAGATGAGCCGCGGGCGATTGCGGGAAACGAAGAAGCCGTAGATGCGGGTATGGAACGGCGTCAGTGTCACGCGGGCCATCTTCAAGGCCGGCTGGCCGGAGACCGGGTCGGTCTTGGCGGTCACCAGCGTATCGATGCGCGCGCTCGAGGCGAACTGGTCGGTCCAGTGCATGGGCGCGAACACGTGCCCGCGCTGGGCCCGCTCGCTGACGAGGGCGCGCAACACCGCGCAGCCGTGGCGGTTCTCCAGGCGCACGAGGCTGGTACGACGGATGGAGAGTGCCTCGGCGTCGGCCGGGTGGATCTCGACGAAGGGCTCGGCGATGTGGGCGGAAAGGCGCGCGGCTTTGCCGGTGCGCGTCATGGTGTGCCAATGGTCGCGCACGCGCCCGGTGTTGAGGACGAACTGGCCCGGCGCCGGCGAGATCGGCGGGGGCGGCTGGATGGGCACGAACCGCGCCTTGCCGTCCGGCGTGAAGTAGCGCGCGTCGCCGAACATGCGCTCGGCACCCTTGCGGGGCTTGCGCACGGGCCATTGCACCGGGGCCATCGCCTCGTAGTCGGTGCCGGTGAGGCCGGAAAGGTCGAAGTCGCGTTGCCCTTCGTTCTCGAACGCCGAGAGCGCGACGTGCTCGGCAAAGATCTGCGCCGGGGTGAAATAGGAAAAGGCATGGGCAAAGCCCATGCGGCGGGCCACCTGCGAGACGATCCACCAGTCGGGCCTGGCTTCGCCGGGTAGCGCAAGGAACGGGCGCTGGCGCGAGATGCGGCGCTCGGAATTGGTGACGGTGCCATCCTTCTCGCCCCAGCCGGCGGCGGGCAGGCGCACATGCGCTTCGGCGACGGTGTCGGTCCTCGCCGACATGTCGGAGACAACGACGAAGGGGCAGGCGCGCAAGGCCGCGCGGGCGGCGTCCGCTTCGGGCAGGCTGTCGACCGGGTTGGTCGCCATGATCCAGACGGCCTTGATGCGTCCGTCGGCGATGGCGCGGAAGAGGTCGACGGCCTTCAGGCCGGGCCTTGCGGCGACGGTGCTGCTGCCCCAGAAGCGCGAGACGCGCTCGATGCTGGCTTCATCGAAATCCATGTGGGCGGCGAGCATGTTGGCGAGCCCCCCGACCTCGCGCCCGCCCATGGCGTTGGGCTGGCCGGTGACCGAGAACGGCCCCATGCCCGGCCGCCCGATGCGGCCGGTGGCCAGGTGGCAGTTGATGATGGCGTTGACCTTGTCGGTGCCCGAGGCCGACTGGTTGACGCCCTGCGAATAGACGGTGACGACCTTCTGCGTCGTGGCGAAGAGCTCGTAGAAGGCTTCGAGGTCGGCGGCGGGGACGCCGGTCGCCTCGGCAACGCGGGCGATGTTCCAGTCCTCGGCGAGCAGCTCGGCGGCCTCGAAGCCGATGGTGTGCTCGCCGACATAATCCCGGTCTATGACGCCCCGGCGGGAAAGCGCGTTGAGGAGGCCGACGAAGAGGGCGGCATCGCCGTCGGCGCGCACGGGCAGGTGGAGGTCGGCGATGTCGGCCGTCATGGTGCGGCGTGGATCGACGAGGACGACGCGCATTTGCGGCCGTTCGGCCTTGGCGGCGGCGAGGCGCTGGTAGATGACCGGGTGGCACCAGGCGAGGTTCGAGCCGACGAGCACGACGAGGTCGGCAAGCTCGAGGTCGGCATAGTTGCCCGGGACCGTATCCGAGCCGAAGGCGCGTTTGTGGCCGGCGACGGACGAGGCCATGCAGAGGCGCGAATTGGTATCGATGTTGGCCGAGCCGATGAAGCCCTTCATCAGCTTGTTGGCGACGTAGTAATCCTCGGTCAGCAGCTGGCCGGAGCCATAGATGGCGACCGAATCCGGGCCGTGCTCGGCGATGGTCTTCTTGAAGGTCGTCGCAACGAGGTCGAGCGCTTCGTCCCAGCTTGTGCGGTTCCCATGGATTTCCGGATAGAGCAGGCGCCCGTCGAGGGAGAGCGTTTCGCCGAGCGCCGAGCCCTTGGAGCACAGCCGCCCGAGATTGGCCGGATGCCCGGGGTCGCCGGCGATGGCGACGGTGCCGTCGGGCCGGGGCATCGCGAGCACGCCGCAGCCGACCCCGCAATAGGGGCAGGTGGTGCGGATTGGCGTGGGCTGGGCGACGACGGTCATGCGCGGGTCCCCTGCCAACGGAGAGCGCTGCCCCCCTCATCCGGCGCTACGCGCCACCTTCTCCCACGAGGGGAGAAGGGAGGGGTGGCCCATTGTTGGCGCTGATTCAAAACCTTGTCCTTCCCGATACCTGGAGAGAGCCGCCTCCCTTCTCTCCTCGTGGGAGAAGGTGCCCGAAGGGGCGGATGAGGGGGCGATGAGCCATCGCCTACTCGGCCGCCTCCATCATCACCTCGGGTGCCATGAAGATGCGCCCATCGACGACGTCGATGGGGAAGGTCCTGACCTGCCCCTCGTCGGCCCCCTGCGCCTCGCCGCTCGCAAGGTCGAACACCCAGTTATGCAGCGGGCAGGTGACCGAGGCACCATGGACGATGCCTTCAGCGAGCGGTCCGCCCTTGTGGGGACAGCGGTTCTCGATGGCGTAGATGTGGTTGTCGGCGGTGCGGAACACCGCGATCTTGCCCGCCGGCGTATTGACGCAGCGCGCCCCGCGCTGGGGGATGTCGGTGACGCGGCCGATTTCGATCCAGTTGGTCATGGTTGGGAATCCTCGTCGTGGTGCGTCGGCAATTCCAGGCCTCGATCCCACACCACCCCCGATGTCATCCCGGCGAAAGCCGGGACCCAGTATGCGCTAGGCTCGAGTTTCGTGTCGGGAAGGCTGGAACGACGCGTCTCCGGCATGAACCGGTTGTTCCGTGTGTACTGGGTCCCGGCTTTCGCCGGGATGACAGCCTGGGAAAGGGGGAGCGAGGTGCTCAATGAGGCGCGAAGGGGGAAGAAACCCATCCCCATCACTCCGCCGCCACCGGCAGGCCGAACTCGGCCATGGCGGCGAACTCGTGGGCGTCCTTGCCGTTGACGCGCTCTTCCCACGGGTCGACCTGGGCGAACTTCTGCGAATAGGTGAAGCGCTCGAAGTAGTGGCGGCGCTTGTCGAGGTCGTCGACGATGTTGGCCTTGATCGAGGCGGTGCCGACGCGCTTGGCCCATTTGTAGATGCGCTCGAGGTACCGTGCCTGCTCGCGGTAGAGCTGCGTCAGGGCGACGATGATCTCGAGCGCCTCGTCCTCGGTCTTGGCGTGGCAGAGGACTTCGGTGCCCTTGATGTCGAGGCCCGCGGCGCCAGCGAAGTGGATCTCGTAGCCACTATCGACGCAGACGACCCCGACGTCCTTGCAGGTGGCTTCCGCGCAGTTGCGCGGGCAACCCGAGACCGCCATCTTGACCTTGGCCGGCGTCCACGAGCCCCACATGAATTTCTCGATGCGGATGCCGAGGCCGGTCGAATCCTGCGTGCCGAAGCGGCACCAGTCGGACCCGACGCAGGTCTTGACGGTGCGCAGGCCCTTGGCGTAGGCGGCGCCCGAGACCATGCCGGCCGAGTTGAGGTCGGCCCAGACGCCGGGCAGGTCCTCCTTCTTGACGCCGAGGAGATCGATGCGCTGGCCGCCGGTGACCTTGATCGCCGGGATGGCGAACTTGTCGGCGACATCGGCGATGGCGCGCAGTTCCTTGGGGTTGGTCATGCCACCCCACATGCGCGGAACGACAGAATAGGTGCCGTCCTTCTGGATGTTGGCGTGGACGCGCTCGTTGATGAAGCGGCTTTGGCCGTCATCCTCGTATTCGCCCGGCCAGGTGGCGACGAGATAATAGTTGAGCGCCGGCCGGCATTTGGCGCAGCCGCAGGAGGTCTTCCACTCCAGTTCCTGCATCACGGCAGGGATGGACTTCAGCTCCTTGGCGACGATCAGGCGCCGCACGTCGTCATGGCCGAGGTCCGTGCAGGAACACATGGGCTGGACGGCGGCCGGGTTGTAGCTGTCGCCGAGCGTCAGCGCCATCAACTGCTCGACGAGATGCGTGCACGAGCCGCACGAGGCCGAGGCTTTGGTATGGGCCCGCACGCCATCGAGGGTGGTCAGGCCCTTCCCCGTTATGGTCGAGGTGATCTTGCCCTTGCAGACGCCGTTGCAGCCGCAGATCTCTGCCTCATCGGGCAATGCTGCAACGGCCGCCGTAGGGTCCAGGGGGGCGCCCCCCTGGTAGGCCTGGCCGAAGATCAGGGTATCTCGCATCTCGCGCGTGTCGGTACCACGGCGCAGCATATCGAAGAACCACGGGCCGTCGCCGGTCTCACCGTAGAGGACGGCGCCGATGATCTTGTCCTCCTTGAGGACGAGGCGCTTGTAGACGCCCGAGGACGCGTCGCGCAGCACGATCTCCTCGCGATCCTCGGCCTCGGCGAAGTCGCCAGCCGAATAGAGCGAGACGCCGGTGACCTTGAGCTGGGTCGCGGTCTTGACCGGGCGGAAGGCGGCGTCCTCCTTGACGAGGGTCTTGGCCGCGACCTTGGCCATGTCGTAGAGCGGGGCGACGAGCCCATAGACGGTGCGCTCGTGCTCGACGCACTCGCCGACGGCCAGGATATCGGGGTCCGACGTGATCATCTGGTCGGAAACGACGATGCCGCGCTCGACGTGGAGGCCCGCGTCCGTCGCGATGCGCGTCTCCGGCCGGATGCCGACGGCCATGACGACGATGTCGGCAGGGTAGACCGTGCCGTCGTCGAGCGAGACCGCCTCGACGCGATCGTTGCCGAGGATGGCCTTGGTCTGCGCCTTGGTGTGGATCCTGATGCCGCGCCCTTCGAGCTCCTTCTGCAGGAGGTATCCGGCGGCCGGATCGAGCTGGCGCTCCATAAGGTGCCCCATGAGGTGCAGGACCACCACCTCCATGCCGCGCAGCCGCAGCGCTGCCGCCGCCTCGAGGCCGAGGAGCCCGCCGCCGATGACGACCGCCCGGGCGTCGGGCTTTTGCGCCGCCGCGACCATCCTTTCGACGTCGTCGAGGTCGCGGAAGGCCATCACGCCCGGCAGCTCCTTGCCGGCGACGGGGATGATGAACGGCGCCGAGCCGGTGGCGATGACCAGCTTGTCGTAGGGCGTCTCGCCGTTGCGCGAGAGCACGACCTTGGCCTTGCGGTCGATGGCCGTAATCGTCTCGCCGAAGCGGGTCACGACGCCGTTGGCCGCGTACCAGTCCGCGTCGTGGGTGACGATCTGCTCGTAGGTCTTCTCACCCGCAAGGACCGGCGAGAGCATGATGCGGTTGTAGTTGCCGCGCTGCTCCGAGCCGAAGAGGGTGACGTCGAAGGCTTGCGGGTTGGCTTCGAAGAGGTGCTCGAGCACGCGCCCCGAGGCCATGCCGGCGCCGATGACGACGAGTTTCTGCTGCATGGATTGGTCTCCCTGAAAAGGTGTCAGGCCGGCTGCGCGGCGAGCCGCGTCATCCGTCTGACGGCGGCGTGCATCAGCGCGAGCGAGACGACGACGAGGACGAAGAGCGCCATGAAGCAGCTCGTCCACAGCCCCGTGACGTCGTTGAGCCAGCCGAAGAGAAGGGGAAGCACGAACCCGCCCAAGCCGCCGATCATGCCGACGAGCCCGCCCACCGCGCCGACGTTCTGCGGGTAGTAGGCCGGGATGTGCTTATAGACCGCCGCCTTGCCGAGGCTCATGAAGAAGCCGAGGACGAAGACGAGGGCGATGAAGGCCCAGGGCGCGATCTCGAAGTGGATGGCAACGCTCCCCTCGACGCCGTGGACGACGGAGTCCGTCGGCGGGATCGAGAGGATGAGCGTGACCAGCGCCGAGACCGCGAAGGTCCAGTACATGATGACGCGCGCGCCCACCTTGTTCGACAGGGTGCCGCCATAGGCGCGAAAGATGCTGGCGGGAATCGAATAGGCGGCGGCGACGATGCCGGCGGTGGCGATGTCGAAGCCGTAGACGCCGATGAGATAGCGCGGCAGCCAGAGGGTAAGCGCCACGAACGCCCCGAAGGAAAAGAAGTAATAGAGCGCAAAGCGCCAGACACGGGCGTCCTTCAACGGCGCGAACTCGGCGGCAAGGCTGCGCTGCGCGCCGCCTTCGATGCGCCGGCGCTTGATGACAGGATCGTCTTCGGTCGTGAACCAGAAGATCGCGGCCATGACGGCGAGTGCGCCCGCCCAGACGAGCGCGACGCTCTGCCAGCCCCAGGCGAGCATCACGAAGGGCGCGAGGAATTTCGTGACCGCCGCGCCCACATTGCCGACGCCGAAGATGCCGAGCGCCGTGCCTTGCTTGCCTTGCGGATAGAAGCGCGACACATAGGCGACACCGACCGCGAACGACCCGCCGGCGATGCCGACGCCGAGCGCGGCGACAAGGAACTGCTCATAGGTCTGGGCAAACGCGAGGAGGGTGGTCGCCACGGCCGCCGCGAGCATGGTCAGCGTATAGACGAGGCGCCCGCCATAGCGGTCCGTCCAGATGCCGAGCGCGACGCGCACCAGCGAGCCGGTCAGCACCGGCATGCCGATGAGGAGCCCGAACTGCGTCTCGGAGAGGCCGAGCTCGTCCTTCAGGGCCACGCCGATGATCGAGAAGATCGTCCAGACGGCAAAGCAGACGGTGAAGGCAATGGTCGAAAGGCCGAGCGCGCGCTGCTGTGAGCCGGTGGTGACTGCGGGAACGGTCATGATCGCTCCATGAGTTGAAAACACGAAGGCCGCCAACCGGTCCGCGCATCGATCGGGAGATCGGATGCGCGCACCTGTTGGCGGCCTTGCCTATGGTTGCGTCCGCCATTGGACGCCGAATTCATGAGCCGTCTTGGGAGGAGCTCATCTGCCCTTCGCGTTGCACGAAGCGTGCCAAGTGCGGGGCGGGGAGAAGAAATGAAATTTGTCAGTCACTTGCACTGAACGGGCGGGGAAAGACGGCTGAGGTGGCCTTTCCGGGAGGCGTTCAAATCGATTCCATCCTGCTCATTCTTTTGGCATTCGATGGAGTAGCGTGGGATGTGCTTGTTATTTAGGCGGTGCGTTAGATGGAAGGCCCTGCGCGGCCACATGGAACACCTCTCCCTCCGGGGGAGAGGTCGGCGCGCAGCGGCGGGTGAGGAGGCCTTCATGAGCCTACGCCGCCTCCACGAACCGGTGCCGCTCATAAAGGAATTTCAACACCGCCTCGCGGCATTTGAGGTAGGTGCGGTCGGACGCAAGCTCGAGGCGTTTGCGGGGGCGCGAGAGGGGCACGTCGAGCACCTCGCCGACGGTGGCGGCCGGGCCGTTGGTCATCATCACGATGCGGTCCGAGAGCAGCACGGCTTCGTCGACGTCGTGGGTGATCATGATGATGGTGTTGCCGAGCCGGGCGTGGATTTCCATCATCTGGTCCTGCAGGTGCGCGCGGGTCAGCGCATCGAGGGCGCCGAACGGTTCGTCGAGCAGCAGGATCTTGGGCTCCATTGCCAGCGCCCGGGCGATGCCGACGCGCTGCTTCATGCCGCCGGAAATCTCGGTCGGGCGCTTGTCCCTGGCATGCGCCATCTGTACGAGGTCGAGGTTCTCCATGATCCACTCGTGCCGCTCGGCGCGGCTTTTCGTGCGGCCGAACACCTTGGCGACGGCGAGATTGACGTTCTCGTAGACCGTCAGCCACGGCAGCAGCGAATGGTTCTGGAAGACGACGGCCCGATCGGGGCCGGGCGAGGAAACCTCGGCGTTCTCGAGGATGATGCCGCCGGCGGTGACCTCGGTGAGGCCGGCGATGAGGTTGAGGAGGGTCGACTTGCCGCAGCCGGAATGGCCGATGATCGAGACGAACTCGCCGCGCGCGATGTCGAGGCTGATGTCGCGCAGCACCTCGGTCGTCGCGGCGCCGCGGGTGAAGGTCTTGCCGACGTTCTGGATCGCAAGATAGGCGGGCATGGTACTTCCTCCGGTCAGGCGGCGCTGGTGCCGCGGGTGACGATGGCGCCGACGAGGCCGACGAGCCTGTCGAGGACGAAGCCGACGAGGCCGATATAGACGAGGGCGACGATGATGTCGGAGAGGCGCGAGGAGTTCCACGCGTCCCAGATGAAGAAGCCGATGCCGACGCCGCCGGTCAGCATCTCGGCGGCGACGATGGCGAGCCAGGAGAGCCCGACGCCGATGCGAAGCCCCGAGAAGATGTAGGGCGCGGCGGCCGGCACCATGATCTTGAAGAAGAATTCGCGCTGGTCGAGCCGCAGCACGGCCGCGACGTTGCGGTAGTCCTGCGGAATGTTCCGCACCCCCACGGCAGTGTTGATGATCACCGGCCAGATCGACGTGATGAAGATGACGAAGATCGCCGAAGGGCCGGAGTCCATGAAGGCGGCGAGCGAGATCGGCAGCCAGGCGAGCGGCGGCACGGTGCGCAGGATCTGGAAGATCGGATCGAGCCCGCGCATCATCCACACCGACTGGCCGATGACCGCGCCGATCGCGACCCCCATGACCGCCGCCAGCCCGAAGCCGATGGCGACGCGCTGGAGAGAGGTGAGGACCCTCAGGCCGAGGCCGATGTCCTGCGAGCCGTAAACGAAGAACGGATCGACGATGAGCTCGTAGCTGTCGGTCCACACCTGCGAGGGCGGCGGAAGCGAGGAGCCGGGCGAAGAACAGAGCACCTGCCAGACGGTGAGGATGATCGCCAGAACGACGAGCGGTGGAACGGTGGCTTGTGCGACGGCGCGCAGAACCGCGCCGATATCGATCGGGCGCGGTCGCAGCGCCCCGAGCGGCACGATGGTGGCCGGAGCGGCTTTGAACGGCAGGGGCGTGACGGTATCGTCTTTGGTGGCAGGCAGGGTCATGGGGGCTCACCATCGGTTCGAGATCGGGGACCGGCGCGCCCGGAGCGCGCCGGAGCGTTGCGCGTCAGGCCAGCGCCTTGATGGCGAGGCTGTCGAGATAGCCCTGCGGATCGGCCGGATCGAAGGTCTTGCCGTCAAAGAACGTCTCGACGCCGCGGCTGTCGCCTTCCGGAACGGTCGAGAGGCCGAGGCCGCGGGCCGCTTCGAGCCAGAGGTCGGAGCGGTTGGTTTGATTGACCAGCGCCGCAATGTCGGTATCGGCGGGGAAGGTTCCCCAGCGGATGTTCTCGGTGACGAACCAGGTGTCGAGGCTCTTCCAGGGATAGGAGGTGGAGCCGTTCTCGCCCCAGAATTTCATCAGAAGGTCGGTGCCGGTCTCGACGCGGCCGTTGCCGTAGTTGATGTCGCCCCTGATGCGCCCGATGATGTCGGGCACCGGCACGTTGTACCACTGTCGCCGGCCGACGATCTCGGCCATCTCCTGCTTGTTCTCCATGGCGTCGCACCATTGCTGGGCTTCCATGACGGCCATGAGGACGGCGAGGGCGGCGTTGGGATTGGCGTCGACCCAGTCGGCGCGCATGCCGAGGACTTTCTCCGGGTGGCGGGACCAGACCTCCCCGGTGGTGCAGGCGGTAAAGCCGATGCCCTGGTTGACGAGCTGTTCGTTCCACGGCTCGCCGACGCAGAACGCCTCCATGTTGCCGACCTTCATGTTGGCCACCATCTGCGGGGGCGGCACGACGATGAGGTCGACTTCGCTGGTCGGATCGATGCCGCCGGCGGCGAGCCAATAGCGCATCCAGAGGTCGTGGGTGCCGCCGGGGAAGGTCATGGCGACCGGCACCTCGGCGCCCGAGGCTTTCTTGGCGGCGAAGACCTCCTTCAGCGGCGAGGAATCGAGGCCCACACCGGTCTCGGCATAGGCCTGCGAGACGGAGATGCCCTGGCAATCCTCGTTGAGGTTGAGGAGCGTGTACATCGGCAGGGGCTGGTTGTTCTGCATCACCTTGCCGGTGGAATAGAGATGCACCTTCGGCCGCAGGATATGGCCGCCGTCGATGCCGCCCGAGGCCGAGCCCAGGGCCATGTTGTCGCGCGTTGCGCCCCAGGAGGCCTGCTTCTCGACGAGGACGTCCGGCACGCCATGCTTGGCGAAGAGCCCTTTCTCCGCGGCGATGATCAGGGGCGCCGAGTCGGTCAGCGCGATATAGCCGAGCTTGGCGCCGGTCACCTCCGGGCCTGCCCCCTGCGCGAAGGCGCCCGAGGGGAAGAGGGTTTTTGCCGCGAGGAGCGTCGCGGCGGTGGCCGTCACGCCCTTGAGGAAGGATCTCCGGCTGGTTGCGGGCGGGGCCGCCCGACCTGTGGTCTGCTGCATTCTCGTCTCCGTTTTGCACCGACACCCTCGGAGCTTTCGGGAACGGAACGGCCCGCTGAAAAAGACAAAAGCTGCCAACCGGCGATCGCCCAGCGTGAGCTGGTTGCGTGCACCTGTTGGCAGCTTTGCCATTTTGCGGGCGCCCGTCCTTGGACGCCGAGGTCATGAGCCGTCTTGGGAGGAGCTCATCGCTCGACACGCTGCATGAAGCGTGCCAGATGCGGTGTCGGGACGAGAATTGAGGTTTATCAGGCGCTTGCCGGGAACCTGCCTCTTGGCCGAATTCCCGTTGACGGTGCCGATCGGCTCAAAGCGGCAGCGCTATGATCAATACTTAATCAAAACGATATATCGCCTAATGTTTCATCAAGTCAGCAGACGCTGACTATCGATGTAGGAATCGAGCCGCTCCGGATCGAACGTCCTGCCGTCAAAGAACCCGTCGGGGAGAAGCGTAAGCTGCCCCGGGGAGGCGGGAATCGCGGCGGGGGTCGAGAGGGCGCCTTCAACCTTGAAATCGGCGATCGGCGCCGGCACGCCGAGCGGTCCCAGCACCTGCCGATAGATATCGGGCCGGAAGCAGGCGGTGGCGGTGGCGGCGTTGGCCGGCATATGGGCGACCTCGCCCCAGCGCACCATCTGGCTGTAGTACCAGAGCGCGTGGCTCTTCCACGGGAAGTTGGCGGCGCTGGCATAGGGAATGAAGTGGTCCGGCACGGTGCGGATGACGCCCGCCCCGACATCGAACCGCCCGTCGAGGGCGCGGGCGACGATCTCGGCCGGCTGGCCGAGGTAGTGCGGCGCCGACATGATGGCGGCGATTTCGGGATGGTTGGCCGCATCGGCGCACCAGAGGGCGGCGCGGTGGATGGCGCGCATCAGGGCCGCGACGATCTCCATGTTGGCTTCGGCCCAGTCGGCGCGCATGCCCAGCACCTTGTCCGGGCTCGCCCGCCAGATCGAGGCCTTGACGGTTGCGATATGCGCGCCCTTGAAGGCGACGCCGACGCTGTTCCACGGCTCGCCGACGCAATAGCCGTCGATGCCGCCCGAGCCCAGCGCGTCGGGCAGGAGCGGGGGCGGCAGCACGACGATCTCGATGTCGCGATCCGGCAGGACGCCGCTCGCCGCCATCCAGTAGCGCAGCTCGTAGTTGTGCGAGGAGGTCTGATGGACGACACCGAAGCGCAGCCGGCGCGGCGATGTGTCGACGACGCGCTTCAGGGCCGCGCCGACGGGGCCGGCGGCAAGGTCGTCCGGAGCGCCTTCGCCTCGCATCGCCTGCCAGAGCGCGGCGCTGACGGTGATGCCGTTATTGCCGAGGCCCAGGATCATCGGCGTGATCATGGGCGTGGCGAGGGGCGTCAGGCCGAGGCTCGAGGCGAGCGGCATGGGCGCCAGCATCTGCGCCACGTCGAAGTGGCCGAGCGCCGCCCGGTCGCGGATATTGGCCCAGGAGGTCTCCTTGACGAGATGGAGGTCGAGGCCCTCGGCCTCGGCAAATCCCTTCTCGCGCGCGAGCACCAGCAGCACGGAATCGAGGAGGGGCAGGAAGCCGGCGGTGACGGTGACGAGGCTCATGGGGCTTGTCCTATGGGCCGAGCAGGTCGGCGGCGGTGATGAGGCTCTGGGCGATGTCGACCATGCGGCGGTTCTGGTTCATCGCCGTCGAGCGCAGGAGCTTGTAGGCCTCCTCCTCTGAAAGGCCCCTGGTCTTCATTAGGATGCCCTTGGCCTTCTCGATGATCTTGCGGTCCTCGAGCTCGCTCCTTGCCTCCTCGAGCTCGCGCGTCAGCCGCGCGAATGCGTTGAAACGCGAGATGGCCATGTCCATGATGGGCTTGACGCGCTCTTTCTTGAGGCCGTCGACCACATAGGCCGAAACGCCCGCCTCGACGGCCTTCTCGATCATCGTGCGGTCGGAGCGGTCGACGAACATGGCGATCGGCCGCTGCACGACCTTCGAGAGCGAGAAGAAGTGCTCGAGCGTGTCGCGCTGAGGATTCTCGAGATCGATGACGATGACGTCGGGTGTCGTCGCGGCGATGGTGCGCGCCACCTCGTTGACGCTGTGGATCACCTGGACCTTGGTATGCCCGGCCTCACGCAGCCCGTCCTCGATGATCGAGGCGCGGATACGGTTCTCGTCGATGATGAGGATCGAGAGTTCGGGCTGCTGCATGGCGCGCACTCATGCAAAAGCTCGCGCCAGATGCAAGTGGCAAGATTGCACAATATCTATGCAGAAGTGGTTGGCTTGCGATTCTGGTCAGACTGACCTAAATTGGGCGATATATAGGAGGTTGCCATGGCGACCTGGCAAGTACAGCAGGCAAAAAGCCATTTCAGCGAGCTTCTCGAGAAAGCCGAACGCGAAGGGCCGCAGACCATCACCAAGCACGGAACCGAGAAGGCCGTGGTGCTTTCGGTGGAGGAGTATCGGCGATTGGCGGGGCCAAAGAAGACGTTCATAGAGCATCTGCTGTCGGGTCCGAAGTTCGACGATTTCGAGATCGAACGGGACAAGGATACGGGCCGGGATGTCAGTTATCTATGGGAAGATGACGGCAACCACGACGACAAGAAGTAATGTCGGGATTCCTCATAGATACGAACGTCGTTTCCGAAACGAGAAAGCGGAATGCTTCGCCGGCTGCGATGGATTACCTGTCACGCCTCGAAAGCGAGCACACCTACATCAGCGTCCTGACCTTGGGCGAGCTCAGGCGCGGCGTCGTTGCCAAGCAGGCGACGGACAAGATCATGGCGGCCGAATTTCAAAGCTGGCTCGATGATATCGAACGCGAATATGTGGGCCGCACGCTGACGATCACCGCCGAGATCGCCCATCGCTGGGGCGAGATCACCAGCGACCGCACGCGGCCGGTGGTCGATTCGCTTATCGCCGCGACCGCCATCGTGCACGGGCTGACGGTCGTCACGCGCAATGTGCGTGACTATCAGACGCTCGGCATTCCAGTCATCAACCCCTGGAACTGACCCCGTTCCGCCAGGAATATTGTGGCCAGTAGCCGAGCATGCGCTTGGCTTTCTCGATCGAGAGCAGCGTGCCGTTGGTGGTGATGCCGTCCTTCTGCGGCACGTCGGGAAAGACCTCGGCCAGCAGCGAGGTGTTGGAGCGGCTCATGACCGTATCGGCGTTGGCGATGATGAACGCCTCGAACCCCTTGAAGTCCGCTTCGATCGAGCGGCGCACCGCCTGCGCCCCGTCGCGCGCGTCGATATAGCCCCAGAGGTTCCACTTGCGCGCCCGCGCGTCGTCGTCGAAGGCGGGGAAGCGCTGGTAGTCCTCCGGGTACATGACGTTGGAGAACCTGAGGCCGACGATGCGCAGCTCCGGGTCCCAGCGGCAGAACTGGGCGGCCATCGTCTCGTCGAGAAGCTTGCCGAGCGAATAGGCGGTCTCTGGGCGCGGGAAATACTCCTCGTCGACCGGCGCGTAGGGCGGCGGGTTGTCGAAGGGCAGGCCCAGCACGGTCTCGCTCGAGGCAAAGACGATGTTCCTGATGCCGGCGAGCCGGCAGGATTCAAAGATGTTGTAGGTTGCGGGCACATTATTGGCGAATGTGCGTGCATTTGTTGCAAGGCCCGGCGCGGGAATCGCGGCGAGATGCACGACGGCGTCGAACGGCCCGCCCCGTTCGTCTACACCCCCGAGAATGGCCGCCGAGACCTCCCCGAAATCGGCGAGATCGACCTTGACCGTCGGGCAGATCGCCTCGTGCGGCGGTGTCTGATCGAGGTTGACGACGTCATAGCCATGGGTGACGAGCTCCTTGAGGACGGCGCGGCCGAGCTTGCCGCTGCCGCCGGTGACCAGAACCTTCGCCATCTGCGATACCTCCCGGATTCCAGGCACTTCGCCCGTCTTGATCGGATCGAGCCTGACACGGAACGGCCCGCCTGCCAACCGTCCCGAGCGGCCGCACGAAGGGTAAACGGCGGCTGAACGATCCTCTCACCGCCGGTTCAAGGCGGCTCCTGCAGTCTCGCGGGCAATGGCGGGTGCAAACCCGACCGTCCCGCGGATGGTCCGCCGGACGAACCCCATCGGGAGAATCGAAATGAGCAAGTTGAAGACCCTTGTCGTCGTCGCCGGCCTGATGTCGGCCCTGACCACCGTCGCGGCGCAGGCCCAGGGCTGGCCCGGCAGCAACTACCCCAACCCCGTGTCCTCCTCAGACGACGACTGCGACGCGATGCTGGGGCATATGCGCCGCGTCACGGCCCAGCGGATCGCATCGATCCAGCCAGGCCAGCGCGTCGCGCTGATCCCGGTCTGCGAGATGGAATCGGAGACCGTTTCGAAGGACTACAGCGACCTCTTCCGCGGCGGCAATGTCGATGGCCTGCGTCCGCAGATCGCCCGCAACGCGACCCTGATGACCGCGCTCGCGGCCAAGGGCTACGACCACTACGACGTGATCAGCCTGCGCGAGGGCGGCAACGAGAGCATCATCCTCTACGTGCATCAGCGCCATATGCGCTGATGCCACAGATTTCGAGGCGTGACACTCTGACGGCGGGGCGACCCGCCGTTTTCTTTGCCTCGGCCGAAAGCCTGAACGCTATCTGAACGCGGGTCTCAGGGCTGGTTCAAAGCGGCCCGGTTAGTCTCTCCCCATCGAAACGCAATCACCAATGCGGGGAGACGGAAATGAAGACCATGAGCAAGCAACACGAGAAGGTGCTGGTCGCCACGCTTTGCGGCCTCATCATCGCCAGCGCCGCCGCCTTTGCCGTGCAGCCGGCGATGGCCGCCGGCTACCATGTCGAGCAGCCTGCGCGCGTCGGTAACATCGCCGCCTGGGACGTGCTCAACGTGCGCAAGTGGCCGGCCCATTATTCGCAAAAGATCGGCGCGCTCGAGCCCCAGACCTCCGTCTGGGTCGAGCGCTGCAACGAGATTCCCGGCAGCGCCGACTGGTGCCTCGTCGAGAAAGGCAATCTCAAGGGCTGGGTGAACTCGCGCTACCTGAACCGCATCCACAACTGGGACCTCTAAGGGCCCAGTCCTATCCGTCAACCTGCCTCCTCCCATGCATGTTGACTTTTCCGGTCCGGTGCTGTTCGCAGATCAGCCCGGACCGGAGTTTTTCTGATGGACGCGAATCCCGTTTTGGCCGAGGCCGTGCGCGGCAACTGGGTGGAAAACCGCCACCGCGGCGCCTTCGCCGTGATCGACGCCGATGGACGGATCATCGCTTCGGCTGGCGACATCGAACGGGCGATCTTCCCGCGCTCGGCGATCAAGTCGATGCAGGCTCTGGCGATCTTTTCGGAACACGCCGACGAGAAGTTCCATCATAGCGGGGAGGAGCTGGCGCTGGCCTGCGCTTCCCATCACGGTGAGGACGAGCATGTGACGGGGGTCAGCCGGTTCCTCGAGCGCATGGGGCTTGGCGTCGACGATCTCGAGTGCGGGGCGCACCAGCCGACCAACCCGGCGGCGCGCAAGGCGCTGCGGGCGAGGGGCGAGCAGCCCAGCGCGCTGCACAACAACTGCTCGGGCAAGCACTCGGGCATGCTCTCGGTCGCGCTCGCCATGGGGGTCGATCCGCACGGTTATGTCGAGCGCGAGCATCCCGTGCAGAAGCGGGTGCGCGCCGCCATCGAGACGGTGATCGGCGAGCCGCTGAGCGAAGACCGCTGCGGCACCGACGGCTGCTCGATCCCGACCTTCGCCGCGCCCCTGCGGGCCTTCGCCTACGGGTTCGCCCGCATGGCGACCGGGCAAAGGCTTGAGGCGGAACAAGCGACTGCCGCCCGCCGCCTCTTCGATGCCGCGACAGCCCATCCGCACCTCGTTTCCGGCACCGGCCATCCGGACGAGACGATCATGAAGGCCTTCAAGGGCCGTGTGATGCAGAAGGTCGGCGCCGAGGCGGTGCAGTGCGGCGCCATCCGCGACAAGGGCTGGGGCTACGCCATCAAGTGCGACGACGGCAACGTCACCGCCTCGCAGACGATGCTGGCGGCGCTGCTGCTCCAATTCGCCGACCCCGACGACGAGCAGCGCCGGATGCTCGAGGCGCTGAAGCGCCAACCGATCAAGAATGTACGAGGACTGGTCGTCGGCGAAATGCGGGCGGCGGAGCCGTTTCACGGACTTTAGCCGCTGACGCTCACATTGGCGAACCGCCCAGCATTGGCGAGAAGGTCGGGTTCGACGACGTCGTCCCAGGCGAGGCCGGCGACCTTGTGGTCGAGGATTTCGGCGAGAAGGTTGTTAGCGATGTGCACCGCGCCCGTGCCGTCGACGACGCTGACGGCGATGCCGATGTCGGCCTTGCGCACCATGTTGCCGGAGATGACGACGTTGCGCAGGAACGGGCCATAGCCGGCCGCGATGGCGCGGCCGGGGACGTTCTCAACCGTGTTGCCGGTGATGACCGTCTCGGCCTCGGCATAGATGCCGTAGGGCGAAACGTCCGGATTGACCGACGAGAACGGGGCGATGTTGCGCACGATATTGCCCGAGCAGACGGCGAGCTGCCCGCCCCGATCGAGATTGGTGATCGAGATGCCGCCGGCGGCGCCGTCGACGATGTTGTTGGCGATGACCGAGCCGGAGAACTCGAATTCAGAAAAGATCGCGACCTCGCCGGAGGTGAGGCAGATGTTGTCGGAAACCTGCGTATTGCGAGCGGCGTTGAGACGGACGGCCGAGAAGGCACAGTCGAACATGCGGTTGGCCGAAACGATGACCCCGCTCGCCCGGAAGATATTGATGCCGTTACCGTTCTGACCGTTGCCGCCGCCCTGCCAATCGATGTTGCGGATGTCGTTGTTGGCGATGATCGTCGGATCCTCGCCGATGGTGCTGCGCCAGATGCGGATGCCGGCATTGCCGCAATCGCGGATGCGGCAGCCGGTGACGGCGAGGCCGCGCCCGTCCATCGAGTGGATGGCCGCATCGCCAAGGCCGGAGAAGGTGCAGTCATCGACGACGACCTGCGAATCGCGCGCCAGGAGCCCCGTGCCCGCGCCATCGAGGAAGGCGCAGCGATAGAGGCCGATGCCGGCGCTGCCCTCGACCTCGATAAGTCCGCGATCCTCGTCCGTGGCGCCGGCAAAATCCACGTCGTTGACGGTGACGGCCCGCGCGCCGCTGATCTGGGCGACGGGTCCGTCCTGCCAAGCGGCGAGGCGCGAGCGCCCGCGTACGCCCTGGAGCGTCAGGCCATCGGGCAGGGTAAGGTCGCGGGCGTGGAGCGTTCCGGCCGGCAGCAGCAGCGGGCGTCCCTCACCGGCGGCGGTATCCACGGCCGCCTGCAGGGCCCTGCTCTGGTTGGCGCCGGCATCGGCGACAAGCGCGAACGTCTCCGCCTCGAGCGGGGCAGCGTGGGCGCCAAGCGGCGCGAACGCCGGCGCAACGACGAGCGTGGCGCCCAAGCGCTTGAGGAAAAGCCGGCGGTCGGCACGTGCGACAAGCTGCTGCATGAGGGGCATCCTGCCGCTCCCCGGCCCCGCGCGCCAGCATTGGCCGTGATCGTGGTGAACGGTCACTACGGATTGCTTTGCCTTGTCCGGCGGGGCGACCCATGGCTATAAGTTCCGGGAAAACCAATCGGAAGGGCAGGGCGGCCATGCTCGTCGACGACAAGATCTACCTCGGAACGAGCAAGCGGCCGGAGTATCTGACGCTCAAATACGCCAATCGCCATGGGCTCGTCACCGGCGCCACCGGCACCGGTAAGACGGTGACGCTGCAGATCCTCGCCGAAGGTTTTTCGCGGGCCGGCGTGCCGGTCTTCGCCGCCGATATCAAGGGCGACCTTTCCGGCATCGCCATGGAGGGCACGCCGCAGGACTTCATCGCCAAGCGCTGCGAGACGATCGGGTTCACCGATTTCGCCTATGGCGCGACGCCGACGATCTTCTGGGATCTTTTCGGCAAGCAGGGCCACCCTGTGCGCACCACGGTCTCCGAGATGGGCCCGCTGCTGCTCGCGCGCATGCTGCAGCTCAACGACACCCAGGAAGGCGTTTTGAACATCGCCTTCAAGCTCGCCGACGACGAGGGGCTGCTGCTTCTCGACCTCAAGGACCTGCGGGCGCTCCTCGTGGCGGTGCAGGAGCGGGCCAAGGAGGTTTCGGTCAAATACGGGAACGTGTCGACCGCCTCCATTGGCGCCATCCAGCGCGCGCTTCTCGTCCTCGAGCAGCAGGGCGGCGAGAATTTCTTCGGCGAACGGGCACTCGAGATTTCAGACCTGATGCGCACCACCACCGACGGCAAGGGCTACGTCTCGGTGCTGGCGGCCGACGAGCTGATGCGCTCGCCGCGCCTCTATGCGGTGTTCCTGCTGTGGCTGCTTTCAGAACTCTTCGAGCAGCTGCCCGAGGTCGGCGATCCGGACAAGCCCAAGCTCGTCTTCTTCTTCGATGAGGCGCACCTGCTGTTCGACGAGGCGCCGAAGGCCCTGATCGACAAGGTCGAGCAGGTGGTCAGGCTCGTCCGCTCCAAGGGCGTCGGCGTCTATTTCGTGACGCAGAACCCGGCCGACGTGCCCGAGAGCGTGCTCGCCCAGCTCGGCAACCGCATCCAGCATGCGCTGCGCGCCTATACGCCGCGCGAGCAGAAAGCGGTTCGGGTTGCCGCCGAATCCTTCCGGCCCAATCCCGAATTCTCGACCGAGGAGGTCATCACCCAACTCGGCACCGGCGAGGCGCTGGTCTCGGTTCTCGAGGAGAAGGGTATCCCCTCGATGGTCGGGCGCACGCTGATCCGTCCGCCGTCCTCGCGGATCGGACCGGTAACGCCCGAGGAGCGTCGCACGCTCGTCGCCGGCTCGCCGGTGGGTGGTCTCTATGACGAGATCATCGACCGGGAATCGGCCTTCGAGGTGCTGGCGGAAAGCGCAAAGCGCAAGCAGGCGGCTGACGAGCAGGTCCGCCTCGATGAGGAGCGGGCAAAGCAGGAGCGCATGAGCCAGCCCACGGCGCGCCGTTCGAGCCGGCAGACGCCAGCAGAGGCCGCCATGAACTCGCTCGCCCGTACCGTGGCCAACCGGTTGGGGAACGCGCTGGTGCGCGGCATCCTCGGCAGCCTGTCGTCGCGGCGCTAGGGCTCGCGCATGCACCAACCCCTGGCGCACCCGACCCTCGCCGTCTTCGCCTCCGACAAAGGGCCCGGCGACGCGGAACGGTCGAGCATCATGTCCCAGGCGGGCAGCTATCTCGCCCGTCGCGGCGCGCGGGTTCTGTGTCTTGCCGAACGGGGAACGCTGCCGATTCCGCTGATCACCGCGGTGCGCGCAGCCGGGGGGGAGGCGGCGGTCGTCGCCGACGCTAGCATCGTCCTGCCGCCGGCGCTTTCGGACGTGCCCATCGAGGTGATTTCCGATCCCACCGAGCGGCTTGCCCGCATCGCCCTGCAGACGGACGCCTATATCGGCCTGCCGGGGTCGCTGGCATCGGTCTCCAGCCTCTTTACCGCTTGGACGGCGGCGCGGCAGGCCGGCATGGCGCGCCCGGTGGTGCTGCTCAACAAGAACCGCGCCTTCGAAGCGATGCGCGGCTATGCCGCCGACGTGCTCTCGCATGGCCTGCGCGGTTATGACCGGGTAATTCAGTTCGCCGATTCGGTGGAGGACGTGTGGGTCCGGGCGGCGCGGATGATCGAGGAGTGCGGGGGAAGGTAGAGGCGGCCTCGTGGCTCGAGGCTTGTCTGCGGCCGGTGCCTTATCAAGGCTGACAACAGAATCTATTCAAGGCCCCCTCACCCGGCGCTTCGCGCCGACCTCTCCCCCAAAGGGAGAGGTGTGGTGCCCGGTGTTGCCGGGGTGCCCCCTTCACCTCTCCCTTTGGGGGAGAGGTCGGCCCAATGGGGGGGGCCGGGTGAGGGGGCCTTGGTGCCCTCGGCAGGCACTCAGGCGTTCTCGGGGAAGAGCTCCACCACGTTGTCGCCGAGGCGCCGGCCATGGTTGGCTGGGCGCGTGCCGGGCAGGCGGTTGCGCCGCTCGGGCCCGCGATAGCGGGGCGCTAGGACGAAAGGACGCTCGCGTTCGAGGCGTGCGATGACGCGCTCGAGCAGATGCCGCGGCGACATGGGCTTGACGATGACCTCGTCGATGCCCGCCGCGATGCTCTTCTCGCGCAATGCGGTGGTGACGGTGCGGGTAAGGGCGATGGCCTGGAAATCCTCGCGCACGATACCCCTGTCCGCCCGCAGCGCCGCAACGATGCCGGCCGCGGATTCCCCGTCACGGTCGAGATCGACCACCAGCACATCGACCGGCGCGATGCGTATATAGGTGAGGAGCGCCACCTCGCTCTCGAACGGGCGCACGCGCAGCCGCGAGTCGGAGCGCAGCACCATCGTCAAAACCGACGACAACGCCGGGTTTGCGGCGAGAACGGCAACGATCCTGCCCGGCTGACTCAACGGCGAAACTCCATGGTTAACAATTTGTTACCATGAGAAAACGGCGGGAAGAAGGGGGCGGTTGCGTTTTCGCGCAGCAAAAGAAAGGCCCGCCCACGGAGTGGACGGGCTGAAGCAAAGCTCGCAAGGAGCTGTTACTTGCCGGCCTTCTCGAAGAGCTCGGCGACATAGTCCCAGTTGACGAGGTTGTCGAACCAGGCTTCGAGGTACTTCGGACGCGCGTTGCGGTAGTCGATGTAGTAGGAATGCTCCCACACATCGACGCCGAGCAGCGGCGTGCCGCCATGAACCAGCGGGTTCTCGCCGTTCGGGGTCTTGGTGACCTCGAGTTTGCCATCCTTGAACGAAAGCCACGCCCAGCCCGAACCGAACTGGCCAAGGCCCGCGGCCAGGAAATCCTCGCGGAACTTGTCGAAGCCGCCAAGATCGGAATCGACGGCCTTCTGCAGCGCGCCCGGCAGGGATTTGCCGCCGCCGTTCGGCTTCATCCACTTCCAGAAATGGATGTGGTTGTAGTGCTGGCCGGCGTTGTTGAAGAGGCCGGCGTTCTTGCCGTAGCTCTCCTTGACGATCTCCTCGAGGCTCTTGCCTTCGAGACCCGAATCCTCGAGCAGCTTGTTGCCGTTGGTCACATAGGCCTGGTGGTGCTTGTCGTGGTGGAACTCGAGGGTCTCCGCCGACATGTAGGGCGCCAGCGCGTCCTTGGCATAGGGCAGTTCGGGCAGTTCAAAAGCCATTGTAGCCTCCTTGGATAGTGATGGATTCCGCCGAGGACGCGGAACGGGGTGGGGTTCCTGATATAAGCCGATTGTGACGGTGCTACAATCGGTTGCGGTATAGCGGGTTACGCCTCGAGGCCCACCGACTTCACCGCAAAGGCGTAGCAGATGGCAGTCTCCTTGATGCGATCGAAGCGCCCCGAGGCGCCGGCGTGGCCGGCGCCCATATTGGTCTTCAGGTACAATGGCGCGTCGCCGGTCTTGGTTGCGCGCAGCTTGGCCACCCACTTGGCCGGCTCCCAGTAGGTGACGCGCGGATCGGTGAGACCGGCCAGCGCCAGGATCGGCGGGTAATCCTGCGCCGAGACCTGTTCGTAGGGCGCGTAGGAAGCGATGCGCTGGTAATCCGCGGGAATCGTCAGTGGATTGCCCCATTCGGGCCATTCGGGCGGGGTCAGCGGCAGGGTGTCGTCGAGCATGGTGTTCAAGACGTCGACGAACGGCACCTGCGCCAGGATCGCCGCCCAGAGATCGGGCCGCATGTTGGCGACGGCGCCCATCAGCATGCCGCCAGCCGATCCGCCCTGAGCCACGATCCGATCGCGCGCGGCAAAGCGCTTCTCGACCAGCATTTCGGCGGCGGCGATGAAATCGGTGAAGGTGTTGACCTTGTGCTCGCGCCGGCCGAGCCGGTACCAGCGATAGCCCTTTTCCATGCCGCCGCGGATGTGGGCGATGGCGTAGACGAAGCCGCGGTCGACGAGCGAGAGCACGGAGGTGGAAAAGGCCGCCGGCATCGACATGCCATAAGCGCCATAGCCGTAGAGGAGAGCAGGGACGGTGCCGTCGAGCGGCAGGCCCTTGCGGTAGAGCACCGTGACCGGCACCTGCTCGCCATCGGGCGCCTCGGCAAAGACGCGGCGCGTCTCGTAGTCGGCCGGATCGTGGCCGGAGGGCACCTCCTGTTCCTTGAGGAGCGTGCGCTCGCCGGTTTGCGCGTCGTAGTCGTAGGTGCGGTTGGGCGTCGTCGGCGAGGAATAGGTGAGGCGGAAGGTCGTGGTGTCGAACTCGTAACCGAGCGACATGCCGAGAGAATAAGCCTCCTCCTCGAACTTGACCGTCTCTTCCCTGCCCGTGCGCAGGTCGCGGATGACGATGCGTGGCAGTCCCTCGAAGCGCTCGAGGCGGATGAGGTGGTTCTTGATGACGCCGATATCGAGGATGAGGACGCCCTGCTGGTGGGGAACGAGGTCGGTCCAGCTCGCCGCGTCCGGGGTTTCGACCGGCGTAGTGACGATCTTGTAGTCCTCGGCGCCACCGGCATTGGTGCGGATATAGAGGAGCCCTTCGCGTTCCTCGACCTCGTACTCGCGCTCGACGACGCGCGGCGCGACGAGCCGGGGCTCGCCGCCTTTGTCGGCGTCGATCAGCCAGACCTCCGAGGTCTGGTGGTCATGGGCATCGATGACGATGAATTTGTCCGACTGGGTGCGCCCGACGCCGACGAAGAAGCCGGGATCCTTCTCCTCGTAGACGATGGCGTCGCTTTCCTGCGGCGTGCCGATGTCGTGCCGGCGGATGCGGAACGGGCGGTGGTTCTCGTCATATTCGGCATAGTAGAGCGAGCGGCTGTCGTTGGACCAGACGTAGTCGCCGGCGGTGCCGGTGATGACTTCCGGGCTGTCCGTGCCGGTCTCGAGGTCGCGGATGACGATGTCGTAATATTCCGAGCCGGCGCGGTCCGTGGCCCAGGCGAGGTAGCGGTGCGAGAAATCGTGCTCTGCGCCGGCAAAGCCGAAATAATCGTCGCCCGCCTCGACATTGCAGTCGAGCAGCACCGTTTCCTCGCCGCCCTCGCGCGGCGTGCGCACAATGAGGGGATACTGCTTGCCCTCGAGCATGCGCGAATTATAGGCCCACGGCCCGTCCGGGGTCGGGACGCCCGAGTCGTCCTCTTTCATGCGTCCGCGGATTTCCTTGTAGATCGCCTCGCGCAGAGCCTCCGTCGGCGCGCCGAACTCGGCCTCGTAATAGGCGTTCTCGGCCTCGAGATAGGCGCGGATCTCGCCGTCCAGTGTCTCCGGCTTCTGCATCACCTCCTGCCAGTTGTCGGCGCGCAGCCAATGGTACGGGTCGTCGCGCGTGACGTTGTGGTGCGTGGCCGCGTGAGGCTTGCGAGCAGCAACCGGCGGGGTGGGCTTGGTCGTCATCGGAGGGGTCTCTTGGAACGTTAGGAGTTCGCACCGTTCAGGTGCAGCAGAAGGGCGTCCAGATCACCGCCCAGAACGCTATGGGTAATGCTTGCCAACTCCAATTGGCAAGGTTGCTCGCCCAACTGGAACAACAGAACCACGGGCAGGTTCAAGGCATGGGCGAACGCCGACTCCATCAGCGTATTGGCGCCAACATAGCCACTGACACTATGTTTGTCGTAATTGGCCACAAGAACGACATCGGACGCTCGTATCAGGTCGAGGTGCCGGTCGATGTACCCTCGTTTTCGCGAGAGCGCCTCGCCCTCGGTTAGAGCTGCCCAGTTGACAGCCACTTCTTCCCGGTGTGGCGTATGAACGGTATGACCTCGTTCGATAAGGCGCACGGCGAGTTCTTCTACCGCATCGATGAAGGTCATCGATGCGCAAATAGCGACAGTCGCCATGGGCACTACCCCCTCGGCTCGAAATCGAGCGAAGTGCCGTTCATGCAGTAGCGCAGGCCCGTCGGCTGGGGGCCGTCGGGGAAGACGTGGCCGAGATGGGCGCCACAGTTGTTGCAGTGGATCTCGGTGCGCACCATGCCGTGCGAATTGTCGACGGTCTCGCCGACGGCATCCGGGCTGATGGGCTTGTAAAAGCTCGGCCAGCCGCTGCCGGATTCGTATTTCGTCGAGGCTTCGAAGAGCGGCTGTCCGCAGGCGACGCAATGATAGATGCCGTCGCGCTTCTCTACGTTGAGCGGGTGGGAAAAGGCGCGCTCGGTGCCGTGCTCGCGAGTAACGCGGTATTGTTCGGGGGAGAGTTCGGCCCGCCACTCGGCGTCGGTCTTCTTGACCTTGAAGTCTTCGCTCATCGCTTCGTCTCCTTGTTTCGGAAGATGTAGGCGTCCCTGTCGCGGCTTGCTACCCAAAAACGCGCACGACTTGTGGGTGGGACCGACTGACGCGCCGATTTGGCTTGTCCTCGGGGGTTCAATCGGTAATCTCCCCGGCAATTTCCAACCCGCCGGTACGAATCGTCGTCCGGCCAAGGCAGGAGCCTTGCCCGCGTGGGATACTCGCCCGAAACGAGCATCATTCTTGTCGCGATCGCTCCGTTCCTGGCCGCGATCCTGGCGCCGGCGACGGCGCGGTTCACCGGCGCCCATGCCGGATGGGTGCTGGCCATCGTGCCGGCGGCGATCTTCGTCTTTCTGTTGAGGTTTCTCGAGCCGGTGGCGGGCGGGGAGATCGTGACGGCGAGCCTCGAATGGGCGCCGGCCTACGGCATCGCGCTCTCCTTCCTCATAGACGGGCTGAGCCTGACCTTCGCGCTGACGATCTCGGGGATCGGCGCGCTGATCATCATCTATTCGGGCTCCTACCTCGCAGGACACCCGCACCAGGGGCGGTTCCTCGGCTTCATGCTGGCCTTCATGGGCGCGATGCTGGGGCTGGTGCTCTCCGACAGCATGGTGGCGCTCTTCACCTTCTGGGAACTGACCTCGGTCACCTCGTTCCTGCTCATCGGGTTCGACCATGCCCGCCAGGCCGCGCGGCGCGCCGCCATCCAGGCGCTGGTGGTCACCAATCTCGGCGGGCTCGCCCTGCTGCTCGGTGCGCTGGTCGTTCAGCAGATCACCGGCCGGTGGGAGTTGAGCGGCGTGCGCGAGACCGGCGACCTGCTGCGCGAGAGCCCCTTCTACGGACTGGCGCTGGTGCTCTTCCTTCTCGCGGCCTTCACCAAGTCGGCGCAGTTCCCGCTGCATTTCTGGCTGCCCAACGCCATGGAAGCGCCGACGCCCGTTTCGGCGTTCCTGCATTCGGCGACGATGGTGCAGGCGGGCGTCTATCTCCTGGCGCGCATGACACCCGTGCTCGGCGACACGCCGGCCTGGATGACGATCCTGACCCTTTTCGGCGGCGTGACGCTGCTATGGGGTGCGGTGGCGGCCATCAAGCAGATCGACTTGAAGCAGATGCTGGCGCAGACGACGATCGCCTCGCTGGGGCTGCTCGTCCTTCTGATCGGGCTGGGGAGCGAGGCGGCGATCGCAGCGATGATCGTCTATTTCGTTGCCCACGCCTTCTACAAGGCCGGGCTCTTCCTCACCGTCGGCGTCATCGACCACGAGACGGGCACCCGCGACATCACCGCGCTCGGCGGTCTGATGCGCAAGATGCCGGCGAGTTTCATCGCCGCGGCGCTTGCGGCCGTTTCCATGATCGGCTTGCCGCTGACCGTCGGGTATCTCGCCAAGGAAGAGATGTATCTGGCCCTCGCCGAAGCGGACGCCGCGAGCCTTCTCGTACTCGCCGTGCTGATCGCCGGCAACGCCCTGCTGGCCGGCGTCGGCATTGCGGTCGCGGCGCGCCCGTTCACCGGTCCGACGGTGGAAACGCCCAAGCCGGCGCATGAGGGACCGCTTGCGCTCGTCGCGGGACCGCTGGTGCTGGCGGTGCTCGGCATCGCCGCCGCGCTCGCCGTCGGTTGGTTCGGGCATGCGATCCTCGAGCCGGCAGGCACGGCAATCCTCGGGCTTCCCGTCGAAAGCCACCTGACCCTGGCGCTCAACCCGGCGTCGGTCCTCTTCTGGCTCTCCGTGCTGACCTGGGCCCTGGGCGTCCTCGTCTTCTACCAGCTCGATGCGCTGCGCGCGTTCCTGCGCCGCCTCGAAACTGGCTTCGGCTGGACGTTCGACAAGGGGTTCGATGCCGCCATGTTCGGGCTCATCCGCCTTTCGGGCGCGGCCACGCGGTTCCTGCATCACGGGCGGCTCGAGCTCTACCTCGTCGTGTTCTTCGCGCTTTTCGCCATCGCTCTCATCGTGCCGCTCGTCAGCCTCGGCGGGCTCGAGACGCTGGCACCGGCCGTGTCCCTCGGGCAATGGGCCGCGACCGGCTGGTCCTGGTCGGACCTTGCCATCTACGAGTGGGCGGTGGTCGCGCTCGCCATCATCGGCCTCGTGGTGCTGGTCGCGGCGCAGAACCGGCTGGTCGCCATCGTGTCGCTGGGCGTGCAGGGCATAGCGGTGGCTTTGCTCTTCCTGCTGTTCGGCGCGCCGGACCTCGCCTTCACCCAGTTCATGGTCGAGATCCTCTCCGTCGTGATCCTGACGCTGGTGATGACGCGCCTGAAGCTCGACGAGCGTGACCGGCGCCCGTTCGAGGATGCGATGCGCGACGGCACCGTCGCCGTGCTCTGCGGCGCGGGGGTGACGTTGCTGCTCTCGACCATTCTGACCGGTACGCTCGACACGCGCCTCAGCGACTTCTTCCTCGCCACCAGCGTGCCGATCGCCCACGGGCACAACATCGTCAACGTGATCCTCGTCGACTACCGCGGCTTCGACACGCTGGGCGAAATCAGTGTCGTCATGGCCGCCGGCATCGCCATCCTCGCCCTCATCCGCGGGCAGCGCGGGGGGCGTGCCGCCCGGCAGGTCGAGCCGAAACCTGCGGGCGAGGAGGCGAGATGAACACCGTCATCTTCCGCACCATCGCGCCGCTCATCGTCGCCATCATGGCGGTGTTCTCGGTCTATATCCTGTTGCGCGGCCACAACGAGCCGGGCGGCGGCTTCATCGGCGGGCTGATCGCGGCATCCGCCATTGCCATCCTCGGCATGTCCTCGAGCGTGCGGGACGTACGGCGGGCGCTGAAGTTCGATCCGCTGGCCTATGCCGGGTTCGGCGTCTTCATCGCCGGGCTTTCGGGGCTCGCCTCGCTTTTCATCGATGCGCCGTTCATGACCAGCATCTGGCTCTATCTCGAGCTTGAAGGAACGGAAGTGGCGCTTTCGACGCCGATGGTCTTCGACATCGGTGTTTATCTGGTCGTCTTCGGTACGATCTCGGCTGTCGCGCTTGCCCTCGAGGACGAGCGGGACGGAGGGGGGGAGTGATGAACTACATCCTGGCTGCGCTCATCGGGGTCTTCGTTGCCGTTGGCGTCTATTTCCTGCTGTCGCGCTCGGTCATCCGCATGCTCCTGGGGGTGACCATCTTCGGCAATGCGGTGAACCTGTTGATCTTTGTCGGCGGGCGACTAACGCGCGAGGTGGCGCCGATCGTGCCCTATGGCGAGGAGACGATCGCTGGCGCCGCCAACCCTCTGCCGCAGGCGCTTGTCTTGACGGCGATCGTCATCGGCTTTTCGATGTTCACGTTCCTGCTGGTGCTGGCCTTCCGCACCTATCAGGCGCTCGATGCCGACAATACCGACAACATGCGGCTGGCCGAACCCGAGGACGGCTGCCGGCCGCCGCTGAGCTACTGACATGGCAGCGACGAGCAGCTCACTGCCGCAGGCCATGATCGAGACGGCGACCGCCGCCGCCGACTGGGTGATCGTGCTGCCCATGGCGCTCTGCCTGATGGGCGCGGCGCTGCTGCTGACGACCCGCCGCGCCCGCATGTTCCATGCGGGGCTCGCGATCCTCTTTCTTGTCGCCATCATCGCCTGCGAGGCGATGCTCTTTGCCCGTGTGATGGCCGAGGGACCGGTCTCCATGACCATGGGCAAATGGCTGCCGCCCTTCGGAATCAGCTTCACCGCCGATATCTTCGGCGCCGGCTTCGCCCTGACTTCGGCGGTGGTGACGCTCGTCCTCGTCGTGTACATGCAGATGGACCGCACGCCCGGCGACAACCGCGACGGGCAGTTCGCCATGGTGCTGCTGCTGCTCGCGGGCGTCACCGGTTCGTTCCTCACCGGCGATTTCTTCAACCTCTACGTGTGGTTCGAGGTGATGCTGATCGCCTCGTTCGGGCTGATCGTGCTCGGCGGGCGCGGGCTGCAGCTCGACGGGGCGGTCAAGTACGGCTTCCTCAACTTCATCGCGACGACGCTGTTCCTCATGTCGCTGGGCCTGACCTATGGGCTGCTCGGCACCCTCAACATGGCCGATATCGCCCTTAAAGCGCCCGATGCCAATCCGGCGGCGCTCGCCGGTATAGCCGCGCTCCTGCTGCTGGCCTTCGGCACCAAGGCGGCGGCGTTTCCGGTCAACGCGTGGCTGCCTGCCTCCTACCACACGCCGCCGGCGGCCGTTTCGGCGCTGTTCGCGGGGCTTTTGACCAAGGTCGGCATCTGCGCGCTGATGCGCGCCCTGCTGATGCTGTTCCCGGCAAGCCGCGATCTGCTCGAGCCGGTGCTGGTTGCAATCGCCGTCGCCACGCTCGTCATCGCGCCGCTCGGGGCCATCGCCGAGACCAATTTGCGCCGGGCAATGGGCTTCGTCGTCATCGGCGGCATCGGCGTCGTTTTCTGCGGCATCGCCCTGCCGAGCGCCGAAGGCGTTGCCGGCTCGGGCTTCTATATCTTCCACGCCATCCTCACCATGACTGCGCTCTACCTCATTGCCGGACTTGTCGAGAAGGTGACGGGCGAGACCGACAGCCGGCGCATGGGCGGCATCTACGCAGCGAGTTCCCCGCTTTCGATCCTCTTCATCGTCCTGGTGCTGGCCGCGGCGGGCGTGCCGCCTTTCCTCGGTTTCTGGCCGAAGCTTCTTTTGATCCAGGCAGGGCTGGAACGTCTAGACCTGGCAACGCCGGGGGCGGCTATCGACTGGACGGGCCTTGCGGTCGCGATCGCGCTTCTCGTCAATGCCTGGCTGACGCTCATCGCCGGAACGCGCCTCTGGGCGCATATCTTCTGGCGGGCAGGCACCGAGGGCGACCGCTCCGAGCACCAGGCGGCCAACGTGCGACCGCTCTCGCGGCGTGAGGGGTGGTTCGGGTTGGGGGCGACAGCGGCCCTGACCGGGGTTATCGTCGTCGCCGGGCTCCTGCCCGACCTCGCCTTCGAGGCCGCCCGCACCGGGGCCGCCGACTTCATCGACCCGTCGCGCTATATCGCGGCCGTCGGCCTCGCACCGGAGGAGTAGGCCCATGAACATCCTGCTCTTGATCCTGGTTCTCGCGTTCGTCTGGGCGACGATCACCGGCGCCTTCACGCTTCTCAACCTGCTGCTCGGGGCGGGGATCGGCGCGGCCGCGGTACTGTTGCTGCGCGCCTATCTCGCGCCCCCCCGTGCGCTCCGCCAGGTGCGCCGCGCACTTTCGCTGGCGGGGCTTTTCCTGCGCGAACTGTTTATGAGCGCGCTGCGGGTCGCGGCCATCGTGCTGCGCCCGGACATGCGCCGCACGCTGCGCCCGGCCATCGTCGCGGTGCCGCTCGACGTCAAGTCGAACGCCGAGATCACGCTTCTGGCCAACCTCATCACGCTGACGCCAGGAACGCTCAGTACCGTCGTGTCGGAGGACAGGACCAAGCTCTTCGTCCACGTCCTCACGCTCGAGAGCCGGGAAGCGCTCATCGCCGATATCAAGAACGGATTCGAGAAAAAGGTCATGGAGGTATTCGCCCAATGACCGGCGCCGAGTTCCTGTCGCTGGCAACGCTGATCGGCCTGGCTATCCTGGGCCTGGCGCTGATCCTCGTCGTCGTGCGCATCGTCATCGGCCCGACGCTGCCCGACCGGGTGCTGGCGCTCGATGCGCTGACGACGGTCGGCCTCGGGTTCGTATGCGTCATTGCCGCGCGCACCGGGCTGATGCTCTACCTCGACATCGCCATCGCACTGGCGTTGCTCGGGTTCCTCGCCACCATCGCGTTTGCCCGCTACATCCTGGCACGCACGGCTGCCAACCGGGCCGAGGATATCCGCGCGCGGGCCGGGGAAGAGGGCTGAGCATGGTAGATGTCGTTCAATATGTGGCCGGGGCGCTGATCCTGACGGGCTCGTTATTTGCGCTCCTCGCCGCCATCGGCATACTGCGCCTGCCCGATCTCTATACACGCATGCACGCGGCCTCGAAGGCGGGGGCAGTGAGCGCCGGTTTCATCCTGGCGGCGGTGGCCTTGTTGTCGGCGGACATGCCCATTATTTTACGCGCATTGGTTGGATTCATCTTTTTGCTTTTGACGACACCGGTTTCTGCGCACCTTCTGGCACAGGCAAGCTGGCGTTCTGGTTACAAACCCGCCGCTTCCACTGTGATCAATGATCTGGATGCTGAAATTCAGTCACATTCCTAATGAATGGTAAGAAAATGAAGCACTGGGAAAATTGATCCCACTGCTTGCATTGCTTATGGAAGAACACTACGAATCCGCGGTCACGCGAGCGCCCCCTTTCTGCGTGACTAATCAAGAATAGCGAAAGGTTGAGATATGAGTGACCCCGTTGGCACGGCGCCCGTATTCGATAACGATCTAATTGAGCTGAGCACCGAGATCGTCTCGGCATACGTCAGCCACAATGCCGTCAGCCCGACGGATCTGCCCAAGCTGATCGCGGAAGTGCACTCGGCGCTGCGCGCACTGCAGGGCAACGAAGCTCCGGCGCCGGCCGAGGAGCTCAAGCCCGCCGTGCCTGTCCGCAAGTCGGTGACGCCCGACTACATCGTGTGCCTGGAGGACGGCAAGAAGTTCAAGTCGCTTAAACGGCACCTGCGCACCCACTACAATCTCTCTCCCGAGGAATACCGCGAGAAGTGGGGCCTGCCGGCCGACTATCCGATGGTCGCGCCCAATTACTCGGCGACCCGCTCCAAGCTCGCCAAGGACAACGGTCTCGGCCGCAAGGCAGGCTGAGTCTCGCAACAGAGTTGCAACAAGGTGGCCGCCCGCAAGGGCGGCCCTTTTGTTTTTGGGGCTAGAGATCGAGCTGCCCGCCGCGCGCCAAACCACTGATCCATAATCAGAAACCGTATCTCTGCGCGCAAATAACGTCAGCGTCACGCCCAACTTATCCCCGCGGGATTGTCTTCTGCGATGATCTAGGAATAAATTCCTTGATCCGTGGAGACGCACCATGCAGCATTTCGTCGCCGGCACCAGCAAGCCGGTTGCCTCCCTTACGCCCCCGCCGCAGCCCCGGAGCGACTGGCAATGCGAGCTTATTCTTCACGTCGTATCAAAGACGTATGACGTGCCGCCCTATCTCATTCTCCACCCCAAGCGCTGCATGGCGACGACCGCCCGCGCCCGGCAGCTGAGCATGTATCTCACTCATGTGCTGCTGGGCCGGCAGTTCAAGGATGTCGCCCAGGTCTTCGGTCGAGATAGGACAACTGTCTCATATGCATGCGCCAAAGTCGAGGACATGCGCGACGATCCGGGCTTCGAGAACGAGCTGGCCGATCTCGAGCGGCAGATCGTCGGCGTGCTGGAACGTAGGGAGGATGACGGCCATGGCGCGCTCTGAACTCATCGCCCGGCGCTTCGTGCGCACGCTGTTGCCGAACTTCCGGGCCGTCCGCAAGGCCGACGGCAGCTACGAAGTCGAGCGCGCGGATCGAAGCGTCAGGCTCGACGCGGGCGAGGCCGGGCGGCTTGTCGACATCGGCGTGCTGGTGGTGGAAGGGGAGGTGCTGCGCGCCACGGGCGGGGCGCGCGCCTGGCTGGACAGCAAGCGGCCGGCCACGGAGCCGGTCCTTGCCCGCCACGCCGACATGACGGCCATGCCGGACGGCAGGCTGAAGGACCTCGGCGAAAGCCCCCTGGCGCGGCTGGCGCTCGCGGTCAACGGGCAGGACCCGTTTCTCGCGCCGCACCATGTGGAGGCGGGGGAACGGATCAGGCGGCTCGCCGGGCGGGCGCAGATGATCCAGCGCACCACCATGTCCTACGATCCGGCGCGGGCTGCCTCGACCAAGGGCGCGCGGGGCGGCGGGGGCGACATCGCTGAGAGCGCGTTGGACGCAAGACGCAGGATCGGCGACCTGCTGGACGCTTTGCCGCGCGACTGCGCCGGGGTGGTGCTGGATGTCTGCGGACTGCTCAAGGGCTTGCAGACGGTCGAGGCCGAACGCGGGTGGCCGCGCCGCAGCGCCAAGCTGGTGCTGCGCATCGGCCTCGATCAGCTCGCCGCGCGACTGGGGCTGGATCCCGAGGCACGGGGCCGGGAACGGGGAAGGGTGCAGGGCTGGCTCGACGCGCGCCCGACGCGCTTCGAGTGAGTTTTAGCTGAGGGCGGCTGCCGCTTCCGTGCGGATGCGGTTGACCATGGCGACGAGCCCGTTGGAGCGCTGTGTCGTCAGGTGCTCGCGCAGGCCCAGTTCGTCGAAGAGGGCGATGGCGTCGGTGTTGGCGATCTCTTCGACGGGCCGGCCCGAATAGAGGGCGAGCAGCACGGCGACGAGCCCCTGGACGATCATGGCGTCGGACTCGCCCCGGTAGGTCAGGGCGGGCCGGCCATCCGCCGCCTCGCTCTTGTGCGAAACCAGCCAGACCTGCGAGACGCAGCCATTGACCTTGTTTTCGGGCGCGCGCTCTGACGGCTCGAGCTTCGGGAGGGTCTGGCCGAGCTCGATGATATAGCGGTAGCGGTCCTCCCAATCGTCGAGGAAGGAGAGGTTCTCGGCTATGTCCTGAAAGGCCTGCGGGGTGCTCATGCACCCTATCTAGGGGATGACGACCGGCATTTCCAGTCGCCTCGCGATGAGGTGCGTGTCCTCAGCCGGCCCTGTCGGGACGCGGGCGCGGAAGCGGCACGGAACCCGGTTCAGCGGGAGCGGCGGCCGCGACGACCGGCGCCGGTTCGGCGATTGCGGCCGAGAGCACGGCCTTGCCGCCGACGCACGCGATGGTGGTGCATTCATCGGCAGCGATCGCTTCGGCCACCACCTGGCGGCCGGCTGAAAGGGCCTGGCCGGAAAGATCCTGGGCCGCGCGCTCGAGGTCGACACCCGGCTTGATGACGAGAAAAGCGACGGTGAGCCAGAAGGCCGAGCGCACGAGGAACATGGGGTGTCTTCC
This sequence comes from Devosia geojensis, assembly GCF_000969415.1. Taxonomy (GTDB): domain Bacteria; phylum Pseudomonadota; class Alphaproteobacteria; order Rhizobiales; family Devosiaceae; genus Devosia; species Devosia geojensis. The sequence goes on along the minus strand of NZ_JZEX01000109.1, from coordinate 11,639 downwards.
CGGACGAAGGTTGCGTTTGCCAGTGCCGGCAACGCTAATCGCATTCGATTAAACCGCGCTCGCACTTTTCGATAAAATTTGAATCAAATGCCCGTGGCGGGGGTAAGGCGGGGCAAGGTCTTGTTTACGCTAAACCGAGAAAGCACGCGGTGGGAACCGGTTAGCCGCCCCGCGACTTAATCGTGTCTTAGGTGTTCGCCGTCACGGTTAACGCGACAGACCCGAAACGTATTCGGGCGGCACGGGCAGAAAGCCCGACCGGGGCAATACTGGCCCCGGCACTACGCAAGGCGTCGGGGCAAGTGAGTTCTAGTTCGATGGGCAGGCTTTTCTCTTTTCGCGCAAGCAAAGAGACGTCGACGGCAGCGGCCGGTCCGGCGGCGCGTCCCGATGCGATGCGCCGCGCGGCGCTGGCCGACAACGCCCTGGTGCTGATTCTCCTAGCCGCCCTCGCCATGCCCGTCGCCATCTACGCGCTCGTTGCGCTGCGCGAGGGGCTGGCCCTGACGGTGGCCGGCATCTTCCTCGTCGGCGGCATGGCGAGCCTTTCGCTCAATCGCACCCGCCAGTTCGCCGAGGCCGCGGGCGCGCAGGTCGCAACGATCATCGTGGCCGGCGGCGTCCTGGCGGTGGCCGACCGGCACATCGCCGACTTCGGCATCGCGACGGCAGTGCTGGGGCCGGTGCTCGCGTCCCTGCTCGGCGATGCCAAGCTGCGCCAGCGCAGCTGGGCGGCGTTCGCACTCGCGGCCGTGGCGAGCATCGCCCTTTCGGGAGCGGGCCTGTCGATCGGCATCGATCCGGCGGCGCGGCCCGGACTCGTCGCCTTCGCCGCCGCCGCGATCGTCGTGGCGATGTCGGCCAATCGCGTCAACCGCGCCTACGAGGTCTACGAGAAGGCGCAGATCAACGCCTACCGGCACCTCGTGGAGCATATGCGGGACGGCGTGATGCGCTTTTCCGAGGACGGCGAGCTGCTCTATGCCTCGCCGTCTTGCGAGACCCTCTTCGGCTGCCGCCGCTACGAACTCGGTGACGGGAGCCTTGCCGGGCGCGTGCACGTCGCCGATCGCCCGGCCTACATGACCGCTTTTGCCGATGCCAACCGCGGCGGAACCGCCCGCACCATCGAGGTGCGCATGCGCCGCGACCGGCCCGGCGAATCCGCCCAGGTGCCCCGTTACCTCTGGGTCGAGATCGGTTTCTCGCCCATTCCCGAGGCCGGGCGCAGCGGCGGCCCCTGCGAGGTCGTGGCGCTGCTGCGCGATATCAGCGAGCGCAAGGACCAGGAGCAGCAGGCGCGCGAGGCGCGCAAGGCCGCCGAGCAGGCGTCGGTCGCCAAGTCGCGGTTCCTGGCGACCATCGGCCATGAGCTGCGCACCCCCCTCAACGCCGTCGTCGGCTTTTCCGAGATGATGACGCAGGGCATCGGCGGCGAGCCGAACCCGACGCATCGCGAATACGCCGCGCTCATCCACCAGAGCGGCAAGCACCTGCTCGAGGTCGTCGGCATGCTGCTCGACATGTCGCGCATCGAGGCGGGCAAGTTCGAGCTGCAGACCGATACCTTCGCGCCCGAAGGCCTGGTCGAGCCGAGCTTCCGCATCGTCGAGGCGCTGGCGCGCGAGCGGGGCACGACCCTCGAGAGCGATATCTCCCGCCCCTTGCCCGGCCTCGTCGCCGACGAGCGGGCCTGCCGGCAGATCCTCATCAACCTGCTCTCGAACGCCATCAAGTTCTCGCACCCGGGAACGCAGGTGACCGTCTCGATGAAGCGGCAGGGGCAGGACCTCAACATCTCGGTCAGCGACCGCGGCATCGGCATGGACGCCTCGGCGGTAGCGCGGATCGGCGAGCCGTTCTTCCAGGCCAATGACGGCCTCGACCGCCGGCACGAAGGCACGGGGCTGGGGCTTTCCATCGTCAAGGGACTGGTGGACCTGCACGGGGGGACGCTGCGCGCCGTATCCGAGATCGGGGTGGGGACAACCGTCACCGTCCTGCTGCCCTTAAACGGTCCGGCAATAAAAGTGGCGGAAACTGCGCCGGTCACGACCCTGCACCGCGAGTCTCCGCCCGCCCAAACGACCTCATGGCAAGACGAAAAAAGAAAAGCTCTATGACGGCCTCAACGCTCTCCCACCTGCCCATGGCCGCAGGCAGCGCTGCTCTTGCCGGCCTCGGCCGCGCGGGGATGTGGGCGATCGCCCGCTACATGCGCGCGCCGCTGGCCAATACTGGCATGCTGGCCCTGGCCACGATGACCGCGCTCGCCGGCACCAACGCGCTCTACAACCAGCACACCGAGCACCCGGCGCCGCTGTTCGCGCCATCGCCGCTCGCGCCGATTCCCGCCGAACGACCGGACGATCTGGCGGCGACGCCCGAATCGCAGGTGCTGGTCGCGCCGCAGGTCGTCGCGGCGCCGGCCGTCACGCCGCTCGCGCAGCCGGTGACCGGCGAGACGACGGGAAGCGTCGCGCCTACGGTTCCGGACCAGCCGGTGGGCAATGTCGAAGTCTTCCAGGTGCAGAAGAAGCTGTTCGAGCTGAAGCTCTTCGAAGGCGAGGTCGACGGCTACTATGGGCCGATGACCGCGCGCGCCATCCGAGCCTTCGAGGAGCGCAACGGACTGACGCCGCAAGGTGCGTTGACGCCGACGGTGATCAAGGCGATTCTCGAGGCAGATGCGGAAGGACGGATGCCCGCCCCTCCACCGGCGCCGACGGTCGCCGCCGCGCCGGCGCCCGCGCCGCAGGCGACGATTCCGGCCCCGCAATCGACCGCGACGGCGGCTGCCCCGGCACCCGCCGCGGCGCCCATCGAGGTCGCCGAGCAGCCCGATATCCTCATCGGTCCGGTCGAAAGCCGTTCCAACCCCATCGACGCGGTCGTCGCCTCGGCGACCGACACGATTGATTCGATCATTTCCGAGCTCGACACCCGCGGCACCCCGTCCCAGCCGGCCCAGCGCCCGGTGCCGGCGCTGCCGCTGCTCTCCAGCCCTGAACCCAGCGCGGCGAGCCAGCCCATGCCCGAGCCGATCGCGTCCGCGCCACGCCCGACCGCGCCGGTGACGCAGGCCGCGACGCCGGCAGCGACGACGACGCCAGCGACGACCGGCGAGCCCCGTCAGGCGGCGAGAAACACGCCGCAGGCGACGCAAGCGCCCGCCCAGCAGCCCTCGGCCGCGCGCGGCCCGACGCAGCAGGTCACCCCGGCAACCGGCCGCGAACTGGTGATGCAGGTTCAGCGCGGGCTCGCCAGCCTCGGTTTCCTGCACGGCGCCATCGACGGGCAGGCGAACGAAGCCACCGCCCGGGCGATCCGCAACTTCGAGGTCTACCACAACTACCGCGTCACGGGGCAGGTGAGCCCGGCGCTGGTTGACATGCTGGTGGCCGCGGGGGCAAGCGTTTAGTCAAGCGAATGATCGCTGTCTGACGGGGCCAATGTCCTACCTTCGAAGCGACCTCTGGTGCGGCGCGTTCGTGCGCCGCCACAACGACCTCGGGCATTTCTGCGTCGTCTCGCGGCGGGGCGATCCCATCGCGGGCCAGGTGTTCGTCGAGGTCGACCACCTCAACGGCACCGTGTCGCTTTTTACCCCGGCCTCCTTTGCCGCCCGCGAGGAACCGACCGCCGATCGCCTGTTCCAGCTCCGCTTCGACAAGGAGGAGCCGGCAAAGGTGCGCGAGCGCATCGAACGCGAGATCGAGTTCGATCCGGACCTCTGGGTGCTGAGTCTCGAGCTGCGCCAGGGCGATATCGGGCTGCTGGTCGTTTAGGCTCGCCGCGTGCTGAATGGCTATCCCGCCCGGCGGGTGCCGATGCGGGCGAGGGCTTCGATCGCCTGGTCGATGGCCGGGTTGCGGGCGGGGGCGGGCGCGGCGACGGGCGTGCGCTTGCTCTCCTGCGTGAAGGGCTGGTACTCGGGCCGCACGAGCTCGAGCAGGTTCACCTCGCCGCGCCAGGCGCTCATCAGGTAGGCCATCGAATCCTGCGGGATGGTGCCGAAGAGCGTGACGAACTCGGCGAGCGCCTTGGAGCGGTCCTGGTCGTGCGAGGTGGCGTGGATGAGGACCTTGAGCCCGTCCTCGGCATTGCAGCCGAAGGCGCGCAGCACGACGAAGAGCGCGGCCCCGCTGGTATCGTGGGCGATCTGCCCGCAGCGCACCTCGTCGAGCCCGGTGATCTGCGAGAAGAGGCGGGTGACCTCGGGCCGGCGGTTCTCGGAGAAGAGCTTCATCAGCGCCTTGGTCAGCTCGGCGTTGGCGACCGAGATCTGCTCGATGGTGCGCTTGATGGGCGCGGCCGGGGTCTCGCGGCTGGAGAACGCGCGGATGACCTTGAGGCGGGCCGCATCGGAGAGGTCGAAGAAGGCGGGGGCGAGCAGGGCGGCATCGAAATCGGCGCGGGTGCTGAGCTCTTCGGCAACGATGTGGTCCATCTGCGCCGAGCGGGCCAGCGCGCTGAGATAGGCGCCGCGCAGCGCAATGGAGGTGTTGGCGGCGAGCGCCCGGTAGACCTTGCGCGAATTGACCTGGAAGAGCTTGGCGAGAACGATGTTGGTGGGGTCCGGCCGCGCGGCGAGCGCGGCGGCGACATCGGCGTCCTGGCGGGAGAGGAGATCGAGCATGGTGCGCTCGGAAAGATTCTCGGCCGTGCCGAGCCAGGCGACGAGATCGTCGCCGAGATAGGCGGCCACCAGCGATTCGAGGTCGGGGGTGAGCAGTTCGGCGCGCGCGAGGATCGCGGCGCCCTTGGCCCGCGCGTGCGGTCCGGCGGCCGGAAAGAGCCGGGCGGCCAGGACTTCGAACTGTTCCATCTCGGGAACCGTCGGCTTGCCGCGCCGCACATAGGCATCGCACGCCGCAATGAGCAGCGTGTTGGTTCGATCCACCCCGCCGCCGTCGATCAGAAGCTGAAACGTCTCATAGGGCTGAAATCCAAGCATTTCCCAAACCATTGACCGAGCCGACGCACCCCAATTGCGCCGAATCTACTCTTGCCCCCGATTCGTTAGCAGACTGTTAACCTTGACGAACTCTTAATGGCCCCGGCGCGAATGGATACGCGCGTGATTCAACCGAATGCCTGCCCCCTCGTGGGAACGGGGCGGAAACGAGCGGAGGACAGGTTGGGCAAACTTGTCGCGTTCACCAGGCGTAACAGCGTAGCCCCGAAGGGTCCCAAGCCCGGCGGCGGCGAGATCGTGATCTTTACCGGAGTGCGGTATGAGCGAGGCGGGCTTACTTCGTCGACACAGCGCTCCGATCCTGACAAGCCGAGGCGCCGGCGCGGATAGGCGGATGCGGCTGGGCATGGCCGCGATCGCGCTGCTGGCGCTCGCCGCCTGCGGGCCGCGCCCGGTGGGGGATTTCGGGCGGGCGGCGCCGAGCTACATGCACGACGTGGCGATGCCCGCCGCCGGCCGCTCGCTGGCCAATGCGCGGGGCGAGCCGGTCTCGGCCTTCAACCAGACGGACGAGGAGAAGCTGATGCACGACCGCATCTGGCGCTTCCTCGTTGCGCCGCACGCCAAGGACTGGTCGTTCGATTTCGTGACCGAGCTGCAGCGCACCCGCATCACGCCGGCCGGCTCGCGCAATTTCGGGCTCGAGCGCTATTACAAATGGCTGCGCGAGACGCACTACCAGTCCTCGACGGTGCGCTACGCAACGCTCGGCCGGCATATCCTTGCCGACATCGACACCATCCCGGCAACGTTCGCGGCGATCTGCGCGGTGGTCGAGGTCGACCGGCAGCGGGCCGAGGCGCTGGCGGCGCTCTCGCGGCTGGGGCCGGAGGACGCGGCCGAGGCGCGGGCGCGCAAAGCCGAGAACGACCAGTCGATCGCCTGGTTCGTCGCCATGCTGAACTACCGGTACCAGTCCTACAACTACGCGCTCGACCACCTGCTGGTCGAAACCCCGCATGCCCAGTCGGTGAGCACGGACTACGAACTCACCCGCCTCGGCCGCTTCGTCGAGCGCGCCAACGGCCATGATTTCTGCGGCGACCCGACCGGCCGCTACGCCCATGAGGGTGCGCCGCTTCCGTCTCGCTACGGCAAGCTGCCGGTGGACAACGAGGTCATCGCGATCAAGTAGCGGCGGCCGGGCGCCCGGACTGGGTTTGTCGGGCGTGGTGGAACGAGCGGCTCCATCGCCTCCCTTTCCCTCAAGGGGGAGGGATCGAGGGTGGGGGCGTGCGGTGGTCCACTGATGGACCCCCACCCCCTGCCCCTCCCCTCAAGGGGGAGGGGAGCCGGCCTGGGGCGTATCGAGATCCAGCCGGACGGCGCGACTGAATCTCGATACGCCCCAGCCGAAGTCAGGCCGCGACAACCTTGGCGGTCCAGGTGTTGGCCCGCACGGTGCGGCGGGCTTCGAGATGCCGGCCGGCCTGCGGCGCCTGCATGGCGTCCTGAACGTCCTGGACGGTGATGCCGAGATCGTCGAGGCGGCCCGGATCCATCTCGATCAGCGCGGCGAGCGCCAGGCGCTGGGTGCGGCGGGCGTGGAGGGCGCGGACAGCCTCGACCACGGCCTCGACGGCGCGGGAGACGAAGGGGGTGGTCGTTTCGGTAGCGAACGTCGTCGTCATTTCTTCCTCCTTGTGGCCCGTTATCCGGGCCGATGGAAAATGCCTTTGCGACTAGACGACGAGTGGGAAAAACCGGATTCGACATGCGGCGCGAAAATCGTCGGGCATGTCTTGCGGGGGAGGGTGGCGCTTCGCCGAACCGCTCGACCGGCGGGAACCGCGACAGGCGCTGTTGGCGGCAACGTCCCGATGGGTGGATAGCGGTCGTTCCGAACGCCAGCTGCTGGCACCCGGGCTCCTTGACACTCCCCTCTACCTTCTGTAACTAACCATTCAGTTAGCTAACCAATCGGTTAGGGATGGACATGCAAACCGACCAGCTCAGCCTCACCCTTTCGGCCATCGCCGACCCCACCCGCCGGGCCATCCTGATGCGGCTGATGGATGGGGAGGCGTCGGTCAAGGAGCTCGCGGCGCCGTTCGATATGAGCATTCCGGCGGTCTGCAAGCACCTCAAGGTCCTCGAAGGCGCCGGCCTCATCAGCCGTGGCCGCAACGCCCAGCTGCGGCCCTGCCGGCTCGAGGCGCAGCCGCTGCGCGAGGTCGTCGACTGGATCGAGGAGTTCGCAAGGTTCTGGGACACGAGCCTCGACCGGCTCGACGGGCTGCTCGAGCGCCTGCAGTCGGCCGATCCGACGGCCAGGAAGAACTGAGGCGCGCCATGGCCCGAGAGTCGCAGGAACACCCGGTGGAACAGCGCGAGCTCGTCATCACGCGGCGCCTCAAGGCGCCCCGCAGCCTCGTCTGGCGCACCTTCGAGGACCCGTACCTGCTCGCCCAGTGGTGGGGGCCGGAAAACTTCACCTCCACCATCAGCAAGCTCGACTTCCACGCCGGCGGCGAGTGGCACGTCACCATGCGGGCGCCGAACGGCACCGAGGTTCCCGTGCGCTACCAGTTCGTCGAGATCCTTGCGCCCGAGCGCATCGTCTACCACCCGCTGCCCTCGGCCGCGGCAGTCTGGCGCGACAACCCGCCGCCGACATATCTCGCGACCCTCACCTTCGAAGCGCTCGGCAACGAAACGGTCTTCACCATGCGCGCCGAGTTCGAGAGCGCCGCGGGTCTCGACTTCGCCATCAAGGGCGGCTTCGCCCTCGGCACCAACCAGGCTTTCGACAAGCTTGAGCGGCACCTCGCGACGTACTGATTGCAGGAGGAACGACCATGCTGAGACGCACCCTCGTGATCCTCGCCTTTGTGGCTGCGGCCCTCGCCGCAGCACCCGTCATTGCCCAAACCGCAGGAGACGATCCGATGAGCACCCCCTCGAGCACGGGCAAGGTCCCGGTCGGCGGCGCCGAAATCCACTACGAGATCCACGGCGACGGCCCGCCGCTGGTGCTGCTGCATGGCGGCGTCAACCCGTCCGACACGTTCGGCGCGCCGCTCGCCGCGATGGCAAAGACCCACCAGGTGATCGCCATCCATATGCGCGGCCACGGCTTCAGCACGGACAGCGACGAGCCCTGGTCCGCCGAGCTGATGGCCGACGACGTCGCGGCCGTGCTCCGGCGGCTCGGCATCGGCAAGGCGCGCGTCATGGGCTATTCGCTCGGCGCCGCCGTCGCGCTGCACGTTGCGATGCGGCACCCGGAGCTGGTCGAGAAGCTGGTGTCGGTCTCCGTCGCCTTCCGCACCGAGGGCGAATACCCCGAGGTCCGGCAGGCCTTCGAGCAGATGCCGGGCATGGCGGCCGCCATCGGCAGCCAGATCGCCGCTTCGCCGCTCGCGCAGCTCTACCCCGACGTCGACTGGGAGACGATGATGCGCAAGAGCGGCGAGATGAACCTCGTCGAACGTGACTGGAGCGAGGGGATCAAGGCCATCGAGGCCCCGACATTGCTGGTCTTTGCGGACGCGGATTCCATCCGGCCCGAGCACATGGTCGAGTTCTGGAAGCTGCTCGGCGGCGGCCAGCGCGACGCCGGGCTCGACGGCTCCCAGCGCCCCGCCAGCCAGCTCGCCATCATTCCCAACACGACGCACTACAGCCTGATCCAGTCGCCGCTCCTCACCGAGGTCGCGACGGCCTTCCTTTCGCAGTAGCGCTCAGCTCACGCGCAACCAGGATGTTGCCGCGCTTCAGGCGCTGACCTAGTCCGGCAAGCCGACAAACTTCCGGGCCGCGGCGATTATCTGATCCGACAGGTCCTCCGGTTCCACGAGGCGCGCCAGGACCATGGCGCCTATGAGAGTGGACCAGCGCCCCAGAGCGGCTGCCTGCATGTCCGGGTCGTCGCCGAATGCCTCAACCTGCCGCTGTATCCGCTCGCTGAGAACGTGACGGGTTTCAGCGGGCGCCCGCGAAATTTCCCCGCCAAGCGCTGCGAAGACGCAGCCGGTCTCAGGATGGTCCCGGTGCTGCCGCGTCAGGTAGGCATTCGCGAACGTTTCGAAGTCACCTGAAGACGTGCCATTGCTGACCCGCTGCTCGTCGGCCGCTGATGCGAGCGCCTCGTTCACAAGCTCCTGCTTGTTCGCGAAGTGACGGGGAAAGCCCCCATGTGTCATGCCCGCCGCGTCCATGATCTGAGCGACACTCACGGCTTCGACGCCGCGCTCCCGAAACAACCTCGACGCCGCTGTTATGATGGCTGCACGGCTCTGAGCCTTTTGATGCTGGCTGGTCCCCACGAAAAAACTCCAATCTAGATGATGTTCGTCATCTTGACTTCTGGATGATGACCATCATCTATGTGGCATCGATCATCTCAGTCTTCAACAGGTTCACTCATGTCCACAGCTCTCATCACCGGCGCGTCCGCCGGCATCGGCGCCAGCTATGCGCGCCGTCTCGTGGCACGCGGCTACGACCTGACCCTCGTCGCACGCTCAACGGACAAGCTTGAGGCCCTGGCCGAAGAGCTGCGCTCCTCCCGGTCCGTCAAGGTGGAGGTGCTGCCTGCAGATCTCACCGACGCAACGCAGCTGAACGCAGTGTCGGATCGTCTCCGTTCCGGCTCGCCGATAGATCTCCTGATCAACAATGCCGGTGATTCACTGCCGGGGACATTTGCCACGGCAAAGCCCGAGGCCTTGGCATGGCTGGTCCAGCTCAACGTCACAGCTCCGACATTGCTCGCTTCCGCCGCTGTGGCAGGCATGCTGGAGCGGGGAGAAGGCAGCATCGTCAATATCGGCTCGGCGGTTGCCCTGCTGCCGGAATATTTCCCCGGCATCTATTCCGCGACAAAGTCCTATATCCTGACGTTCTCGCAGGGACTGGCCGCTGAAGTCGGGCCCAGGGGCATCTACGTTCAGGCGGTGCTGCCTGCCGCGACGCGGACCGCGATCTGGGCCCGCTCCGGTGTGGATGTCGCGACCCTCCAGAACGTCATGGAAGTCGACGATCTGGTCGATGCCGCCCTGGTGGGCTTCGACCGGAAGGAGGCCGTGACAATCCCGCCGCTGGCCGACGCCGGACTTTGGGACGCGTTCCAGGCCGCCCGCCACGCCCTGCCGCCAAGCCTGGCCAATGCTGCGCCAGCCGAACGCTACCGCAGTAAGGCCTGAACCGAGGAGCGATACCTGTGAAGGCCTTCATCCTCGACAGCTACGGCAAGCGCGCGAACCTTCGTTTCGGCGATGTCGCCGATCCCTTGGTCCAGGACAATGACGTGTTGATTCAGGTGCACGCCGCAGGCGTGAACCAGCTCGACAGCAAGATACGCGACGGCGAATTCAAACCCATCCTGCCGTATCGCCCGCCATTCGTGCTGGGACACGACGTGGCCGGGACAATCGTCCAGGTGGGATCGAACGTCACGCGTTTCAGCGCAGGCGAGGCCGTCTATGCCAGGCCACGCGACGGGCGCATCGGCGCCTTCGCCGAGAAGATCGCCGTGGACCAAGCCGACGTTGCGATCGTGCCGGGATCCCTGACCATGGAGGAAGCGGCGTCCATCCCACTGGTTGGCCTCACCGCCTGGCAGGCCCTGGTCGAAATTGCCAAGGTGAAGAAGGGCCAGAAGGTCTTCATACAGGCTGGATCAGGCGGCGTCGGCACCTTCGCCATCCAACTCGCGAAGCATCTCGGAGCGGTGGTCGCGACGACCACGAGCGCGGCGAACATCGAGCTGGTTCAGGCGCTGGGCGCCGATATCGCCATCGATTATCGCACGCAGGATTTTGAGAAAATCCTGTCGGGCTACGATGTCGTGCTGAACAGTCAGGACAACGAAACGCTCAAGAAATCCATCGGCATTCTCAAGCCGGGCGGCATCGTGATTTCCATCTCGGGCCCACCCGATCCTGCATTTGCAAGACGCCAGAAGCTCAACCCCTTGATCGGCCTCGTGCTGAGGCTTGCCAGTTCGGGGATACGCAGAGCCGCCAAGCGCGCCGGCGTTCGTTACGCCTTCCTGCTGATGTCGGCCAATGGCGGGCAACTTGCAGAGATTTCTGCCCTTATCGATGCAGGCGCCGTCCGCGCCACCGTCGACAAGATATTTCCCTTCACACAAGCCAACGAGGCCTTGGCCTATGTCGACGCGGGTCGCGCGAAGGGCAAGGTTGTGATCAAGGTTCGGTAACACGGGGGGGTGAGGCGCCTGTCCGCGGTGTTGGTGAGCGGCGGGTCGGGAGAGTTGCGGGCAAGCGTCATCGCCTCAGGCGGGTGCGTCAGCGGGCATCGAGGCGTCGCGGAACCGCGAGAGCAGCAGAACCGTGCCCGTCCCCACCATCGTTGCGCCCGCAATTGTCAACGCCGCGCGATCGCCGAACTGCAGCGCCAGCCAGCCCCCTAGCGGCGCCGCCAACGCGATCAGGCCCCAGTTTATCGAGCGGATCGTCGTGTTCATTCGTCCCCTCAAGCGCGAGGGCGTCACCGCGTTGCGGAAACTCATCTCAAGGGGACCGCGCAAGCCAAGCCCTATGCCATAGACGAACTGCGCGGCGCAGAGTGCGTAGAGTACCGGGCCCGTCTGCGGCGTCACCGCCACCATCAGCCAGGCTAACCCCGTCAGAAAGTCGCAGAAGAGGATGGCCTTGCCCGTCCCGAGCAGCCGCGCCGTCCGTTCCGCCAATCC
>NZ_JZEX01000108.1 GCF_000969415.1 Devosia geojensis | reverse complement strand
ACACAGGGCTGCTGCGCGCCGAAGCGCAGATGAAGGGCTACACCGGCGACCAGTGCACCGAGTGCCACAACTTCACCATGGTGCGGAACGGCACGTGCCTGAAGTGCGACACATGTGGGACGACGACGGGGTGTAGCTGAAGTAGATGGTCCACAGGACGCCCGCAGAAGCACTCGCTGAGGATCAGCGAGTGCTGGGTATTAAGTATGGCTCCGCATACTACCATTGCCTGCAAGAGTTTTGGCGCGTTTCCTCAAATTGGGACCGCTACGAAGCTCTGTTTGGCTCGGAAGAACGCGTCGAACTGCTAAATAGTAGTAGTGGCCATTTCTGGTACACGGTGCAGGACATGCTTTTTGACCATGTTCTACTGGGTATTTGCCGTTTAACTGATCCAGCCCGGATGATGGGACGGGAAAATATCTGTGTTGAAACACTGGCCCAACTGGATCCCACAAAGCACAAAGCGGAGCTAGTGCGCCGAGCGGCAAAAGCTCGTCAGAAAACTGAATTCGCACGCACTTGGAGGCACAAACGAATTGGTCACAACGACCTGGAGCAGCTTAGTGGTGTCGCCAACCTGTTAGCCCCAGCTACTCGGCGAAAAGTTTCTGATGCCTTGGTGGCCATTCATGATGTCTTACGCTGGGTGCGGGGACGTTATTTCGACGGCGATCTGTTACTCACGGAGATTGGCGATGACGACGCCAACCAACTTCTTATCGCGCTAGCGCGCGCTAAATCCCTACGTGAAACGGAACGCCATGAAATAGAGACCGGGAACTACAAAAGTGTACTTGATCGCAGAGCGCGATATCCATCGGCTGACTACGGCAGGGAACGACGATACGTGGACAGCACAAGACTTAAACAACCTCGAGCCTATCGCGGAAAGCTACCGCTTCCGACTTAGTATCATCCCATAAACAGTCGTGGATGCCGATGGGAAGAAGCATTACGATCGAGATTAGCCGTCAATCTATCATCGCTACCTCACCTTCCCCATGTCCGGCAGGAACACGGTGAGCAATCCGGCGAGGGGCAGGAAGGAGCAGAGCCAGAAGACGTGTTGGATGCTGGTGGTGTCGGCGAGGGCGCCGAGGGCGGCCGCCGCGATGCCGCCGGCGCCGAAGGCGAAGCCGAAGAAGATGCCGGCGATCATGCCTATGCGGCCCGGCATCAGCTCCTGGGCGAACACCACGATCGCCGAGAAGGCGGACGAGAAGATCAGGCCGACGAGAATGGTGAGGACCACCGTCCAGGTGAGGTCGGCATAAGGCATCGCGAGGGTGAAGGGCAGCACGCCGAGGATCGAGAACCAGATCACGAACTTGACCCCGAACCGGTCGCCGATCGGCCCGCCGAGGAACACGCCCACCGCCGATGCGCCGAGGAACACGAAGAGCAGGAGCTGGGCGTCCTGCACGCTGACCTGGAATTTATCGATGAGGAAGAAGGTGTAGTAGCTCGACAGGCTCGCCATATAGGCGTTCTTGGTCAGGGTGAGGACGGCGAGCACGGTCAGCGCGATGATCGTGGTGCGCTTGTCGAAGATCAGCGCGGTGCTGGCCGGCGCCCTGCCCGCATTGGCCCGCCGATGCTCGGCATACCAATTGCCGACGCGCCACAGGATGAAGATGCCGACGAGCGAGCCGACGGCAAAGAGGCTGACGCTCCATTGCCCGTGCCGCAGCACGACGAACGCGGCGAGCAGCGGCCCGATGGCCGAGCCGACATTGCCGCCCACCTGGAACAGCGATTGCGCCAGCCCGTGCCGCCCGCCGGACGCAAGGCGCGCCACGCGGCTCGATTCGGGATGGAAGATCGCCGAGCCCAGCCCGACGAACGCCGAGCCGACCAGCAGCAGCCAGTAGCTCTGCGCGAAGCCGAGGATGATCAGGCCCACCAGGCTCGAGGCCATGCCGACCGGCAGCGAATAGGGCAAGGGGCGCTTATCGGTATACATGCCGATCGCCGGCTGCAGGAGCGAGGCCACGCACTGGAAGGTGAGGGTCAGGAGCCCGATCTGGACGTAGTCGAGCCCGTAATTGTCTTTCAGGATCGGGTAGATCGCCGACAGCAGCGACTGCACCACATCGTTGATGAGGTGGCAGACGCTGACCATGATGATGATCGAGAGCGTGGTCTTGCCGGCGATGCTGGTCGCCGGGGCGCTGGCTATGGCGGTCAATCGAGCTGGTCCGAAAAGGCTGGAAGTAAAGGCGTCGGTATAGCCTTCAATAGCATGCCGGCCGCGGCCTGTCGTTATCACCTGCGGCGCAAAGCGTTCGGCGCGAACCGACACGACTTGGCGTTCTCCCCCGCTTTCACAGAACTGACATCGCTTCGTTGTCGAAGCGCAACATGCATGGCTTAGCCAGCCCCCCAATTCATCATCGAAGGGGCTCCAAGTGCCATTTTCCCGCTATCTCCCACGCAACCTGACGAAAGCAATGGTGGCGCTCCTCCTGGCCGCCAGCTCCTCCTTCGCGATGGCGCAGGAGCGCCGGGACCTGGTCGTCGGCGTCGCCGACCTGCCGGCAACGCTGGAGCCGGGCAAGGAGCTCTCCAATGTGGGCACCCGCGTCAACTACAGCATCTTCGACACGCTGATCCGACGCGATTTCCTCTCGGCCGAGGGCGGCGGCGGTTCCGCGCTGGTGCCGAGCCTGGCTGCCAGCTGGACGCGCCTCGACGACGTGACGCTGGAAATCAAGCTGCGCGACGACGTCACCTTCCACAACGGCGCGCCCCTTACCGCCGAGGACGTGGTCTTCACCTTCTCGCCCGAGCGCCTCAGCGGCGAGGATGCGCTGCTGCCCGAGGGCCCGGCCTATTTCTCGGTGCTCAAGGAAGTGAAGGCGATCGACGACACCACCGTGCACTTCGTCACCAAGGCGCCCGATCCGCTGCTCGAGCAGCGCCTCGCGTCCTGGGCGTCGTGGATCGTCAACAAGCAGGACTGGCTGGAGAAGGCCGAGACCGACGGCGGCGTGCCGATGTTCCCGGTGGGTACGGGTCCCTACATGCTCGACAGCTACAAGGCCGACGAATCCATCCGGCTCGTCGCCAATGACGACTATTTCGGCGGCACCCCGACGGCCGCATCGGTGACCTTCCGCGAAGTGCCCGAGCCCTCGACCCGGGTCGCCGGGCTCGTATCCGGCGAGTTCGACATCATCACCAATGTCGCGCCCGACCAGATCGGCCAGATCAACAGCTATGACGACATCGAGACCCGCTCGGTGGTGCTCGCGAACTCGCACGTGCTGGTCTACACCGTCACCGACCCGGCGCTGAGCGACGTGCGCGTGCGCCAGGCCATGAACCTCGCCATCGACCGGCAGCTGCTCAACGAGGCGCTGTGGGGCGGACAGGCCGTGGTGCCCAATGGGCACCAGTATCCGGAGTTCGGGGAGATGTATAACCCCGACCATGTCGGCCTCGAATACGATCCGGAACGCGCCAAGGCGCTCCTCGAAGAGGCCGGATACAACGGCGAGCTGATCCGCTACACCACCCAGCCCTACTACTACCTCAACGCCCTGCCGGCCGCGCAGGCGATCGTCGAGATGTGGAAGGCGGTCGGCCTCAACGTCGAGCTCAACGTGGTCGAGAGCTTCTCGGGCGTCGATTTCAAGACCCTCCAGGTGCGCACGTGGTCCAACTCCACCCGCTACCCCGACCCGGTCGGCGGCCTCTGGAACCTCTGGGGTCCGTTCGGCGGCCCGCAGCGCACCAACGAGAGCTGGATCGGCACCGAGAACCTCGCGCGCTTCAACGAGCTGGGGGCAGTCCTCGAAAGCACCGTCGATCTCAAGACGCGTCAGGACGCCGCCTGGGAAATGCTGGAAATCTGGAAGGACGACGCTCCCGGCACCATCCTCTACCAGCCGCTCGAGACCTATGGCGTGGCCAAGGACGTGAACTGGCAGCCCTACACGTTCTACTACATGGACCTGCGTCCCTATAATCTCAGCTTCGCCGGCAACTGATGGCCGAAGCAACGACCCAGGCAAGAGGCGGCATCCATGCCGCCTCCCATCCGCCGGCAGGCCGGCACGCAACCGAGCCGGTGCTCGAGATCGCCGGCCTCACCGTGTCGGCCGGGCCGGTCGACCTGGTGGAGCAGGTGAGCCTTTCCGTCATGCCCGGCGAGACGCTCTGTCTCGTCGGGGAAAGCGGCTGCGGCAAGAGCCTGACCTGCATGTCGGCGCTGGGGCTTCTCGACGACGGACTCAAGGCCACGGGATCGGTCCGGCTGTTCGGCACGGAAACGATGGGCGCGCCGGAACGCGTCATCAACGCCGTCCGCGGCCGCGACGTGACGATGATCTTCCAGAACCCGATGGCGGCGCTCAATCCGGTCAAGCGCGTCGGCGCGCAGATCGCCGAGGCGATCGGCGAGCATACGGAGCTGCGCGGGGCCGCCGTCGACCGGCGCGTCATGGACCTTCTGGAGCAGGTCGGCATACCCAAGGTCGAGCGCCACAAGAACTACTATCCGCACCAGCTTTCCGGCGGCATGTGCCAGCGCGTGATGATCGCCATGGCCCTCGCCTGCCGGCCGAAACTGCTCATCGCCGACGAGCCGACCACGGCGCTGGACGTCACCATCCAGGCGCAGATCCTGCGGCTGCTGCGCGACCTGCAGTCCGAACTCGGCCTCGCCATCGTCTTCGTCACCCATGATCTGGGCGTCGTGGCGGAAATCGCCGACCGGGTGGCGGTCATGTATGCCGGGCGCATCGTCGAGGCGGGACCGGTCGACGACCTGTTCGACGACCCGCGCCATCCCTATACGCGTGCGCTGATGGATTGCCGGATCGGCTTCAGCCGTGAACCGGGAACGATGCTGGAGGCGGTCAAGGGCACGGTGCCCGCGCCCTCCGCCCGCCCCGTCGGCTGCAATTTTGCGCCGCGCTGCCCGACGGCCGATGCGAGGTGCCAGGCGGAGCCTTCGCTTTCCTCGGACGGAGCGAGAGCCGTCGCCTGCCATTTCTTCGATCCGAGCGCCGGGGCGGTGCGGCAATGATCCCGGCCACGACTGAGGGGCTCGTCGCCACCGGCCTGGTGCAGACCTATCCGGTCGGACGGCGTCTTTTCG
This sequence comes from Devosia geojensis, assembly GCF_000969415.1. Classification (GTDB taxonomy): domain Bacteria; phylum Pseudomonadota; class Alphaproteobacteria; order Rhizobiales; family Devosiaceae; genus Devosia; species Devosia geojensis. Next base: position 157,555 of record NZ_JZEX01000108.1, on the reverse strand, counting down.
GTCCGGTCGAACATTTCCGCGCGGTCGATGGCGCGAGCTTCCACATCGCGGAAGGCGAGACGCTGGGGATCGTCGGGGAAAGCGGCAGCGGCAAGTCGACGCTCGGCCGCATGGTCGCCGGCATCGAGGCGCCGGCCGGCGGCAGCATCTCGTTCTGGGGCGAGAGCTATGCGCCGGTGGGTTCGCCCCAATGGCGCCGGCAGCGCCGCCAGGTGCAGGTCGTGTTCCAGAACCCGGCGGCGGTGGTCGACCCGCGCTGGACCATCCATGCGCAGGTGCGCGAAGCGCTGACCACCCATGAGACGCTGGCGCGTTCCGAAGCCGACGACCGGGCGCAAGCGATGCTCACGATGGTCGGGCTCGCCACCTTGGGCAAGCGCCTGCCGCACCAGCTCTCGGGCGGGCAGTTGCAGCGCGCGGTCATCGCCCGGGCCCTGGTGCTGCGGCCCCGGCTCGTCATCTGCGACGAGGCGGTCAGCGCGCTCGACGTCTCGGTGCAGGCGCAGATCATCAACCTGCTGCTCGAGCTGCGGGAGAAGCTGAAGCTGTCGCTGATGTTCATTTCCCACGACCTGTCGGTGGTCCGGCACATCAGCCACCGCGTCGGGGTGATGCATGCCGGCAAGCTCCTCGAAATCGGCGACTCCCGGACGCTGTTCGAGGCGCCGCAGCACGACTATTCCCGCCGACTGCTCGCCGCCATTCCCGCAGATACGCCGCGCCAGCGGCGCGAGCGCGACCTGCGCACCTTCGGCGCCCTGCCGTAGCGGCCAGGCGCCATCTCGTTTTCAAGGCTTACGACATGAAGATCATCGCACACCGAGGCGACAGCGCCAATTTCCCGGAGAACACGCCCGCCAGCTGGGATGGCGCGTATGCGGCCGGGGCGTTCGCCATCGAGACCGACATCCGCCTCTCCAGAGACGGGGTTTGCGTGTGCGCGCACGACCCCGACCTCAACCGCCTGTTCGGCCGGCCGGAGCCGGTGAGCGAGCTGACCCTTGCCGAACTCATGGAGCTCGGCAACGCGCAAGGCGGCCGGATAGCGCCCGCATCCGAGGCGCTCGCCTATGCACGCGACGGCAAGGCGGTGCTGCTCGACATCAAGGACGAAACGCCCGAAGCGCTGGCGCAGCTGTGGCAGGCGATCGCGGATGCGGTTTCCGGCCCGCAGCGGCGTCTGGTCTTTGCCGGGTGCCACACGCTCGATGCGGTGCGATTCTTTGCGGTGCAGGGCGAAGTCGAGATCCTGGGCTTCATTCCGACGCCCGACGATGCGGTAGGCTTCTGGGTGGCAGGTGCGAAAACCATCCGGCTGTGGGAGCGGGACGCCTCGCGCGAGCGAGTGGCGGAGCTGCGCGGGCTCGGCGCCGACGTCTGGGTGACCGTCGGGGGGCGCGGCACCGACTTCGAGGTCGGCGGCGAGACCTCGGCGGCAAACCTGACGAAACTGGCAAAATTCGGCGCCGGCGGCGTGCTCGTCAACGACGTCAAGTTCGCCGTGGAGACGATGGAGGGCCTGCAATGAGCACCGGATCGACGCTTCTCATCACGTTCGACGGACTGCGCCGTGACCGCGCAACGGCCGAACTGATGCCGAACCTTGCCCGGTTCATGGCCGAGGGCAGCAATTTCGTGAATTCGCGGTCGATCTTTCCCAGCGAAACGCGCGTCGCCGTCACCTCGACGATGACCGGGTGCCCGCCGGGTGACCATGGGGTCGTCGCCAACCAGTTCATCCACCCCGTCCGGCCTGAGGGTCTGTTCAGGACGGCGGAATGGGAGGACCTGGAACTGGCGGCACAGGCCGGGCAACTGCTCGACCGCGAAACCATGGGCCAGCGCATGGCGAACGCGGGGCGCACCATGGCAGTCGTCAGCACCGCCACCAAGGGCGCCTCGCGCATGATGAATTCGAGCGCTCATGATCTCGCCCAGCCGGTCTTCTCGATGCACGGCGCTCCGGTTTCGAGCCCGGACCTGCATGAAGCCGTCCTCGCCCGTCTCGGCGATATCCCGGAGCCCGGCGCGCCGAACGGCTCGCGCATGACCTATGCGACCAGTGCGCTCATCGAGGTGGTCTACCCGCGCCACAATCCGGACTTCTGCGTGTTCTGGATGAACGAGCCGGACATGAGCTCGCACCGTTTCGGCGTCACCGCGCCGGAAACGCAGGAGGCGCAGCGCATCTGCGACGAGAATTTCGGGCGCATACTCGAGTGGTGGAAGGCCGGGAACGGCCCGGAAAACATCCTGGTCATGTCCGACCACGGACAGATCACAGGGCGGCGTCAGCTCGAAACGCTGGACATCATTCCCGCCGAGTTCGGGCGCGTAGCGATCGGCTCGTTCAGCAGCATCTATCTCGATGACCGCTCCGATGCCAACAAGGCGCGTGTCGTCGACTGGCTGGTGCAGCAGGATTTCTGCGGCCTCGTCTTCGTGACGGGGGAAAATGGCGAGGCGACTGCGGGCGCCCTGCCCTGGGCCGCGGTGCGCAACAATCATCCACGCGGCGCCGACGTCGGGTTCACACTGCGCGCCACCGACTGCTCGCAAAGCTGGGGCCCCACGGTCGACAGCTGCCGCTTTGCGGCCTGGATATCGGACGGCGGCGGCATGCATGGCGGGTTGAACCGGGGCGAGCTCTCGACCGTACTGGCGGCCCAGGGGCCGGCCTTCCGCGCCGGTTTCGTTTCAGAAACGCCTTGTTGGCTGCCTGATATCGCCCCCACCATCTTGACCGCCATGGGGTTGCCGCTCGACGGCACCGAGGGCCGGCCACTGGTGGAGGCGCTGGTGGGCGAGGATCCGCGCTTCGGCATCGCGCCGCAGGTGGAAATCCGCACCTTGCAGGCCGAACATCGCGGCCATGAGCAATATCTGCGCCAGTGGGTGGTCGAGGGACAAACCATCGTCGACTGCGGCTGGACCGCCGGCACGGGAGCCTGGGACAGGTGAACCCGCAATTCGTCATCACCAAGCTGGTGCGCGGCACGCTCACGCTGCTGTTGACCGTCACCTTCGTCTTCATCGTGCTCCGGGCCTCGGGCGATCCGGCCCAGATCATGCTCTCGGACGAAGCTTCGCCCGCAGCCGTGGCCGCATTCCGCGAGCGCTGGGGGCTCGACCGCTCGTATATCGAGCAATACCTGGCTTATCTGACGGCCATCATCCAGGGCGACTTCGGCACCTCCTTCCGCGATGGCCGGCCAGCGCTCGAGGTGGTGATGGAGCGGGTGCCGGTGACGCTGCTCCTGGGGTTCACCGCGCTGCTGATCACCCTCGCACTGGGCATTCCCTCGGGCATCATGGCGGCGCTGTTCCGCGGCCGATGGGTGGACCATGCCACCATGTCCTTCACCATCCTCGGACACAGCATTCCCAACTTCTTCCTCGGCATCATCCTGATCCTGGTATTCTCGATGACGCTGCGCTGGCTGCCGAGTTCGGGCACGGGCAGCATCTGGCACCTGCTGATGCCGGCGGTGACGCTGGGCACGGCAGCCGCCGCTACCGTCGCGCGCTTCACCCGCTCCTCGGTGCTGGACGTGCTCCATCAGCCCTTCATGCGCACGGCCAAGGCCAAGGGCATACCCTATGACCGGCGGATCCTGCGCCATGCGCTGCCCAACGCGGCCATTCCGGTGGTGACCGTCGTCGGCATGCGAATCGGCGGTCTGATCGGGGGCGCGGTGACCATCGAAACGGTCTTTGCCTGGCCGGGCGTCGGCATGCTCCTCGTCAACTCGGTCAACCAGCGGGACCTCGCCGTCGTGCAGGCCGTGGTGCTGCTCATCGCGCTCACCATGGTGCTCGTCAACCTCATCGTAGACCTCACCTATGGCTGGCTCGACCCGCGCATCGAGCTGCACAACAGGCGGGCGGCGAAGACATGACGACCACCGATCTCTCCTCGGCACCTCTCAGGCGGCGCGGCTGGCTCACCAGGATCTGGAAATCCAGGCCGCCGCTGGTGATAGGACTGTCGCTGTTCTGGCTGGCCGTGGTGGTCCTGATGGCCCTCTTCGCCGAGTTCCTGGCCCCGTACGGCTATGCGGAGCAGAGCCTGCTGAAGCGCCTGCAGCCGCCGGGCTTCCTCGGTGGACTGCCCGAATACCTGCTGGGCACCGACAATCTGGGACGCGACGTGCTCAGCCGCGTCATCTACGCAATGCGCACCAGTATCCTCATCGCCTTGATGGGCACGGTGATCGGCGCGAGCGTCGGGACGGTGCTCGGCATCGTCGCGGCCCATTTCCGCGGCTGGGTCGACGACGTGATCATGATGCTGGTGGATTTCCAGGCGGCCATCCCGTTCCTCATCGTGGCGCTGGCGGTGCTGGCGTTCTTCGGCAACAACTTCGTGCTGCTGGTGGTGCTGATCGGCCTCTTCGGCTGGGACGGCTATGCGCGCATCGCCCGCGGTCTCGTGCTTTCCACTAACGGCCAGGGCTATGCCTTCGCCATCCGCACGCTTGGCGTGCATCCGGCAAAGGTCTACATCCGGCACGTCCTCCCCAATATGATGGGGGTCATCATGGTGCAGATCACGCTCAATTTCCCCGAGATCATCCTGCTCGAAACGTCGCTCTCGTTCCTCGGCCTCGGCGTGCAGCCGCCGGGCACCAGCCTTGGGCTGCTGCTCGGCGAAGGGCGCAACTACCTGGCGACGGCCTGGTGGATCGGCATCCCGGCCGGTGTCGTCATCTTCCTGACGACGCTGGCCATCAGCCTGCTGGGGGACTGGCTGCGCGACATGCTCGACCCGAACCTGAAAGGCAAGGATGCATGACCGCACTCGTCTCTCCCGTGCGTCTTGCCTCCATCGAGGAGCTCGAATTCTCCGCCGTGCTTTCAGATCTCGACGGCATCGTCTATCGGGGCGAGGAAGCGGTGCCGGGCGCGGCCGAGCGGTTCAACCGCTGGCATGCGCAGGGCGTGCCCTACTGCTTCATCACTAACAATGCCGAGAAATCCCCGATCGACTTCGCCGACAAGATCCGCCGGCTCGGCATACCCTGCTCCTCGCAGCAGGTGGTGACCTCCGGCGACGTGGCCCTCGACTTCCTGCGTTCGCGATATGGGGCGGGCGCCCGGCTCTATGTGATCGGCTCGCAATCCCTCAAGGATCGCGTGGCCGACGCCGGCTTCATCCTTGCCGAAGAGGCAACGGAGGCGGTGCTGGTCGCGCTCGACCGGCGGTTCGACTACGCGATGATGAAGGCGGCGGTGCGCAATGTCCTGGCGGGAGCGGAGCTGATCGGCACCAATCCAGACCTCATCCGTCCGATCGCGGACGGCTTCGAGCCCGGCGCCGGCGCCATCGTTCAGTCTATCGCGGCCGCGGCCGGCGTTTCGCCAATCTTCATGGGCAAGCCGGCTCCGACGATCGTGCTCACCGCGATGGAACGCCTGGGGGTCCAACCCGGCGCCGCGATCATGCTCGGCGACCAGCTCGACACCGACATCCTGGCCGCGCAGCGGGCGGCGGTCCGGGCCGTATTCGTGGAAACGGGCGTGCCCATCAACCCGCGCAGCATCGTGCGGGCGGACTATGTCCTTCGCCGGCTCTAGGGGGGGCACGACCCGGCCGGCAGCGGATTTAGTGAATTGCGCTCCCGCGTGGTGCATACATAAAAGCCCATGCGATTGTCGCGATGAAGGGAATGCTGCGTGCCGAACACCGTTGGCTCCGTGCGGAAAGACCTGTCGGATGGGAAGAAGCGCCGAGGGCGGCCCAAGGATGCCGACAAGGGCGCCATCCCCCTCCTCATCCTCCAGGCCGCGCTCCTGATGTTCAAGAAGCAGGGCTTCGATGCAACGTCGGTCGAGCAAATCGCCGCGGCCGCCGGCGCTTCCAAGACCACCATCTACCGCCATTTCCGGACGAAGGAGGCATTGGCGGAAGCCGCCGTGGTCCAAGACGGGCAAAACGTGCTCGAAACCATCCGCGCCATCGACAATGCCGATCCGGACCCGCTGGTGCGGCTGCGCACCCTGACGTTCGGCATTGCCGATTTCGCGGCCCTGCCGAACAACGCCGATCTCTATCGGCTTTCCCTTGCTGCCGTGCCGCGCGTGCCGGCGATCGGCCGCGCCTTTGCCGCCACCGGCGCGGCCCTGCGGGCGCTGATGCAACCGCATGTGGAGGCGGCACAAGCGGCAGGCCTCCTGCGCCAGGGCGACTCCGAGCAACTGGCGCGCCAGCTCTACGACGCCGTCGTCAACCCGATCTGGAGCGACGCCCTGCTGCTGACGCCTTACGTCGACGACGAAGCGCAGCGCGCCGCGGTCATGCAGGCGAACTGGGAGAGTTTTCTGCGCGGGGCCAGAGCCTAAGTCTCCAACCACAAAGAAACGAAACGGTATCGTTTCATTCTTGTCCAGCTCGATGCGATCTGCCATCACAGGGATGTCATCTGGCATGGAGGAGTGAAATGCCTACTGCATCCTTGCAGCGTCCAGTTCCGCTGAACTGGGCGGTCTGGATCGCCATAATCCTTTTTATTCCCATCGGTCTTTTCCTGTTCGGCGGCGGCATCTGGCTGATCGCGCTTGGAGGCTCCTGGTACTACGGCATCACCGGTGCCGCCGTGCTCGCCAGCGCCTTCCTGCTTTGGCGCGGCAGCCGGCTGGGCCTCTGGGTCTATGCGGCCATGATCGTCTGGACCGTCGCCTGGTCCATCTGGGAGGTCGGATTCGATTTCTGGGGCCTGCTGCCACGTATCGCGGGCCCGGCCGTCCTCGGCCTCTGGCTCTGCCTGCCGCTCGTCTGGAGGAAGCTGAAATGAGCCGCGCGCTTATCCATCCCGCCCTGCCGGGCCTGATTCTGGCCGCACTGGCCTCGACCGCCCTGGTCGCGCAGGAAACCACCATTCCGCCCGCCGAGCAGACGCCACTGCCGACAGCGCCCGTCGAAGCGCCGACCGCACCGGCCGAAACCGCGCCGCCGGCCGACGAGCCGAGCCCGGCGCCCGAGACCGCCGCGGAGACGCCCACGGTGCCCGCGAGCAATGTCGACCCCGGCTACCAGGGCTACGCGATGGTGCCCGAGAGCGGCGATTGGGTCGACTGGGGCCGCGACATGGGCGGTACACGCTACGTGCCCTATGACGAGATCACCCCGCAGAACGTCGGCGACCTGGAGGTGGCTTGGACCTTCCGCACCGGCGGAGCCGGTCCCAACCAGGCCACGCCGCTCCAGGTGGGCAACACGCTCTATGTCTGCACCCGCGACAACCGCATCTTTGCGCTCAATGCCGAAACGGGCGAGGAGCTGTGGAACTTCGACCCGGTGCTCACCAACCTCGCCAATGGCGGCGGCTGCCGCGGCGTTTCCTACTTCCAGGCGTCCGAGGGCGAAGAGCTCTGCGCGGCCCGCGTCATCACATCGACCCGCGATGCACGCCTTGTGGCGGTCGACGCACGCACCGGCGAACGCTGCCCGGGTTTCGGCACTGACGGCGAGGTCGACCTGCGCGTCGGCATGGGACCCGACGAAGCCGGTTTCCAGTACAACACCTCGCCCGCCAAGGTCGTCAACGGCATGATCGTGGTCGGGGCGGCTATCTTCGACGGCCAGTCGGTCGACGAGCCCTCGGGCGTGATCCGGGCCTATGACGCCGTCGACGGCAGCTTCCGCTGGGCCTGGGACATGGGTCGTCCGGGCATCAACACCGAGCCAGCCGAGGGGGAAATGTACACGCCCGGCACGCCCAATGTGTGGAGCGTGATGAGCGCCGACCCGGAACTGGGCATGGTCTACCTGCCGATCGGCAACGCCACGCCCGACTATTTCGGCGGGCATCGTACCCCGGAAATGGAGGAATACTCCTCGTCCGTGGTCGCGCTCAACGTCGCCGACGGAAGCGTCGCCTGGCATTTCCAGACATTGCACCACGACATCTGGGACTATGACGTGGCATCGCAGCCGGTGCTGATCGATTTCCCCAGCGCAGACGGGCCGATTCCGGCCCTCGTGCAGCCGACCAAGCGCGGCGAGCTCTTCGTCTTCAACCGTGAGACCGGCGAGCCGTTGACGGAGATCGAGGAGCGTCCGGTAACGCAAGGGGCGGTCGAAGGCGACTACACGGCCGAGACCCAGCCCTTCTCGGTCGGCATGCCACGGCTCGGCTCCAACCATATCGAGGAAAGCGACATGTGGGGGCTGACCCCGCTCGACCAGCTGATCTGCCGCCTGCAGTTCCGCCAGTCGCGCTACGAAGGCACCCTCACCCCGCCGTCCGATCAGGCCTATACCATCTTCACCCCGGGCTATTTCGGCGGCTCCAACTGGGGCAGCGTCTCCTACGATCCGGAGCGCAACATCCTCATCGGCACCTCGGTCGACGTGCCCAACCGCATGCGCCTCATTCCCACCGATTCTCCCGAAGCTGCCCGCTTCCACGAGGTCGACGAGCGGGGCATGCCGATCATCGGACCGGGCGTCGGCGCGCCGCAGCGCGGCACGCCTTATGTGCAGGACGGCGGCACGTGGCTTTCGCCACTTGGCGTGCCCTGCACCCGTCCGCCCTTCGGCAACATGACGGCCATCGACATGGAAACCCAGGAAGTGGTTTGGGAACGCCCGATCGGCACCGCCCGCAACGGCGGTCCGTTCGGCTGGAAGCTCGGCCTCGACATCGAGATGGGCATGCCGCTCAATGGCGGCTCGCTCGTCACCGGGTCCGGCCTCGTCTTCTTTGCCGGCTCGCAGGACGGCTACTTCCGTGCCCTCTCCACCGAGACCGGCGAAGAGCTGTGGCGCATCGACATGCCGACGGGCGCGACGGCCACTCCGATGTCCTATATCGGGGCCGAAAGCGGCGACCAGTTCATCGCCCTTACGGCAGGCGGGACGTTCCAGACGACGGAACGGGGCGACTACATCATCGCCTACCGCCTGCCCCGGTAGCAGCCCATCCCCTGCCCTCCGTGCCGCCGGGATCCGTTCCGGCGGCATTTGTTTCATCGGAGCCGGGTCAGAACCCGTATCGGGCCGGGCCGTGCCGGCACTTGTTGAGCACGATGCCCAGCAGGTTGGAGCGTTCGGACAGCTCGCGCTCGCACACATCGATCTCGCCGAACGAGGTCTTTTCGGCCTCGGCCACGAGCATCATGCAATCCACCAGCGGCAGACAGGCGAGCACCCCGTCGCTGCCGATCATGGCCGCCAGGTCGAGGATCATGATGTCGGGTTTGAGCTGCCGGCGAACGTCGGCCAGCGCCAATTGCACGCCGGCATCGAGGAGCAGTTCGGATGCCCGGCTTTCCGGCCGCGTATTGCAGCCGATGGCAAGGCTGTTGCTCACGCGTATGAAGCTTTGCTGCACCTTGGTCGCTCCCGAGAGGAAATCGGCGAACGGAAGGCTACGGTCGACCTGCAGCAGAGCCGCCATGCCGGCCTTGCGCAGATCGAAATCGAGCAGCACCACCCGGCAGTTGTTTTGCCGGGAAAGGCCGAGGGCGAGGTTCAGGGCTACGGTGGTCCGCCCGCACCCCGGCGTGGGTGAGGTAATCCCCAGAACGCTCCAATGGTTCTGCGCCATGGTCAGGGCCGTGCGCGTGCGCAGCTCGTCCCACGCCGGCGAGGGTGCGCGTTTGGCGTCGAGGACGATGCGATGGTCCCTGCCGATCGACTGCTTGGGCGCCATCAAATGCAGCCCCTGCCACACCGCGTCGCCTTCGATCTCGCCTGCCGGCGCATCGGATAGATGCGGCGGAGCCAGGATATCTGCCGGGCCCGGATCGAAGGTCATCAGGTCAATGCGCGTGTTCTTCATCTTCGACCTCAGGGATTGCCGGATCGCGCCGCCGAGATCGAATTTGTCAGCACGCTGCCGAGCTCGTTCAAGGGCGGATTGAGGCCGACAAGCATGGGCGTGATCGCGAGAGCTGCCGTCACCATCACGGAAGCGGCCACCACAAGGCGCCTGCGGCGGCGATCGGAAGCGCCCCGGACATAGGGGATGGTCACCATCGGCTGGATATCGAGGCGCCGCTCGAGCTCGACCGGGCGGCGGACGCGCCGGTTCAGCACTTCCAGCCCCAGGATCAGCGCCAGCGCTGCGACGAGGCCGCCCGCTAATGCGCCACCGACGATCAGCCGGCGCTTGGTCGGCAGGGGGTTTTCAGGCGGCAACGCAGCTTCCACGAGCAGGAGCCGCTCGCCCTTGAAACGAGCTTCGATCTCGGCGCCGGTCGTTGCTTCGGCAAGGCGCGCCAGGGCAAGGGCGTGCAGAGCCTGCACATTGGTGCGGTCGCGCTCCAGCACGTCGAGGGCGGTTTCGTTCTGCGGGGTTGCTTCGATGGAGGCCGCGAGCTCGGCGAGCGATCGCTCGATCGCGTTTTTTTCAACAGCAATGGCGGCCAGTTGATCCTCGACGTCGGCAAACTGCAGCTCGAGGTCGGAAACGGGGCGCGGCAGCGCTGCGCCGGCGGCCGCGGTGGCCGCGTCGGCACTCGGTTGCAGCGCGGCGATGCGCTGGCCGAGGGCCCTGACCGAGGGGCTATCCGGCCCAAAGACGGTGCTCTGCGCAAGCAGGGCCTGCTGCAGCTCCGCGAGGAGCTTGCCCTGGGGTGTTTCGATATCTCCGCCCGGAAATTGCTCCTTCGTTTCCAGCACCAAGGCGAGATTGGCGCGCCGGCTGCGCAGGGTGACGGCCTCACGCTCGAGCAGAAGCAGACGCTCCTCGAGGTTGCCCTGCCGCAGCCGGCGGAACTCCAGGCTGTCGGGCAGGTCTTCGAGATGCTCGCTCTTGAAGAGCTGGATGGTCTGGTCGAGACTAGCCAGCTGCGCAGTCAGGCGGGCGACGTCCTGCTTGAAGAACTCCAACGTCTCGGACGCCCGGCTCGCCCGTCTCTCGTTGCCGCGCTGCAGGATGGTGGACGCCAGATGGTTGGCGACATCGGCGGCCAGTTGGGGCGTCGCAGCATCGAACGAAATCTTGAACGCCGTCGCGGACCTGTCGCCGTCGCCGAGGTCTCCCCGCTCGACCGAGACCCGTTCGCGCATGTCCTCGGCAATGTCCGACGAGGACAGTTCCGGTTCGGGCGGGTAGACGTCGAACCGGTCGGCGAGCGCCGCCAGGGAGCGGTCCGTGAGCAGTTGCTGTTCGATGATCTGGACCTGCACGATCGCGTTCTCGAGCACCGTGGACCGAGCCAGGTCAGCCGGGATCTCCGGAGACTCCACCAGGATCGTCGCAGTCGAGCGATATTGCGGCTGCTGGGCAAGCGCGAGCCATAGTCCGCCGGCACCGGCAAGGAGCGTGATGAACAGGATCACCGGCAACCGCCGCAGCAGCAAGACGCCATAAAAATATAGATCGGTGACGAGCATCGTGAACCTCGCAACCCCGGAATTTCCGGGCCTTTCGAGGGTATTTTCCTGTCCCCGCCGAGCAATAGACTGGATGAGCTAGTTCCGTGTGCGTGCAATTGGTCTACTCCCAAGGGACATCGTTCCGCTGGACCAATAGGGGTGCGAAAATGCTGGAACTGTCCAAGGTGGCTAGGTGGGGAGCAGCGCTTGCGTGGACCTCGGTCGCCGCCATGACCTTGGCTTCAAACCAGGTGCGGGCGGACGATCTCGTCTCCCAGACAAAGCTGCGCCTGACGGTGCTGCACTGGCTGCCGATGGAAGGAGAATTCCGTCGGTGGGACGCGCTCAGCGGAGAGTTGCAAGTCTCGGCCGACGGCCAGTTGTCCCTGCCCCTGCTCGGAGCCGTATCGACCGAAGGGCTGGGCGCCGACGCCCTCGCCGACGACATCGCGGACCGCTTGCAGGAGAGGATGGGGCTTCTGGAGCGGCCGGAGGTTCGCCTGGAAGTGATCGAGCAGCCGCCGATCTATGTCGTCGGCGCGGTCGAAAGTCCGGGCGAATATGCGTTTCGGCCGGGACTGACCGTATTGCAGGCGTTGGCCCTGGGCGGCGGTCCCCTGCGCTCGCAGGATGTCGACGCGCCCCAGGAACGGATAGAGCTCCTTTCGCGGCTGCAGATCCTGAACGGCGACATCCACAATGTGCTCGCGCGGCTTGCCCGCCTCGAGGCCGAAGCCTCGGGCAGCGTGGCGATCACGTTTCCGGCAGAAGTGACCGAGTCGGCAGAGGGTCCCAGCATCACCCTGCACGAACAGAGCCTCTTCACCGCACGGGTCGGGGCCCTGCAACGGCAACGGACCGCGCTGGAGGAACTGCGCGAGCTCTACGATGCCGAGATCGAGGTGCTGCAATCGCGCGTCACCAATCTCGATGACCGGATCGCGGCCACGGAAGTCGATCTGGAGCGGGTGGCGACCCTGCTCGAGCGCGGGCTCGCCACCACGTCGCAGCGGACCGAGCTTGAGGTCCTGCTGGGCGACCTGCGATCCGACCGGCTGGATCATCTGACCGCCATCATGCGCGCCCGGCAGTTCCTCAGCCAGGTCGGGCGGGACCTCACGGGATTGCAGGACACGCGGCAATCCGAGATCGCGCAGGGGCTGCTGACCGAACGGGCGACCCTGGAGCGCCTGCGGACCGAGCAGAACACGACGCGCAAGCTGCTGGAGGAGCTCGATCGGAAGCTCATGACGCCGGGCGCCGGCGCAGCACAGACCGCCGCGACCCTGGCCTATACGATCATCCGCACAGGCGAGAACGGCAGCAGCGAGGCGAGAGCCGACGAGCTGACGCAGTTGCAGCCGGGCGACGTGGTTCGGGTGGCGGTGCAAAGCAGCGTCCAACCCCGTCCTTCAGATATGGCAAGCGCTGCGTTGACGGCGTCGGACCCGACAGTTCCCTGAATCAGCAGCCGGTGCCGCGGAAGACCACGCTGATGGTCCTCAGGAGGATCATCATGTCGAGCTGCAGGGAAAGCTCGTTGACGTACTGCTCGTCATAGCGGGCGCGTTCGGCGAACGAGGAGATGTGGCGATCCGACACCTGCCAGAGCCCGGTGATGCCGGGCCGCAGACGGAAGCACGCATTGCCCGGATAGAGCGCGCGCTGCTCCGGCAGCATGGGGCGCGGACCGACGAGGCTCATATCGCCGTTCAGGACGTTCCAGAGCTGAGGCAACTCGTCGAGCGAGTATTTGCGCATGAGGCGCCCGACGGGAGTGACCCGTGGGTCCTTCCGGAGCTTCTGCGTGCGGTCCCATTCCTCGCGCGCGGCGGGATCGGCAAGGTGCAGCTCGAGGCAGCGATCGGCGTCGACGACCATGGAGCGCAGTTTCCAGATCCGGAACTCCCGGCCGTCGCGGCCAAGCCTTCGCTGACAATAGAACGCGCTGCCACCGTCGGCCCGAACAATCAGTACGAGCGCAATAATGAGCGGCAGAAAGAACAAGCCTAAAAAGCAGGCAGAAAGTATGTCGATGCCCCGCTTCGCCACGAGAAGCGAAACGGAAAAACGATCCCGAGGACTTTCGGATAAAACGGAGGTCGTTTTGGCAACGGAGATTTGCTCTATGTGAGACATAGTCAAGCGAACCTCGGGCATTGGGGGCGATAGGGACCGAGCTTCCTCGAAGTTCACAATTTGGACGTCCCGACGCAATCGCTCCGCGTAGTCAATTCGGTCTATCGTTCCCGGCCCCTGCTCCGCCTAGCCTGTCCTCTTCCCGATGCCATGACCGGCACACCTGTATGCCGGGCATCGCGCTGCGAGGTGCGGACAGTGATCAACACGAGCGACACGAGCACCACGGCCGGAGAGGACGTCACCCGCAGCTACCGCGAAATCCTGCGCGCCACGGCGATGACCGGAGGCGCGTTCGTCGTGGTGCTGTGTCTTTCCATGCTGCGCATGAAGCTGGTAGCCTTGGCGCTCGGGCCGGACGGCATCGGGTTCGTCGGGCTGCTCACTGCCGTGCTGGATGTGGCGATCGCCGTTGCGGGACTCGGCATCCAGGCGAGCGGTGTGCGTCAGATCGCCGAATCCGTCGGCAAGAACGACCAGCGCTCGATCGCCTCGGTAGTCCGGGCCGTTCGCTGGGCCAGCTGGGTAACAGGTCTCGCCGGCGCAGGATTGGTGGCGCTTCTGGCTCTGCCGATCTCGTCCCTGACGTTCGGCACGCCGGCCCATGGCACCGACATGATGGTGCTGGCGTTGGCCGTGCTGCTGCGCCTGCTCGCGGCCGGGCAAGCGAGCGTGCTGCAGGGAAGCCGGCGCATCGGAGACCTCGCGATCATCAACATATTCGGGGCGCTCGCGGCCACCGTCGCCATGGTGCCGGCCGCCCATTTCTGGGGGGAGGCCGGCATGGCGGGCGCGCTGCTTGCGGCCTCGGCCGGCCACCTCGCCGTTTCGGGCTGGTTCGCCCGCAAGGTGCAATTCGCCGAGCGGCCGAGCTGGGGGGAAACGCGGAGCGAACTGCCCGCCCTGCTGAAAATGGGCGCTGCCTTCATGGTCAGCGGGCTGGTGACGTTCGGCGTCGCCTATTTCATGCGCATCATCGTCCTGCGGCATGGCGGCATCGCGGAAGCGGGCCTTTATCAGGCCGCCTGGGCGATCGCCAGCCTCTATGCGAGTTTCGTCCTGCAGGCCATGAGCACGGACTTCTATCCGCGCCTGACCGGCTTGCAGAACGCGACGGACGCCAACCGGCTGGTCAACGAACAGGCGCAGGTGAGCGTGCTGCTGGCGGGCCCCGGCATGATCGCGACGATCACGCTTGCCCCGCTGGTGCTTGCCCTATTCTATTCCCCAGAGTTCGGGGAAGCCGCAGCGACCTTGCGCTGGATGTGCCTCGGCATGGCGCTCCGCCTAATCGCCTGGCCGCTGGGGTTCATCGTGCTGGCAAGGGGCGCCCAGCGCATCTTCTTCTGGACCGAGATCGCCGCCGGCGCGGTTCATGTCGGGCTCGCCCTGGTGCTCGTGCCGATCTGGGGAACGACGGGTGCGGGCATGGCCTTTTGCGGGCTCTATGTCTGGCACGCGGCGCTGATCTACTTCATCGTCCGCCGGTATTTCGGCTTCGAGATCGATGAAAGGACGCTTCGGTTCAGCGCCGAATGCCTCGGGGCGACGATCGTCGCGTTCGCAGGGGTTTGCCTGCTGCCGTTCTGGCCGGGGATCGTGCTGGGCCTCCTCCTGCTCGGCTGGTCGAGCCTGCGGGCGCTCCGGACGATCTTGCCGTTGCTGGCGCCTCTCGCCGGGCTGTCGCGCAAACTCGGCCGCGTGCGCCCGAACTAGGTTGTGTGGACATTTAGGTGATGGCGGCCTGCAAAGGGCGGTTTTCTGCGCTTGCCGTGCTCACGTACCCGAACGTACGCTGCGCGCCGGTTCTCAAAAACCACCCTTTTCGGCTCACCCTGACCTAACTGTCCACACAACCTAGACGGCCGGATAACCCAGCGGCATGTCGTGCTGGCCATGCTGCAGCCGGTAGTCCTGGCGGCCGGCCTCGATGGCGAACTGCAAGGCTTCGCACACGGCATCGACCTCTTCCGGCAGCATCTGGGCAAAGAGCGGGAGCATGATGCAGCGGGCCTGCGCTGCTTCGGAGACGGGCAAGGCCGGCTCGGGCGGCGCCCCGTTCTTGGACGAATAAGGGTCCTCCAGGTGGGCGTTCATGACGCCTCGCCGGGTAGATATCCCCTGATCGAGCAGACCCTGCATCACGGCGAGCTGGTCGATGCCAGGCGGTAGCCGGACGCAGTAGCTTTGCCAGTTGCTGCGCGCCCATTCGGGCTCCGCCGGCAGGCCGAGGCCTTTGATCCGGGCGAGGCGCACGGCATAGCGCGCGGCAACCCGGCGGCGCGCCTCGACGATTCCAGGCAGGCGCTTCAGCTGCTCGCGGCCGATGGCCGCCTGCATGTCGGTCATGCGGTAGTTGAAACCGACCTCGTTGTAGCGCTCGAAGATCACCTGCGGCGAACCGTGCCGCACGGTGTCGGGAACGCTCATGCCGTGCTGGCGCCAGAGCCGGAAGGCTTGGTCGAGCAGGCTGTCGGATGTGGTCAACGCGCCGCCCTCGCCCGTCGTGATCACCTTGCGCGGATGGAAGGAGAAGCAGGCGATGTCGCCATGCGGCTTGCCGATCTTCTCCCAGCGGCCGTGCCAGTTGATCTCGCTGCCGATGGCGCAGGCGGCGTCCTCGATGACGAGCAGGTGATCGCGATGCGCGATCTCGATGATGCGCTCCAGATCGCAGGGCATCCCCAGCTGGTGAACGCAGACCACGGCCTTGGTGCGCGGCGTGATGGCGACCGCCAGCTTGGCCGGATCCATATTGAAGCCACCCTCGCCGATGTCGACGAAGACCGGGGTGGCGCCGGAATAGAGGATGGCGTTCGCGGTGGCGATGAAGCTGTGGCTGACCGTGATGATCTCGTCACCGGGCTGCGCACCAATCCCAAGAAGCGCCAGATGAAGCGCGCTGGTGCAGTTGGAGACGGCGCAGACGTGGGAGGCGCCGACGAATTCGGCGAACTCGTTCTCGAACGCGGCAACCTCGGGGCCCTGGGTCAGCCAGCCCGAAGCGATGACGCGGCTCGCGGCCTCCGCCTCGCTGTCGCCGACCAACGGCTTGGCGACGGGGATTGTACGGTGGGACGTCATTCGGCAGCCGCCTGGGCGGACGAGCGTTGCCGCTCCTCACGCCACCATGCGACAAGATCGCGAAGTCCCTGGTCGAGGGTAATCGACGCGTCGAAGCCGAGCATGCGGGACGCCCTGGCGGTATCGGCGAGGCGCCGGGGCACCGCGTTGACCTTGCGCGAAGCGGTGTATTCCGGCTGCAGTTCCGACCCCATCACCGACAGCAGTCGCTCGGCGAGCTGATTGAGGCTGGTTTCGACGCCCGAGGCGACGTTGAAGACATCGTCGTCGAGGTCGGACATGGCGGCCAGCACGTTGGCGCGCGCTACATCGCGAACATCGATGAAATCCATGGTCTGCAGCCCATCGCCGTGGATCATGGGCGGGCGCCCGGCCTCGATGTTCTCCATCCAGCGGATGAGGACCTCGGTATAGGCGCCGTGGACGTCCATGCGGGGGCCGTAGACGTTGAAATAGCGAAGCGCCACATAGCGTAAACCGTACATCTCATTGAAACTGCGGAGCAATCCTTCGTTGAATGCCTTGGCGGCTCCGTAGAGGGTGCGATTGTTGTACGGATGGTGACTTTCGGGTGTGGGGAATTGTTCGGCCATGCCCAGCACCGAAGCCGAGGATGCCGCGACGACCTTCCGCACCTTGGCCGCCACGGCCGCCTCCAGCACGTTGAACGTGCCGCCGACGAGAACATCCATGGCGGTGCGCGGCTGCTCGGCGCACTGGGTGATACGCAGGGCGGCCTGGTGGAAGACGATGTCCACGCCCTCCATGATCCGCGCCAACAGGCGGGTATCGGAGACGTCTCCCGCGACAATGGTCATGGGATAGATCCGGCCGGCGGCTTCCAGGTTCTCCCGACGGCCGCGGACGAAATTATCGAGGATGATCACCTCGCGCGGAGACTGCCCGGCGACCAGCTCAGCAATGTGGGAACCGACGAGCCCCGCGCCGCCGGTGATCAAGATGCGCTTATCCCTCATTCCGACGCTCCCAGTTTGAGTTCGCTGACCGATCTGTCGGTATCCTGACGCCAGCGCAGGAAGCGCGCCGGGGCGCCGACCACGATGGAAAAGGCCGGCACGTCCGCAGTTACGACTGCCCCAGCCCCCACGATCGCGCCGCGCCCAACGGTGACACCGGGCAGAAGCACGGCGTTGGTGCCGATATCGGCCCAAGCCTCGACCACGACCGGGCGGATCAGCAGGTCCGTTGCGATGATCGGCTGGTCCAATGGAAAACCCGAGTGCTCCGAGCCCAGAACGCGTGCGCCGGGGCCCCAGCCGACGTGATCGCCGAGGAAGAGATCGCGCGCATCGAGAAAGGCCTGCGGGCCGATCCATACCTTGTCGCCAATGACGCAAGTGCCATCATGCCGGCCCTGGATGTACGCCTGCGGCCCGATATGAACGCCGACGCCGAACTCCATGGTCCCGAGGTCGCGGAACCGTGCGCCGGGACCAACGGTCAGGCCTGCCCCGCATTTGCGCGCACAAGCTTGCACGATGGCCCTGCGCATATGGCCGTCAACCCGGCCTTCGCCCATGACGAACCGGCCGTAGAGATCGAGGAGGTCCGGCGGGGAAAACAGCTGGCGCAGGGCTGTCGCAAAATCCTCCTCAACTGGCGTTTCGGGGATCTTCCCGAGACCGTGGGAGGCGGCGACCTGGCGTGCGGTGGCATCGGCTCTATGCGGCATAGGCGTCGCTCCGAACAGCGGCCGCGACGATATCGATCTGCCGCTCGCTCAGTTCGGGATAGAGCGGGAGCGAGAGCACCTGCTCGGCGGCGGTTTCGGCGCAGGGAAAATCTCCCTCGCGATATCCCAGGTCCGCGTATGCCTTCTGCAGGTGCACCGGGCGGGGATAGTGCATGCCGGTGTCGACGCCCCGGCTCGCCAGCGCGGCACGCAGCAGGCCGCGGGCGGCCGAACGAACGGCGTAGACGTGATAGACGTGCCGACAGCCGGAAATCTCATGGGGCGTTTCGACCGCGCTGCCGCGCAGCAGGCTGTCGTAGCGGCGGGCGTGGGCGCGGCGGGCTTCGGTCCAGGCCTCAAGATGACGCAGTTTCACGCCGAGGATCGCGGCCTGCAGCGCATCCATGCGGTAGTTGAAGCCGCGCATCACGTGGTTGTATCGGCCTTCCTGGCCCCAATCGCGCAGGCACCGGATGTGCGCAGCCTGATCGTCATCGTCGGTGACCACCATGCCGCCCTCCCCGGCCGCGCCGAGGTTCTTGCCCGGATAGAAGCTGAAGCAACCGGAAATCCCCATGCTGCCGGCCCGGCGGCCGTGATAGAGAGCACCATGCGCCTGGCAGGCATCCTCGATGACGTGAATGCCCGCCTGGCGCGCGATCGAGAGGATGGGGTCCATGTCGGCCGTCATGCCATGGAGATGCACCGGCAGTATCGCCCTGGTGCGCGGCGTGATGGCCGCGGCGATATGGGTGGGATCGAGGTTGAGGCTCACCGGATCAATGTCGACGAAGACGGGTCGCGCGCCGGCCAAGCAGATGGCCGCGGTGGTGGCGACGAAGGTGAACGGGGTGGTGATGACCTCGTGCCCCTGCCCCACTCCTGCCGCCAGCAACGCCAGATGCAGGGCGCTCGTGCCGCTGTTGACCGCTATGGCATGGCGGACGTTGCAGTAGCCGGCGAACGCCTGCTCGAACGCTTCCACCTCGGGTCCCATCACATATTGTCCCGAGGACAGCACCCGCAGCGCCGCCGCTTCGATTTCGTGGCTGACGCCCTGATACTGGGCCCTGAGGTCGAGAAGCGGGATCATGCCGGAACTCCCTCGGAGTCGAATTCGACGATGCGCCCGCGTTCGGAAAGCGACCGGCTCGCGGCTTCGAGCAGCCGCACCACGCGCAGTCCGGCGTTGCCGTCGGCCAGCGGCGAGCGGGCATTCTCGATGCAGGCGACGAACTCGCGAAGTTCGCGGGCAAGAGCCTCGCCGATCTCGAGATGGGGGGCCGTCATGTCGCCGCTGCGGTAGCCGATGAGCTGCTGGCGCCGCGCCTCCCCCCGCCGCGCACGCGCGTCCGAGAGGGTTATGCCCTTGTCGTAGACCTTGATCTTCTCGCTGGGCTCGAGATCGTCGTAGACGATCATCTTCTGGCTGCCGCCGAGGAGCGTACGGCGGATCTTGACCGGCGCGAGCCAGTTGACGTGCACGTGCGCGATGAGATGGCCCGGAAAATAGAGCGTCAGGTAGGCGATGTTGGCGGGGCCGCCAGGGATGTGGCTCATCCCGGTCGCGGCGAGGGCGACGGGCTTCTGCGGAAGGACATAGTCCATGATCGACAGGTCATGGACGGCCAGGTCCCAGACGACGCTGACGTCCTGCTGAAAGAGGCCAAGGTTCACCCGCACGGAGTCGTAGTAGTAGAGCTCGCCCAGCGCGTTCTCGGCGAGATCGCGCATCATGCGCACCGCGCCCGTGTGGATGAAGGTGTGATCGACCGCAAGAACAAGGCCCCGTTTCGCCGCTTCATCGACCAGGCGCTGGGCGCGGACACTGGAATCGGCCAGGGGCTTTTCGACAAAGACGTGCTTGCCCGCGCGCAAGGCCCGCATGGCGAGATCGTAGTGCGTGGCGACGGGCGTAGCGATCGCAACGGCATGGACGGCCGGGTCCGCCAGAATGTCATCGGCGTTTTCCGTCACGGCGACGGCCGGATAGCGCGCGCGGATGCCGGCGAGCCTCTCGGTCTGCAGATCGCAGACGTAGCGCAGCTGGGCATGAGGAATGTCCACGATGTTGCGGACGAGGTTGGGACCCCAGTAGCCGTAGCCGATGACCGCCATGCCGATCATGACAGTGCTCCCCGGCGTTTGCGGGCCACGGGCATGTCCGTCACCTGCCCGACGATGCGGGCGGGAACGCCGGCCACCACGGCGCCCGGCGGAACGCTGCGCGTCACCACCGCGCCGGCGCCGACGAGCGCGTACTCGCCGATCGTCACGCCCGCGAGGATGGTGGAGTTGCTGCCGATCGAGGCGTTGCGGCACACGAGGGTCCGGGTCAGCGTCCAGTCGTCCTTGCCCTTCAGTTCGCCATCGACACCGACCGCACGGGGATAGAGGTCGTTGGTGAACATCACCCCATGACCGAGGAACACGCCATCCTCGATGGTGACGCCCTCGCAGATGAAGCAATGGCTGGAAATCTTGCACCGTTCTCCGACGACAGCGCCCTTCTGGATTTCGACGAACGTGCCTATGCGCGTCTCGTCGCCCACGTCGCAGCCATAGAGGTTGACCAGTTCCGGATGCTGGATGACCACATCCCTACCCAATGCCGATCCTACAATCATGGTGCCCCTCGATCTGCCTTGGGTGGAATTAGTTCAATGTTGCCAAATGGATGGGTGTGGAACCGATCGTCTTCCGAGATTACCAGCCGCTCGTTGGCGCAAAATACATCGTTCGATGGAGCGGGAATCCGGGGCAGCGCTCCTCTCCAGACTGCCGGCCGACTAAACCCTACGGTCTATGTGCTCTCCGCATGTGTGCCGGTATTCGAGACCTGCGGGTCGAATGCGCCGGCCCGACAAGCAGGAGCAGGCTGTGCTTCCCACCGTCGACGTCGTCATTCCCTGTTATTGCTATGGACGGTTCCTGCGCGAGTGCGTGCAGAGCATGCTGGAGCAGGCGGACGTCGCCGTCCGGGTACTGATCATTGACGATGCATCGCCGGACGGTTCGGGTGAGATCGCCCGGGATATTGCGCTCGGCGATCCGCGGGTGACGACCCTGGTGCACGCCAGCAATCGCGGACACATCGCGACCTACAACGAAGGCATGGACTGGGCGGAGGCGGATTGCTTCCTGCTGCTCTCGGCGGACGACTATCTGCTGCCCGGCGCGCTGGCGCGTGCCGCAGGCCATATCGCCGCCGATGGGGCCATAGCGTTCTGCTTCGGCAATGCGCAGCTGCTGGACATCGACGGCCACGCAACCCCTATCCGCCCCCTGCCCAAAGCTCGCGCCGATACTGTCCTCGAGGGTATCCGCTTCATCGAGCTGTCGGGGGCGAGCAATATCGTGCCGACGCCCACGGCCGTGGTGCGCACGGCGATGCAGAAGGCGGCAGGACACTACAGGCCCGAGCTCCACCACTCGGGCGACATGGAGATGTGGCTGCGGCTGGCCGCGCTCGGACGGGTCGCCTTCGTCAATGCGGACCAGGCCGTCTACCGCCGGCACGCCGCCAACATGTCTCTGTGGACGGCCGATGCCGCGCTGCCCGAGCTGCGGCAGCGGGAAGCGGCCATCGAAGCCTTCATCCTCAACTGCAAGGCGGCAGCGGCCCGCAGTCATGCGGTGCAGCTCCGCTTCGACCGCGCCCTGGGACAGGAGGCGTTGCGCATGGCCCACATCGCCTTCAACGCCGGCGAGATGGCGGCATGCCAGGAGATCACCGCTTATGCGCGCCAGATCGATCCTGGCATCGAATGGTCCCTGCCATTCCTGAAACTTTCCACCAAGCGGGCCATCGGCCCCACCGCATGGCGGCGGCTGGCCTCGGCCCGGCGCATGATGTCGCCGCGCCATCCATAGGGCCGAGAAATTGAACGGCTTCTCGCGCTCCTTCGAAATCGTCAAGGGCGCACTGGTCACGCCCACCCATATCAGCGGCGTGCCGGGCGATCTCAGCGGCTGCGTCTATCGTGCCGACGGGAGCAGGGTCGCACTCTCCGAACGGTTCGGCGGCCATCATGGCGACCTGATGCGCACCCGCAATCCGGAACGGGCGACGGTGCGGACCTCTCCCCGGGCGATCGCCGGGCGCGGCCTCTATCTCGGTCATTTCATGGGCGGCCACTACGGCCACTTCGTCACCGAGACGCTGTCGACCTTCTGGATCTTCGCGGGGCTCGACATTGCGAGCTTCGACTATGTGCTGTTCCATCCATTCGTGTTCGGCTCCGCGCGGCCCGAATACACTCATCACTGCCTCGCCCGCTTCGGCATCGCGCCGGAGCAGGTCCGGCTCGTCCCGGACGAGGTGCTGTGCTGCGCGCACCTGACGGTCCCCGAACGGCTGCTGCGCCTCAACCACTCGGTCGATCCCCGGCTGCGATGGGTCTACCAGCAGATCAACACCGATGCTGCGCGCCGGGCGGATCAGCCGGAACGTCTCTATCTGTCGCGACGGCAGTTCAGCCGCCGCAACTTCGACCGAGTGATGGCCAACGAGGTGCTGGTCGAGGACGCGTTCCGGAACCGCGGGTTCGAGATCGTCTATCCGGAGACCCTGCCCTTTCTTCACCAGATCGGCCTTTATCGTCACTGTACGGTGCTGGCCGGCTTTTCCGGTTCGGCTTTGCACAACGCGGTGTTCATGCAGGAGGGCGCGACGCTAATCGAGCTCGGAGATCCTCGCTACGAGGGCAGGCCCGCCCCGACGCAGGTTCTGTGCAACGTCATCAGCGGCGTTGATGCCCGCTTCATTCCCTTCAGCGGCCGAACCTTCGGCGGGCGGCAAACCATGTTGTTCGATATCGATGCGCTGGAATCCGGTCTCGACCAACTGGGCTGGCCTCAGCAGCCCCAGGGTTGGCGGACGCGCAAACGCCGCACGCTAGCAGCAAGCCTTCCGGAGATCGCCTATCGCTCGCTACGCCCGGGCCTCGGCGAAATGGCGCGCCGCCTCCTGAAGAGACCGAGCCGCGAAGCCGGATGAACGGCGGAGGACGCGAAACCTCTCAGGGCGACGAGACCCGCCATCGCCAGAAAGCGGGGATCTATCGGGCGCAGGCCCAGCGCCTTGCCGAGATAGGCACGGGCGCCTGGCAGATCACCAAGCCTGCGGCAACCGCCCGCCAGCAGATAATAGTGCCGCGCCAGCACGTCCGGGTGCCGGGCGAAGAGGTCAGCGTGCTTCGCCAGCACTTGCTGCTGTGCCAGCAAAAGCTTGCGGTTATCGCGCGAGAGGCTGTTGGCGGAGAATTTCTGCAGCACCAGCGGTTCATCGATGAAGGCGAAAGATCCGTGTCGGGCGAGACGCAGGGCCAGATCCCAGTCCTCGACGGCGAGCAGCGTCTCGTCGAACCCGCCCACCGCGTCGAGGGCCTCGCGGCTGACGACGAGGGTCTGCGTGCTGACGAAGTTGCGCTCGAGCAGCGCATCGCCCAGTCCGCGCTCCACACCGACGATCGAGGAACCGGGCGTATAGTGAGGCGATGAGCGCTCGCCTGGCCGACAATCGATGGCGCTGACGGTGAGCAGCCCGCAATAGCCGGCGATGTCGCTGCTCCCCGGCGCCAGGAGCCGGGCCATCTGTTTTTCGAGCTTGGTCGGCAGCCATTCGTCGTCGCTGTCCTGGAAAGCGATCCAGCGACCGCGCGAGACTGCCACGCCCTGATTGCGTGCGCTGCTGCTGCCGAGGTTGCGCGGCGTCGATATGAGACGAAGACGGGTGTCACTCAGTGCCCGTACTGCACCCACCGTATCGTCGCCCGAGCAGTCGTCGACGACGATCACCTCGACGTTCGCATAGGTCTGTCGCAGTACGCTTTCGATTGCCGCCCGGATGGTAGCGGCGCGATTGAAGGCGGGGATGATCACCGAAACGAGGGGCAGCGATAGAGTGGCGGGAGCGTAAGACATTCCAGCTACCGACCCTGGCCGAGATCGACCAGTCCTTTGTTAGACCGGAGCCCGTGGCTCTCTTCCGCCGCGCAACGCAGCAGTCTCGCGTGCCCGGCAAGGGAGCTGTCGGGGTGGAATCTTTCGAGGGATTCCCGCCGCAGGCTCTCGCGCCGATCCGACCAGTCCGCCCGGTCTTCGTAGATGTCCTCGAATGCGTCCAGCAACTGCCGCCGGTTGGCCTGAGGCGTGTAGAGAACACTCCGGATCCTGTCCCAGTCGACCGCCATCGGATTGCCCAGCGGATTGTCGATGAGAATGCCGCGCCGGGCTTCGCCGATCTGTTCCCTTGCGCCGCCGACGTCGCTCATGATCACGGGTAGGCCGGCGCAGAGGGCCTCCATCGATGCCAGGGACCAGCCTTCGAAGAAGCTCGCGAGAACGAAGGCATCGGCCGCCGCCAGGATTGCGCCGGGCCAGCCAACGTGATCGCGCAGGTGTATCCGGTCGCCGCACGGCAGGCTGTCGCGCAGGTCCAGCACCTGGCGGGCGTAGGCGACATCGTCGCACCGGCCGGCAAGAAGCAGATGAACCCGCGGGTTGATCGCGGCAAATTCGCCGAAGGCGTCGACGAGGGCATAGCTGTTCTTCTGCAGCGCCAGGCGGGAGTGGGAGACGAAGAGAAAGTCGTTGTTGCTGAGGTTCAGCCATCGGCGGGCGGAGGCGCGGCTGGGAAGGCGCATGCGGTCGAGATCGACGCTGTTGGGAACGGTGCTTATCCGATCGCCGGCCAGCCTCGGGTTCATTTCGAGGTATTGCCTGCGCACGAGGTTGCTGACCGCGACGAACCCCCAGACGTGCTCGCTGCGGCTTTCCTCCGCCGTGCGGCCCGCGCCGTAGAGACCGTGCATGCCATGCAGGGTTTCGATGAACGGAACGCCACGGCGCCGCGCCGCGCGCAGCCAGCAGGGCGGCGGGACGTGGGCGCTGATAACGTCGGGACGCCACTTCTCGAGGAGAAGCTCGGCATCCTCTTCGCGCACCTCGGCAACCTCTATGCCTTCGGAGGCAAGCAGGCGCGGCACTCTTCCGCCGGTCGTCGATCCGGCGACAATGGCGCCCGTATGGCCAACCATGGTGTCGATGCCGAAGTGCGGTAGGTGACGGGCCAGGAACGCGACCACTTCGTCGCTGCCGCCGGCATCGAGGATGCCCGTGACGATGAGGCATTTCACCCGCCGCGCGCAGCCGGCGCCAGTTTGCGGCGCTATCGGGCTCGCAGGAACCGCGAGCGCGGCCGGCATCGGTCCGAGCGGCTGGCCACCCACCAGCGTCGTCGTCCAGGGGTCGACCGGAGACTGAGCAGAGAGCAGCGATTGCATAAGCTTGTGCGCCACCCACCGCATCGACTCGGGGGGCCGCAAGCCGCTGCGGCGGGCGCGCAGAAGCAGGGAAGCGATCTGATGTCGCATCTTGGGCATCCGGTGACGCTCCCCCATCAACACGAGCGATTGCGCACCGGCCGAGATTAGCGGTGGAAGAACAGGTCACCAACAACGGGCTTTAGTCCAATCGATCTAGTGACGGTTTCCGGCCTGCCGGGGATGTTCGGGCGGACGGCCGCGAACCGATCATGGATGGACCATGACATCAGAGGCGCTACATCCGTATCCACGAGGCCTGCGGGGCCGGAACGGGCATGCAAGTGCCGCGCCGAACGAGTCCTGCCTTCCCGTAACCCTGCTGCTGATCTCCCTTGCCATTCCCTGGCTGATCCCAGTCGGGCCGCTGGTCCTTTCGATATACCGCCTCTTCCTCCTCGCGATCACGGGCCCCTGCCTCGTCATGTGGTTCAGCGGGCGGGCCGGACGGGTGCGCATTGCGGATATCGCGGTTCTCTGCTTCTGCCTGTGGTCCGCGCTTGCGCTGTGGGTGGTGCATGACGAAGGCGTGGCGCTGGAAGCAGGCGGCGTGCTGTTCCTCGAAACGTTCGGCGCCTACCTGGTCGCCCGCTGCTACGTCCGGTCGGCGCGGCAGTTCGTGCAGATGATCCGGACGACGTTCATCATCATCGCCTGCCTGACGCCCTTCGCCTTCATCGAAATGACCACAGGCGTGAACGTGGCCCGCGCGATCTTCTCGTCCGTCCTGCCCACCTACCAGCCGGACACGGTGACCGACATGCGCGCCGGCATGACGCGGGCCATGGTGATCTTCGAACACCCGATCCTCTTCGGCCTCTTCGCCGGCAGCATGCTGGCGCTCGTCCACATGGGGCTGGGCATGAGGGACGGGATTGGCCTCCGCTGGCTGCGCAGCGGCATCGTCTGCGTGGCGACGGGGTGTTCGTTGTCCTCAGGGCCCCTGGGGATCCTGGTGATGCAGATCGCCCTCATCGCCTGGGACCGGCTGCTGCGCTCCAATCCCTACCGCTGGCACCTGATCTGGGCGCTGGCCGGCCTCGCTTACCTCGGCATCGATCTCGCGTCGAACCAGTCGCCCATACAGTTCTATATTTCCCGGCTCACCTTCAGCCAGGAATCGGCCTGGTACCGGTTCCTGATCTGGGACTACGGAACAGCCTCCATCATGAACCACCCGCTGTTCGGCGTGGGTTTCGGGGAGTGGGAACGGCCGTCCTACATGAGCACCAGCTTTGACATGTTCTGGCTGATCCTGCCACTCCGCCACGGCATGCCGGCCGGGTTTTTCATCTATGTCGCTTTCGCCGCGGTCTACTTCGGCGTGATGTTCAAGCGGCTGCCGGACCCGGAACTTGGACGGTATCGCGCAGCCTATCTGATCACGCTGACGGCGTTCTTCCTCATCGGCTGGGCCGTGCATCTGTGGGGTGCGACCTACGTGCTCCTCTTCCTGCTGCTGGGTGCCGGCGGCTGGTTTCTCGACCAGCCGCGCGATGCGGAGCCTCAAGGCTTGATCGGCGAGGGCACTCCGACCACAAGGCACCGCAGCGGCGCGGCGGTGCCGGTACGGCGGCGGCTATCGCAGGGAGGAGGCAAGCCGTGACCCCTCATGCCCTCACCGGCAAACCCAGCCGCAACCATGTGTTCCTCACACGCTTCAACATGCCGAGTGCCGGGGTCGAAAGCCTCATTCGCGCGCGGCCGAAATGGTTGCAGCGGCGGGTGGAACTGTTCGAGAGCTACTGCCTGCCGTCGCTGCGCGCCCAGACCGAGCGAAACTTCCACTGGATCATCTATTTCGACACGGAAAGCCCCTCATGGCTGCGCGACCGCATCCTTGCCTGGCAGACCCTGGCGCCGATACAGCCGTTCTTCCGCACGGCCGTCTCGGACGCGGAGCGGGTCGCCGACATCCGGGCCGTGGTCGGGCAGCCGGCCGACGAGTTGTTGACGACGAACATCGACAACGACGACGGCCTCTCCATCGACTTCGTCGAGCGGCTGGCGAACTACCGGCGTCGGCAGGAGCGCTGTGCGCTCTATTTCGAGTTCGGGCTCATCAAATCCGAGCAGCGGCTCTATCTGCAGCGCGACCCGGACAATGCGTTCTGCAGCGTGCTCGAGACATGGGACGTTCCCCTCACCTGCTGGGCCGCCGCGCACAACGAACTCGGCCGATTGATACCTCAGGCCACCATCGGCGGGGCACCCGCCTGGCTGCAGGTGATCCACGACACCAATGTCAGCAATCGCGTGCAAGGCCGGCGCGTTTCGGCCGGCGCCTATCTCGCGCAGTTCACCGGGCTCGCGACGCTTCCCGAGCCGAGCGGGCCGGAGCTGGCCATCGACTGCTGGATCGATCGGCCGCTGCGCTCGGCGCGAAGGCTGGTTCGCCGGACGGCCAAGGCGGCCATCATCCGGTTGAGCGGCCGCCAGGGCGGCGAACGGGTGAAATATCTCGTGCAGTTCATCCGGCGCCGCCTCCGCGCCATGGTCCAGTAAGCCGCTATTATTGCGGGCGCGGGGCGAAGCGACCCTGCGAGAGGGTCAGCGCCGCGCGCAGCGCCCGGTTGTGGATAGTCCCCTGCCCGAGCCGCAATACCAGTCCGGTCACCACCGCCAGCTGAAAGAGAGCAGCGCTTACGGGGCCGTGGCAGGACCGGTAGTAGCGGATCCGGTTGGCGGTCAGCAGCGCAAAGAGGTCCGGATCGCTGTTGGATTCGCCGCCGACGTGGCTAGCGACGGCCGCAGGCTCATAGACGATATCGAAGCCGAGGTCGCGCGCGCGGCGCATGTAGTCGACTTCCTCGCTGTAGAGGAAGAACCCCTCGTTCCACGGCCCGATCCGCGCGCGCAGGGCCGGCGAAATCAGCAGGGCCGCGCCGCTGGCGCATACGACCGGCCCTGCGCGCTCGTAGCGCCGACGTTCGGCGACGACTTCGCCGAGGCCGAGCTGGGAGGCGACCTCGCCACCGAGCAGCGCTTCGCTCCAGGCCGTGAGAAGCGAGGGCTCGCGCCGGATCGAATGGTAAAGCTGCCCCTCCGGGTCGACGAGGCGGGGCACCACGATCCCGGTGATGCCCTTGAGCCGCCGCATCATCGCATTCACGGCGTCCGGCTGTAGCTCAAGATCGGGGTTGAGGACGAGCACAGCGTTCTCGGACGGCACCAGATCCATGGCGGCATTGATGGCCGCCGAGTAGCCGGCGTTGCGCCCCATGGCGATGACCCTGGGGCCGAGTGGATGGGCCTTGGCTATCGCCGGGCTACCGTCCCGGGATTGGTTGTCGGCGATGACGACATCCGCGCCGGGAACGATGGCGGCGCGCAGGCTGTCGAGCAGACTGACGAGCACGTCTGCGCTGTTGTAGGTGACAATGACGACGGTGAGCCTTTCCAAAGCGTGCATTCAGCGCTCCGCCGGCTCGTCGATGGGCGCGGACCTGTTCCACCCGTCGAGTTGCCGGCCGCTCCAGTCATGGAAGAGCAAGGCGATCATGCGCCATGCGCGATGGAGCCGGATGCCGATGAGACAGCGGGCGGCGCCCAGCCGCTCGCGCAGGCGCGAGACCTCCGGCGAACGCATGATGGCGGCGATCTGCACGAGCGGTGACGCCGCAATGACCAGCGCCAGCATCGCCCAGCGGGCGCGGGCGCCGACACCTGGAGGCATATCGGCAAAGTCATGGGCGACGTGGATGTCGGTGCGCCGGGCCAGGGCCTTGAAGCTGGCGCTGCCACCGGTGAGCACCCGGGCCGCCGGCACATAATCCAGTTTGAGGCCCATGCCGACCGCCTTGTGCCCCCAGACGCGATCTTCGTGCCGCGCGATGCCGGCGAACGGACCGACCTTGAGGAAGCTCTCCCGCCGGACGGCCATGTTGCCGGTCGGCGCGAACCTCTGGCGCTGGACGAGCAAGGCGGTGCGGTAGCTGAAAACAGCTTCATAGGCTTCGACGGCTGTGAACCCGTCGCCGGCGGGAAGCACGCCGATGGAGCCGCCGATGAAATCCGTTTCCGGATTGTGCTCGAAATAACCGGATATGACGCGAACCCACCCCGGCTGCGCAACGCAGTCGGCATCGATGAAAGCCAGGATGCTGCCGCGGGCGACGGCGGCGCCGCGATTGCGCGCCGGTCCCGGTCCCGGCGTGGTCTCCACGATGAGGCGCGTGCCGGAAAACAGCGTGCAGATGGCGGCAGGGCTCTGCGTCGAACCGTTGTCGGCCACGATGATCTCGAAATCGACGCGATCCTGGCGCTGAGCATCGAGCGCCGTCAGGCACCGGTGCAGGGCCACCGGCTCGTTGAGATGGGGGATGACGACGCTCAGCGCCGGCATCGCGGGTTCCGAGCTGCCGCTCATATCAGCCAGCCTGCCGCATCGAGTTGCAACCGGCGCCGGATGCGCGGCCGCATGTGGACGAGCCGCAGTTCACGCCCGGTTCGCGCGAGGTCGCGGCGCAATCGCATGATGGATCCGATGCCGGCGATGTCGATGCTTGCAAGGTTGCGCAGATCGAGCGCCACCGGAGAGGCCGCCTCCACGGCAGCCGCGAAAGGGGCGGCCAGCGCCTTGACGCAATCGCCCGTCGCGCAGCCGTCAAGGGAAATGACGTAGTTGCCGAAAACGGTCGCGACCGACACCCGCAGGCGGCCGGCGGCAGGTCGGGCGACGATCCGGTCCAGTGCCTGCATCGCAGCCAGGGGGAGGACCTTGCCTGCCACCAGCTGAGCCAGCAGCATGGCATCGTCATAATAGCGGCGCGTCAGGCGCGGCTCCTGGGTGATGCGCCAGAGCCATTCCAACCCCAGCTGCTGGTAAAGCGGCGGCGCTCTGCGGATCTTGCCGGTGAGGAAGTTGATGGCGGCCCCGAGGTGGGTCCGCACGGGCACCCTCAGGCGCTCCGCGTTATGGAGCAGCCAGGCCTGCCCGCGCTCCGCGCCGAGGGCGAGGACCAGGAGGTCCGGATGCGCGTCGTTGATCTCCTCGATCCATTCGGGCCGGCTTAGCTCTTCCATCGTGCCGAAGCCGGGGCTGATCGATCCCACACATTGCACCGCCCGCGAGGCGATTGCGTTGACTCGGCGACGCGCGGCTTCCGCAACACCCGCCTCGCCACCGAAGAAGAACACGCGCAACGGCCGGCCTATCCGCGTTTCCGTCCGGGCGCAGAGACGCTCGAGAATATCGGCGCCCGAAACACGGCTGAGGGCATTGATGCCCAGCAGCCGGCACAGCAGCAAAACGCCTACGCCGTCTGCCGTGCAGAGGTCGCTTTCGACGAGGGAGGTGCGGAACGTTTCGCTGCGCTGGCTGGCGGCCAGGAAGTTGGCATTGACGGTCGAAATCATCATCGGCTGCTGGCTGACGGCGGCGCGATCTACGAGGTCGAGCACAGCTTCAAGGCGTACCAGATCAACCGGCACCCCAAGTATTGCGAAAGTGGTTCTGCCCGCTTCTAAAGACATGCGTTTCTCCACCGTATCGCGCCCAAGGGAACAGAAGCAGTCGGCACCGGATAGTGCTAATTCGATCTAGTCACTTCGGTAGTAATTCGATCTGCTCAGTTGGCAGGTCTAGACCCGGGGAGCTACTTTTCAGGCGCTGGAGGTACCTATCCATCAGGGGAGGCGGTAACCGGCGAGCAAGCCACTCGGGCAGGATCGAAGAGAAGGACAGGCCAGATGCGTCATTTCAGCGGCAGCCAGATACGAACCACCTTCTCGCGCAATCTGCAGACGAACCGCGAGCGAACGATCCTGTTCGTCACCTGCGGCGAGGATATTCCGGACAGGCTTCGATACGCCATCGAGCGGGAATTGCCCTGGGCGACGATCGCGGTGTGCGACAGCGTCGCGGCAATCGCCCCATCCTACCGAGACATGCTTGCGCTGGTGGTGCTCGCGCCCCAGCACTTGTCGGACATCGAGCGGCGCGCGGGAGAGGTCTTGCGGTTCCATCCCCTGGCGCTGGTTGCGGTGATGGCCGGGGTTCACCCGCTCGATGCCGAGACAATCCGCCAGCTCCAGACCTCGAAGATCATCCGCGGCGTATTGCCGATGCAGGCCAAGCTCGACCAGCTCACCCCGATCATCGCGCTGATGATGCGGGGCGGAGACTACTACCCGAGGCACCTGGTGCAGGACGAGCAAACCTTTCCGAGCCCGGCCGAAGTCACGCCCGCTCCGCCCCGTCCGTCAATCAAGCCCGGCCCCGACTGCCTCAGCTATCTGACCAAGAGAGAACGGCAGGTTCTGGCGATGGTGTCGCGCGGGTTGCAGAACAAATCCATCGCCTCCGACCTCAACCTGTCGGAGCACACCGTCAAGATCCACCTGCACAACATCATCACCAAGCTTGGCACGCACAACCGAACGGAAGCGGCGGCCGTCTATCGCGACAGCGGCGGCGGAAGCTCCATGCTCTTGTCCTGAGGGCGCAACGCCTCGCTGGCGGGGGGCAGGTATCGACGGAGGGCCACATGGCCGTGTTCGACCTTTTGAGTCATGCCGAAGCCCCTACTTCGCTCCAGGCTTCAGTCTGCGTCATCGGGGCCGGCATGGCGGGCCTGACCGCAGCCAGACGGCTGGCGAGGTCGGGACAGCGCGTCATCGTCCTGGAAAGCGGCGGCAGGGCTTTCGATCAGTTGGTGCACGAGCTCAATCGACTGGAGGACGTTTCCGGTCGCTACACCCGCGCCATGACCGGCCACTATCGGGGCCTCGGCGGGAGCTCCACGCGATGGGGCGGTCGCATGCTGCCGATATCGATCGGTGAAACGCGCAACCGCGTGCCGGAACTGCCCGAGTGGCCGTTCGCGATAGAGGACCTTCAGAGATATCACGGCGAAATCGAAAACATGTTCGGGATCGACGGCGGTTCCTACGACGAGGCGGCGCTCGCCGATCTCGACAAGGACGCCATCGTGCCGCGCAACGATCCCGACTTTACCGCGCGCATGGCCAAATGGCCGAAGCTGCGCAATTGCAACCTGGCGCACGTTCTCGGCGCCGAGCTGCGCGCCGCATCGAACGTCGAGATCTGGCTCCATGCCACGGTCTGCGACTTCGAGCCGGACAGCGAAAGCGGGAGGCTCTCGAGCGTTATCGCGCGCAACAGCGTCGGGCGCGAACTGACCGTTCGCGCCGATCGCTTCGTGCTCGCGGCGGGAACCATCGAAGCTACCCGGTTGCTGCTCTGGATCAAGGCCAAAACCGGTGACAACGCCTTTGCGCGCGCCCCTGCCCTCGGCCGCTACCTGCAGGACCACATCAATGTGCGCGTCGCGCGCGTGTCACGCCGGGATACGGTGTTCAGCAACCGGTTCTGCGCCTACAGGTTCCACAAAGGAACGAGGCGCAGCCTGCACCTTGAGCTGACACCGGCGGTACAAGGCCGCGAGCGGGTGGCCGGCGCCTTCGCCTATTTCACCATGGATTTCGCGGATACCGCGCTCGACTCCATCAAAACGGCGGCGCGCAGCTTGCAGACGGGCGACTTCGGCATCGGTCACGCGTCCGGAATCGCCCGCCAATTGCCCTCGATGGCGCGCTTGGCATGGTGGCACTACGCAAGGCACCAGTTGTTTCTGTCGCCCGAGGTGCCGATACACCTCGAGATCTGCGCCGAACAGGTTCCCGACGAGCGCAATATGATAACCTTGAGCGCGCAACGCGACGCGCTTGGGCTGCCGAGAGCACGGGTGGCTTGGCGGCCGATGAAGGCGGACGAGCGGACGCTGCGCGCCGCCGCACGGAGGCTCGCCGGCTACTGGTCGCGCCATGAGCTCGATCGACGGATGCCGCTGGACTGGATCGCGCCCTGCCGGGACCCGGACGGCAGCATTGCCGAGGTGGCGGTGGACTACGCCCATCCGTCGGGGACCGCCCGCATGGGGACAGACGCGACCAGCTCCATCGTCGACCCCGATCTGGTCTGCCACGACATCCCCAATCTCAGCGTCATGAGCGCGGCGGTGTTCCCGTCGGCGGGGAGCGCAAATCCCACTTTTACGCTTCTGGCTCTGGCCCTGCGCCACGCCGACTACCTGTCGCGGGCGGAGGCGCGCCGCCCGGCAACGTCGGTGAGGCCGGCACGGACGAGCTTGCCGGATACGCAGCTGGCCGGGGTCACCCATTGAGGGAGTAATGGTCATGAAAGCGAATGCCTTGCCCCTCGCGGGGGTCGTCGAAATCACCCCAGACAGGCACGTGGACGACCGGGGGTACTTTTCCGAAACGTTCCGCGACCGATGGTTCCGGGACGAGGTGGCGCGGGTAACCTTCGTGCAGGAGAACCAGTCGCTCAGCCGGGCGCCGGGCACGGTGCGGGGCCTGCATTTCCAGACGGCCCCCTTTGAACAGGGCAAGCTGGTGCGCTGCCTTTCGGGCGCCATCTTCGATGTCGCCGTCGACATCCGCGAGGGCTCGCCGAGCTACGGCAGGTGGCTCGGCCTGACATTGACAGCCGAGGCCGGCAACCAGCTCTGGGTGCCGCCGGGATTCCTGCACGGCTTCTGCACGCTGACGCCCGATACCCTCGTCAGCTACAAGGTCACGCAATACTACAGTCCCTCCCACGATGCGGGCGCCGCCTGGGACGACCCCGATATCGGCATCGCCTGGCCCAGCATCGCCGATTCCGGCCTGCTTTCGCCCAAGGACCGCAGGCATCCGCGCCTGCGGGAGCTGGTCACTTCCCTCGACGCCGCGATGGAGCGTGGATGATGCGTGTCCTCATCACCGGCGGCGCGGGGTTCATCGGTTCGGCACTGGTCCGCCGGCTCGTTCTCGAGCAGGGCTACGAGGTGCTCAACGTCGACAAGCTGACCTATGCGGGGAACCTCGCATCCCTCGCGAGCGTCAGGGGGCGTCGCAACTATCGTTTCCTCAAGGCCGACATCGGGGACCGGTCCGCCATGGCGGCAGCGTTCGAGAGCTTTCGGCCGCAGCGCGTCATGCACCTGGCCGCCGAAAGCCATGTGGACCGTTCGATCTCTCATGCCGAGGACTTCTTGCGTACCAACGTCCTCGGCACCTTCGTGCTGCTGGACGTCGCACGCGAATACCATGCGGGGCTCACGCCGGCCGAGCAGGAGCAGTTCCGGGTCCTTCATGTTTCAACCGACGAGGTCTACGGCTCGCTTGGCGCAGATGGCCTTTTCTCGGAGCGGACGGCCTACGATCCGAGCTCCCCCTATTCCGCCAGCAAGGCGGCTTCCGACCATCTCGCGCGGGCCTGGGCGCGCACCTACGGCCTGCCGATTATCGTTTCCAACTGCTCGAACAACTACGGGCCCTACCAGTTTCCCGAAAAGCTCATCCCCCTGACCATCCTCAACGCAATGGAAGGACGGGCGCTGCCGGTCTACGGGCGCGGCGAGAACGTGCGCGACTGGCTGTTCGTCGACGATCATGTCCGCGCGCTCGACATGGTCATCGAGCGGGGGCGCGTCGGAGAAACCTACAATATCGGCGGGCGCAACGAGCGGCGCAACATCGACGTCGTCCGCAGGATCTGCGACGTGCTCGACGCGCTGGCCCCCAACGGCCGGTCCCACAGCGAGCGCATCACCTTCGTCGCCAACCGCCCGGGGCACGATGCGCGCTACGCCATCGATGCCACCAAGCTCGAGACGGAACTCGGCTGGCGGGCGGAGGAGAGCTTCGACAGCGGCATCGAGCGCACGGTGGAATGGTATCTGGGCAACAGCTGGTGGTGGGATCCCCTGAGGGTCCGCTACGACCGGCAGCGCCTCGGATTGTTGTCCCAGCCGTCGCTGGTGGCGGTGCCGTGATGCGGATCGCAGTCACCGGACGACAGGGGCAACTGGCGATGGCGCTCAGTGAACGCGCGCCGCATGACATGGCGATCATACCCTGCGGCCGGCCGGATCTTGACCTGACGCAGCCCGAAACGGTGTACCGGTGCCTGCAGGCCGTCGCGCCGGATCTGGTGATTTCGGCCGCCGCCTATACCGGCGTCGATAGGGCCGAGAGCGAGCCGGACCTCGCCTACGCCGTCAACCGGGAGGGCGCCGCGGCCGTGGCGCAATCGGTCGCGGCCCTGGGTATCCCCCTCATCCACATCTCCACCGACTACGTGTTCGAAGGCACCAAGAGCGAACCGTACGACGAAGACGACCCGCCGCTTCCGCTCGGCGTCTATGGCGCATCGAAGCTGGCCGGCGAACGGGTGGTTCGGGCGACAACCGCAAACCACGCTATTCTACGGACGGCATGGGTCTATTCGCCATTCGGCAGGAACTTCCTCAAGACCATGCTGCGGCTGGCAAAGGACCGCCCGACGTTGCGGGTCGTATGCGACCAGGTGGGTTCGCCGACCTCCGCCCTCGATCTTGCCGACGGCGTCCTTGCCGTCGCGCGCAACCTGCTGCAACGCCCACGGGAGGAGGACCTGCGCGGCACCTTCCACATGACCGGCGCTGGCATCGCGAGCTGGGCCGATTTCGCTGCCGAGATCGTTGCGGCCGCGGGCCGTCATGGCGGTCCCGGCGCCGCGATCGAGCGCATCGCGTCATCCGACTATCCGACCGCCGCACACCGCCCGGCGAACTCCATCCTGTCCAACGCCAAACTCGGCCGGGTCCACGGAGTGTACCTCCCCGACTGGCACCAATCGACGAACACCGTCGTGCGGTGGCTCATTGCCGCCGACACACTGCTGGAAGAGGACGCGTAAATGAAGGGCATCATTCTGGCCGGCGGCAACGGCACCCGTCTTCATCCCATCACCCGGGCAGTCTCGAAGCAGCTGATGCCGGTCTATGACAAGCCGATGATCTACTATCCGCTGACCACGCTGATGCTGGCCGGCATCAGCGACATCCTCGTCATCACCACACCGAAGGATCAGGATGCCTTCATGGACCTGCTCGGGGACGGCTCGAACTGGGGAATATCGCTGAGCTATGCGGTGCAGCCGCGTCCCAACGGATTGGCCGAGGCGTTCATCATAGGCGCCGATTTCGTCGCAGGTGAGCCTTCGGCTCTCGTGCTCGGGGACAACATCTTCTACGGCAACGGGCTGTCCACCAGCCTGCAGTCGGCGGCCCGCCGAAAGTCCGGAGCTACGGTTTTCGCCTATCAGGTCGCCGACCCCGAGCGCTATGGCGTCGTGGAGTTCGACAGGGACATGCGGGCGGTCTCGATCGAGGAAAAACCGCAGCGCCCCAAGTCGGACTGGGCAGTCACCGGGCTCTATTTCTACGACGAGCAGGTCGTGGACATCGCCGCCAACCTCAAGCCGTCCGCGCGCGGCGAGCTCGAAATAACCGACGTCAACCGTGTCTATCTGGAACGCGGGCAGCTCTCGGTCGAGCTGCTGGGGCGCGGGTTCGCCTGGCTCGATACGGGGACGCCCGAAAGCCTGCTCGATGCCGCCGAGTTCGTCGGCACCCTGGAAAAGCGCCAGAGCGTCAAGATCGCCTGCCCGGAGGAAGTCGCTTTCCGCATGGGCTATATCGGCCGCAACCAGCTCGCCGATCTGGCCGCGAACATGGGCAAGAGCCGCTACGGCGCCTACCTTGCGAAGGTACTCATGACCGGTATGGAAGAGGCCCTCTTTTAGGTAGGGACAGCCTCGCCGAGCTCGCTCTCCGCCTCGTGCCGGACCTGCTAGTCCTTGAGGCTGACCGCTCCTGCCTCCCCCGAAGGTTGCCACCACTCAGTCGATTAATATCAGAGATCGATAGGTCCAAGCGAATTGCACCGGCTAATCCGGTGAGCGCCCATGGCTTATATCGTCTCCTCAACCCTCACCATCCCCCGCGTTTTTCGCTCCCGGCGTTCGTCGCATGGAGATCAGGTCAAGGAATCTTCCGTGAGAGAACGGTCCATCAATCGACGCCTGTTGCTCGGTGCCGCCATCGCCGCAGCGGTGGGACAGGGGCTGGCCCACGGGCAGCAGGATAGCGATCCGGCCAGCCAGGAGCCGACACACATGAGAGTGCGCCTGACGTTCAACGGCCAGACGATGACCGCTACCCTCTATGACAATCCTTCGGCCCGCGACTTCCATTCCATGCTGCCGCTGGACCTGACGATCGACAACTACGCCAACAACGAGAAAATCGCCTACCTGCCGCGCAAGCTCACCGAGGAAAGCAGCGGACCGTTCGGCAACGAGCAACCCGGAGATCTCTGCTATTTCGCGCCGTGGGGCAACCTCGCCCTGTTCTATGCCGGCTACCGCTGGTCCAGCGGCCTCATCCGTCTCGGGCGGCTCGACGACGGCTTCGAACCTTTGCTCACCCGCGGCGAGTTCCCGCTTCGAATTGAAGCTCTCTAAATAGAAAATCCGCGGAGATGAGAGAATTACTGAAGATGCTGCTTCGCATCTTCGACAGCCACGAAGAGCGAATTCCTGTTTCGAGACTGGCTGAAAACCTGAACAGTCACACCCTACTCGATTTAGGCCTGCCCACGACCCGCGCTCATCATGAGCAGGAGAACCCGGGCGTACGGGGCGCTTCCATCAAGATCGCCCCATGGTTTCGAGATAACTGGAGTATAAAATGCGCGCTACCGTACTGCACGCTCCCGGTGACGTTCGCTTCGAGGACGTCGCGGAGCCAGAGATCCTTGAGCCGACCGACGCCATCATCAAGCTCTCGGCCACCTGCATCTGTGGTTCGGACCTCTGGCCCTATCGCGGGCTTCAGCCCGTCAATGACCCCCAGCACATGGGCCATGAATACTGCGGCGTGGTCGTCGAGGTCGGCAGCGAGGTCAAGACCGTCAAGCCCGGCCAGTTCGTGGTCGGCTCGTTCGCGACGTCCGACAACACCTGCCCGCACTGCCGGCGCGGCTTCCAGTCATCGTGCGAGCATCGCGAGTTCATGTCGGGCGCGCAGGCGCCCTATGCCCGCGTCCCCAATGCCGACGGCACGCTGGTGGCAACCGCCGAGATGCCTGCCGAAGACCTGATCCCGAGCCTGCTCGCGGTCTCCGACGTATTGGGCACCGGCTGGTTCGCTGCCGATGCCGCCCGCGTGCAGCCCGGCTCGACGGTTGCCGTGGTCGGCGATGGCGCCGTGGGCCTCATGGGCGTGCTCTCGGCCAAGCAGATGGGCGCAGAGCGCATCATCGCCATGAGCCGCCACAAGGCGCGCCAGGAGCTGGCTCTCGAATATGGCGCCACCGATATCGTCACCGAGCGGGGCGAAGCTGGCGTTGCCCGCATCAGGGAGCTGACCGGGAACGTCGGCGCCGACTCGGTGCTCGAATGCGTCGGCACGAATGAATCCATGCTGCAGGCGATCAACTGCGCCCGGCCGGGCGGATCGATCGGATTCGTCGGCGTGCCGCACGGCGTCGAGCTCGACGGCGAGTTCCTGTTCTTTTCGCAGAAGAACCTGTTGGGCGGCCCTGCCCCGGTACGCCGCTTCCTGCCGCACCTCATGGACCTCGTCCTTACGCGCAAGATCAATCCCGGCAAGGTCTTCGACCTGGAGCTGCCGCTGGCGGAGGTGGCCGAAGGCTACCGCGCCATGGACGAACGGCGCGCCATCAAGACGCTGCTGCGCGTATAACCTCACGCACTGCATGAAGTTCTAGAATCATGACATGGAGCCGCCGCGGTAAATCGCCGGGGCGGCTCCGTGGCTATCGACTTCCCGGCCGTCAGCAGGCATTATCCGATGCTGGCCCGCCCCGCCATTCGATACAATCGTATCGGCGATTGCGCCGAAGTTGAACTAGGCGCGCGGACGCCGTCCCTCCACCATCCTCTACGCCCCAGGACCGACGCCCAAGAGCGTTCCCACTTGGTTTTCGGCCGTTCAGACGATGGAAGATGGCAATGCACCGATCCCGTTTCCTGCCGCCGCTGGCAGCTCTTCTGGCCGCATCCATATTCAGTGGACCGGCCCTGGCACAGTCCGCATTCGCGCCTGCTCCACTCAGTCCCGACGAAGTGGGAGCCGGACCGCGCCTCATCTACCTGCACCACGAATATCCGGCCACGCTCGACCCGCAGAACACCTCGGCGTTCGTCGGGCAATTGGCGATGGAGATGTTCGACACCCTCGTCACCTACGAGATCGACCCTGAAACCGGCATCGCCGACCAGACCAGGATCGTACCGCGGCTCGCCGACTCCTGGGAGATTTCCGAGGACAACAAGGTCCTGACCTTCCATCTCGATCCCGACGCCAAGTTCTGGGACGGCTCGCCGGTGACGGCGGAAGACGTCTTCTGGTCGATCGAGCGCGCGCTGGTGGGCCGCATGGGCTGGGGCACGACGCAGATCGAAACCGGCGGCATCTTCGAGGTCGACCAGATGAGGATTGTCGATCCCCAGACCATCGAGATCACCTACCCCGACGGCCTGGGCCGCTATTCGCTTCGCAACTTCGCCTCGATGTCGCTGACCGTGATGTCCAAGGCCGCCTGCGAAGCGGGACGGACCGAGGCAGACGAGTGGTGCGTGGACTGGATCAAGTCCAACGCCATGGGTTCCGGTCCTTATATGCTCGGCGAGCGCCAGAGCGGGGAATACATCATCGCCGTCGCCAACAAGGACTACTGGGGTGAAGCCAAACCCTACTATTCGGAAGTCATGTTCCGGGTCGTACCTGACGTGCAGACGCGCATGCTGCTGCTCGAGAGCGGAGAAGCCCACTTCGCATTCATGACTCCCAACGAGTACTCGGTCCTCCAGAACTCACCCAATGCCAAGGTATTCAGCGTGCCCTCGCAGCAGGATGTGGCTGTCCTGCGCTGGAAGCCGGACGTGCCGCCCTTCGATGACCCGAAAATCCGCGAGGCAGTTATCAAGGCCGTGCCCTATGAACGTCTGGTGACCGAGGTCTGCCGCAACTTCTGCACGCCCGTGCAGAACCTCGTCGGCGTCAATACGCCGGGCTACGAACCCGACGAGCTCTTCACCACCGACATCGAGGCGGCAAAGCAACTCGTCTCCGAAAGCAAATATGCCGGCAACGTGCCTTCGTTCGACGTGCCGGTGGTCAACGGTTCGACCAACATGGCCGCCGGCGTCATCATCCAGGATGCGCTGCGCGAGATCGGCATCGACATGCAGATCCGCCCGCTCACCCAGAACGCCTTCGACGATATCGCCTGGGGGCGACGCGAACTCGAGGTCTCCATCCATTCGATGGGACCCTGGTGGAACGACTTCATGTACTGGGCCTATTGGATGTACCGCACCGACAGCGCGACCAACCACATCCAGTACTCCAACGAAACGCTCGACAAGGACGTGCTCGACGCCCTGCTGATCCCGCAGGAGAACGAAGCCGAATACATGGTGCTGCAGGACGAGGTGCTGGGCATTCTCAACGGCGAGCGCATGGCCGCGCCCCTTTACCAGGTGAACTGGAACGCCGCTGTCTCCAGCCAGATCTGCAACGTCAACAAGTTCCCATGGGGC
Organism: Devosia geojensis; assembly: GCF_000969415.1. Lineage (GTDB taxonomy): Bacteria > Pseudomonadota > Alphaproteobacteria > Rhizobiales > Devosiaceae > Devosia > Devosia geojensis. Next base: position 116,567 of record NZ_JZEX01000108.1, on the reverse strand, counting down.
ACCATAGCCTTCTCCTGGCTGCGCCCCTGCAGCTGACGTCCTTCCAAGACGTGCGAGGCCGCGCCGGCTCCTTCGGCGCGGCCCCTCAGCCCGGAGACTGCCGATGCGCTTGCCGCCCCTGACCCTTTATATCCTGCGCCGGCTGGCGATCAGCCTGATCGTCCTTTTCGGGGTCAGCGCGGTCGCCTTCTCGATGGCGTACCTCCTGCCCTCCGATCCGGTGACCAGCCGGTATCCGGACATCACCAACGAGCAGCGCGCCGAGATGCGCAGGCAGATGGGACTCGATCAGCCGCTCGTCGTCCAGTACGTGCGCTACATGGAGTCGGTCTTCCGCGGGGACTTCGGCCGATCCTTCGGCACCGGCAACACCGTCGGGCAGGATCTGGCGCTACGCATTCCGGCGACGCTGGAGCTCGCGACCTTCGGGATCACGTTCGGCGTTCTCGTCGGATTGCCGCTCGGCATGCTGGGCGCGGTCTACCGCGGCAGCTGGATCGATCATCTGGTGCGCGTGTTCAACCTCGCCGCACAATCGATACCGGCCTTCTGGCTGGGGGTGGTGCTGATCTTCTACCTCTATTTCCAGCTTCGGCTGGTCCCGTCTCCGATCGGCAGGCTTTCCGCGCTCTATACCGCGCCTACCGGCGTCACCGGATTCTATACCATCGACGCGGTGCTCGCGGGGCGCTTCGACGTGGCACTGGCGGCCCTGCGGCAAGTCATGCTGCCGGCCTTCGTCCTCGGGCTCGGGGTGGTTTCGCCGATCGCGCGCATCACACGAGCCGCAATGAGCCAATCCCTCAAAGAGGACTACATCACATTCGGACGCGCATTGGGGCTGCGCTCGCGGCAGCTGGTGCTCGGCGATGCCCTGCGCGGGGCTCTCGTGCCGATCGTCACCACGCTCGGCTTCATCGTCGGCAATGTGCTGGCCGGCGCCGCCGTGGTGGAAACGGTCTTCGCCTGGCCGGGTCTCGGGCGCTACGCGGTGACCGCCATCACCACCAGCGACATGGCGCCGGTCTCCACCTGCATCCTGCTCATCGCCTCGAGCGTGGCCGTCACCAACCTTCTGGTGGACATTTCCTATGCCTTCATCGATCCGCGGATCCGCCATGAATATGCGCGTTGACCCGATGCCGACCACACCCGCCCTGCCCCGGCGGCCTGCCGGCCCTACACCCTGGCGCCGTTTCTACTACGGCATTTTCGGAGGCGATGCGCTGGGCCTTGCCGGCACGGCAATGCTCGCGGCTCTGCTCGCCATCGCCATCGTCGGGCCCTGGCTCGTCACCCACGACCCGCTGCTGACGACGCCGCAGACGCTGTTGCCGCCGACCGCCGAACACTGGCTGGGCACCGACCACTTCGGCCGGGACGTGTTCTCGCGCACCATCACGTCACTGCGCATCGACTTCATCGTGGCAGGGCTCGGCGTTTCCGGCGCAATCCTCATCGGCTCGCTGCTGGGGCTGGTCTGCGGCTATGTCGGCGGCTGGTTCGACGACCTGGTGATGCGGGGCGTGGACATCGTGCAGTCCTTCCCGCTCCTTCTCATCGCGATGGTACTCATCCTCGTCATGGGTCCGGGGCTGGAAAGCATCGTGATCGTCACCGTCCTCATCAACATCCCGATCTATGCCCGCGTCATCCGCGGCGAGACGCTGAGCCGCAAGACCCTCGAATACATCGATGCGGCGCGGTGCTCGGGAGCGAGCGAGATGTCGATCCTCTTCCGGCATCTGATGCCCAACACGCTCTCGCCCATCATCGTGCATGGAAGCCTCAACCTCGCCGCGGCCGTCGGAAACGTCGCCGCCCTCTCCTTCCTCGGCGTCGGCATCAGGCCGCCGACGCCCGATCTCGGCGTCATGGTGGCCGAAGGCACCAACTACCTCGTCCAGGGCGCCTGGTGGATGAGCATCGGACCCGGCCTGGTGCTGGCCCTCACCATCTTCAGCCTCAACCTGCTCGGCGATTGCCTCGAAGGCCGGCTCGATCCGCGCCGCACGGAGGCCTGAGGCATGGCGGACGTACTGTTCTCGATCGAAGGGTTGACCATCGACAGCGTGCGCGGCGGCGTGCGGCGGCGTATCGTCGACGACATCTCGCTGAGCGTCGAGCGCGGCGAGCTCTATGGGCTCGTCGGAGAAAGCGGCTCGGGCAAATCCATCTCGATGATGGCCAGCGTCGGACTGGCGGCGTCGGGCCTCGAGGTGATGGCCGGGTCCGTCGCATTCTCCGGGCGAGCGCTGCCGGCACGAAACCAGCGTGGCCTGCGCGGCAATCTCTCCCGCGGCGTTTCTCTGCTCTTCCAGAACGCCAAAGGGGCGCTCAATCCCTTCAAGACGGTCGACAGGCAGGTTGAGCGGGCGCTCCGGAGATCCGGCCGGCAAACCGATCCGCGTGCGGAAGTCGAGGTGCTGTTCCGCGTCGTCGGGCTCAACTACCGGGACTTTCGCGGCAAGTACCCCCACCAGATCAGCGGCGGACAGGCCCAGCGGGTCGCGATGGCCTGCGCGCTCGCAACCGAACCGGCGCTGCTGATCGCCGACGAACCGACGACCGCCCTTGACGTCACCACGGAGCGCGAGCTGCTGCGGTTCCTGGCGCGCCTCTGCGAGGAGCGCGAGATGGCCATCGTGCTCATCGCCCACAACCTGTCGCTCGTTTCCGAGTATTGCCGGCGCCTCTCGATCATGCATGCCGGGCAGGTGGTCGAATCCGGGAACCTCAAGACCATCTTCGCCGACCCGCTCCATCCTTACACGCGTGGGCTGATCGCGGCGGTGCCGGATGTCGACCAGCCGCGCGAGCTTGTGCCGCTCATCGGCAACGTATGGGGCGGCCCGGAAGGGATCGAACGGTGCAGGTTCTCGCACCGCTGCCAGTTCGCGACTCCCGTATGCGAGGCGAGACATCCGCCCGCGATCGAGCGCGCTGGCCGAGCCGTGCATTGCGTCCTCTACGAGGAGGTGCCGGCATGACCGCCAGTCCAGTGCTTTCCGTGCGCAAGCTGACGAAGCTCTTCGGCGACCGGACACGGCCGGAAGCCGTCAATGTCGGCGTGCGCGGTGTCTCGTTCGATGTCGAAGGGGGCGAAGTCGTCGGTCTCATCGGCGAGAGCGGCTGCGGCAAGACCACGCTCGGGCGCTGCGTCGTCGGCCTTCAGAAACCTGACGACGGCCACATCGTCATCAACGACACCGATCTTGCCAGCCTCTCGCCGGCGCGGATGCGCACGTTCCGCAAGGCGGTGCAGATCGTCTTCCAACGGCCCGAGACATGCCTCAACCCGCGCATGTCCGTCTTCACCTTCGTCAAGCAGGCGATGCGCAACTTCGATACGGTCCCACGAGGCCACGAGCGCGCCCGCATGATCGAGCTCGCGCAACTGGTGGGCCTCAAGGAGGAAGCTCTCGACCGCTTCCCGCACCAGCTTTCCGGTGGCGAGCGGCAGCGCGTCGCGATCATGCGGGCGCTCGCCTGCGAACCCTCGCTGATCGTGCTCGACGAGCCGACCTCCGCGCTCGACGTCTCGGTGCAGGCCCAGGTACTGCGCACGCTCAAGGATCTGCAGCGGGAAGTGGGCACCAGCTTCCTCTTCATCAGCCATGACGTCGCGGTCGTGCGCTACATCTGCTCGCGCGTGATGGTCATGTATCTCGGCGTCATCGTCGAGGAAGGGCCGAGCGAGATCGTTCTGGGGCACCCCGTTCACCCCTACACCCAGGCGCTGCTGGCGGCGGCGCCGCGCATCACTCCGAAGCCCGGTCCGCACCCGTCTCTCAAGGGCGAGCTCGTGCTCGCCGACGTCGGCCCCGGCGAATGCCCCGTGCGGGCGCGCTGCCCGATGGCGCATGAGCGGTGCCGCACGGCGCCGCCCGTGACCCAGCTGCCCGAAGGACATCGAGTCGCCTGCTGGCTTGCCGCCGATGCGGCAACCGACGGCCCAATTTCAATCCAGACCCCTTCCAAGAAGGTACCGCAATGACGACGACCGAGACTTTCTACACCCGCTCGATGGAGCTTCCCGACGAACTGCTCGTTGGCGCCATCGACAGCCATGTCCACGCCGGTCCCGTACTGCGGTCCAACCCGGGCCACCAGGACCCGTTCGAGGTCGCCATAGAGGCGCGCGAGGCGGGCATGCGCGCCATCGTCTACTACGACGTCTTCGGCTGGGCTTCGGGCACGGCCTGGATGGTCAACCGGCATGTGCCGGGCATCAAGACCTTCGGCGGGTACCTGATGAACTCGTGCCACGGCGGGCTCAATCCACGCTCGGTGCGCACCGCCCTCTACATGGAGGACGGCTGCCGGTTCATCAGCTTCGGCTCGCACTGCACCTATTTCTCGGCCAGCCGCGAGTCGACGATCATCGATGGCGAACTGGTGCCGTTCAAGGACGCCTATCCCGAGTTCGCCCGCGAGGAGCTCTCCCGGGCCGTCCGCATCCCGACCGAGGGGGCGATCTCCGACGAGCTCGCCGAAATCCTGCAGATGGTCGCCGATCATCCGGACGTCTACCTCAACACGGGCCACGTCTCGGGACCGGAAGTCCTGCGCATCCTCGACCTTGCCGAGGAGTTCAAGATCCAGAAGGTCCTGATCGCCCATCCGGCGCGCCAGCAGCTTTCGATCGAGCAGCAGAAGGATGCGGCCAAGCGAGGATTCTTCCTAGAGGGATGCCTCGTCGACTGGCTCTACCCGCACGCGCCGCGCACGCATTACTATGTCGAAAAGAAGTACATGGACCGCTCGGGCGACCTGCCGCGGCCCCGGCGCACGGCTGCGCAATGGATGGCCGACATCCGGCAGGTGGGCCCCGAATACTTCGTGCTCGGCACCGACTACGGCATCCGCGCCGCCTCGAGCCCGGTGCAGGGCATGCGCACGATGATCACCACACTGCTCGACTACGAGTTCACCCCGGCCGAAATCCGGGCCATGACCGCCGACAACCCCGCCCGCCTGATCGGGCTGGATCCGTTGTGAGGGAGGGGGCGATGGCAACGTACGAACCCTTCTACAACCGCACGATGGAACTGCCCGAAGAGTTGCTGGTAGGGGCAATCGACAGCCATGTGCACGCAGGGCCGGTGCTGCGCTCCAATCCGGGCCACTATGACCCCATCCAGGTCGCGGAGATGGCGCGGGCCGCGGGGATGCGCACCATCCTCTACTATGACGTTTTCGGATGGGCCTCGGGCACGGCCTGGATGGTCAATCGCTACCTCAAGGACTTCCGTACCTTCGGCGGATACCTGATGAATTCCGGCCATGACGGGATGAACCCGCGCGCCGTGCGCACCGCGCTGAACCTCGGCGAAGGGTGCCGCATGATCAGCTTCGGCTCGCACTGCACCTACCATTCGGCCAGCACGGAATCGACGCTCGTCGACGGCAAGCTCGTGCCGTTCAAGGACGCGATCCCGGGGTTCGCCGAAAAGGAGCTGGCCCGCGCGATCCGCATCCCCCTTGAGGGGCCGGTGCCCGATGCGCTCAAGGAAATTCTCGACATGGTGGCCGAGCACCCTGAGGTCTACCTCAACACGGGCCACGTCTCGGGACCTGAAGCCCTGCGCGTCGTCGAGCTGGCGCAGGCGGCGGGCATCAGAAAGATCCTCGTTGCGCACCCGGCGCGGGCGTTGCTCAGCGTCGAGGAGCAGAAGGGGCTCGCCGCCAAGGGCGTCTTCCTCGAAGCATGCGCGGTGGACTTCGGCGGTCCCTGGATGCCGCAGACGCACTACTACGTCGAGCGGGAGCTGATGGACATGGGATCGGTCATCCATGGCCGGGCGATGAGCTGGCTGCAAGGCATCCGCGATGTCGGACCCGAGCAGTTCGTACTGGCGACCGACTATGGCGTGCGGGTGTTGCCCTCGCCGATCGAGGGCATGCGCATGATGATCTCGATGCTCCTCTATTTCGGTTTCTCGATCGAGGAAGTCCAGCTCATGACCGCTCACAACCCGGCGCGGCTGATCGGGCTGGATTGATGGAAACAGCCGACCTCTATGTCCGCAATGGCAGGATCGTCACCGCCGAGAGCGATTTTCCCGGTGGCGTGGTCGTCGCGGGTGGCCGGATCGTCGATATCGTCCGTGGCAATCCGGACCGTGCTGCCCGCGAGGAGATAGACGCCGGCGGCCTTCTGGTGCTGCCAGGGCTCATCGACCCACATGTGCATTTTTCGGAACCCGGCCGGGGGCACTGGGAGGGGTTTGCTACCGGCAGCCGCGCTGCTGCTGCGGGGGGTATCACCACGGTGGTGGAGATGCCCCTAAACGCCTCGCCCCCGACGATCAATGCCGACGCCCTGCGCCGCAAGCGCGCGGCGGCCCGGCAGAGCATCGTCGACTATGCGCTTTGGGGCGGGCTCGTCACTGACAACCGCTCCGAGCTATACGATCTCCATGCGGGCGGCGTGCTCGGTTTCAAGGCCTTCATGTGCGCAGGTTCGTTCGACTTCCCGCGGGCCGACGACCTCGTTCTCGAAAGCGGCATGCGCGATATCGCGCGCTTCGGGTCTTTGCTCGCGGTCCACGCCGAAGACGAGGAGATGACCCGGCGCTTCACCGCGGACCTGCGCCGAAAAGGACGCAAGGACCGGAGGGCCTGGGGCGAGGCGCGACCGATCGCCGCCGAACTGGCGGCCATCGCCTCGGCTATCGCCTTGGCCGAAAGGACCGGGGTGCGCCTGCATATCGTCCATGTTTCATGCGCCGCCGGCATCGATCTCATCTCGGCGGCCAAGCAGCGCGGGGTGCCGGTCACCTCCGAAACGTGTCCGCACTATCTCTTTTTCTGTGAGGACGACCTTGAACGCCTTGGCCCTGCAGCCAAGTGCGCGCCTCCCCTGCGCTCATCGGAGGAAGTCGAGGCGCTCTGGGACAGGGTGCTGGATGGCGCGGTCGATATCATCGCCTCGGACCATTCGCCCTGCCTGTTGGAGGAGAAGACCGCCGGCGAGGCCGATATCTTCGATGCATGGGGCGGGATTTCGGGCCTGCAATCGACGCTGCCGGCCCTTGTCACCGAAGGCGTCCACAACCGCGGACTCTCCCTTGCCGCGCTCGTCCGCATGACCGCCGCCAATCCGGCGCGCATCTTCGGACTCGATCAGCGCAAAGGGAGCATCGCGGTCGGCGCGGATGCCGATCTCGTCATCGTCGATCCGCAGGCAAGCTTCGTATTGCAGGCACAAGACCTTCACTATCGCAACCGGCACAGCGCCTATGTCGGATCAGCCATGCGCGGGGTGGTGGCGCGAACCATTCGTCATGGCTTGACGATCTTCAACGATGGAAAAATCATGGACGATCCACCCGAAGGGGAATTCCTGCCGGGCGGCGGACTGAACACGGCGATGTCCCTATCGCCGCAGGAAGGATTGCCGAGCCGATGGGCCTAGGCGGCACCACGGGCGAAAACCAACCGGCGACGAGCGCCGTGCGCCCACTTTATCGCGACGACGAAGACGGAGCGCTAGCGCTGCGGCTTCGCCGTTTTCGATCGGTCGAGGTGCCCCCCGAGGCACGCAAGCAACTGCTGTTCCGGCTGGAGCGCGCCACTCGGGTCACCACGGCGGGCTGGGCCGTGCTGCTCCTGTCGGCCAACCAGGGCGCCGATGTCGTGGCGACAGCCGGCACCCCGGCGCCCATCCATCGTTCGCTGGCGGAAATGCGATACGCCGCCGGCACCATGACAGGGTTACCGCCCTACCTCGTCCAGCGTGCCGCCAGCCAGGGCTTCATCGTCGAGGTGCAGCCCGTCCGCACTTCGGGAGAGGTACAAGGGCACCTGTTGCTCGGCTTTGCCTACGCCAGCCGGAACGGCGGGAACACCAAGGACAGCGTCGGCCTCGTCGCCGACGACCTCTCCGCATTTCTCGAATCGCTTGCTCTTTCCGGCCTCATAGAGCGCATCCGCAGCCACCTCTCGCTCATTCACCGGCTCGGCCAGCAGGTCACCTCGATCCGCGAGCGCGAAGCGCTCTTTGCCGAGATCACCCGGCTCGTCTACATCTCGCTCGGCTACGAGCATGTCCAGCTGCTGCTGACCGATCCGGACGCGCGCAGCATCTCGCTTGTCCATGCGGCGGGAACCCATGCCGAAAGCCTGTTGGCCGCTGGGTTCAGCGAAGCGGTCGGGCGCGGAATCATCGGGCGGGTGGCCGAGACCGGCCGCATGTGGATGAGCCAGGACGTCACGCAGGACGCGCATTTCGTTTCCAACGCGCTCCTGCCCAACACTGCTTCCGAGCTGGCGCTGCCCCTGCGGCTCGGCCGGCGGGTCGTCGGCGTGCTCGACATCCAGAGCGACCGGCGCGACGCCTTCCGCCCCGACGAAGTGGTTCTGCTCCAGACGGTGGCCGACCAGATCGCCCCCGTCATCGAGCAGCATCGCCTGCTTGCGGCCGAACGGCGGGAGCGAGAGCTGGCCGATACTCTTGCGGACGTCTCGCGGATCATCTCCTCGCGGCTCGAACCCAACCATGTGCTCGAAGCCGTGCTGCACCAACTCGGCCGCGTCGTTCCGACCCGCGGCTGTCGCGTCACGCTTCTTGGCGACGACGGACGGATGCGGGTGGTCGCCGCCAAGGGGTATCCGGACAACGGCAAGGTCAAGCGCCACAGCTTCCTGCCGGGCGAGGCTCCGCTCAGTCGCCCGGTGATGGAATTCCACCGCACGCTCATCATCGCTGATGTGCGCAGGGAAGCCGACTGGGTCTGGCAGCCGGGAACCGAGCAGATCGTCTCCTGGTGCAGCGCTCCGCTCGTGCACGGCAACGACTGCATCGGATGGCTGTGCGTCGATTGGCCCGAACCGGATTTCTATACGGCTGAGCATGGCCGTGTCGTGCGTGCGTTCGCCGACCAGGCAGTCGTGGCCATCGAGAATGCGCGCCTCTTCGAGCGCACACGCGAGCTGAGCGATATCCTCGAGTATAAAGTGAACGACCGCACGCGCCTGCTGCGCGAGGCCAACGCGGAAATCGTACGCAAGGCCGGCGAACTGCAGGCGCTCTGGCGGCGCGTGGTGGAGGTGCAGGAACACGAGCGGCAACGCATCGCCTACGACCTGCACGACAGCGTCGCGCAGTCGATCCTGGCGGCGACATACCAGTTGCAGTCCATCCGCCGGCGGATCGGCGACACACCGGACCTCGATCGGCGCGTCACCGAATGCCAGGCCACACTCGATTCCTCGCTGAGCGAGATGAAGCAGATCATCTATGCCCTGCGCCCCAACGTCCTCGACGAACTGGGGCTCGTGGCGGCGCTCGAGAACTACGTCGCCGCGCTGCCGCGGAATGGGCAACTGGAGGCCTCGTTCGGGATCGCCGGCAGCCCCTGCCCGCTCAAGCCGGACGTGGAACTCGCGATTTTCAGGATCGTGCAGGAGGCTTGCCAGAACGCGATCCGCCACTCGCAGGCCAGCAGCCTGACGCTGCGCATGAGCTACTCGGAAAAGAAAATCGAAGTCGGCATCATCGATGACGGCCGCGGTTTCGTGTTCGACGATGCCAAGCTCGGCCTCGGCCTGCTCGCCATACGTGAACGTACGCAGGTGGTCGGCGGACACCTCATCGTCGAAACGGCGCCGGGCGCAGGCACCCGGATCGCCTTCTCCATTCCCAAGGAGGCATGCGCGGCATGAAAATACGCGTGATGATCGTCGATGATCACCAGATCTTCCGTCGGGGCGTGCGCAGCCTCCTCGAGGATGAGGACGACATCGAAGTGGTGGGGGAGGCCGGGAGCGCGCAGGACGCCCTGGCGATGGCGGAGCGGCACAAGCCCGACGTCGTCACCATCGACATCCGTCTCGGCGGCATGGACGGAATTCAACTGGTTCGAGCGCTCAAGGCCCGCCCGTCGGCACCGCGCTGCATGATCCTCTCGACCTACGAGGATCGCCAGTATCTGGTCGGCGCGCTGGAGGCCGAGGCGGATGCCTATCTGCTGAAATCCAACTCGTACGAGACCCTCGCCGTCGCCATTCGGCAGGTGCACGCCGGAGCCCCCATGCTCTCGCAGGAACTCATCGCCACGATGATCGAGGAATACAGGAAGGTGGCGACGCAGCAGATCCAGCGCGATAGTGGATTGACGCCGCAGGAGGTCCGGGTATTGCGGCTCCTCGCCAAGGGCGGCCGTTCGCAGGACATCGCCAACGAGCTCGCGCTGACCGAGATCACGGTGAAACGCAAGGTACAGGAGATCACGACCAAGCTCGGCGCAGCCAACCGGGTTCAGGCCGTCGCCGAGGCGATCCGGCGAGGCGTGATCTAAATGCAGAAAAAATACCCACCGCGTGTCGAAACGGCCGTGCCCGGTTCGTCGAGTAGCAGGTGTATCCGGAGGGAGCCTGTGAAATGGAAAGACACTATGGCTGGGTGATCGTCGCGGCGGGCGCGGTCATTACCTGCGTTGCGATGGGCGCCATGTTCGCCCTGCCCGTCTATCTGCAGCCGATCGCCACCGAGACCGGTTGGACGCGGGCCGGCATCTCCGGCGCGATGACGGTGGGGTTCATCGTCATGGGTATCGCCGGATTCCTCTGGGGCACGCTCACCGACCGCATCGGGGCGCGACCCGTCATCATGATCGCGGCGGTGATCCTGGGACTGGGGCTCTTCATCGCCAGCCGCTCCTCCGACCTTCTGGTCTTTCAGCTCGCCTATGGCGGCCTCGTCGGCGCTTCCGGCGGCGCATTCTTTGCTCCGCTCATGGCGACGACCGTCGCCTGGTTCGACAAAAACCGCAGCCTCGCCGTGTCGCTGGTCTCTATCGGGGCAGGCGTCGCGCCCATGATCGTGACGCCGCTCGCCACCGTGCTCATCGAGGCCCAGGGCTGGCGCAATGCGATGATGCTGACGGCGATCGTTGCAACAGCGCTCATCCTGCCGGCCGGATTCCTCATCCGCCGCGCGCCGACGGCCCTCGCCTCGGCTCCATCTCCCGCCAGCGACGTCGCGCCGGCCGAGCCCCGGCCCACCAGCGCGGGCGCAGCGCTACGCACACCGCAGTTCATCGTGCTGGCCGGAACCTTCTTCTTCTGCTGCGCGGCCCATTCCGGACCGATCTTCCATACCGTGAGCTACGCGATGCTCTGCGGCGCCTCGGCGCTGGCGGCGGCGAGCATCTACAGCGTCGAGGGTGTTGCAGGACTCTTCGGCCGGCTGATCTTCGGCGTTCTCGCCGACCGGCTGGGCGTCAAGCGCGTGCTGATCGCGGGCCTCGCCCTGCAGGCGATCGGCATCTACAGCTATATTTACGTCACTCAACTGACAGAATTCTACATGCTGGCCGTGGTGCTCGGCATGGCCTATGGCGGCGTGATGCCGCTCTACGCGGTGCTCGCGCGCGACTATTTCGGTCCGCACGTGATGGGCACCGTGCTGGGGGCGGCCACCATGACGTCGAGCATCGGCATGGCCTTCGGGCCGGTCGGCGGCGGGTGGCTCTACGACACCTTCGGCAGCTATCACTGGCTTTATGTGGCCTCTGCAGCGGTGGGTCTGGCCGCGGCGGCCATGGCTCTCGCCTTCCCCCGGCCGAGTGGCCAGCAACCCGAAAGACTGCAGCCAGCCTGAGACGTATATGGACCGGCGGAGCACATGCTCCGCCGGTCGAATGCCCCGGGGCGCTAGGCCAGGAAGCTCGCCTCGAACAGGTCCTTCGAGTACTGCGCGTGCGTTCGACCGGCCTTCAGATCGTCCTTGGTCAGCTCATCGACAAAACGCCCATCCTGCATGACCAGCACCCGGTCGCACATATGGGCGATGACAGCCAGGTCGTGGCTGACGAGCACATAGGTCAACTGCCGCTCATCGCGCAGGTCGCTCAAGAGGTTGAGGACTTCGGCCTGCACCGACACGTCGAGTGCGGAGGTCGGTTCGTCGAGCAGCAGAATTTCGGGCTCGAGCATCAGCGCACGGGCGATGGCGACGCGCTGGCGCTGGCCGCCGGACAACTCATGCGGAAAGCGGCCGGCAAAGGCCGCGGGCAAGCCGACCTGCTCCAGCGCGGATGCCACGCGGTCCCACCCGTCGCCCTTCTTCATGGCCTGCACCGGCTCGGCCAGAACGCGCTCGATGCGATGACGCGGGTGGATAGAGCCATAAGGATCCTGGAACACCATCTGCGCCAGCATGAGCTGGTCCCTGGTGCGGCGCTTGTCGACCGGCCGGCCTGCAAGGGAAATGCGTCCCTGCCAATGCCGGTCGAGGCCGGCGAGCGAACGCAGCACGGTGGACTTGCCGCAGCCCGATTCCCCGACAATGCCGAGCGTTTCGCCCCTGGCGACGGAGAAGGACACGGACTTCACCACCTGCCTGCGCGCATCACCCTCCCCGAAGGCAACGGCGAGCTCCTCGACTTCGATCATACGCGCACCTCCGCGGCTTCGATGGCCAGGCGATCGAGGGTCTGGAGCCGGTGGACGGGATGGCGTGGATCGGGCAAGGCGGCGATCAGGCCGCGCGTATAGGGATGCTGGGCATCCTCGAGCCGAGTCAGCGTTTCCACGACATCGCCCTTGTACATCACCAGAATGCGCTGGCAGAAGGCGGCGACCATGCGGATGTCGTGGCTGATCAGCAGCAGGCCGGAGTTGTTCTCGGCGACCAACTCGTCGAGGAGCTTCAGCACATCGCCGCGTACACTGACGTCGAGAGCCGAGGTCGGTTCATCGGCAATCACCAGGCGCGGCTTGGCAAGAAGCATCATGGCAATCATGACGCGCTGGCCCATGCCGCCCGAGATCTGATGCGGATAAAGCTCCATGGTGCGCCCGACATCTGCGATGCGCACGCGCTCAAGCATGTGAGCGGCGCGCTCGCGGGCTTCGCTCTTGCTCACCTTGAGGTGCAGCAGAGCGGCCTCTGCGACCTGCCGGCCCACCGGCAGGACGGGGTTCAGCGAATAGCGCGGATCCTGCATGATCAGCGCCATGCGGTTGCCGCGCAGGTTCCGCATCTGCCCGGCGCTGCAGGAGAGGAGCGGCGCGCCCTCGAAATCCAGGATGTCCGCCTCCACCCGAGCAGAGGGCGGCAGCAGGCGCATGATCGCACGGCCGACGGTGGACTTGCCCGAGCCGGATTCGCCGACGACGCCCAGGCGCTCGGCTCCGAGATCGAAGCTCACGCCGTTGACCGCGCGCACCTGCGAGCGGGCGAACCGGACCGACAGGTTGTGGACCTTGAGGACGGGATCAGGAGCGGACATGGCGCGGGTCCAGAATGTCGCGGAGGGCGTCCCCCACCAGATTGAACGCCAGGCTCGTCATGAGAATGGCGATGCCGGGCATGACGGCGACCCACCAGTTGTCGAGCATGAACCGGCGACCGTTCGAGATCATCGCGCCCCATTCGGGCGCCGGCGGCTGGGCGCCGAGGCCCAGAAAGCCGAGGGCCGCGGCGGTGAGGATGATGCCGGCCATGTTGAGCGTCAGGCGCACGACGACCGAGGGCACGCACATGGGCGCGATGTAGAGGAACAGCAGCCTCAACTGGGAAGCCCCGTAGAGGCGGGCCGCCGCCACATAGTCGGTGTTGCGCACGATCAGCGTCTCGGCGCGGGCGAGACGGGCGATCGGCGGCCAACCGGTCAGCGAGATGGCGACGATGGCCGTTTCGAGCCCCGCCCCCAGCGCAGCGGCGAACGCGAGCGCGAGGATCAGCGAGGGGAAAGAGAGAACGATGTCGGTGATGCGCATCAGGATCGCATCCGTGCGCCCACCGACGAAGCCGGCGACGATGCCGACGACGAGCCCGACCGGGCCGACGATCAGTGACACGGCCAAGACCGTCTGGATGGTGATGCGCGCGCCATAGATGAGGCGCGAGAGGATATCGCGGCCGAACTCGTCCGTGCCGGCCCAGTGCGCCGCGCTCGGCGGCTGCAAGGCCTGGGAGAGGTTCTGGGCGGTAGGGCTATAGGGCGCGATCCACGGCGCGAAGATCGCGACGACCACCAGAATGATTAGAACGGCAAAACCGAACATACCCAAAGGCTCGCGCGCCAGCTTGGCGAGTGCGCCGCGCAGCCCCTCGCCGAGGCGGGCGAGGAACACGGCGGGCTTGGACGGCTTCGGCAAGGCCTGGCTCGTGCTCATGCCGTCACCTCGCGGGTGCGCGGATCGAGCAGGAGGTAGGCCATATCGGAGAGGAAGTTGAGGGCCATGAAGATGATGCCAATGATGAGCGTGGCGGCAAGAACCGCGTTCATGTCGCCGATCATGAGCGCGTTGGTCATGTACTGACCGATGCCGGGCCAGGAAAACACCACCTCGGTGACGACGGCGCCTTCGAGCAGACCGCCATACGAGATCGCCAGGACCGTCACCAACTGCACCGCTATGTTGGGGAGGAGATGCCCGATCACGATGCGCAGGTCCGAGGCTCCCTTGGCGCGAGCGGCGACGACGTAGTCCTGATTGAGCTGCTCAAGCGTAAAGCTGCGCGTCATGCGGGTGATGTAGGCCATGGCCGAATAGGCCAGGATGCAGGCCGGCAGGATGATGTGATGGACCGCGTTCCAGAAGACTTCCATGTCCCCGGCCAGCAGACTGTCGACAAGCAGAAGACCGGTGCGCGGCTCGACCAGGCCTTCGAGATAGACATCGACCCGGCCCGGTCCGCCCACCCAGGAGAGGACAGCATAGAAGATCACCAGCCCGACGATGCCGAACCAGAAAACCGGGATGGAATGCCCGATCAGCGAGATCACGCGGGCGAACTGGTCGAACCAGCTATCCCGGAAGAACGCGGCCAGCATGCCAAGCGGCACACCAATAAGGGTCGAGATGAGGACGGCGAGCGTCGCCAGCTCGAAGGTTGCGGGGAAGGCCTGGCTCAAATCCTGAGCCACCGGATTGCCGGTGAGGATCGCCGTGCCCAGATCGCCGCGCAGGAGCGACGTGAAATAAATCCAGAACTGCTGGTAGATCGGCAGATCGAGGCCGAGCCTTTCGCGCATGGCGGCGTATGTCGCGGGATCCGCCAGCTCGCCAACGATGGCGCCGACCGGATCGGTGGGCAGGAGGCGGCCGATCACGAAGGTTACGACCAGCAGGGCGAACAAGCTGACAAGGAGCTGTCCGACCCGCTTGCCGAGTGCGATTAGGGAAAGTTCCTTCATGACCGGCCGACTGCCTAGTTCGCGTCCGTCTTGGTGACCGCGTCGACGCGGGTGAGCGACCACGGGTGGCCGCTATAACCCTCGACGCGCGCGTTCACAACGATGGGCTCGAAGCGCTCGAACATGGGGAACACGGCGGGGCTCGCCGCGATGAAATCTTCCTGCAGCTGGCGCGCCATTTCGAGACGCGTGGCCGGATCGCGTTCGCGGTTGGCTTCCTGGCGCAGGGTATTCAGCTCAGGAATATCCCAATCCGAGCGCCAGACGAAGTTGCCGGCGTTGTTTGCTTCGACCGAGTTGTCCGGATTGTTGGTGAAGTTGTCCAACGCACCAAGCGCAGTCGGGTCGGCTGCCGAGGTCTGCGGAATGAGCAGGTCGAAATCGCGGGCGCGATGGGCCGCGACGATGTCGGAACCATTGCCCTGGATCACGCGGGCAGTAATGCCGATTTCGGCAAGGTTCGCCTGGATGGCGGTCGCCATATCGACACGCGGAGCCTGGGCGATTGTCTTGATGGTCAGCGAGAAGCCGTTGGGATAGCCGGCCTCGGCGAGCAGAGCCCGCGCTTTTTCCGGCTGCAGCGACCAATCCGGGTTCGGGATCGCGCCTTCCCAATCCTCGGGGACGGGCACGTTGCGGGGCCGACCATAGGGGCCAAGGATCGCATCTCCGATGCCCTGGTAGTCGATGCCGTAGGCGATCGCCTGGCGCACCAGCGGATTGTCCAGCGGCTCGTGGCCGGCGTTCATGGCCAGCGCGTAAAAGCCGCCGGTCTTGACCTGATCGATGACGAAACCTTCCTTGCCGTCGAAGTAGCGGACGTCCGCAGCCGTCAGGGCATTGGCGATGTCGATGTCGCCGCGCTCGAGCATCAGGCGAGCCGCCTGGCTTTCGGGCACGTGACGGAACAGCACGCGCTTGAGGGTCGAGGGCTCGCCCCAGAAGTTCGGGTTGGCTTCGAGCATCACGATGTCGTTCGGCGACCAGCGGCGCAGCACGAACGGGCCGGAACCCGCGGTATTGGTGCGCAGCCACTCGTTGCCGTAGTCGTTGTTGACGACGTGCTTCATCACCTCGACGCTGTCGACCACGCTGCCGACACCGCCCGACAGGCGATAGAGCAGCGCTTCGGGCACCACGTCATCGGTCAGATCGATGCGCACGGTCTTTTCATCGACGGCGGTAATGAGGCTTTCGGCGGTTTCAGCGTTGTAACCGAAGGTCTTGAGGCCGGCGGCAGCAGACTGGTCGAGCTTGAACAGGCGAACCAGCGAGAACACCACGTCGTTGGCAGTCACCGGATTGCCCGAGGCGAACTGGGCGTCGCGCAGGTGGAAGGTGATGCCGGTGTCGTCGACGTCCCAGCTCTCAGCCAACTGCCCCTGCAGCTCGTTGGTCTTGCTGTCGAACGAAATGAGCCGGTCGTACGTATTGGCCAGGATCTCCTGGGTCTTGACCTCGGTGCCCTGCTGCGGATCGAGCGACAGAACCTGGGCCAGCGACGTGCCGATCACCAGCTGATCGTTGGGCGTAGCGGCAAAGACAGCGGGCGCGCTTGCCAGCATGACGGCCAGGGCAGCACCCGCCATCATCCGCGAATGGAAATGCTTCATTAAGTCTCCTCCAGAATAACCCGACGTGATACGTTGGTTGTATGTCGTATTATGATTATGGCCTTTTCACGAGTATGGCAATAGGGTGATAAAAGACACCTGAGAGCGGCATCCGGGGGAGAAGGAAAATGGAACCGACAGCCACGCGAAGACGACCACGCCTGGCCCAAACGCTTGTCGACGATCTACGCCGGCAGATCGAGGCCGGGGCGCTGCCGGTGGGTGCGCAATTGCCGACCGAACCCCAGCTCGAAGCTCAGTTCGATGTCAGCCGCACCGTAGTTCGCGAAGCTATTGCCGAACTACGAGCTGCCGGCCTCGTGATTCCCATACAAGGCAAGGGCATGTTCGTGACTGACCTTGCCACGGCGCCCGCGATCACCCTCACTCCGAGGGAAATCCAGAGCATTCCACACACCCTCGAAACGCTCGAGTTCCGGATGGCCGTGGAGACGGAAGGCGCCGCGATTGCGGCCTACAGGCGCTCCGCCATGCAAGAGGAAGCCATTCGCGCCGCCAATCACGAGATGGCCGATCGCATACAGAACGGCGGTTCGACCGTCGAAGCCGATTTCGCCTTCCACCAGGCCATCGCCGCGGCGACCAACAACAGCCATTTCGTCGATGCGATGACCCGATTCGGTCCGCGCTCGATCCCTCGCGGGCAGTTCCCTACCCTCCCGAGCGCCAACGACACGCAATACCTGCTAGGCGTGCTGGCCGAGCACGACCGTATTCTGGAGGCCATTGCCGACCAGGATCCCGAGGCGGCCCGGGCCGCCATGCGCGAGCACCTGACGGCCAGCCAGAAGCGGTATCGCCAGCTTTCGCGCTAGCGGCCCACCCGAGTCGGACCTCGACAGTTTCAAAAATTCATATTATGTCATACGTTACAAGGAGGATGGCAATGTATGTAGGTACTCAGCTTGCCGCACGTGACGACGACGACTACCGCGTCTGGGCCCAGCTCGGCATCAAGCACATCTGCGCGGATCCGGAAGGCAAGCCCGGCACGTGGACGCTCGACGACCTGAAAAGGCTGCGCGAGAAGGTCGAGAGCTTCGGGCTCGTGCTCGATATGATCCAGATCCCCCTGCCCTCGAATCCGATCGAGATGGCGACTTATCCGGATATCCTCCTGGCCGGCCCCGAGCGCGACCGGCAAATCGACGCCATCTGCCAGCTCATCGAGAATCTTGCCGTCGCCGGCATTCCCGCGGCCAAGTACAATCTCAACCTCATTGGAATTCCGCGCACGCCCGACGAACCGGGCCGCGGCGGCTCGATGAACGCCTCGTTCCGCTGGGACAAGACCGACCAGAATGCCCCTCCAGGCCTGGCGGGCACGCTGTCCGAAGACGAGAACTGGGAGCGCATCGACTATTTCCTCGAGCGCGTGGTGCCGGTCGCCGAATCGAACCGTATCCGTCTCGCCTGCCATCCGCACGACCCCTACACTCCGCCCGGCTACAAGGGCGTGACCCGCGTGCTCGGCACCGTCGAGGGGCTGAAGAAGTTCGTCTCCATGCGTGAGAGCCCCTATCACGGGCTCAATTTCTGCCAGGGCACCGTCGGCGAGATGCTCGACAACCCACGCGAAGAGATCGACGACGTCATCCGCTGGTTCGGCAGCCGCAACAAGATCTTCAACCTGCACTTCCGCAACATCCGCGGCAAGAAGCTCTCGTTCATGGAGACATTCCCCGACGAGGGCGACATGGACATGGCCCGCTCGCTGCGCGTCTACAAGGAGGTCGGCTACCAATACATGATCATGCCCGATCACGTGCCGACCATCTCAGGACGCGATCCGCAGGGCGTCGCCTTCGCCTTCTGCTACGGCTACACGACAGCCCTTCTCCAGGCGCTCGACGCGTACGCCGGCTGACTTCACTTCCATCCCAGGACAAAGCGATGACCCCCAACGAACTCAAGGCCGCGCTCGGAAGCGGACTGCTCTCGTTTCCAGTAACCACCTTTACACCCGACCTGCAGTTCGACGAGGAAGCCTACCGCGCCCATATCGATTGGCTCGACAACTATGGCGCGGCGGCGCTGTTTGCCCCCGGGGGGACCGGCGAGATCTTCTCGCTCACCCCGGCTGAGGTGGACCGCGTCACCCGTGCGGCGAAAGCGAGCGCCGGCAAGACCCCGATCCTGGGCGGGGCCGCTTACGGCACGGCGATCGCCGTCGAAATGGCCAAGGCCGCCGAGGTGGCCGGTGCCGACGGCATCCTGCTCCTGCCTCCCTACCTAATGTTCTGCGAGCAGGAGGGTCTGGTCGCCCACGTCAGGGCGGTATGCGACGCGGTGGGCATCGGCGTCGTTGTCTACAACCGCGACAACTGCCTGCTCTCGGCCGACAGCATCCGCGAGCTCGCCGACAAGTGCCCCAACCTCATCGGGTTCAAGGACGGTCACGGGGAAGTCGACCGGGTGATCGAGATCACCACCCGGCTCAAGGACCGGCTGGTCTATATCGGCGGTATGCCGACCCACGAGCTCTACGCACAGGCCTATTTCTCGGCCGGCGTGACCACCTATTCATCGGCCGTGTTCAACTTCGTCCCCGAACTCGCCCAGCGCTTCTACAAGAGCCTGCGCGCCGGCGACACCGTGCAAACGGACAAGATCCTCGAGGATTTCTTCTTCCCGCTCGTGCAGCTTCGCAATCGGCGGAAGGGCTATGCGGTCTCGATCATCAAGGCCGGTCTGGAAGCGCGTGGACGCAAGGCCGGGCCCGTCCGGCCACCGCTGACCGACCTGACCAGCGATGAAATCGACCAGTTGAAGGGGCTGATCGCCCGCGTGGCGTAACCGCCTCGACACTCCAATCAGTCCGGTGCGTCGAGCACGGGCCCGAGCGGGGAATAGTTGAAAAGCTCCAGACGCATGTCGTCCCGGCCGTCCGATTTCGCCGCGAGGATCGTGACGCTTGCGGGACCCACGGGGATGATGCGGGCCGGCGGCAGGCCTATGAAGGCTTCGAGCAGAGCGCGGATGACACCGCCATGGCAGACGACGAGCAGCCGCTCCGCACCCGCCGACGCGTCGAATACAGCCCCGCTGGTCCGGCTCTTGAACTGGTCCCAGCTTTCCCCGGAGGGCGGCGTAAAGCTGCCCGCCCGCCAGGAGCGGTAGGCTTCGCCCTGCCCTGCGATCAGGTCGGCGATCTCCACCCCCGTCCAGGCCCCGACATCTATCTCACGCAGAGCCGGCATGGGTTCGGCTTCCGGATAGCCGAGCAGCGTGGCGGTCTCGCCGGCGCGACGCAGGTCGGACGCGACAGTCCTGTCCGGCCGCAGGCTCCTCACCGTTTCCGCCAGTGCGGTCGCTTGTTGTCGTCCGGTTTCGGAGAGCGAAATGTCCGCCTGGCCTTGAAGACGGCGCGTGGCGTTCCACTCCGACTCACCGTGGCGAACGAGCAGCAACCGTTTCATTTGAGACGCTCCCCGCTGGCCGCGAAAATCGCGGCGGGCTCGCTGGGCAGAGCGAAATAGATAGTATCGCCAACGGCAAGATCGGGCGCTTCGTCGACGACGGCGGTCAGACGCGTGGCCCCGCGCGTGCCGGTGATCATAGTGCGCCCGGCCATCGGGCTCGCCTCGGCAAACTCCAGCGCGATGGCTCCTGGCCTCGGTTTGTCCGAGACACGCAGGTGCTCGGGCCGGAACATCGCCTGGGCGCCGGTTGGGACACCCACAAGTTCGAGATCGGGCCCGACGGGAATCAGGTTGGCGGGCGGCGTGCCGACGAAGGTCGCCACGAACGCCGTTGCCGGATCACGCACCAGGTCGTGGGGCGAGCCGAACTGCTCGATCTCGCCATTATTGAGGACGGCAACGTGGCTTGCCATGGTCATCGCCTCCACCTGGTCATGCGTGACGTAGACCGAGGTCGCGCCGGTCGCCCGGTGCACGCGCAGGAGTTCGGTGCGCATCTCCACGCGCAGCTTGGCGTCGAGGTTGGAGAGCGGCTCGTCGAAGAGCAGGATGCCTGGGCGCGGCGCGATCATGCGCGCGATGGCGACGCGCTGCTGCTGGCCGCCGGAAATCTCGTTGGGATAGCGGGCGCCGAGCGCCTCGATGCCGAGGAGCTTCAGCACCTCGGTAACGCGCGCCTGCCGTTCCGCCTTGGCTAGGCCGGCGACCTTCAGCGGCCAATCGACATTGCCGGCGACGGTCATGTGCGGCCAGAGCGCATAGGACTGGAAGACGAGCCCGGCATTGCGCTTCGATGGCTCGACCCCCCAGCCGGCATCGCCGTCCGACACGACTTCATCACCAAAGGCGATGGTCCCGGCGGTGGGCGTTTCGAGGCCGGCGAGCATGCGCAACATCGTCGATTTGCCGCAGCCGGAAGGACCGACGAGCACGAGGAACGCACCCTTCGGGACCTCCAACGAGACGGACCTGACCGCCTCGAAACTGGCGAACCGCTTGGAGAGGGATTGGATTCTGATCATTGGGCAATTGGCCTCAGGACTTGAGCCAGGGCTGCGACTTGGCCTGCAGGCGATTGGCCAGCAGGGTCGCGGCGATCGAGATCACGAGAATGACGACGGTTATGGCGTTGGCGAACTGGGTAAAGCCTTCCGACGCATAGCGGTAGGCCAGGACCGCGAGCAGCGGCGTGGTGGGCGTAAAAAGCAGCACGACGAGCGAGAGATCGCGCATGATCTTGACGAAGACGATGAGCGCGCCGGCAGCAAGGCCTCGGATGGCGAGGGGGACCGTGATCGCGCCCATGCGCCTGAAGAAACCCGCGCCCGTCAGCCGTGCGCTCTCGTCGAGATCGCCCGAGACCTGCTGGATGACCGCGCGGCCGGTCTGCACCGCGAACGGCAGGAGATAGGCGGTGCCTGCGATAACCAGCAGGGGGAACGTGCCGTAAAGCGCCGGGAGCGGCCCGATGGGCGCGCCGAAGAGCGCGATATAGGCGGCGCCGAACGCTATGCCGGGCACCAGCAGCGGCAGGAAACTCAACTGGTTGATGGCGCCGGCGAGCGGTCCGCGCCCGTGACGGGCGAGAACGAAGGCGACGATGAGGCCGAGGGCCGTGCCGGTGACGGCGACGGTCACGCCCAGCCCGACCGTCAGGCTCGTCGCCGAGAGTATGAACGGGTTGTGCCAGACGCCCGCCTGGCCCTGCGCGATGGCCGGATCTGAGGCGCCGAACCAGTAGTGCAGCGTCCAGTTGGAAAAGAGGGCTGAGGAAGACGGCGCCATCGAGGAGGCGATGAGGATCAACACCGGTACGATCGTGGTGAGGACGCAGATCGCCAGCGCCACTGCAAAGAGCGGCAGGCGTGCTCCGGCGAGCTCGAACCGCTTGGCGCGGCCGCCCTTGCCGGTGATGGTGGCATAGGAGCGGCGACCGGAAATCACCTTGTTGCCGAACCAGAGGAAGAGCGCGGAAACGGCGATCAGCAGGATGGCGATGACGTAGCCGCGCGCCGTCTGCCCGACTTCGATGAGGCCGAAGAGGCGCGTCGCCAGCGTCTGCATGCGCACCGGAAGGCCCAGCAGCGCAGGCGCGGCGAAGTTGGAGACGGCGCCGGCGAAGGTGAGAGACGCGCCGGCGACGATCGCCGGCAGCGCCACCGGCAGGATGATGCCCATGAGGATGCGCCCGCGCTTCGCCCCAGCGATCTGTGCGGCCTCGACGAGGTCGGAATTGACCGTCGCGAGCGCGGCCGCGATGACGGTGAATGCCAGAGAATAATAATGTGCGATGAGGACGATGAGGGTCGGCACGATTCCCCAGGCGAGCCAGTCGGGGACGGCAAGGCCCAGCCCCTCAAGGAAGCCGACCTGCCCGCCGACGCGCGAGTTGCGGAAAAGCGAACCCCAGGCGAGCGCCGTGGCAAAGCTCGGGATCATGAACGGGAGCGTCGCCATCAAGCCGATGGTGCGACGGAACGGGATGTCCGTCATGACGACGAGCCAGGCAAGGTACCCGCCGATCAGCACGCATCCGGCGGCAACCCCGAAGCCGAGGATCATGGTGTTGGCGAGCGGCAGCCAGAGGAGGTTGCGCGAGAGGCGGCTGGCGGTGACGTCCGTCCAGGCCGCGATCGCGTCGGGGCCGAGGGTCTCCAAGAAGATGCGCAGCAGCGGGGCCGCCACCAGCACGCCGAGCGCCAGGAGCACGGCAAGCTTGAGGGCGAGCCCGCCCGAGGCCCAACGTTGTGACGCGGCCTTGAGGGAAAGAGCGTGGGTCATGATCCGATCGATCGTTTGAAGCGCCTCCGGGCACTTTGGCCCGGAGGCATTGTTATCGCCTACTGCAGCTCGAGCACGAGATCGCCGACCGCCTGCCGGATGCTCGAGGTCGCGACCGGGTCGACGCTCCAGGCGGAGAACTCGGCAAGCGGCACGGCATCGGGATGGTCGACGATGTCGCCGCGCGTCGCGTAGTCGCCGGGCACGTAGAAGGGCGCATAGCCCGGCCCACCGGTATCGCTGTCGTCGCCCATCAGGAAGTCGATGGCGAGGCGTGCGGCAGCCGGGTGCTGCGTCGTCGCCGAGACTGCAAGCACCGCCGGGAAGATGATGCCGTTCGAGGGCACTACATCGTTGGCAACCTGCAGCGCCCAGCCCTCGTCCTCGTTGTCGCGACGGTCCGAGTAGGAGGTGAAGCCGATGGGCGGGTTCTCCTGCCCGACGGCGCCGATGGCGGCGTTCACGTCGTCGGTCGAGGAGACGAGGATCACGTCGTTCTCGAAGAGATCGACGATGAACTGCTCGCCGGCATTCTCGATGCCGTCGTCGAGGGCGATGGGGCTGCCGAACTGCGCCTCATAGGCGGACGCCATCTCCTCGGCGCGCAGCACGAATTCGGTCATGAGATCGAGGTAATCGCCGCGCTGCAGCGGATCGACCATGATGACGCGGCCGGTCCAGTCCTCGGTCGTCAGCTCCCAGAGATTGGAAACCGGCGCACCATCCGGATACGCTTCCTCATTGTACATCAGCACCTTGGTCGAGAGGCGCTGGCTGAGGAGAGGCGCCTTTTCGGCGTCGTCGAGAGCGTCCGCCACCCGCGGCGGCACATAGGCGGTGAGGAGCCCTGCCCCCAGGAGCTCCGTATAAACCACGGGAGCATCGGAGATGTAGATGACGTCGACATTGTTGATGCCCGCGGCCGCTTCGGCCTTGATACGGGTGATCTGCTCGGTCGAGCTCATGTCGTAGCCGATCATGTCGATGCCGGGATAGGCAGCCTCGAACGCCGTCTCGACTGCCGCGATGCGGCTGGTGAAGGCATAGACGGTAACGGTGCCTTCTTCCTGCGCCAGCGGCAGAAGTTCCTCGGGCGTCATCGCATCGAGGAAGGCGCCCATGTCGGCATCCTGCGCCATGGCCCCACCGGCAGCCGCCATCATGGCGGCGACCGAAATCGCTAGTCTCGTCTTGTTCATTGGTCTTTCCTCCAGAGAGGGCGCCATGGCGCCCGTTGAGTGCACGTCCTTTTGCAATTGTTATGTAACGTGCATATGAACTTGCAGAACACGGGCGCACGAGGACGCCTGCCTGGCACCTCCTACCCTTCGAACGCAGCGATGAGCTGCCCGAGCGTTTCGAGCTTTTCCAAGGCCCCCCGCTTGTCTTCAGCGGCCATCGCCAGCACCAGGGCGTTGGCAATGGCCATGGGAACAGTCAACGTCTGGAAACCTTCCTGCGACCCCGAACGCGGGGCGAACAGGAGGTGATCGGACTTTGGCGCAAGCGACGGGCCGATGCTGCCGGCGATGATGATCGACTTTGCGCCGACGGCACGCACATGGTCGAGCAGCGGTGCATAAAGCTTGGGCTGGCGACGGAAGACGCAGCCGATCAGGGCATCACCCTTTTCCATGGCCAGCACCTGTTCGGCGCTGTCACGCGCGTCACCGCGCAGCGCAAAGACCTGAAGGCCCATGCGACGCAGACGCCGCTCGACCTGCACTCCCAGAGCCTCGGCGTTCCCGCGGGCGAATACGAAGATCCGGCGCGCATCGAGGAGGACCCTGGCGGCTTCCGACAGCCGGGCCATGTCGACATAGCGCGGCAGCGCCGTCAGCGCTTCGATCTCGCGGCCGATGAGATCGGCCAGCAGATCGCCGCTCGTCGTCTGATCGAGCGTATTGCGCACGCGCACCGCCGGATCCGTCTTGACGATGAATTCCTGCTGGATGGCGTTGCGGAATCCGGAGTAGCTCGGATATCCGAGCTTGCGCGCCAGGCGCGAAGCGGTCGCCTCGTGCACGCCCACGCGGCTTGCAAGCTCGCTTGCCGTTGCCAGGGCGATATCCCGCGGATTAGCGATGAGCTGCTTGACCAGCTGCCGCTCCGACGGCGTCAGCGTTTCCGCCGCCTGCTGCACGCGTTCGAGTACCGACATGATTCCTCCACTAGATGTGGGGTATCATGCTGCGATTTAACTTGCAATAGTTTACATTGCTGCAAGTTTTCTTGCGTTGGCCATTTTCCTGCACGCTCATATCATGTGCATATTTTGGCGACTGCACATTGCTAAGCCAGCGCAGATTTGTCAGACATATGGCATTAGCGGTTTCGAGGGGAACCGCTCATGGCGGCGAGTGCCGTCAAACAAAGCGATCGGCCGGGCTTTGCGCTCGAGTCCGACGCGTCAGGGAACGTCCATCTGCTCTGCAAGGAGGGAGCTCATGACCTTTGTGCGCAAGCTGGCCTGGGGGCTGGCCACCGTTACCGCGCTGACTTTGCCGGCGCTGGCCCAAACGACGGTGGTCGCCCCGTTCGGGACCACAACCGGCACCTACATGGACTACATGAAGACGGTCTATGACCGCGGCACCGGCGCGGAACTGCTGCAGGTTCCGATCGCAACCTTCGACAAGGAGTTCGAGCTGACGCCGATGGCGGCCGAGAGCTGGAGCCAGTCGGAAGACGGCCTCACCTGGACGTTCAAATTGCGAGAGGGACTGGTGTGGTCGGACGGAGAGCCGCTGACGGCCGAGGACTACGTCTTCGCCCTGCAGCGCGCCGCGACCTCCGGCTACGACTTCGCCTGGTATTGGGATTTCGCCGGCGGCATCAAGGGTTGGAAGGAAGTCACCGAGGGAACGGCGGACGTTTCGACCTTGGGCCTCGAGGCAGTGGACGACCTCACCATCGAAGTGACGACCACGGCGCCCAAGCCCTACTTCCCCTCGGTCACCAGCCTCTGGTACCCCGTGCCCAAGCACAAGGTCGACGAACTGGGCGACGACTGGGCGCTCAATGTCGAAAGCATCGTGTCCTCCGGCCCCTTCGAGATCGAGAGCTGGGAAAAATCCAACAACGCCGTCGTCTATACCAAGTCCGATACCTATACCGGGCCTTGGCAGCCGACAATCGACCGGCTGGAGCTCGATCCGACCCTTGCCGCGCCGGAAGTCGGCCTGCCGGCGTTTCTCGCGGGTGATGCGGACTACTCGTTCCTCAACACCGGACAGGTGCCGGTCGCCACCCAGCGCTATCCCGACGGCATCCGCAAGAACGCGGTCTTTGCCACGTCCTACATCTCCTTCGACCTCGAGGCCGAGCCGTTCGACGACGTCAACGTGCGGCGCGCCTTCTACTACGCGATCGACCGGGAAGAGCTGACCTCGACCGTCCTTAAGGACATCGCGATACCGGCCGGCTCGATCCTGCCGCCGGGCTACCCCGGATACAATGAGGAGGTGGTCGCGCAGGCGGTATTTGATCCCGAACGCGCCAAGCAGTTCCTGGCAGACGCAGGATATGCCAATGGCGAAGGCTTCCCTGACATCGAGATCTGGATCCGTGACGAGGGCGGCTACAACGGCGCGATCATCCCGGCCATGGCGCAATATCTTCAGGCCGAGTTTCGCGAGATCCTGGGCATCAACATGAACATCCGCGCGCTTCCCGGCGCGGACTGGATGGACGGGCTGCGCAACAAGCGCAACAACATCTTCATCTCGCCCTACGAGTACGACTACCTCGACCCGTCGAACTTCTACGGCATCTTCTACAATGGCGGCCGGCATGGTTACTTCATCCCCGAATATGACGCGCTGGTGGCGCAGGCCGACTCCGAATCCGACTGGGACACGCGCGTCGACCTCTATGCGCAGGCCGAGCAGATCATGATCGACCAGGGGCTGATCGTTCCCCTGGTCCATCCGATCACCATCGCGGTCGTCTCCGACCAGCTCGGGGGTGAAGGATCGCAGCCCAACGCCCTGGGCTTCACCCCGCTCGACCGCCTCGCCCATTACTTCTTCACCCACATGACGAAGCAGTAGCGCGATCGACCGCGCTTCCCGGCGCCCTTCCGGGAAGCGCCCTACTCCTGCCAGGGCAGAACGCATGCCTCTCGTCGAGATCGAAGACCTCAAGGTGAGCTTCCGCCAATATGGCGGCGCGGTGGACGCCGTGCGTGGCATCAGTTTCACCCTCGAAGAAGGGGAAAGCCTCGGAATCGTCGGCGAGTCCGGCTCGGGAAAATCGGTGAGCTGCAGCGCACTCCTGCGCCTGCTGCCGGCGACGGCTGAGGTCACCGCAACGAAGCTGCGCCTCGACGGGACGGACGTCGCAAAAGCAGGCAAGGAGGACCTCTCGCGTCTGCGCGGGCGGGCGGCGGCGATGATCTTCCAGGATCCGATGACGGCGTTCGACCCGGTCTTCACCATCGGGCATCAGATCGCCGAGACCATCCAGGCGCATCGCCGCGTCAGCAAGCGGGAGGCCCGGGCAGAGGCGCGACGGCTGCTCGAACGGGTCGAGATAAAGAATGCGGCGGATGTTCTCGACTACTATCCGCATCAGCTGTCGGGGGGAATGCTGCAGCGGGCGATGATCGCCATGGCTCTCTCCTGTCGGCCGAAGGTGCTGATCGCCGACGAGCCGACGACGGCGCTCGACGTCACCATCCAGGCGCAGATCCTGCAGCTCATCAAGGAGATCCAAGCCGAATTCGGCATGGCGCTCATCATGATCACCCACGATCTCGGCGTCATCGCCGAGACGGTGGACCGGGTGCTGGTCATGTATCGCGGCGAGATCATGGAGGAAGGCCCGGTCCAGCAGATCTTCGATGCGCCCCGGCACGACTACACCAGGCAGCTGCTGGCAAGCCTCGAGGCGAGTTTCGAACCTGCGCCCGGCGGTGCCGACCCCACCCCTGCCCTGGAGCTGCGCGGTCTTTCCAAATCCTACCGCATCCGGCGCCGTGCGGGCCTTTTCCATGAGTACGGCGACTTCCATGCCGTGCGCTCGGTGGACATCGTCCTGCCGCGAAACCGCATCGTCGCCATCGTCGGAGAATCGGGCTCGGGCAAGACCACGACCGGCCTGATGGCCATGCGCCTGACCGATTCCTCGAGCGGTGAAATCGTCGTCGACGGCAAGGATATCTCGGGCCTTACGCCCGAAGCGCTCAAGCCCTACCGCCGGCGCATGCAGATCGTCTTCCAGGACAGCTATTCGGCCCTCGATCCGATGATGACTCTGGCGCAGATCATCGCCGAGCCGCTGCACATCCACGGGATCGGCACACCGCGCGAGCAAACAGGGAAAGCGCTGGAGTGGCTGGAGCGCGTCGGGCTCGAGCGCAGCTATGCCACGCGCTACCCCCACGAGCTTTCCGGCGGGCAGCGCCAGCGTGTCGCCATTGCGCGCGCGTTGATCCTCGGCCCGAGCGTACTGGTCGCCGACGAGCCGACGTCGGCGCTCGACGTCACCGTCAAGACGCAGATCATCGGCCTGCTGAAGCGACTGCAGGCCGAAATGGGCCTGTCCATGCTGTTCATCAGCCATGACCTCTCGACGGTGAAGTCACTCACCGACAGTGTCGTAGTCATGTATCGCGGCCGGGTGGTTGAAGAGGCGCCGACCGCGCGCATTTTCGCCGATCCGCAGCACCCCTATACCCGCGCCCTGCTCGATGCCATTCCGGCCACCAATCCGCGCGAGCGGCGGCAGCGCAGCTTTCTTTCGGCTGAAGAGATCGCGGCGGCTACCCCCCGGTACACCGTCATCCAGACCGGGGCTGCCCCTCGCGCGGAGCCGCAGCTGGTGACGATCGCACCCGACCATCGCGTCGAAGCCTATGTGACGCCTTAGGAAGGAGGAACCGATGCTGCCCTATGTCCTGCGCCGCCTGCTCTCGGTAGCCGTCACCTTCTTCGTGGTCTCGCTCATCATCTTCCTGATGATGCACTCCATTCCGGGCGGACCGTTCGACGCCAACGACATGCCGGTCTCCGCGGCCGTGCGGGAAAAGCTCATGGCGCAGCTGGGGCTGGACCAGCCGCTGCATGTCCAATACCTGCGCTACATGTGGGGCGTGCTGCACTTCGATTTCGGCGTGCCTTACCAGAGCCCGGGTGAAACGGTTATCCAGCTGTTGTCACGCGCATGGGTGCCAAGCCTGGTGCTCGGCGGGCTCGGTGTCGTCATCGGTGCGCCGCTGGGCATCCTCCTCGGCATGGCCGCCGCGCTCAACCGCAACACCTGGATCGACTATTTTGCCTCAACCGTCTCGACGATCGGCCTTACCATCCCGGTCTTCGTCACCTCCATGCTCCTGATTCTCGTGTTTGCCGTCTGGCTCAACTGGCTGCCGGCGAGCGGCTGGCCGCAACCGGAGCGCTGGATCCTGCCGATCGCCGCCTATGCGGCGATCCCGATGGCGACATATGCGCGCTACACCCGCTCGGCGATGCTGGACACCCTCAGCCGTCCTTTCGTCACGGTGCTGCGCGCCAAAGGGCTCTCGGAAAACCGCATCGTCTTCCAGCATGTGCTGCGCAATTCAGCCATCCCTCTCGTCACCGTGTTCCTGCCGATGTTCATCGGCACCGCCACCGGATCGATCTTCGTCGAGGCGATGTTCCGGGTCCCTGGGCTCGGCGCTTACTTCGTGTCTTCCATCGAGAAACGCGACTATCCCCTTGAGATGGCGCTGATGCTGATGATCACCTTCATGTACTGCATCGCCTACCTCCTCTCCGACATCGTCTATGCGCTGATCAATCCGCGTATCCGCATGGGAGGCTCCGAATGACCGAGGTCGCCGTGCCCATTGCCGACCTGCCCCAGCGAAGCCCTATCTGGTTCGCCTGGCAGCGGTTCCTCTCCAACAAGGCGGCCGTCGCCGGGGGGCTGGTGCTTGCCGTCCTCATCCTGATGGCGCTGTTTGCGCCGCTCATCACTCCGGTACCTCCCGAAGCGCAGCTGTTCCTGACGGAATCGCTCGCCTTCCCTTCCGCGCAGCACTGGTTCGGCGTCGACGGGCTGGGGCGCGACTTCTATACGCGCATCGTCTACGGCGCGCGGGTGTCACTCTCGATCGGGTTCATCGCGGCAGCCTTCAGCGTCGTCATCGGCATTCCGGTCGGTGCGCTTGCCGGATACTTCGGCGGCCGGCTGGACTGGTTCGTCATGCGCATCATCGAGTTGTTCTCGGTGGTTCCGCCGCTGCTCGCGGCCATGTTGCTGGGTGCGCTGACCCGGGGTGGTTACTTCACCATCGTGCTGATCGCCGCGCTCTTCGGCTGGGTGCAGGTGTGCCTGCAGGTGCGCGCACAGGTGAAGGCGTTCCGCGAAAGGGAGTTCGTGCGCGCGGCGCAGGCGCTGGGCGCCTCGCCCTGGTATATCATCCGCCGGCACCTGATCCCCAACTCCGTCAGCCCCATCATCGTCGGTTTCGTGCTGGCCATACCGCTCGCCATGATGCTCGAAGCCAGCCTGAGCTTTCTCGGCATCGGCGTGCCGCCGCCGACGCCCACCTGGGGCCAGATGATCAACGAGGGCATCGACTATATGTTCTTCTACTGGCATATGGCCGTCTTCCCCACGGCCGCCCTCGCCATCACCGTGCTGGCGACCTCGCTCTTCGGCGATGGCCTGCGCGACGCGCTCGATCCCACCCTGAAAGGCCGCTGAATCGTGTCCGACAATCTCGCCCGGCATTTCCTCCTGCGTGAGGATGTCGTCTTCCTCAATCACGGTTCGTTCGGCGCCTGCCCGCGCCCGGTCTTCGAGACCTATCAGGCCTGGCAACTGGAGCTGGAGCGTGAGCCAGTCGATTTCCTCGGCCGCCGGCTCAACGAGCTCATGCGCGTTCCCCGCGAAGCGCTGGCCGCCGAGCTCGGCGCCGGCGCCGGCGACATCGTCGGCCTGACCAACGCCACTACCGGCCTCAACATCGTCGCCCAGTCGCTCGACCTCAAACCCGGCGACCAGATTCTCACCACCGATCACGAATACTCGGCGCTGGAGAAGACCTGGGCTTATGTCTGCCGCAAGACCGGGGCCGAAGTGGTGGTCGCCAAGATACCCATGCCGCTGGTGAACGAGGCGCAGTTCACCGATGCCATCCTTGCCGGCATGACCGGCCGCACCCGCGTGCTCTTCCTCAGCCACATCACCTCGCCGACCGCGCTCATCTTCCCCATCGAGAGAGCCGTTGCCGAGGCGCGTCGGCGGGGCATCTGGTCGGTCATCGACGGCGCCCACACCCCAGGGCATCTCCGGCTCGATCTCGATGCGCTCGGGGCCGACTTCTATTCGGGCAATTGCCACAAGTGGCTGATGACGCCAAAGGGGTCGGCGTTCCTCTATGCCCGGCCGGAGGTGCAGCATCTGCTCAATCCGCTGGTCATAAGCCACGGCTGGACGGCAAAATCCAAGGAACCGGGGGCCAGCGGCGCCTTTGGCAACTCGCCCTTCATCGATGAAGTCGAGATGCAGGGCACCCGCGATCCCTCTGCGTGGCTCTCTGTGCCCTCGGCTCTCGCCTTCCGCCGCGAGCATGACTGGGACGGCGTCGCCGCTCAATGCCGCGCCCTGGCGCAGGAGACCGCGATGCGCCTTGCCGAGCTGACGGGGCTCGATCTCCTGAGCGCTCCGGAATTCTGCGCTCCGCAAATGGTGGCCATGGCCCTGCCGGACTGCGATACCGCCGAAATTCATCGGACGCTGTTCGACACCTACAGGATCGAAATCCCCGTCTTCAGATGGCAGAAGACGTGTATCGCACGCCTGTCGGTCCAGGGTTACAACTCGCGCGCCCAGATGGACCGGCTGATCGAAGCGTTGACGGAATTGCTCGACTTGCGCTCGCCCGCCCGGCAAGCGGCGCGATGACGCGAGGCTGACAAGACGCGCGAAACGTGGTGTGTGGGGGTAAAGCCACCATACGGGAGGACATGGCGCGGTGAGAGGACAAGACGCCCTGCGCTATCTGGAGCCGCTGGAGCCGCGCACGCGCGGCGTCGCCGTGCTCGACGCCCTGGCGGAAATGATCGAGCGCGCGGGGCTGCGGATCGGCGACAAGCTGCCGCCGGAGGTTTCGCTCGCCGCCACGCTCGGCGTCGGACGCTCGACCATCCGCGAGGCGCTCAACCGGTGGGAAGGCCTCGGCATCATCAAGCGCCGGCGCGGCGACGGCACCTATCTCACCGCCCGCGTCCAGGCTTCGCGCGGGCTGGTGCCGACCATGGTGCGTCTGGAGGGCGAGGCGCTGCTCCGCCTCATGGAGATCCGCCGGACGCTGGAAAACGACGTCGTGCGCAAGGCAGCGATCAATGCCACCCGCGCGCAACGCGAGGAAATCTCGCGGCTTTGCGATCTGTTGCTGCTCGAGGTCAACTCCGGCCGCCCGTGGCGCGAAGCCGATCATGCCTTCCACGGCGCGATCTACGATGCGTCCGGCAACCCGATGTACGGCCAATTGCTGATCAACCTCGACCACGCCCTCGAACGCGGCGGGTCCTCGCCGTTCTCTGCGGACGCGTTCGGCCTCGATTCGTTTCCCATCCACCGTGAGCTGGCCGACGCCATTCTCGCCGAAGATCCGCAGCTCGCGGTTGTCGTCATCAACCGCCTGCTCGATACGGTGGAAGCGGAAGTACGCGCGATCATAGACGGACGTAGACTGCAGGAGTGACCCCTCTCAACCGAAGCGCCGTTCAAGTTCTTGGACCTCTTCTTTGGTAAGGGCCTCGGACCGTAGGGACGCACGAGGCAACATCGGCAGGAATTCAGTCAATGCCTCGTCAGGAAGGAGGTATCGTTTCGTAGCGACTGGAAGGCTTAGACTGCCGAAACTGCCGAGCGGCGTCTTTCGAGGGCGAGTCGTGCCGCGGTCGGATCGGGGGGCAGCACCGCGTTCTTGAGAGCCAGTGAGTACGCTTGTTGCGGATTGTCGAGAACGGCCCTGGCCTCTCCCGCCTCTATGACATCGCCTTTGTGCATGATGATGACGCGGTCCGAGATGTAATAGGCCGTCGCCAGGTCATGGGTGATGTAGATGATCGATACGCCCAGATCGTCGCGTAAAGTGCGGAAAAGATTGACGATCGACATCCGCAGCGACGCATCGACCATCGAGACCGGCTCGTCGGCGACGATAAGCTTGGGACCGGGGATCAGCGCCCGCGCGACGGCAATGCGCTGGAGCTGGCCGCCGGAAAGCTCATGGGAATAGCGTCCCTTCACCTCGGCAAGGGAGAGACCGACATGGTTGAGGGCCTTGTCGAGCGCTTCGTCGGCGGCGGCGCCACGCACACCCAGGAAGCGTCTCGCGGTGGAATAGAGATAGTAATCGAGGGTGGTCAGCGGGTTGAACGCCTCGAACGGGTTCTGAAAGATCGGCTGCACCCTGGCCATGAACGCAAGGCGCCGGCGACGGCTGCGCAGCTGCGACACGTCTTCGCCCATGAAGCGGATGGTGCCGGTCGTCGGCGTTTCGTTGCCGAGGATCATGCGGGCAATGGTGGTTTTGCCGCTGCCGGACTCGCCGACGATGGTGAATATCTCCGGCCGCGTGTCGTCGAGGGCGAAGGTCGCGCCCTTGACCGCCTGCAGCTTGCTGCGGTCGAAGAAGCCGCCGATGGAGAAGGTCTTGGTGACCGACTGGAGTTCGAGAAGCACGCTCATGCGACCTCCACCTCCCCTGCCCGCCAACATGCGACACGTCCGGTGGCGCGCGAGACGAGCGGAGGATTTTCGACCTTGCACCTGTCGATCGCGAGCGGACAGCGCGGGTGGAAGCGGCAGCCCGATGGCGGATCGCTGAGGTTGGGCGGCTTGCCGGGCAAGGCCTTGCGCCGCGAGACGTCGCCGAGGCGCGGCAGGCTCGATATGAGGTGCGCGGTATAGGGGTGCTGGGGCCGCGCGAAAGCGTCGTCGGTCGGTCCCTCCTCCACCAGCCGGCCGGCATAGACGATGCCGATGCGATCGGCGATGGCGGCGTGAACAGTCATGTCGTGGGTGACGAAGACGACCGACGAGCCCAGGCGCTGCTGCACGTCCTTGATGAGAGCCAGCACGTCCTGCTGCACGAGCACGTCGAGGGCGGTCGTCGGCTCATCGGCAATGATGAATTCGGGCTCGCAGACGGTCGCGAGCGCGATGGTCAGGCGCTGGCGCATGCCGCCGGAGAGCTGGTGCGGGTAGGATTCGAGCACCCGCGGATCGAGGCCGAGGCGCTTGAGGTGTCCCTCGACCCGGCTGCGGAACTGCGCCGGCGAAAGCCCCATATGCCTGAAGGCGAAGTCGTCGAAGGCGTGCCGGACCTTGCGGACCGGGTTCAACACGTTCATCGAGCCCTGCATGATGTAGGAGAGGTGCCGCCAGCGGGCGGCCTTCATCGCCTTGGGTCTGGCATAGACATCAAGCTGCGACCCGCCGAAATCGAACTTGACCGAGCCGGAGACGACCCGGAGCGGCGGCGTGATGGCGCCGGCGATGGTCTTGATCAGCGTCGACTTGCCCGACGAGGATTCTCCGGCGATGCCATAGATCTCGTTGCGGTTGATGGTCAGCGTCACGTCGTCGACGGCGCGCACTTCGCGCGACACGCCGAAATAGTTCATCTGGTAGTAGGCCTTGAGGTTCTCGACCTCGAGGACCGGGCGGGTGCGGGTCGGTGCGTCAATGGTTGCTGCGAGCATTGGTTCAGCCTCCCATCCGGCTCAGTCGGCTGCGCGGGTCGATGTATTCGTTGACCGAGATCGCGAGCAGGAAGAGGCCGAGGAACAGGATCACGATGGCGATGATGGGGAAGGCGATCCACCACCAGATGCCGGCGATGATCGCCTGGTGCTGGTTGGCCCAGTAGATCATGCCGCCAATGGTCGGCCGGTTGATATCGGAAAAGCCCAGGACCGAGAGGGTGACCTCGAGGCCGATCGCCCAGATGAGGTTGTTCATCGCGGTGAAGAACACCACCGGCATCACATAAGGCAGATGCTGGCGGATGAGGATCTGCGGCACGCTCATGCCGGCGAACACGGCATGGCGCGTGAACTCGCGATGGCGGAGGCTGAGGACCACAGAGCGGATGAGCCGCGCGTCGTGGTTCCAGCCGAGGAGCGCGGCGGTCAGCGCGAGCACGGGCCAGTTCATCTGGTCGCGCATGACGAAGTAGACGAGCAGCAGGATCGGGATGTTGGGCAGCGCGATCAGCGTATCGTTGACCGTCATCAGCGCCTCGTCCCATTTGCCGCCCAGATACCCCGAGACCATGCCGACGGTGACGGCGAGCAGGCGGCTGAGGACTGTGACCGTCAGGCCGAAAGTCATTGTGTTCCAGATGGCCGAGCTCATCTGCCAGAGGACGTCCTGCCCGCGCGAGGTGGTGCCGAGCCAGTATTCGGGCGACGGCGGCATGTCGGGCGGCAGCAGGTAGATGGCGGTATCGGGGTAAGGCGCGAAGAAGTGCGCCAGCGCAAAAAGGAATATCCCTGCGGTCAGCACGAAACCGATGAGGAACTCGACATTGTAGCGCAGGAGGTCGCGGAGGATCTTGAACATCAGCCGAGCCTCACGCGCGGGTCGATCAGGGGATAGATGAGATCGATGACGAAGACGGCGATGGCGACCGCGATGATCGACATGGTGGTCACTCCGAGCACGAGGCTGTAGTCGCCGCGATAGATGCCCTGCACCAGGAGCCGTCCCATGCCGGGATAGTTGAAGAGAAACTCGGTGATGACCGCGCCGCCGAACACGCTGCCGAGGCTGAGCGCCAGCCCCGTGACCTGCGGCAGCAGGGCGTTGCGCGCCACGTACTGGCTGAAGATCTTGCTCGAGGAGACGCCGCCAAGTTCGGCATAGACCACGTGATCGTCAGTGACGATGTTGGAGACCAGCGACCGCATGGAGATGAACCAGCCGCCGATGCCCGCCAGCACCAGCGTCATCGCGGGCAAGGTACCGTGGAGGATCAAGGACCGGATGTAGTCGAACGTCAAACTCGGCTGCAGGTTCATCTGTGCGCCGCCCGAGATGGGCAGGACCGGCCACGCGTAACCGAAGATGAGCAGCAGGACGAGGCCGAGGATATAGGCCGGCACGGGATGGAGCGCCATCACAGTCGCGCCGGCGAGCTTCAGCATCAGGTTCGAGCGAAAATAGCCGGCGAGCGCTCCGAGCAGATTGCCGAGTATCCAGGTGATGACGACGGCCAGTGTTAGAAGTCCGATGGTCCAGGGCAACGCGCCCATGATCAGCGACATGACGGGCGTCGGGAAGGACGAGAGCGAAGGGCCGAAATCGCCGCGCACCACCCTGCCCCAGAACGAGAGGTATTGATCGAGAAACGAGCCTTGGAGGCCGTAGAGCTCAGCCAGCGCCTCGCGCATCAGCTCGACCGAGCGCGGATCGGTCGCGCCGAAATTGGTCATCAGCGAAACCGTCTGCTCGACCGGATCGACCGGCGACAGGTTGGTGATGAGAAACGTCAGCGAAACGCCCAGGAACACCACGAGGATGAACTGGAAGAAGCGCCGGACGAGATACTTGGCAAAGCCGTCCATCTGCTCACCGCTGCTTGGGATGAAAAGCCGGGCAGCTGTGAAGCCGCCCGGCCGAAAGGTCAGGATTGCGGGGCGTTCGGGTTGGCCTCGAGTGCCACGATCATGTAGCGCAGGTTCGACCAGAACGGACCGGAGGCCGCATAGGGGTTTGCCGCGCTCGGGTATCCGGTCCAGTAGGTCGTATCGAACGGGGCGAACTTGTTGTAGGCCATCAGCGGGATGAACGGCATCTCCTCGACGGCGAGTTGCAGGTACTCGATACCGAGCTCGGCAACCTTGGGATCGTCGAAAGCGACGGTCCGGTTGGTCTCGATGATGGCATCGAGCCGCTCGTCCTGCCAACGTTGCAGGTTGCGCGGCGGCTGCACCTCGCCCAACGGCTTGATGAAGTCCGAGTGGTAGCTCTCGAGGAAGAACGAGAGGTCCGGGTGGCCGCCCCAGGTCTCGACGGTCCAGTATATGGCCGCCTCGAAGTCGCCGGCGCCGAGGCGCTGCCCGTTGGTGGGGCCGGCGACGTCGACCGTCGTCTGGATGCCCTCCATCGACCATTGCTGAGCGATGATGGTGCCGGCACGCGCCAGCGTCGGGATATTGTCGCCCTCGACCATCAGGCGGATGGTGAACGGCGTGCCGTCCGGCTTCATCCACTGGTTGCCCTGCTTGGTGAAGCCAGCCTTCTGCAGGAGCTCCGTCGCTGCCTGGATGTCCTGCTTCCACCAGCCGAAGCCGAACATGCGCTTCAGGAGGTCCGGGTCGTCGGGGATGTCGTCGCCCCATTGCGGACGCACGAGAGCGGCGATCTGGTCGGCGGTGGTCGGATCATAGGGCCGGATGCTGCGCGAGCCGGTATCGAGTTCGAAATCGGTCAGCCATTGTTGCATCGGCTCATAGTAGTCCACGATCGCCGTGCCGGTCGGGGGCGTCGAGAGCGCGGCAAGGTTGGCAGCCCCGCGATAGGAGCCCATCGCGACGGCGCGGATGTCGATGAGCAAGGCCAGCGCCCAGCGCACGTCCCTGTTCTCGAACGGCTCGACCTGGTGGTTGAAGAGGACCGACGGCAGGGTCGGGTCCGGATGGGCAAAGGGGAAGCCGTCGAACCAGTAGGCGCTGTTGGCGCCGGCCTGGCGGGCGATGGTGAACATGCCCTCGGGCGCGATGTCGTTGATGACGTCGAGATTGTGGTTCATCTGCTCGATGACGCGCGCGTCCGGATTGCCGGCGTTGCGGTAGACGACGTATTTGACCTGCGGCGCTTCCTCGAGCTCCTGGCCGATGGAGGTGCGCTCCCAATCGTCGCGCAGCTTCCAGATCACCCAGTTGCCGGCCGTGTCGTAGCTGTGCAGCACATAGGCCGAGAGCGACACCGGCGGGTTGTTGTTGAAGGCCAGCGGGTCCTCGACACCCTCGAACACATGCTTTGGCATGATCCAGGCGGCGTTCCAGCGCACGGTAAAGAGCGTATGGAAGCGCGAGTTGGGTGCATTGAGATTGAATACGACCGTGCGCGGATCAGGCGCCTCGACGCTTTCGACATTCACGGTGAACGGCGCGCTCCAGCCCATGCCGGGATTGGCGATCTGCGTCTCGACGGTAAAGACCACGTCGTCAGCGGTGAACTCGACGCCGTCGCTCCAGTAGATGCCTTCCTTGAGCTTCACCGTCATCTGGGTGAAGTCCTCATTATACTGCGGACGGTCGGCGGCGAGCGCGTTGGTCCAGGCCGAGTCCCCGGTTCCTTCCGGGTTGATGAACCAGAACGTGTCGGCGGTCAGCTGCTGCAGCCCGTTGTTGCTGGCCCCGCCACCCGGAGCCCACAGATTGAACCACTCGGCGTTCTGCGCCGCCGGTCCCTGGATGATCAGTGCTTCGTTGCGCGGTATGCCGGCGATGAAATCCTGCGCGGCGGCGGGCAGGACCGTCATGGCAAGGCCCAGTGCTGCCGCGACCAATGTCTTGAACATCATGGTCGTTCCTCCTGTCGCCCGCACCCGGCGGGCTGGGCGGCGTCCGGGCATCGCACCCTCGCCGCTCCCCTCTGTTGGAGACGCGGCGCCATTATCCTCCATGGCGCCGGTCCACCTTCTTTATCGACAATTCTCAATTGAATGGCAATACGATTATCGACAAAACACGGAGGAAAATACGCCATAGCAGCGGTGCGACCGAACTTTCGCCGATAATACCGGCTCGTATTATTGACAAAAGTAGCGACTGGGTTACGTTGCGACCATGGCGCGGCCGGCACGGAGCCGTCGACGCGACCGACTCAACGAGGCTGGAGAAACCGGATGACTACGACGTATGACGTCACCATCGACGTCGACGCAGGCACGAGCCGAGGCGCCTATCGGCCGCTCTGGAACTGGTTCGGGTACGACGAGCCCAACTACACCTATACGGCGAACGGCAAGAAGCTGCTGAAGGAGCTCACGGAACTCAGCCCCGAGCCGGTGCGCGTGCGTACCCATAATCTCCTGACCTCGGGCGATGGCAAGTATGCCCTCAAGTGGGGCTCGACCAACGCCTATACCGAAGATGCGAACGGCAATCCGGTCTACGACTGGACGATCATGGACAATATCTTCGACGCCTATGTCGAAGCCGGGAACATTCCCCTCATCCAGGTCGGGTTCACGCCGGAGGCTCTCTCCGACGATCCGGGGCCTTACCGGCACAAATGGTCCATCGGCGGCGACTACGGCACGATCACCACCGGCTGGGCCGCGCCACCCAACGATCTCAAGAAGTGGGGCGGGCTGATCCATGCCTGGGCGCGGCACCTGGCCGACCGTTACGGTGAGGAAAAAGTGCTGTCATGGCCGTGGGAGGTGTGGAACGAGCCGGACGGAGCCTATTGGAAGGGAACCGTGGCCCAGTTCTGGGAGCTTTACGACGTCACTGCCAAGGCCATCAAACGCGCCCTGCCCGGCGCCCGCGTCGGCGGCCCGCATACTTGCGGCGCGTTCTCCAACCCGCGCGCGCAAACGTTCCTGCGCGAATTCCTGCGGCTCGTCGTCGAGAACGACAGCCCCATCGACTTCATCGCCTTCCACGCCAAGGGCAATCCGGTGATCTGGAAGGACCACGTGCGCATGGGCGTCGCCAAGCAGCTGCGGGACATCGAGACCAATCTTTCGATCGTCAACGAGTTTCCGACCCTCAGGCATCTGCCGACGGTGATCGGCGAGTCCGATCCGGAAGGGTGCGCAGCGTGTTCGGCGCGGATTCACCCCCAGAACGGTTACCGGAATGGTCCCCTTTACGGGGCATATGTCGTTGAAAGCATGCTGCGCACGTACGAAATTTCACAGCGTGCGGGGATAGAGATCGAGGGCGCGGTGACCTGGGCCTTCCTCTTCGAAGAGCAGCCCTGGTTCGACGGCTTCCGCGACCTCGCGACCAACGGCGTCGACAAAGCGGTGCTCAATGCCTTCCGCATGCTCGGCATGCTCAAGGGCGAGTGGATCGAGGCAAAGAGCGACCACGCCCTCGACCTGCAGACCATTCTCGAACACGGCGTGCGCGAGCAGGCCGACGTCAACGCCGTCGCCACGCGCGACGACAAGGGCGTCAGCGTTCTCGTCTGGAACTATCATGACGACGATGTCGAGGATGGAGCAGCGAACGTGTCGGTGGCATTGGCGGGGTTGCCGGCCGGCAACCTCTCGCTCAGTCATTACCGCATGGACAAGGATCATTCCAACGCCTTCGGCGTCTGGAAACAGATGGGCTCGCCCCAGGACGTGACGGGCGCCGACTACGCGCGGCTCGAGGCCGCGGGCAAACTGGCAACCCTGGAAACGGGCACGGTCGAGGCGAAGGACGGCAAGGCGGTCCTCTCGGTCCAGCTGCCGCGACAAGGCGTGTCGCTCCTCCGGCTCGAGTGGTGATACTCGCGCCTGCGGCACCCGGCGCCCGCCCTCCTCCCGGGCGGGCGCCTCGTTTTTCAGGTTTCGACGAGTTCGATGTAGCGCTTCTTGCTCGGCTGGAGGTGGTCGACGCAGAGCTGGGCGAGGACCCAGTTATCCCGGCCTTTCAGCATCTCGATCATCAGGGCGTGCTGGCTGTGGGCGATATCGAGCGCCGACCGATCGGACATGGAGTTGGCGCGGACCGGCAGGCTGAAGCGCATGTAGAGCTCGATCGTCTGAACCAGGTACTTGTTGCCGCACGCCCCGAACAGGGTGAGATGGAAGCGGTCATTGGTCTCGTGCACGCCGCGCAGATATCCGGATTCGATGTGCTCGCCATGCTCCTTGTGGATCGCCAACAGTTCGTCGATCAGCGATTGCCGAGCGGGCAGAGGAATGAGCAAGGCCGCCTGTCGTTGCACCAGTTCGCGAACGGCATAGATCTGGCGCACTTCGTCGGCCGTGAGCGAGCGGACGGTCGCGCCCTTGTTGCGCTCGCGCACCACGACGCCCATCTGCTCGAGCTGCACCAGGGCCTGGCGCACGAAATGGCGGGTAACCGGAAACCGCGAGAGCAGGGAATCCTCGGTCAGCCGCGTGCCGGGCGCCAGCCGGCCGAAGATGATGTCTTCTTCCAGCGCGCGCACGATGCGCTCGTCCTCGTGCTCGGTGCGGTCAAGCTCGCTCATCATCGGCACATCCAGGGTGCAGGGTTTACTGTCGCGTTTCTATCAGCTTTGCCGGGTAGCTTGAAATCCACTCGTGGCGTAGGCCGCCTCGACGATGCGCAGCGTCTCCAGATTGTCCACCGGATTGGTCTCGAACGGACTGCCCTCGCGAAGGCAGTCGAGGAAATGGGCGATGGCATCGCTATAGGCGGCCTGATAGCTCGTCGCGGGATCGAACCGCTCCGTCCTCTCCTTCGGCCCGATCAAACGAAGGTCCGTCCCGTCGAGCTGCGCCGTTGCTGCCTCTCCATGGATCCACAGCCGATCGACGGGCGCGGGCGGGGCTCCGTGAACGGCAAGGTTGCCCCAGATATCGACTGGAGCCCCATCGATGCGCCGCCTGAGGCGCAGGATCGCCACGTCCTCGCCCACGATCTCGTCATTGCTGCGCGACAGCCACGCGCTCTCGAGATCGAGCTCTCCCAGAAGGAAGCGCAAGGTGTCGATGTGGTGGATCAGCACCTCCATCACCAGCAGCCGCTCGAGCCGACGAAAGAAAGGTTGGCGCACAAGCGCCGGCCGTGCGCCCGTCTCGTCGGGCAGCATGCCGCTCGAGTGGAATTCGAGCCGCACCGCGCGAACCGAGCCGACCGCCCCCTCGCCCAACCATCCGTGCAGCCGGCGATAGTAGGGCCGGAAGCGCCAGTTCTCGTGAACCATCACGCGGGCATCGCCGATCTCGGCGACGAGTCGCACCGCTGCAGGCAGCGTCGGGGCCAAGGGCTTCTGGCAGAGCACGGCAAGTCCGTTCGCCAAGCCGCGACGCACGTCGGCGGGGTGGCTTTCGCGCGGAGAGCAGACATCGAGGCAATCGAGCGCCTCCCCGGCCAGCATCGCATCGGCGCTCTCATAAACCGCCGGTATGCCGAACGCTTCGGCGCGCGCCTGCGCGGCGGCGATATCGGGATCGCAGATCGCAACCACGCGCGCATCCGGGCGCGCCCGCCATCCGGGCAAGTGGTACTGTGTCACCCAGCCTGCGCCGATCACTCCAACCTTCAAAATCCGACTCCGTGATTTTTATCAATAATATTGCACAGACAGTGCACATCGCCAATCCCAACGGAGAGGCAGGAGTCAAGAATTTTCCGGCGATTTTTCGAGAGGGTATATGGCCTCGGGAAATGCCTATCCGGGTTTTTTATTGACAATCTGAGATGCCCCTGTTGGAATGCCCGGGACATGAACAGCGGAGATCCGCCGGGAGGTATGGTTTGACGCGCGGACTTCGCAGGCGACTGACGAGCTATGGGGACGAGGAATTCTCGCTCTTCCTGCGCAAGGCCTTCATTAAGGCCATGGGGTATTCCGACGACGCGCTCGACAGGCCGATCGTCGGCATCGCCAACACCTATTCCGACTACAACCCATGCCACGGCAACGTGCCGCAACTGATCGAAGCGGCCAAGCGCGGCGTGATGCTGGCGGGCGGCATGCCCATGGTCTTCCCGACCATGTCGATCCACGAGAGCTTCGCGGCGCCTACGTCCATGTTCCTGCGCAATTTGATGGCCATGGAAACCGAGGAGATGGTGCGCGCCCAGCCCATGGATGCGGTCATCCTGATCGGCGGGTGCGACAAGACCATCCCCGCCCAGATGATGGCGGCGGCCAGCAGCGAGGTGCCGGCCATCATCCTGCCCACCGGGCCGATGGAGACCGGCAACCATCGCGGCGAGCGGCTGGGGGCCTGCACCGATTGCCGGCGCATATGGGGCCAGTACCGCGCTGGCACAATCGACGGCGAGGAGATCGGCGAGATCAACGGGCGGCTGGTGAGTTCGGTCGGCACCTGTACCGTGATGGGCACGGCTTCCACCATGGCCTGCCTCGTCGAAGCGATGGGGTTGGCGCTTCCGATGTCCGGGTCGGCGCCGGCAACTTCTGCCGAGCGGGTGCGCATCGCAGAAGAAACCGGCCGGGCCGCGGTGGCCATGGCGCATGATGGCCCGACGGCGGCCGAAGTGCTGACGCCGTCTGCCCTGCGCAATGGCCTTGCCGTGCTGCAGGCGCTCGGCGGATCGACCAATGCGGTGGTGCATCTGGCGGCCGTCTACGGTCGACTTGGCCGCAAGCTCGACATGGCCGAACTCGACAGGCTGGGGCGCGAGGTGCCCGTGCTGGTGGACCTCAAACCTTCGGGCGTCGCCTATATGGGCGAGTTCCACGCAGCCGGCGGCGTGCCGCGGCTTCTCTCCGAGATCGCGGACGTACTGGACCTTTCCGCGCCGCGTGCTTTCGGCGGGACCATCGCGGACGCCGTCGCGAAACTGCCTGCCCGCCACGAAGAGCACATCATCCGCCGCCGTACGCAGCCCGTGTCGGAAACCGGCGCGATTGCCGTGCTCTCGGGCAATCTTGCCCCGCGCGGCGCCGTCATCAAGCATTCGGCGGCGTCTCCCGCCCTGCAGGTCCATGAAGGCCGTGCGGTCGTCTTCGAATCCGTCGAGGACATGACGCGCCGTCTCGACGACGACGAAACCCTCGCCATCGCCGCCGACGACGTTCTCGTGCTGCGCAATGCCGGCCCCAAGGGCGCGCCGGGGATGCCCGAGGCCGGTTACATCCCCATTCCTCGCCACCTGGCGCGGCAAGGCGTCAAGGACATGGTGCGCATTTCCGACGCGCGCATGAGCGGCACCGCCTTCGGCACCGTCATTCTGCACGTC
Organism: Devosia geojensis; assembly: GCF_000969415.1. GTDB lineage: Bacteria > Pseudomonadota > Alphaproteobacteria > Rhizobiales > Devosiaceae > Devosia > Devosia geojensis. The sequence goes on along the minus strand of NZ_JZEX01000108.1, from coordinate 72,693 downwards.
ACGCCCGAGGCCGCCGACGGAGGGCCGCTGGCCATCGTCAGGACCGGCGACCGCATTCGCCTGGACGTGCCGGCGCGCCGGCTCGAGCTTCTGGTTCCCCCCGAAGAACTGGAGGCCCGCATGGCGGCGCTGGAGCCGCGCCCCTCCGCTGAGCGTCGGGGCTACGCCCGTCTCTACCAGGAGCACGTGATGCAGGCCGATGACGGCGTCGACTTCGATTTCCTGCAGGACGGAGTCGATGGCTAGCTTGACCGAAGCCGCGCTCTGCCTGCCGCCGAGGCCGCTACGCAACCGCGCGGGCATCAAGCTGCCCGACGGCACCTGCGACAGCCATCTGCACGTCTTTGCCGCAGACGCCCCCCTGGCCGCCGTGCGCAGCTATACGCCGCGACCCGAGACACTGGCGGGCTGGCTGGCGCTGGCGGAAAGCTTCAACATCGCGCGCGGCATCGTCGTGCAACCGAGCGTCTACGGGCTCGACAACAGCGTGCTGCTGACCGCGCTCGCGGCCGAACCCAAGCGCCTGCGCGGCGTCGTCGTCATCGACGGAACGGCGGGCGATGCCGAACTTGCCCGCCTTCGCCGCCTCGGCGTGCGCGGCATCCGGATCAACCTGACCAACAAGGCAGGCATCGGGCTGGAGGCGATCGAGGCTCTTGGTCCCCGCATCGCCCGGCACGGATGGCATCTTCAGTTCCAGGTCAAGCCGAACAGCCTCGATGTGGTCGCCGGCATCGGGCGCCGGACGGGTCTGACCGCCGTGATCGATCACCTTGCCTTCATGCCACTCGATGAGCCAGGCAATGTTTTGGCGGCCCTGCGGCGCGTGCTGGACGGCGGAACCGTGCTTCTCAAGATCACCGCGCCCTATCGGCTGCGCGACAATACGCGCCGCGACGGCTATCGCGAGGTCGTTGCGGGTCTTGCCGCCACCCACCCCGAGCGGCTGCTCTGGGGCAGCGACTGGCCGCATACCGAGCTCTTCGAGGCGATGCCCGAGGAGGATGACCTCGTCGCGCTCGCCCTCGACGCCCTGCCCCGGCATTGCCACGAGACCGTTTTCGTGCGCAATCCGGATGCCCTCTATTGGTCCGACTGACCTTAATGCCTGGAGACCAGCCATGCCGCTGCTGACCGAAGACGCCAAGGGCGTCTACATCATCGCCGTCACGCCGTTCGGCGACGACGGAGCCGTCGATCTCGCCAGCATCGACCGGATGGTCGATTTCTACGCGGAAGCAGGCGCGACGGGGCTGACTATCCTCGGTCAGCTTGGCGAAGCACCCAAGCTCACCGCCGCCGAATCGCGCGAACTTGCCCAACGGGTGGTCGCGCGCGCCGGGGACCGGCTGCCGGTGGTCGTCGGGGTCTCGGCGCCGGGCCTGGCGCCGATGCGCGAGCTGACCGACGCGGTGATGGACATGGGTGCGGCCGGGGTGATGGTCGCGCCGCCATGGACGCTTTCGACCGACGACCAGGTCTACAATTACTATGCGTCCGTCGGCGAGGCGCTTGGGCCCGTGCCGTTCGTGCTGCAGGACTATCCGCTGACCACCAACGTCACCATCGCACCCAAGGTTATCGAGCGGATCGTGCGCGACGTGCCGACCTGCGTGATGCTCAAGCACGAGGACTGGCCGGGCCTTTCCAAGATCAGCGCGCTGCGCGCCTCGAGCGACAAGGGGGAGACGCGGCGCATCTCCATCCTCTGCGGCAATGGCGGGTTGTTCCTGCCCGAGGAGATGGGACGCGGCGCCGATGGGGCGATGACGGGGTTCTGCTACCCTGAAATGATGGTCGGCGTCGTTTCCGAGTACCAGAAGGGCGATGCGGAGCGGGCGCATGACATCTTCGATGCCTACCTGCCGCTTGCCCGCTACGAGCAGCAGCAGGGGATCGGCCTCGCCTGCCGCAAATACGTGCTGGCCAAGCGGGGCGTGATCGCGACAGGCAAGCTGCGCAAGCCGGGAGCCGCGCTTTCGCCTGCCGACGTCGCCGACGTCGAGCGGCTACTGGCGCGCCAGGAACGCCGGCTGCAGGAGATCGGCGCATGAAACTGGGGCTGGACGGCAAGCGCGCACTTGTCATCGGGGCAAGCAAGGGGCTCGGCGCGGCGATTGCCGTAGCGCTGGGCAACGAGGGCGCTCACGTCATCGGCGCGGCGCGTTCGACCGACGCCATCGGAGCGCTCAACAAGGAGCTCGAAGCCGGCGCGACGGGAGAGATCGTTGCCGCTGCGCTGGACCTGGCGGACTCCGGATCGGTCGCGCAACTTATCGCCTCCCTCGCAGCACAAGGCGGCGTCGACATCGTCGTCAACAATTCGGGTGGGCCGCCTCCGGGCGAGGCGCGCGAGATCGAAGCGGCAACATTCGAGAAGCAGTTCGGCGTGATGGTATCGCCCCTCATCGCCATCACGCAGGCAATGCTGCCCGGTATGGTCGAGCGCAAATGGGGGCGCGTCGTCACGCTGACCTCCTCCGGCGTCGAATCCCCCATTCCGCGCCTCGCCCTTTCCAACGCGTTGCGGCAATCGCTGGTCGGCTGGAGCAAGACGCTGGCGAGCGAAGTCGCGGCGGATGGCGTGACGGTCAACGTCGTGGTGCAGGGGCGCATCCATACCGATCGCGTCGACGAGCTCGACGCGGCGACCGCCAAGCGGCTCGGCAAATCCGTCGAAGACGTGCGCAAGGCCTCGCTCGCGACGATCCCGGCGGGCCGCTACGGCAGGCCGGAGGAGCTCGCCGATGTCGTGGCGTTCCTCGTCAGCGAACGGGCATCCTACGTCACCGGTTCGCTGGTGCGCGTAGACGGCGGCACGATACGTTCGATTTGAAGCTCGTGCGCATTGCTTTCACGTGCCCGTGATGGCTTCTTTCTAATCGGATCGCGAGGAGCGAAAGCTTCTTTCTCACCGCGTGGCCTCTTGTTGGACACTTAATTCTACTAAATCTATAGAATTTAACAGCACCCAATTCTATCCTTCTCATCCTCGCTGCCATTCGGGATTGGAAGGGAACATGACTTTGAAGTTCACGCGGATCGGCCCCCTCGCCGCGCTCGCTTTCGCCGCTGCATTGGGCTTGGACGCAGCCCACGCGAACGACCCGGCGCCGCTGCTTTCGGAGATACCGCCCGGCACCAAGCTCGTCATCGGCGATCCCCAGACACAAAAAGCCCTGGAGGTTTCCGGGCTCATCGACGAACTCACCTTCGAGGTGGAATGGGTCAACATCAGCGGCGGGCCGCAGACCTCCGAGGCATTCCGCGCGAGGGCGCTGGATGTCGGATCAGTGGCGGAAATCCCATCGATCTTCGCCAACTGGAACAACCTGCCTGTGCGCAACATCGCCTACCGCGAGCGGCGCGACCCGATCGCGCACCCGATCTATCAGTTCGGCATTGCGCCGGGCGTCGAGGTCAAGACCCTCGAGGATTTCCGCGGCAAGCGCATCGCCTTCAGCCCAGGCCAGGCGCAGGGTGCGCTGGTGCTGCGCGCATTGCAGGCGGCGGGGCTGAGCAAAAGCGACGTGACCCTTGTCGAGCTGCCTTCGACCGGCGACGTCTATCCGGTGGCGCTCGCCAGCAAGCAGGTCGACATCGCGCCGATCGGCGGCGTCAACATCCGGCGCTATCTGGCTCAATACGGCCGGGACGGCGCCACTACCATCTCGCACGGCCTGCGGGACGATCCGGGCCATCTCTATTCCCCGCAATGGGTGCTGGACGATCCGGCCAAGGCCGCCGCTCTCGCCCAATATGTGGGGCTCTGGGCCCGGGCCACCCGCTGGGTCAACGAGAACCCGCAGGTCTGGATCGACGAGTACTACGTCAAGGACCAGGGCCTGACGCGGGACGACGGCGAATACATCGTCGAGCAGACCGGCGAGCAGGTCGTACCGACCACCTGGGACGAGGTTGTCGCCCGCCATCAGCAGACCATCGACCTCCTCGCCGAAGAGCTCGGCTACCAGCCCTACAGCGCCGAGCAGATCTTCGATCGCCGTTTCGAACCGATCGCGGGGGCGGCGTTCGCTGCCGCCCGGTGAGTTCCCAGAACCCCTGACCCAGGAGATTTGCGATGACCTATGTGAGCGCCGGCGAACGTCGGCCGGTTCTAGCCGTCGAGCGCGAAACCGCCCCGGCGGGCCGATTTTCGACCGGCGCGGGACGACCCCGCACACGGCGCCGGCTCGGCCCCGGCCCCGCCATTCCCTTCGGCCTGCAGATCGGCCCTGCCCTACTCGTCGTCATCTGGACGCTGGGATCGGCCTTCGGCCTGATCGACCCGCGCATCCTGCCCGCGCCGTGGACGGTCATCGCGACCTTCGGCACGCTGATCGCCGACGGGCGGCTGCAGAGCAACTTCCTTACCTCGTCGGTCCGGGCCATCCTCGGCCTCAGCACCGGCATCGTCATCGGCACCGCGCTTGCGGTCATCGCGGGACTCTCCCGGGTCGGCGAAGCGCTGATCGACGGGCCGATCCAGATCAAGCGCGCGGTGCCGACCCTGGCGCTCATCCCGCTGCTCATCCTCTGGCTCGGCATCGGCGAGACGATGAAGGTCACCATCATCACCCTCGCCGTGATCGTACCGATCTACATCCACACGCATAACGCGCTGCGCAGCATCGACAACCGCTATGTCGAGCTCGCCGAAACCGTGCGCATGAGCAGCCGCGACTTCCTGAGGGAGGTAGTACTGCCGGGCGCCCTGCCGGGGTTCCTCCTCGGGCTGCGGTTCGCCGTGACCCTTTGCTGGGTCTCGCTCGTCGTCGTCGAGCAGATCAACGCCACCAGTGGCCTCGGCTACATGATCGAGCTCGCACGCACCTACGGGCAGACCGAGATCATCCTCGTCGGCCTCGTGGTTTACGCCATCCTCGGCCTCGCCTCCGACGGCCTTGTCCGTCTCATCGAAAGGAAGCTCCTCTCATGGCGCCGAACCCTGGCAAGCTGAACGCCGTCGAGGTGCGTGGCCTCACGCGCCGCTTCGGCAGCACGACCATCCTCGATGGCGTCGACCTCGACATCGCGCAGGGTGAGTTCGTCGCCCTGCTCGGCAAGAGCGGATCGGGCAAGAGCACGTTCCTGCGCGCCCTCGCCGAGCTCGACCACGACGTCCAGGGGACGGGCACCATCGCGACGCCCGAAAAGCTCTCCGTCGTCTTCCAGGACGCGCGACTCCTGCCCTGGCGCAACGTCATCCAGAACGTGACGCTCGGACTCTCGGGAGCCGCCGGGCAGGAGGCGGGCCGCAGGGCGCTCGCCGAAGTCGGCCTAGCCGGCCGCGAGGACGCCTGGCCGATCCAGCTCTCGGGCGGCGAGCAGCAGCGTGTGGCGCTTGCCCGCTCGCTGGTGCGCGATCCCGCGCTCCTCCTAGCCGACGAGCCGTTCGGGGCGCTCGATGCGCTGACTCGGCTCAAGATGCACGACCTCCTGCGCGAGCTCTGCGCGCGGCACAAGCCGGCCGTGCTGCTCGTCACCCATGACGTCGACGAGGCCATCTCGCTTGCCGACCGCATTCTCGTGCTCGATCGGGGCCGGTTCATCGAGGACCTCAAGATCGAGCTGCCCGCCCCACGCGACCATGCGGACCCACGCTTCGCTCAGGTCCGCACGCATCTCCTCAACCGACTTGGCGTCGAAGTTCCCGGCCGCAGGGCCGCCTGACCAACGGAACCATCCACCTGCGCCGCGCCTCGGCGTGACGCAAATTCATCCCGGAGACTCACTATGACTTCAAGCAAACGGCAGATGCGGCTCGGCGCCTTCATCATGGCGACCGGGCATCACGTGGCGGCCTGGCGGCACCCCGCCTCCCAATCCGATGCCGGGCTCAACATCGACCACTACCGCGAGCTGGCGCAGACCGCGGAGCGGGGCAAGTTCGACCTTGTCTTCGTCGCCGACAGTCCGGCCGGCTGGGAGCGGGCCAAGGATCCGGAAGCGCTGCGCCGGTCGAGCCGGGGGGCGCATTTCGAGCCGGTGACGCTCTGGGCGGCGCTCTCGCAAGTGACGAGCCATATCGGGTTCGTCGCCACCGCCTCGACGACCTACGAGGACCCATACCTGCTCGCCCGCAAGTTCGCTTCCCTCGACTACATCAGCAAGGGCCGGGCGGCCTGGAACGTGGTGACGACGGGCGCGGACGTCTCGAAGAACTTCACCATTCCCGGCCATCCGGCCCATGCGGATCGCTACGAGCGGGCCGAGGAGTTCGTCGATCTCGTCAAAGGCCTCTGGGATTCCTACGAGGACGACGCCTTCATCCGCGATAAGGAAAACGGCATCTACCTCGATCCGGACAAGGTCCACCAGATCAACCACCGGGGGAAATTCTTCACCGTGAGCGGGCCGCTCAATGTCGGCCGGCCGATCCAGGGCTATCCGGTAATCGTGCAGGCGGGCGCCTCCGAACCGGGGCGCGAGCTCGCGGCGCGCACCACCGAGATGATCTTCACCGCCAACCAGACGCTGGAAGACGCCCAGGAGTTCTATTCCGACGTCAAGGGTCGGCTCGCCCGTTACGGGCGGCGGCCCGAGGAGCTGCTGATCAGCCCCGGCATCTTCCCGGTGCTCGGCGGCACCGAGAAAGAGGCGCAGGAGAACTACGACTATATCCAGTCGCTCATTCATCCATCGATCGCATGGACCATCCTGCAGCGGCACTACAAAGGCGTCGACCTTTCCGGCTATTCGCTCGACGACCGGGCGCCGCCGCTGCCCGAGAACACCGAGCTCAACAAGAGCCGGCTGAAGCTCGTGACCGACCTCGTCGAGCGCAACAATCTCACGCTGCGCCAGTTCTATCTCGCCGTCGCAGGAGCCCGCGGCCACCGCACGGTCGTCGGCACGCCCGAGCAGATCGCCGATGCCATGCAGGAATGGTTCGACAACGGCGCGGCCGACGCCTTCAACATCATGCCACCCATCCTGCCGACGGGTCTGACCGATTTCGTCGACCAGGTCGTGCCGATCCTTCGCCGTCGCGGACTTTTCCGCAAGGACTACGAGGGCACGACACTGCGCGAGAACCTCGGTCTCGCCCGCCCCGCCAACAGCTTCGCCCTCGCCCGGGCGACCCGCACGGCAGTTTGATCCCCATCCCCCTTTCGCGGAGCAATACCATGACCGCTCTCACTCTTCCTCGCGTGCCCCATGTCGTTCTTCTGTCGGGCAACACCCATCGGCCCTCGAAATCGCGCGGCCTTGCCGAATTCCTCGGCGACAAGCTGGCCGAGCGCACGGCCATCCGCCTCACCCAGCTCGACCTGATCGACGCCGGGACAGGACTGGGCTCGGCCTATTTCCGCTCGCAGCTCAACCAAGAAGCGCGGGGCGTGCTGGAGACGATCGAGGAAGCCGATGCGCTTATCGTCGCGACGCCGGTCTACAAGGGCTCTTATCCCGGCCTCTTCAAGCACCTGATCGACCTCGTCGAGATCGACGCGCTCATCAACAAGCCGGTGCTCGTCGGCGCGACGGGCGGCGGACACAGGCATGCGCTCGTCGTCGAGCACCAGCTGCGGCCGCTCTTCGGTTTCTTTTCCGCACTCGTCAGTCCGACGACGATCTACGCCTCCGACGCCGAATTCACCGAAGGCGTACCCGCCCATCCGCAGCTTCTTGAACGCATCGCGCAGGCCGTGACGCAGTTCGCCGGCCTCATCGAGGCGCGGGCAGACGCGTCTGCGGAGGTTGAAGGATCGGTTGCAAGATCCGCGACGCTTCCGCTGGTGACAACCCTTCGCGCCTGACTATGCCGGGCTCGGCTCCGGCATGCCGCCGGGCTCGTCGTCGTCCGGCCCGTTCGCATAAGCGGCGGACAGCTCACGGTAGTAGCGCGAGTTGAATGCGATGATCGTCACCAGCACGCCGATAAAGCCGGCGAGCGTGAAGACCAGGGCGATGCCGCGTTCCGGCCCCGTGCCGAACCAGCCGCCGATGGCGTCGGCGCCAGCACCATCGGTCATGAACGGGATGAAGATGAACTGGGTCAGCGGCCCTATGAGGAAGGCGGTCAGCGGCGAGGCCGCCTGCTCGACGGACTGAGCAAAGCCGAAGACGCGGCCCTGCCGCTCGAGCGGCACGACCTTCTGCAGCGTCGTGTGCTCGGCGGCTTCCGCATAGGGGCCGAGCAGCATCCAGATGAAACAGCCGGCCGCCAGCAGCCAGATGGAGGACTGGATGGTGAAGACGCAGCAGACCGACCAGGTGATGAGGTTGACCAGCAGCAGGGTCCGCAACGGGTTCTTGCCGAGGCCGGTCTTCGAAATGATGATGCCGCTGACGATGAAGGCCGTCGACAGCACGCCGAACAGCAGGCCCCAGACCTGGACCGAGACCAGCGAGAGCCCATAGGCGTCGAGCAGCGCCATGAAGATGCCGCCCAGGAAATTGTTGAACGTGGCAAAGAAGATGAGCGCGAAGAGCCCCGGCACGGCGGCAATCACCCGGATGGTGCCGGCTATGTCGACGCGTTTGGGCTCGGCAGGGGCATCCGGCGACACGGGCGCGCGGCCTTCGTCGATCCGGACGAAGGACAGGTGCACGAAGACGAGCAGCGTGCAGGCGAGCGCCAGCACGAGGGTCGCCAGCATGCCGCCCCAGGCGACCAGGAAGCCGCTGATGACCGACGTCGTCAGAAAGCCGATGCCGGTGACCATGCCGACGAGGCCGTTGGCCTTGTCCCGCCGGTCCTCGGGGATGAGGATCGTCACCAGCGTCGGCAGCGCGATGCTGCGGATGTTGCCGGCAATGACGCCGAGCATGACCAGCAGCACGAAGGCCCAGAGATAGGGCCCGTACGGATCGGTGAACGCGCCCTCCGGTTCCAGCAGGACCATCGCGAGCGAGAGCCCGTAGAAAACCAGCGAGACCGCGCTGGAGCCCAGCATCGCCACCTTCTTTGTGTTGTGGTCGACGATGCTGCCGAACCAGAAGCCGAAGCCGGCGGTGAACACCAGATAGACGCCGGCGATCATGCCGGTGGCGAACACCGAGTGCGTTTCGAGGTAGACCCAGAACGTTATCGCGAACCACACCGTGAAATTGGTGATGTTGGCGACCAGATTGTTGCCGAGAATCTGGTGGAATGGGGTCATCTGCGCACAGTTCGTTGCTGCCTGCCGGGCCAGCGAAGCTACTTCACGCCTCTGTGATCCTCAACCCATTCGATTGTCGAGCGCGATCAAATCACTGCCTCGTCCAGCGCCCTGCCCGAGGCATCGAAGAGGATGGCGTTCTGCGGCGCAAAGCCGAGGGATAGCGAACTGCCGCGCTCGATGGTGGTGTCGCCGTCGAGCGCGGCAATGAGGGCATTGCCGCCCGCAACCTCCAGATTGACGATTGTTTCATTGCCGAGGCGCTCCACCAGGGCAACGGTGCCGGTGAGGGCTTCACCGCCAAGCGTCAGGTGATGGGAGCGCAAGCCGAGCGTCAGGGTATCGCCGGGCTTGACCGCGCCGATCGCCGGGATGGCGACGGGATCGAGAGTCTGCGAACCCACGGTGATCATGCCGGAGGCTGTCTCCTTCACCTCGACCTCGATGAGGTTCATCTTGGGCGAGCCGATGAAGGTGGCGACGAAGAGGTTGGCCGGACGGTGGTAGAGTTCCATCGGCGTGCCGACCTGCTGGACGATGCCGCCGTTGAGCACCACGATCTTGTCGGCCAGCGTCATGGCCTCGACCTGATCGTGGGTGACGTAGATCATGGTAGCGCCGAGATCCTGGTGGAGCTTGGAGAGCTCCATGCGCATGTCCATGCGCAGCGCCGCGTCGAGGTTGGAAAGCGGTTCGTCGAAGAGGAACACTTCCGGATTGCGCACGATGGCGCGGCCGATGGCGACGCGCTGGCGCTGGCCGCCCGAGAGCTGGGCGGGCTTCCTGTCGAGCAGGTGCTCCATCTGCAGGATACGCGCGGCTTCGCGGATCTTGGCGTCGCGCTCGGCCTTGGGCGTCTTTGCCAGCGTCAGGCCGAATCCGACGTTCTCGTAGGCGGTCATATGCGGATAGAGCGCATAGGACTGGAAGACCATGGCGATGCGGCGGTCGCGCGGCTGCACCTCGTTGCAGAGCTTGTCGCCGATCCAGAGCTCGCCGTCGGTGATGTCCTCGAGGCCGGCGATCATGCGCAGGAGCGTCGACTTCCCGCAGCCCGAGGGGCCGACGAAGACGACGAACTCGCCGTGCTCGACCGTCAGGTCGACGCCCTTGATGACGTCGACTTTGCCGAAGCTCTTGTGGATATTCTTGAGAGCCAGACCCGCCATGGTCGTCAGCCTCCTTTAGATCTTGGCGCCGGGCGCGACGCGCTCGGGATGGAGGTGGAGGAGCCCGTTCTCGTCGACGCTGACGGGAATCGGGTCGCACACCTCGCCGACGAACTCGCCGTCCGCGTCGTCGTGGATGAAGCCGAGGTACTTGAGGCCGTCGGCCGTCTTCACGACCTTGCCGGCGTAGCGGTTGCCGGAATCGAAGAACGGACCGGGAGCGACTTCCCAGGGGCCAAGGGGATTGTCGGCGATGAGGTAGTGGCTGCCGCGCGTCGGCGTCTGCGGATTGAAGGCCTTGTAGGCGTTCGACCAGTGGCTGCCATCGGTGCAGAAGAGGCAATACCAGCGTCCGTCGACCTCGAAGACTTGGGGTACCTCCATCTGGCCGAACATGCCGCCGCGGTAGACCGGAGGCTGGAGCGTCCAGGTGTAAAGGTCTGGGGAGGTCGCGAAACCGACGGACCCGCCCGCGTTAGGCTCGGCGATGCCGGGCACGCGGGCGACCATGTACATGAGCCAGCCGTCGCCATTGGGGTTCTTCATCACCCACGGATCGCGGAAGGCGCGGTCGTGCCAGTGGCCGGGGGTGAACTCCTCGTAGTCAGGGCCGGAGATATCGAGGGCGAGCCCGTCGCCGACGCGCTGCCAGTTGTGCATGTCGGTGGAGGTTGCGTGCCCGATGCGCTGCTTCATGCCGTCCTCGGCATGGGGCGTGCCGGTGTAGAAAAGGTGCCAGAGGCCGTCATCATCCTTGAGGACCGAGCCGGTCCAGGTGGTCCAGTCATCCCAGGCAGGCCCTTCGGACGGCTTGAAGCCGGTGCCGAGATGGGTCCAGTCGCTCAGGTCCTTGCTGACCGCATGGCCCTGGGTGACGTTGCGGTGGCGCAGGTCCGGATCGATGAGGGACTTGTCCGCTTGGAGGAAATAGATGTGCCAGTCGTCGCCGTCCTGGGCGAGCCAGAAATCCCAGATCCACTTGTCTTTGAGCGCGAGTACCAATTCGTAGTCCTACAGTTGGAGAGTTAGCCCTTGATCCCGGTCGAGGCGATGCTGGCGATGAAGGCGCGCTGCAGGGCCAGGTAAAAGACGAGGACCGGAAGGGTGATGAGCGAGAGGTAGGCCATGACCTCCCCCCAGGCGACGTTGAGCTGGAAGAAGTATTGCAGCCCGACCATGACCGGGCGGAACGCCTCGGACTGGGTGACCATGAGCGGCCAGAGATACTGGTTGTACATGGCCAGGAACTTGAGGATCGCGGCGGTGGCGATGACCGGGCCGGAAATCGGCACGATGACGCGTGCATAGACCTGGAACCAGGTGGCGCCGTCGATACGCGCAGCTTCGACAAGGTCCTTGGGCAGATCCTTGAAGTACTGGACGAAGAGGAAGATCGTCAGCGCATCCGCGATCCAGGGGACGATCTGCACGTGGTAGGTATTGAGCCAGCCGGTCGTCAGTCCGTTGGGGCCGATCCACGGCAGGTTGTTGACCACCAGCAGCAGCGGAATGGCGATGGTCTCGAAGGGAACGATGAGCGTCGCGATGACCGCGGCGAGCACCACGTCCCTGCCCTTCCAGTTGAGGAAGACGAATGAGAACGCCGCCATCGAGCAGAGGAAGAGCGAAACGGCGACGGTGATGCTGGTCACCAGGATCGAGTTGAAGACGAAGAGCGCCACCGGCGCGCGCCGGAAGGCAGCGAAGTAGTTGTCGAGCGAGATATCGCCGACCGGGAGGAACGCGTTGAACGAGGTCGTATCGCGCAGCAGCTGCAGGTCGGGTTTGAGCGACGACATCACCATGAAGACGATGGGAAAGACGAAGACCAGGGCGACCGCGACCAGCAGCGCGTAGCGCAGGGCGGTCGACAATCGGGACCGACGGGTGGTGAGGGCCATCAGTTGCGCTCCCGGGTTAGCCAGCGTTGAAGAAGCGAGATCGTCAGCACAATGAGGAACAGCAGCACCGAGATCGCCGAGCCGCTGGCGATGTCCTGCTGGACATAGCCGCGCTGCACCGCCTGGAAGACGATGGACTGGGTCGAATCCACGGGACCGCCCTTGGTCATCACGTCGATCTGCGAGAAGAGCGAGAAGGCCTGCATGGTGATGACGATGAGGATGAGCACGGCGGTATTGCGCAGCCCCGGCCAGGTGACGTAGCGGAACTTCTGCCAGCCGGTCGCGCCCTCGATGTCCGCGGCCTCGTAGAGGGATTCCGGAATGGTCTGCAGGCCCGAGAGCCAGATGACCATGTGGAAGCCGACGCCCTGCCAGACGGACATGGCGAGGATCGACCAGAGCGCCGTGGCTGGATTGCCTAGCCAGTCGACGGGCTGGAAATTACCCAGGGTCAGGAAGCCCAGCAGCGTGTTCAAAAGGCCGCTCTGGCCGGCATAGATGAAGCGCCAGAGGAGCGATACGACGACGATCGAGACGACCACCGGCATGAAGTAGATCGTGCGGAAGACGTTTATGCCGCGCAGCTTCTGGTTGATGAGCAAGGCCAGGAGCAGCGCGAGCCCGGCTTGCACGGGCGCGACCACCGCGACGAAGGCCAGGGTGTTGAGGACGGCCTTGATGAAGACGACGTCCCGCGCCAGGAACACGAGACGGTTCTCGCCCCACGACATTGCCGCAAGTTCGCGCATGCCGCTCAATTGCAGATAGTCGGGATTGTTGCGCGTGTAGTCGCGCACGCGCGGGTATTCCGGCTCGCCTCGCGCATCGCGGACGATCGCGCCGGCGTCGTCCCGCTCGGGCTCCAGCATCAGCGTGCCGACGCCGAGAAGCTGCTCGAAATTGCTGAGCCCCACAAACTGGGTCGGATTGGGCGAGACCAGCCGTTGGTTGGTGAAGGAAAGGACGAAGGCAAGGAGGAACGGCACCACCAGGAACAGCGTGATCAGCCCTACCGCGGGCGTGGCCATCAGCCAGCCGGCAAGGGTGTGCTTCTGCAACTTCGACGTGGATTTTGCGGACATGGGATTCCTCGGCGTGCCGGAAAAAGCGACCCCACCCACGGGAGCGGGATCGCCAGGTTCGGGAGGAGAAGGAGGCTAGAAGCCGTAGTTGTTGTTGCGCGCGATATCGGCGTCGATGGCGTCGGTCGCCGCATCGAGCGCGTCGGCCGGATCGGCGCCGTTGGCGATGTCGGCCAGCGCCTTGCGGAAGAGCGGCGACATGACGATGTAGCCGGGCGTCACCGGACGCAGCTCACCCTGCTGGGCCGAAAGCTCATAGAAGACCTCGAGCTGGCCGCCGGGCTTGTAGTTCTCGGTCAGCGCCGCGGCGGTCGAGGTCGCGGGGATCAGGCCCGTCGCGTTGGAGAATGCGGCCAGGTACTTGTCCTGGATCGCGAACTCGATGAACGCCGTCGCGCCATCGGGATGATCGCTGTTGGCCGAGACGCCGAACTGCCAGGAGGCGGCGCCGATCTTGGGGCCGTTGCCGAAATCGGGCGCCGGCAGGAACAGCATGTCGTCGCCATACTTCTCGATGGCGGGAAGAGCGGTCCAGTTGCCGTTCCATTGCAGGGCATATCGCCCGTCGAGGAAGCCCGTTTCGCGCGCGGCCATGTCCTGCGAGGTGCCGGGGGCCAGGTCGTTCTGGAAGAGGCCCTGCCACCAGTCCCCGAACTCGAGAGCCGCGTCGCCGTTGAGCACGCCGTCGGCGCTGGTGTAGGTCTCACGATCGATCAGATCGCCGCCGAAGCTCTGGAGGAACGGGCTGAACGCGTACGGATACCACTCGCTCTGGTCGGCCATGCCGAGGTCGAGCGGATAGTCGAAATCGCCGGTCGCTTTGAGGGTGTCGAGGGCGGCGTTGAACTCGTCGCCCGTCCAGGGCTCGTCGAGGGTCGGCACGCGGATGCCGTTCTCCTCCAGCACCGAGCGGCGCGCGAAGATGGCGACGGCCGCGTCCCATAGACCGATGGAGTACAGCTCGCCCTGCCAGCGGCCGATGGCGCCGGGCAGGAAGTTGGCGATGGCGTCTTCCGAAAGCTGCAGCGGCTGCATGTAGCCGGACCAGGCCCAGTTCGGCATGTTGGGACCGTCGACATCGAGGATGTCGGGCAGATTGCCGGCGAGCGCGGCGGCGGTGACGGAATCGTTATAAGCTGCCTGCGGAAATTCCTGGAGCCTCACCACCCAGTCGGACTGCGAGGCATTGAAATCGTCGATGATGCCGACCAGCACCTCGCGCTCGGCGGGGTTGCCGGCGCCGTGATACCACATGCTCAGTTCCGTCTGGGCCATGACGCCCGTGCTGAGGGCCGTCGTCAGCCCCAGCGTGCCAAAGAATGCGAGCTTCATAAGTCTCTCCTCCGGGTTTTGAACGACGTGACGGTCTCTTTGAGATCCTTGACGGAATGCCGCCACGCCAGGGGGCCCGAGACGAGTTCCTTGAGGGGCTCGTTGGGCCGGGTGGTGCCGCCGATAAGGCGCATGAGCTTTTCGGCTCCGCGCATGCCCATGGCGGCATAGGGCAATTCGGCGCTGGTCAGCGCCGGATCGATGTGTTCGGTGATGATGCGATAGTCGTCGTAACCGGCGACCGAGATGTCTTCGCCGACCTTGAGGCCGCGGTCGCGCAGCAGCGCATAGACGCGCATGGCCATCTTGTCGTTGGCGCAGCAGATGACCGTAGGCTTCGGATCGAGGTTGAGGACACGATCGAGCGCGTCCCAGAGGTAGTCGAACTCGTGCGCAGGGTCGCTGATGGCGGCGGTGACCACGAGATCGTCGTCATAGGCGATGCCTGCCTCCCCCAACGCCCGCCGGTAGCCGGCAAGGCGCAGGCCCCGCGCCACCAGGCTTTCGGGCAAGGTGAGGAAGGCGATACGCCTGTGGCCACGGGCGACAAGGGCGCTGACCAGCGCGTGCTGGCCGCCTTCGTCGTCGGGCACGACAGAGGGCGTGCCGTGAGAATCGAAGCAGTTGACGAGGACGGCATGACGCCCGCCCAGAAGGCCGGCGAAGTCGACTTCCTGATGCCATTCGGCGACATAGATCAGGCCCTCGACCCGGTGTTCGAGCAGCGTCTTGATAAGGGTCGGCACACGGTCCCGGTGGCCGCCCGTATCGGAGATGAGCAGGGTCATGCCGTTCTCGGCAAGCACCCGCTGCACGCCCTGCACGAGGAAGATTTCCGGCAGGCCGATAGCCTCGGCGGCGCTTGGAGACGCACTGATGGCGCCGGTGATCATGCCGATGAGGCCTGATTTCTGCGAGCGCATGGAGCGCGCGGCGCTCGAAGGAATGTAGTTCAGCTCGGCCATGGCGGCATGGACCGCCTCCCGGGTCTTCTCGTTGACCGGAGCATCCCCGTTGAGGACACGGCTGACGGTCTTGGGCGAGACACCCGCTTTCTTTGCAACATCGTAGATGGTGGCCACTGAAACCTCCCTGGCGCGCCTGATGAAAACCGCTTCGAGCTTGCCCGATTGCGCCTCTTAGCGCTTCAGGCAAGTCGCAGTTTTCCCTCCTGCGCGATGTCGGTTCGGCGTTATGACACCGATGTCACGACACCGATGTCGTAGATGCACGAAGGGCCCGAGTCAATGGGTCGAGGGTCCCGCGTCGGCAGCCCCGCGCTGTTGCGCCACGGACTGAAATGCTAACATTCTGGGGATGAAAATCTTTTCCGCTGCGCGCGACATGCAGGGGCATGGCAAACGCAGGCAGACCGGTTCTATAGAGCCGAATCCCTAGTCGCCAACTAGAGTTAGATCGCCAGGCTCGCTATGCTTGAAGACCCCTAGCGTCAACGGAGTAGGCATTCCATGAGACCCACCAAAATCCTTCTGACCGCCGCGCTGCTGGCAAGCGTCGCCTTCGGGCCGGGCGCGCTGGCGCAAGACTACGATCCGGGTGCGACCATCCGCATCGGCTCGCTCTACGAACCGCAGAACCTCGACAACACCGCCGGCGCCGGCCAGGGCATCAACGAGGCGTTCAACGGCAATGTCTACGAGGGTCTCTTCACGCTGACCGATGCGGGCTCCGTCGAGCCGGTGCTGGTCGAGGACTACGCCGTCTCCGAGGACGGCCTCACTTATACGTTCACCCTGCGCGAGGGCGTAACCTTCCACTCGGGCGAACCGCTGACCTCCGCCGACGTCAAGTATTCCATCGAGCGGGTGACGGCCGAGGACTCGCGCAGCTCACGCAAGCGCAGCCTTTCGACCATCACCGGCATCGAAACGCCGGACGAGCGTACGGTCGTCATCACCCTCTCGGCCCGCTCGATCTCCCTGCCCTACAACCTCTCCTATGTGTGGATCGTCAACGATGCGGCCGGCGACATCACCAGTGCAGAGGACGGCACCGGGCCCTATACGCTCGATGAATGGCGGCGCGGCTCCGCTCTCGCCCTCACCCGCTTCGACGACTACTGGGGCGAGGCGCCGACCAACGGCGCCGTGCTCTTCCAATACTTCACCGACGCCACGGCGCTCAACAACGCGCTGCTGACCAACGCAGTCGACATCGTCACCTCGGTACAGAGCCCGGATTCGCTGGCCCAGTTCGCCGGCAACCCGCAGTTCACCGTCACCGAGGGCGCCTCGACCACCAAGGAGCTGCTCGCCTACAATGATCGGGTCGCCCCGTTCGACAACGTGCAGGTACGCAAGGCGCTCGCCCGTGCGACCGACAAGGCGCGGCTCTTGAATTCCATCTGGGGCGAGTACGGCACGCTGATCGGCTCGTTCGTGCCGCCCACCGATCCCTGGTACGTGGACCTCACCGGCGTCGATCCCTACGATCCGGAAAGCGCAAGGGAACTGCTGGCCGAGGCCGGGTATCCGGACGGGTTCGAGTTCACGCTCGACACGCCCGACTACGACCCGCATCCGATCGTCGCGCAGTTCCTGCAGAGCGAGTACGCCAAGATCGGCGTGACGGTGAACATCAACATCATCACCGCCAACGAGTGGTACACCAAGATCTACCAGGAGCATAATTTCGAGGCGACGCTGCAGGAGCACGTCAACCACCGCGATATCGTGTTCTACGGCAACCCGGACTTCTACTGGGGCTACAACAACCCCGAGGTCGTGCAGCTCATCGCCGACTCGGAGGCCGCCTCGAGCGAAGAGGAGCAGACCGAGAAACTCACCGAAGCCAACCGGATCATCGCCGAGGATGCGGCCAGCAACTGGCTCTACCTCTATCCGCAGATCGTGGTGTCGGCGGCCAACGTCACGGGTTATCCGGTCAACGGGCTCAACTCGCAGTTTTTCGCTTACGACATTCAGAAGTCGAACTAACGTCCTGCTGAGTCTATATGAACCACCGGCGCCGCAAGGGCCGGTGGTTTCGTTCGAACGTCGGCGCTATGATCCTGGGCGTCCTATCAGAGGCTACCGTCATTCTCGCCTACACTCTTCGCCGCACCGCAATCCTCCTCGTCTCGCTGCTGATCGCGGCGACCGTGCTGTTCGTGCTGCTGCGCCTCTTGCCGGGCGACCCGGCCAATGCCCTGCTCGGCGTCGGCGCGACGCAGGAGCAGATCGCGGCCGCCCGGGCGCAGGTCGGCTCGGACCAGCCGCTCTCGGTGCAGTTCGTCTCGTTCCTCGGCAATATCGCCAGGCTCGATCTCGGCACATCCTTCGTCAGCCGCGCACCGGTGCTCGCTGAAATCGGCAACCGCATGGCGGTGACGCTGCCGTTGACGCTCATCGGCTTCGCGCTCGCGTTGCTCTTTGCGATTCCGCTCGGCATCATCGCGGCGGTGCGGTCGGACCGCTGGTACGGGGCCGCCATCTCGGTCGTTTCCCAGTTGGGCATCGCCATCCCGGTGTTCTGGGTCGGCATCCTGCTCGTCTGGGTCTTCGCCATCAACCTGCGCTGGCTGCCGTCCGGAGGATTTCCCTTGCGCGGCTGGAGCAGCTGGCAGGAAGCTGCAACGGGCATGGTCCTGCCGGCGCTGACCATCGGGCTCGTCATGGGGGCCTCCCTGCTGCGCTATGTGCGCGCGGCGACGCTCGACGTGCTCGGCAGCGATTTCCTGCGCACCGCGCGCGCCCTGGGCTCGAGCTTTCCCGAGGCGCTCTTCCGTCACGGCATCCGCAACGGAGCGGTGCCGGTGGTCTCGATCCTCGGCATCGAGCTCGCCAGCACCTTTCTCGGCGCGGTGGTGATCGAGCGGGTGTTCAGCCTGCCGGGCCTCGGCTCGATGCTGCTGCTCGCCATCCAGCAGCGCGACTATCCGAATGTGCAGGGGGTGCTCTTCGTCTCGACGCTGCTGGTGCTGCTGATCGGCTTTGCGGCCGATATCGCACAGCGCCTCATCGATCCGCGACTGCGCGGGCGCGTGCAGCCATGACGGCCGCAGCCGAAACACAGGCCGTGGAGCGCCGGCAGCACTCCCTCACACTTTATGCGGGTGCGGTGCTCGTCGGCATCCATGTCGTCATCGCGCTGCTGACGCTCGTCTGGCTGCCCTACGATCCATCCGCCATGGCGGGCGGGCGGCTGGAACCGCCATCCTGGCTGCACTGGGTGGGCACCGACCGGCTGGGGCGCGATCTCTTCACGCAGCTGATGATCGGCAGCCGCATCGCGCTGATGGTTGGCGTCGGCGCTGTCGCCATCGGCGCCGTCATCGGCGTCACGCTCGGGCTCCTCGCAGCATTCGCGAGCCGGTGGTTGGACGATGCGCTGGCGGCAACGCTCGATATCCTCATCGCCTTCCCGACCCTCCTCATCGCCATGCTGGTGGTGGCGGCGAGCGACACGGCGAGCCTCTCGACGGCGATCGTCGCTCTCGGCATCGCGCTCTCGGCGATCGTGGCGCGGTTGACCCGCATCCTCGCCAAGCGCGTGCTGCTGATGGATTACATCACGGCTGCGCGCACCTCCGGCACGTCGTGGCTCGGCATCGTCTTGATCCACGTGCTGCCGAACATCTGGCCGACGTTGTCGGTCAATTTCGCCCTCCAATTCGGGCTGGCGGTGATCGCGGAGGCGTCGCTCTCCTATCTCGGCCTCGGTGCGCCGCCGCCCAACGCCTCCTGGGGACGGCTGCTGCAGGAGGCGCAGGGCACCGTTTACACCGCGCCGATCGGAGCCATCGCGCCGGGCGTCGCGCTGGTGTCGCTGGTCATCGGCATGAACCTTCTCGCCGACGGGCTGCGCGAAGCGATCGATCCGACGAGGCAGGCACGATGAGCGCGCTGCTCGATGTCCACCGGCTGACCATCCGCACGGGTACGACGACGCTGGTGCGCGATCTTTCCTTCCAGACCGCATCCGGCGAGCGAGTGGGCCTGATCGGAGAATCCGGTTCCGGCAAGTCGCTCACCGCGCTTGCAGCGACCGGCCTTCTGCCCGCGGGCCTCGTTGCGGAAGGCTCCGTGGAACTTGCCGGCCAGCAGGTCATCGGCACACCCGATAACCAGCTCGACCAGTTGCGCGGCACCGCTGCCGCCATCGTTTTCCAGGAACCGCTGACAGCGCTCGACCCGCTGAAGCGGGTCGGCCGGCAGGTCGCCGAACCGCTGTCGCGCCGGGCACGACGGGATGGCCGGCCCCTGTCCGGGACGGCTCTCGACGGGGCCGTGCTCGCACTGCTCGACGAGGTCGCACTGTCCGACCCGACCCGCATTGCCCGCGCCTATCCGCACGAACTGTCCGGTGGCCAGCGCCAGCGTATCGCCATTGCCATGGCGCTCGCCTGCCGGCCAGACCTGCTGATCGCGGACGAGCCGACGACCGCCCTCGACGTCACCACCCAGGCCGAGATCCTCAATCTCCTCGACCGGCTGGTGCGCGAGCGCAATATGGCGCTGCTGTTCATCAGCCACGACCTACCGGTCGTCGCCAATACGGTCGAGCGCGTGGTGGTGCTGCGCAAAGGCGAAGCCGTAGAGACCGGACCCGTCGCCACCGTGTTCGGAGCGCCGCAGCACGACTATACCCGCAGCCTGCTCGCCGCCGCGCGCAGCTTCGACGATGCGCTGGAGGGCCGGTCATGAGCCTCGTGCGCGTCGATGACGTCAGCTTCGGCTATGCGCGCGACCGGCGCATCCTCGATGCCGTCTCGCTCGACATCACGGCCGGCGACACGATCGGGCTGGTGGGCGAATCCGGCTCCGGCAAGACGACGCTGTTGCGTCTGCTGCTTGGCCTGCAACGCCCGGCGAGCGGCAGCATCAGCTTCGACGGGACGCCGCTCGATCCGGGCAATGCTGCCTTCATGCGCAGCTTCCGCCGGCAGGTGCAGGTGGTGTTCCAGGATCCCTACTCCTCGCTCGACCCGCGCCAGACGGTGTCTTCCATCGTCGCCGAGCCGCTGCGGTCTCTGCGCGTGCCCGGCGACCATACGCAGATGGTGGCGGACGCCCTCGCCTCGGTCGGGCTCGATCGCGACGCGGCCCGGCGCTATCCGCACCAGTTCTCGGGCGGACAACGCCAGCGTATCGCCATCGCCCGCGCCATCGTGCCCAGCCCGAAGCTGCTGCTCGCCGACGAGGCAGTGAGCGCCTTGGACCTCACCACCCGCACCCGCATCGTTGATCTGCTGCGGCGGCTGGGCGCGGGCATGAGCCTCGTCTTCGTCTCGCACGACATCGGCGTCGTCGCGGCCCTCTGCCGCCGCATCGTCATCCTCGAGAAGGGCCGGATCGTCGAGGCGGGCGAGACTGTGGCCGTTCTCGCCAACCCGCAACACCCTTATACGCAGCGGCTGCTCGCCAGCGTGCCGCGGCTCAAGAGCAAGGACACTTCGCCATGACCGACTACGCGCATTCTTACGAGGACTGGAAGGTCCGTCGCCTCGCGGCGTTGAAGGCGCCGGACGGCTGGCTCAACATCATCGCCCGCGTCTGGCTGTCGGAGGGCACGGTGACCGTCGGCAGCGCGGCGGACAACGACATCGCGCTCTCGGCCGGGCCTGAGCATGTCGGCAGCCTGATGCAGGATGCCTCGGGCGGCGTGACCTACACGCCGGCCAATGGTGGGCCGGCGCAGGTTCTCGCGCTCAACACGAAGAAGCCGCCGCGCTTCACCGCCGGCAACCTGCTGCTGGAGGTCACCACACTCAACGGCGAGAATGCGCTGCGCGTGCGCGATACCACCTCGGATGCGCCCAACCACCTGGCGCCGATCGAGTACTTCCCGCTCGATCCGAGCTGGCGGATCGTTGCCCGATGGGTGCCGCTGGACGCCCCTTTGGGCATCACAGTCGATACCAGCAAATCGATCCCGACGGAGGTCGAGGTGACGCACAAGGCGGTGTTCGAGCGCGACGGCCAGACCTATGAGCTCGTCGCCACGCACGGCACGCCGCAGGCGCCGCAGTTCGTCATCCGCGACCTCACCTCGCGCGATTCGACCTACCCCGCCTGCCGCTTCGTCTATGGCGAGGAGGTGACGCAGGACAGCATCGTCCTCGACTTCAACAAGGCGCTCAACCCGCCCTGCGCATTCACCGAGCACGCGGTCTGCCCACTGCCCCCGCCCGAGAACGTGCTGCCGATCCGCATCGAGGCGGGGGAGAAGCGGCTGAAGTAGTGCAAGGCTGCAAGTGGTGGCGGTCTACAAGAGCGGCTCTGCAAAGAGCGGCGTTCTGCGTTTGGTGCTCACCCTCAACCTCCCCACGCAATGCATCCGCGACATATTGCCTCATCTCGTATGAACGGGCCCCGGAGCACAGGTTCTGGGGCTATCGTTCTCTCGGTTTACCAAGTGACCGGCGCCCACGTAGCGCCGGTCATGGAGCCACAAGCGGCCCGCGGGGGAGACGGGTCGCCGGCTCTCGATTCTCGTTGCCGTGACGGTCTTGCGATGAGCCGTATCTCGCCTCTTCGCGCGTCGCACTGAGGAGGAGAGTATGCAAGCAGCAGCCTTGAGACGTGCGTTTTACGCCGCCAGCCTCGCGCTCGCGGTGCTGGTGCCGGCGTCCGCATCCGCTCAGGAACCCACGGGCGATCCGGCGGCCGGCGAAACCGTATTCCGCAAGTGCATGGCCTGCCATCGGGTCGGGCCCGATGCGCGCAACGCTGCCGGCCCCGAACTCAACGGCATCATCGGACGGCAGGCGGGCAGCCTTGCCGACTTCAACTATTCGCCGGCGATGAAGGACTCGGGCATCACCTGGGATGCCGAGTCGCTTTCGGCGTTCCTCGAAGCGCCGCGCCAGTTCGTCCAGGGCACCAGGATGGCCTTCGCAGGCCTGCCCGATGCGCAGGAGCGCGCCAATGTCGTCGCCTACCTTTCGCAGTTCGATGCGGAAGGCAATACCACCGCTCCGGCGCAATAAGCCGGCGCCGATACTGGCGCCGGGCAATTCTGCACGGCGCCAGCCATTCACATTGACAATCTTCCAAGTCGATGTGAGCATTCAACATTATCGGCCGCGACTCTCATCTGCCGCGGTTACTGTCGTGCCTAGCGTCTGTTCCGAGCATTCAGGTCACCGGGAGGGGTGATGCAAGGGGCGTGGCCATGCGAACGACCACATCATCGCCAGTCGAAGGCAGCCTAGGGCCGCTCCAAGAGCGGTTGCGGGCAATCGAGGCCCTCCCGGCCGCAAGGGAGGTCTGGGGGCGATGATCTTTGCCGTCATCATGGTGCTCATCGTCGTGGGTTCGGTGGTCTTCCACTTCCTGAGCCCCTGGTGGTTCACGCCGCTCGCGTCCAATTGGGGCTATATCGACGACACCACGGTCCTCACCTTCGCGATCACCGGAGCTGTATTCTCGGCGGTGGTGCTGTTCGTCGCCTATTGCCTGTGGAAGTTCCGCCACCAGGAGGGGCGCAAGGCCGCCTATGAGCCGGAGAACAAGCGGCTCGAGAGCATCCTGACGGCACTGACCGCCGGCGGCGTCATCGCCATGCTCACCCCCGGCCTTTTCGTGTGGGCCCAGTTCATCGAGGTGCCGGAGGAGGCGACCAATGTCGAGGTCGTCGGCCAGCAATGGCTGTGGAGCTATCGGCTGCCGGGCGCCGACGGGCAGCTCGGGGGCGCCGACAACCGGCTCATCGGCGTCGACAATACGCTCGGGGTCAATCCGGACGACCCGGCGAGTGGCGACGACGTGATCATCGAGGGCGGCGAGCTGCTGCTGCCGGTCGACAAGCCGGTGCGGTTCCTGCTGCGCTCGATCGACGTGCTGCACGATTTCTACGTGCCCGAATTCCGCGCCAAGATGGACATGATACCGGGCTCCGTCACCTATTTCTGGATCACGCCGACCAAGACGGGCACCTATGAGATTCTCTGCGCCGAACTCTGCGGCACGGGGCATTCCTACATGCGCGGCATGGTCACCGTCGTCACCCAGGAGGAGTACGACGAGTGGCTGACGACGCAGGTCACGTTCGCGGACCTCGCGAGTTGAGGGGGCATCGAGGAGGGACTGATGGCCGACATTCCCCATGAGGCGAGCGCGTCGGCGCCGCCCGCCGAAATCGAGGAAATGGAGCTGCCCCACGCCCACGGCTGGTGGAGCACCTATGTCTTCTCCCAGGACGCCAAGGTCATCGCCGTGCAGTACGCGGCGACGGCCCTCGCCATCGGCGCGGTGGCGCTGGTCCTCTCCTGGCTGATCCGCCTGCAACTCGGCTTCCCGGGCGCCGTCGCCTTCATCGATGCCGAGCGGTACTACCAGTTCATCACCATGCACGGGATGATCATGGTGGTTTACCTGCTCACCGCCCTCTTCCTCGGCGGCTTCGGCAACTACCTCATTCCGCTTATGATCGGCGCGCGGGACATGGTGTTCCCCTACGCAAACATGCTCAGCTTCTGGGTGTACCTGCTCGCCGTGCTGGTGCTGGTCGCCAGCTTCTTCGTGCCCGGCGGGCCGACGGGGGCGGGGTGGACGCTCTATCCACCGCAGGCGATCCTTTCCAACACGCCCGGACAACAGTTCGGCATCGTGCTGATGCTGGTCTCGCTCATCCTCTTCATCGCCGGCTTCACCATGGGCGGGCTCAACTACACGGTCACCGTGCTGCAGGCGCGCACGCGCGGCATGACGCTGATGCGCATGCCGCTCACCGTCTGGGGCATCTTCGTTGCCACCATCATGGCGCTCCTCGCCTTTCCGGCGCTGTTTGTCGCCGCCGTGATGATGCTCTTCGACAAGCTCCTGGGCACCAGCTTCTTCATGCCGACCCTCGTCGAATTCGGCGAACAGCTGAGCTATGGCGGGGGCAGCCCGATCCTCTTCCAACACCTCTTCTGGTTCTTCGGGCATCCGGAAGTCTACATCGTCGCCCTGCCCGCCTTCGGCATCGTCTCGGACCTGATCTCGACGCATGCGCGGCGCAACATCTTCGGCTACCGGATGATGGTGTGGGCCATCGTCATCATCGGGGCCCTGAGCTTCATCGTCTGGGCGCACCACATGTACGTCTCGGGCATGCACCCATATTTCGGGTTCTTCTTTGCGACGACCACCCTGATCATCGCCGTGCCGACGGCGATCAAGGTCTACAACTGGGTGCTGACGCTCTGGCGCGGCGACATCCACTTCACGCCGCCCATGCTCTTTGCGCTCGGCTTCATCGTCACCTTCGTCAACGGCGGGCTCTCGGGGCTCTTCCTCGGCAACGTGGTGGTCGACGTGCCGCTGTCGGACACCATGTTCGTCGTCGCGCACTTCCATATGGTGATGGGCGTCGCGCCGATCCTCGTCATCTTCGGGGCGATCTATCACTGGTATCCGAAGGTCACCGGGCGCATGCTCGACGATGCGATGGCCAAGTTCCACTTCTGGGTGACGTTCCTCGGCGCCTACCTCATCTTCTTCCCGATGCATTATCTCGGGCTGATGGGCGCGCCGCGGCGCTATTTCGAGAGCTCGGACATCCTGTTGATGCCGGAGTCGGCGCACGCGCTCAACGCCTTCATCTCGATCGTCGCCTTCATCGTCGGCTTCGCGCAGATCGTGTTCGTCTTCAATCTCATCTGGAGCCGCAAGCACGGCAAGGAAGCCGGCGGCAATCCGTGGCGGGCGACGACGCTCGAATGGCAGACGCCCGAAACGCCGCCCGGCCACGGCAACTGGGGCAAGGACCTGCCCGTCGTCTACCGCTGGGCTTACGACTACAGCGTGCCTGGCGCGGCCGAGGACTTCATCCCGCAGAACCAGCCGGCGACCGTCACGCGGGAGACACCGGCATGAGCGCGGTGCTGATCTTCATGGCCGTGCTGGCGCTCGGCGCCGGTTGGTGGCTTTCCCGGCAGGGCCTGCTCGCCAAGCCGTGGTTGCAGGTCGACGCGGCCGGCACGCTGGCGCAATCGGCAGAACCGCGCCAGCCGGCGCAGGTCGGGCTCGGTGTCTTCCTCGCCGTCGTCGGATCGCTCTTCGCGCTGCTCATCAGCGCTTATGTGCTGCGCGCCGAGATGACGGACTGGCAGGCGGTACCCCTGCCCTTCATCGTCTGGCCGAACACGCTCTGCCTCATCGTTGCAAGCCTCGCGCTCGAATGGGCCCGAGCGGGCGCCACGCGCGGCAATCTCGGGCACGCGAGGGCCGGCGCCATCGTCGCGAGCGTTGCGGCGCTGGCGTTCCTTGCCGGCCAGCTCGCCGCCTGGAGGATGCTCGCCGGCGGCGGCTACTTCGTCAATTCGGGGCCGGCCGTCAGCTTCTTCTACCTGATGACCGCTGCCCATGGCCTCCACGTCATCGGCGGCATGTTCGCGCTGGCCCGCACGTTCGAGCGCATCTGGCGCAGCGACGGGACGCAGCGCATCCGCCTCAGCGTCGAACTGGCGGCGACCTACTGGCTCTTCATGCTGTTCGTCTGGGTGATCCTGCTTCTGGTGCTCTCCGGCTGGGCCGGCGAGTTCCTCTCGATCTGCGGACAGATCCTGTCGGGGAGTGGCCTCACATGAACGATACCGGCGCAACCCAGCCGCACGCAGCGCCGACGCTGGAACCCGGCTTCAAGGGCATCGTCAAGGACTGGTCTTCCGACCAGCGCTCCTTCAAGACGGCCTCCTGGGGCAAGGTGATGATGTGGGTGTTCCTTCTGAGCGACACCTTCATCTTCGGCTGCTTCCTGCTCTCCTATATGACGGCGCGCATGTCGACGACGGTGCCGTGGCCGAACGCCAGCGAGGTCTTCGCGCTCGAGGTCTTCGGCATGCACATGCCGCTCCTGCTCATCGCCATTATGACGTTCGTGCTCATCACCTCGAGCGGCACGATGGCGATGGCAGTGAACTACGCCTACCGGCGCGACAGGAAGAAGACCACAGCGCTGATCCTGGTGACCGCGTTCTTTGGAGCGATGTTCGTCGGGATGCAGGCCTTCGAGTGGAGCAAGCTCATCCACGAAGGCGTGCGGCCCTGGGGCAACCCCTGGGGCGCCGAGCAGTTCGGCGCAAGCTTCTTCATGATCACGGGTTTTCACGGCACGCACGTGTCGATCGGCGTGATCTTCCTTCTCATCATGGCCCGCAAGGTCTGGCGCGGCGATCTCGACAACGGCAAGCCCGGGTTCCTGACGGGCCGCAAAGGCCGCTACGAGATGGTCGAGATCATGGGCCTCTACTGGCACTTCGTCGATCTCGTCTGGGTCTTCATCTTCGCCTTCTTCTATCTCTGGTGAGCGCCATGGATCATGCAGCCACAGCCAATACCGCCCCGCCGCAGGAGGAGCACCAGGAACATCCGATCAAGCTTTACCTCACGGTCTGGACCTGGCTCTTCATCCTCTCGGTCGGCTCCTACATGGTCGATATCCTGCAGTTCCAAGGGCTCTTGCGCTGGGGACTGATCATTGCGCTGATGCTCTTGAAGGCAGGGCTCATCATCGCCG
Organism: Devosia geojensis; assembly: GCF_000969415.1. GTDB lineage: Bacteria > Pseudomonadota > Alphaproteobacteria > Rhizobiales > Devosiaceae > Devosia > Devosia geojensis. Next base: position 45,634 of record NZ_JZEX01000108.1, on the reverse strand, counting down.
TCTTCATGCATATGGCCTGGGAGCGGCTGGCCCTCTCCTACGCGATCCTGGTGCCGCCCGTGCTGATCCTCGTCTTCGTCGCCATGATGGGAATCGAAGCAAGCTATACCGAATGGATGCGTGTGTTCTTCCTCAGCGGCGGGACTTGAATCGCCCACCGGCTGTCATCCCTACGAAAGCCGGTACCCGGTAAACGCTGGCCGATCGAGCTGGCTCGACAACCGCCACATCACGGTCATTCCCGCGAAAGCGGGAATCTCTGTCCCTTTCCGGTCCAGCAAACGGAGGTCCCCGCTTTCGCGGGGACGACATGTTGAGGTCTGACGGCCTTGTGGAAAATGTCGCCACGCCCGGCGCCAAACCGGGCGTGGCTTTGGAAGGATAGTCGCCTACGCCGGGCGGACGCCGCTCGGAGCCCGAGCGGCTCGCGGGGCCCTTGCGCGGGCGACGCGACCGGCCTGCGGCACGATCATCTTGCGGTAGAGATGCCAGGTGGCATGGCCGAGCACCGGCATGACGATGATCAGCCCGACGAACAGCGTCGCCATGCCGACCGCCAAGAGGACGGCGACGATGAGGCCCCAGAGCAGCACGGGAATGGTGTTGGTGAGCGAGGCCTTGAGCGAGGTCTCGATGGCCTGGCGCGCCGTCACGTGCCGGTCGAGCATCAGCGGGAAGGTCACCACGGAGATGAAGAGCACCAGCGTAGCAAAGAGGAACCCGATGAGGTTGCCGAAGATGATCAGCGTCCAGCCCTGCCCGGTGGTCAGGATCTCGTAGAAGAGGCCCGAGAGCGATGTCGGCGGCTCGCTGCCGAAAAGCCCGGTGAACAGCACCTGCGCGGTGATGAGCCAGGTGACGAACAGCGCGCAGAGCACGATGCCGACGGTCGCCATCTGCGACAGATTGGGTGAGCGCAAGGCTTCGAATCCATGTCTCCAGGAGGCATCCATCCTCAGCTCCTGGCGGCGACTGACCTCATAGAAGATCAGGGCGACAAAGGGTCCTAGAAGGGCGAAGCCGGTGGCCAAGGGATAGAGCAGCGGCAATATGTTTTGCCCCGAGACCCAAACGGCCGCCACCACCATGACGATCGGGTAGATCACTCCGGCGAACGCGTAGTGCGACGGGTGCTCCCAGAAGTCTTCGAAGCCATGACGCAGGGCCTCCAAGACATCGGAGGTGGTGATGTTGCGGACCTGCGGGGTTTCAACCGTCGTCGTCGTGGCGGTTGCATGCGATTGAGCCATAACCGTTCCTCCCAAACGAGCCATCTGATGGCCGCAGGCTACGTGCCCGGAAAGAACGCTCGGCCACGCGTCTGCGGACCTCATGCCGAACGAGTATAGACAAATCCGTCCGGTCTGTCGCTACCCGGCGGCCAGATAGTCACCGTCCGCCGAAGCTTCCGGCAGTCAACCCCGCAATGAAGGAACGGTTGCCGAGGATGAAGACGGCGATGACCGGCGCGACGGCGAGCACGCTGCCGGTCATCAGCAGCGGCCAGTCGGTGTTGTACTGTCCCTGCAGGGTGCTGAGCGCCACGGTCACCGTCTGCATCTCGGGGCGGGTGGTGACGATCAGCGGCCAGAGGAAGTTGTTCCACTGGCTGACGAACGCGAAAATGGCGAGCGCGCCCAGCGCCGCGCGCGAGAGCGGCATGACGATATAGAGATAGATCTGCCAGTGGGCGCAGCCGTCTATGCGGGCAGCTTCAATCAATTCCTTAGGGATGGTCTTGAAATACTGGCGCAACAGGAACGTGCCGAAGCTCGAGAAGGCAAAGGGCAGGATGAGACCCTGGTAGGTGTCGATCCAGCCGAGCGAGCGCACCAGGATGAAGTTGGGGATGATGGTAACCTGCGGCGGCACCATCAGCGCGGCGAGATAAATGAGAAACAGCGGCTCGCGTCCCCGGAAATCGAGGCAAGCGAAGGCGTAGGCGGCCATGGAGCAGACCAGGAGCTGAGCGAGCGTGATCGCGATGCAGACGACGAGCGAATTGACGAAAGCCCGTCCGAAGGGAATCGCGGAGAAGATCTCGCGGTAGTTGTCGAGCTGCGGATCGGTGGTGAAGAGCGTCGGCGGGAAGCGGAAGACTTCTGCGTCCGGCTTGATCGATGTCGCCAGCATCCAGGCGAAGGGACCGCAGGAGACGATGACGCCGGCGAGCAGCACCGCAAAGATCAGCCAGTCGACGGCGCCGTTGCGGCCCGGCCTAGCCATAATGCACCCACCTGGTCTGCAGCCGGTACTGCACGAGGGTCGCGATGAGGACGATGAGGAAGAGCACCATCGCGGCCGCGCTCGCATAGCCCATCTGATAGAACTGGAAGCCGTTCTGGTAGATGTAGAAGACGAGCGTGTTGGTGGCGTTGGCCGGTCCGGCATTGGTCATCACGAACACCAGCTCGAACACCTGGAAGCTGCCGATGATCGAGATGATGAGGACGAAGAACGTCGTCGGCGAAAGCATCGGCAGCGTGATGTAGTAGAACCGCCTCCAGCCCTGCGCTCCGTCGATCGCGCCGGCATCGTAGAGGTCTTTGGGGATGTTCTGCAGGCCGGCGAGGAACAGCACCATGGCGTAGCCGACGTTCTGCCAGACCGAGACGACGATCACCGCCGGCAGCGCCCAGGTGGTCGAGCCGAGCCAACGCGGCGGATCTGTGATGCCGAAGGCGCTGAGCAGCGCGTTGATCAGCCCGAAATTGGAGTTGAACAGCCATGCCCAGACGAGCGCGGCGGCGATGGTGCTGGTGACCACCGGCAGGAAATAGGCGACACGGAAGAAGGTCTGCCCCCTGATGCCACGGTTGAGCGCCAGCGCGCAGGCCAACCCCAGCACCATCTGCGCGGGCACCGAGGCGAGGACGAAATAGGCGGTGTTGCCCATGACCTTGCCGAAGATACCGTCGCGCGCCAAGGTCATGTAGTTGCCCAACCCGACGAATTTCGCCGGGTTGAAGAGGTCCCACTGGGTAAAGGAGATGAGGAACGCCGCAACGACCGGCAGGCCGGTGAAGGTGATGAAGAGGACGAGGCTCGGCGCGAGGAAGAGCCACGCCGCCACCGCGTCGCGCCGGGCGAGTGATCCCCTCCCCGCCATGGATCAGGCGTCCAGCCCGAAGATGTGTGCGGCGTTGCGGTAGAAGATCATGTCCTGCTGGTCCTCAGTGAGCCCCATCGTGTCGAAAGCCGCCTTCCAGCGAAGGAGATCCGCCTTCATGCGCTTCAGGTCGCAGTCGGAGCCGTAGAGGAGCTTTCTCGGGCTGATCTCCTTGCCGATGTAACCGCCCTCGACGATGTGGTTGTGCACCACGTCGCCACCCGAAATGTCGAAGTAGAGGCGCGGACGCCAACGGGCGATGGCGCAGGCTGTGCGGTAGTCCGGCCAACCCAGGTGCGCGCCGATGATGAAGAGTTCGGGAAAGTAGAAGGCGATGGTGTCGAGATAGATGGGCTGCATGCGGGCGCTCGAGAACCCGTACTTCTCGCGCCGGATCTGCCGGCCGAGCCGATGGACCAGTTCCTCCTCTGCCTTGCCCTCCGGCGGAGCCTTCCAGGCGTCCTCGTTGTCGCCTTCGAGGTAGTCCACCGGCCCGCCGAGGATGCCCGTGTGGAAGAGCAGGCGCAGCCCGCGCGCGGCAGCCGCCTCGTAGTATGGATAGTAGTCCTCGTGGTCGTAGTTCTTGGAGACCCCGATCATCTTGATGCCGTGGAATCCGCGCTGGTAGAAGTCCTCGACCAGCGAGACGGGATCGCGGTCGAGCTCCAGCCGGCCCATGGCGATGACGAGGTCCGGCCGCTGCTCCAGGGCGCGGGCGAGCTTGTCGTTGCCGCGGCCTGGATTGGCGAGGAGCGCGATCTTCTCGATGCCGGCATCCTCGCAGACATCGGAAAGAGCCTCGAGGAAGCCGCGCTCGGCGTCGCGGGTGAAGAGCTTGTCCCAGAATCCATAGTGGACGTGGGTATCGATAACGCGCATCGGAACGGTCCTGATTGCCGGAAAGGTGGAAGGCTCGCGGGAATCCGCCCGCGAGCCGCGATATCACTGGCCGAGGCGGGCGTTGACGTCGCCGGCGATGCCGGCAAGGGCCTCTTCGGCCGTCGCCTCCCCGCTCCAGACAAGGTCGAGAGCGGGCTGGATGTAGAGGTTGGTGATGTCGACGTAATTGGCGAACTGCGGCAGCGGATAGCCGTTCTCGCTTTCAGCCAGGAACACATCGGCGAAGGGCGCGCTGAAGGCCTCGCGCACCGTCTCGCTGCCGATCATCGCCGGCACCGCCGAGGCGCTGGCCGAAGCGAAGATCGCCTGCCCTTCCTCGCCCGCCAGGAACGAGAGGAACTGCCAGGCAGCCTCCTTGTTCTGCGCGTTGGCGTTCATGGCAAAGCCTGCGCCGCCGAGGCGGTTGACCCGCGTGCCGTCGCGCCCGGTCTGAAGCGGAGCCACCGCCCATTCGAACGGAGCATCGGCGAAGGTGCCGAGGCGCGCGGCGTTGGCGATGACCATCGCCGCCTGCTGGCTGAGGAAAAGCTGAGAGGTGCCACCGCTTTGCTGGGATTCCTGGAAGCTCGGCATCACCCGATCCTCGTTGATCATGTCGCCGATGAACTGGATGGCTTCGACGGCCTTGGGCTGGTCGAGCCGATATTGCGTGGGCGCGAAGGAATCGTCGAACACCTCGCCGCCGTTCTGGCGCACCCAGATCGGCCAGTCGTTGGCTTCGAGCGCGAGGCCATAGCGGGCGATGCGCGAACCCTCACGCTGCGTCAGCGCGTTTGCAGCTTCGCGCAGGTCGTCCCAGTCCCAGTTGCCGTCGGGCGGCGCGACACCGGCTTCCTCGAAGGCATCGACATTGTAGTAAAGCGCGTTGGTGTCGTTGTCGCGCGGGATGGAATAGAGCGCGCCCTCGAGCGAATGGCTCTTCAATGCCTCCTGGTTGTAGAGATCGATGGGAAAGCCGCTGTCGGCGATCCACTGGTCGAGCGGCTCCAGCTGGCCGCGCGCGGCATAGGACGGCACGTTGGTGATGAAGAACACGTCGGGCCCGGCGCCGGCGGCCAGCTGCGTGTCGAGCCGGGTGAAATATCCCGACCAGGGCGCATGCTGGACGGTGATGTCGACGTCCGGATGCGCGGCCTCGTAGGTCGAGACGATCTCCTCGAAAGGCGGCAGTTCGGCAGGGTCGCCCCAATAGGCGAAGGTCAGTGCGGTCTGGGCCATCGCGGTCGCGGGAGCCAGGGCGGCGAGCGAGGCGGCAGTCATGAGCAGCAGTCTGTTCATCGTTCCCTCCAGAATTTTCAGTTGATCGTTCCCGTAGTGGCCGACCTCTCCCGGCCGACGGGGCGGTCGCTAGACATCTCCAAAGCGGCAAGGCGTGCGAGTTCGGCAACGGTCGGGGCCGACCGGCTGCCGGGGCCCGTCGTCGATATCGAGCCGCAGAGCACAGCGAAGTGGGCCGATGTCGGGAGCCCGAGGCCCTCGATCATTGCGTGGATGAAGCCGGCATTGAAGGCGTCGCCCGCTCCCACGGTATCGACGACCTCCACTGCCGGCGGGGGGTGAGTAACCCGCATTCCCTCGGAAACGAGCAGCACGCCCCGAGCGCCGTTCTTGACGAGAAGGACCGGCGCCAGCCCCGCAAGCTCGACGACAGCGCGATCCAGTTCGCGCGTGCCCGCGAGCGCCATTGCTTCCTCGGCATTGGGCGAAAACACGTCGGCCAGCGCGATAAGCTCGCGCACGCCGGGCGTCTCCAGGGTGAAATCGCCGCCGCGGCAATCGAGGAAGACCTTGGCGCCTTGCTGGCGGGCGGTGTGGACGAATTCCAGCCAGTCAGGCTCGTAGCGGAAGGTCTGCAGCAGCCAGCGCGGGCGGTGGAGGCGCAGGCACGACATATCCGGCGCGCGTGGAACGGCGGCGCTATAGCTGATGAACCCGCGCTCGCCCTTGTCCGCGAACGCCGCCGAAATGCGTGGGAGCTCGCCGTCGACGCGGCGGAAGGCAACCGGGTCGATCCCGTCGGCACGCGCCTGCGCCAGCACGAAGTCGCTGAAGATGTCGGACCCGAAATCACAGCACCAGCGGGTCGCGAGCCCGAGGCGCGTGGCGGCGAGCGCCATGTTGTAGGTGCCGCCGGGCACGATCGACAGGCCCGATGCGAAGAGTTCCGTGCCGAGCCGCGGCACGCCATCGAGGCCGGCAAAAATCAGGTCGCAGAAGTACTCGCCTGCCACCAGAACATCGCAGTTGCGTGCCGGCGTGATCATCTCAGGCCCACTCCCCCGTGTAGGCCGCGTGCGCTTCCAGATATCCGTCGACCAGCGGACGCGCGCGCGAATATGACAGCACGAGAGGGTGCGCCACCAATGCATCGACCGCAAGCAGGCGGTCACGCCGCCGGATCGCTTCCACGGTCAGGCGCTCGTAGTTCTTGACCGATTTGACGAGGTAGGACTGCCGTTCCGGCATCGGGCCGAAATGCACCGGCTGGATGCCGCAGGCGTCGACATGGCAGCTGACCTCGACGACGTCCTCATCGCGCAAGTCTTCGATCGCGCCGGCATTGGGCACATTGAGGCCGGTGCGCACCCGCTTGCCGCCGGAGAGCGCCTCGATGACGTCCAGCGCGACCCCGGCATAGCCTTCGCCATCATCGGCGGAGTGGCCATTGGCGCCCGCGCCGTTCTGGCTGGCGCCGCGCATGTAGGAGCCGCTGCGCTCGCGCTCGTAGTCGAAATAGAGATCGAGCGCCGCGCCGGCATCGTTGGCCGCTTCCAGCCGGGGCAGCAGGCGGGCGTTCATCGCCTTGATCTCCTCGCCGCGGCTCGCCCCACTGGCGGCGGCAACCGCCTTCTCGGCATAGTAGAAATAATAGAGGTACTCGTTGAGCCACATGCCGTGGCGGCGCACCACCTCGTGCTCGAAAACGCGCTGCACGCTGCCGTCCAGGAAATCGTCGTCGGCCAATGCGTCCGGCAGCAGGTCGCGCCCATCGACCGTTGCGGAACGGGTGAAGGAGAGATGATTGAGGCCGAAGAGCTCGGTGATGACCGTCTCGTCCGGCACGCCGGCCCACCGGGCAACCGCGCGCTGGGCGCCGTTGGCGCTGTCGCAGATGCCGACCACGCGCTCGAATCCCTCATCGCGTAACGCCTGCGTTACAAGTCCGGCGGGATTGGTGAAGTTGATGAGCCAGGCGTCGGGGCAAAGGTCGGCCATGAGCCGAGCATAGTCGAGGATGGCCGGTATGGAGCGCAGCGCCATGGCAAAGCCACCGGCACCCGTCGTTTCCTGACCCAGCACGCCGATATCGAGAGCAATGCGTTCGTCGGCGATGCGCCCATCGGTGCCGCCAGGGCGGATGGTGGTGATGACATAGTCGGCGCCGCCAAGGGCGGTTGCCGCGTCGGTTGCGGTAGTGATGCGGGTCGCAACGCCTTCGCGCCGGGCCAGCTCCTGACAGAGCGTGCCGGCGAGCTCGAGCTGGCGTGCATCGACGTCCATAAGGCAGATCTCGTCGAGACCGATCCGGCCGGCACGGCGCAGCGCCGCCTGCACGAAGAGCGGCGCCCTCACACCTCCGCCACCGATCAGCGCCAGCTTCACGAACCGCCCCTGTTGCCTTTGACGTATATCTGGTTATATCCAGTTAGCCCGAAAGTGAAAAGAGGCTGCCGACTTCTCTCCACAGGACGAGATGGAGGCGAGCGATACCGGCCCCGGCGTTGCCCTGCGTCGGTATGTGCTAGTGTACGGTCTTTAGGGAATCGGCTCACGCCGTCAGAGTTTTTCAATGGCAAAGGCCATCAGCCGCGACGATCCGCGCCCGCTCTACAAGCAGGTCAAAACGCATATCCTCAACACCCTCTATGGCGACGGGGTGCCGGCGCAGGCCAAGATCGCCTCCGAGCGTGAACTGGTCGACCAGTTGGGAGTGAGCCGCATCACCGTGCGGCAGGCGATGAAGGAGCTGGTGCTGGAGGGGCATTTGCGGGCCCAGCCGGGCAAAGGCTTCTATGCCACAGGCCGGCCACGGCGCGGCTACGAGATCGAGCTTTTACGTAGTTTCACCGAGACGGCGCTGGCGCACGGCAAGGTGCCGGGCAGCGCCTTGCTTGCTGCCGAAGCCGTGGCACCACCTTCGGCGGTTGCCGAGGGGCTGGGACTCGTCTCCGGCCAATTGGCGGTCTCGCTCAAGCGCCTGAGGCTCCTCGACGGCAAACCGGTCGCGATCTCGCACGACTGGATCGCGGCCGAGCTCGCCCCCGATCTTCTCACCCTAGACTGGCGGATGGGCAACCGCTCGTTCTATGCGGAGCTGCGCAACCGCTACGGGCTCTTTCCGCACCACGGCCAGACCCTGCTGAGCGCGGCGCTGGCCGGCGAGGAAGAGGCCAGCCTTTTGCGCCTCGAGCGCCCGGCGGCGGTGCTGACCGTCGAGCAGATCGCCTACGACACCGCCGACAGGCCGATCAACATGACTTATTCGGTGCACGACCCGGCGAATTATCCGCTGCGGCTGGAGCAGGGTTAGGCGCTGCGCAGGTCTGCGGTCACGCGGCAAAAAAATGTGAAGGCCTCCTCACCCGGCTCCTGCGGAGCCGATCTCTCCCCCCAGGGAGAGGTGGCGCGCGGTGCGGCGTAGTGCCTCTCTTCACCTCTCCCTTCGGGGGAGAGGTCGACGCGCAGCGCCGGGTGAGGAGGCCTTGTCTGCCGAGTGCAGCCTCGAACCACAAGGGCGGCGCGGCAGCTAAACTACCCGACCATCCTGCCCGAAGAGATGCACACGCGCCGCATCAAAGCGCAGGCCGACCACGTCGCCGATGCGGGCTTCGGATTCGCTGTCGTCCTCGACGACGAGATTGCCGGCAGGCGTATCGACATAGAGGATGGTGGCGTTGCCCAGGCGCTCCACCACGCTCACGCGCCCGTCGAGAACTGCTCCGGAATCTCCGGGTGCCGTCGGGGCGACGTGCTCGGGGCGAATGCCGAGCTCGAGCGCACCATCGGGCCGGCCGGAATGCCGGGTCTCGACGACAAGCGTTCCGGCGCCGCTGAGGTCGAGCGTCACCGCCCTGCCCTCGCCGCCATTGCCGCTGACCGGCAGGAAGTTCATTGCCGGCGAGCCGATGAACGAGGCGACGAACTTGTTCTGCGGCCGGTGATAAAGGTCGAGGGGGGAGCCGACCTGCGCGATGCGGCCGGCGTCGAGCACGACGATGCGGTCGGCGAGCGTCATCGCCTCCACCTGATCGTGGGTGACGTAGATCATCGTGGTCTTCAGCTCCTGGTGGAGCTTGGCGAGCTCGAGGCGCATCTGCACGCGCAGCTTGGCGTCGAGGTTGGAGAGCGGCTCGTCGAACAGGAACACCTGCGGATCGCGCACCAGCGCGCGCCCGATGGCGACGCGCTGGCGCTGGCCGCCCGAGAGCTGGGCGGGTTTCCTGTCGAGATAGGGATCGAGCTGCAGCATGGCGGCGGCTTTTTCCACCTTCCGGGCGATCTCGGCCTTGGGTGCGCCGGCGATCTCGAGGCTGAAGCCGATGTTCTGGCGCACGCTCATGTGCGGATAGAGCGCGTAGGACTGGAAGACCATCGAGATCTGCCGCTTTGCCGGCGGCACCTGCGTCACGTCGCGCCCGGCGATGGTGACCTTGCCGGCGGTGACCGTCTCCAGCCCCGCTATCATGCGCAGCAATGTCGACTTGCCGCAGCCCGAGGGGCCCAGCAGCGCGCAGAACTCCCCGGCTTCGATGTCGAGGCTCAAATCGCGGATCACCTCGACGGCGCCGAACTGCTTGCTGAGCCCCCTCAGCTCCACGTGGGCCATGGTTTCCTCCCTCCCCGGCGTACGCCCCTAGTTCTCGCGTATCCACACCGCCATCGGCCCGAGCTCCCGGTTGGCCCAGATGTAATAGGGCACGGCGGTGAGGGTCACGGGCTGCGGGGTCGGTGGGCTGGTGCGGTAGAGATCGCCGTTCCAGTCGTCCTTGGCGAGCGTCTTGCCTTCTGCTTCCAGCACGGTGATGCCGTCGAAGAGGTCCTGGCGCTCCCTGGCGGCGATCTCGGCCATGCGCGGCAGCACGATCTCCGGGACGGGTACGGGGTTGTCGACCTGCTCGAGACAATAGACCAGCGGCCCGCGCCGCAACGTCACCTTGTTCTGGTCCATCTTGACCCTGGGATTGGCGAAGATGCGCTGCGGGTGCATAGGCAGATCGAGCTCGATCACGTCGCCCTTCCTCCAGTCGCGGCTGATCGTCAGATAGCCGTCCCGCGTGCCGGTGGCGACATCGACCGGCGTGCCGTTGAGGCTGGCCTTGGCGCCTTTGGCCCAGCCGGGGATACGGAGCTTCAGGTCGAGCGCGCCCTCGCCTTCCGGGTCGACGGAGATGCGGATGTTGCCGGACCAGGGATAGTTGCTCGTCTCCTCAACGCGGACCTTGCGTGCGCCCATGTCGAGGGTTGCCGAATTACCGCCATAGAGGTGCATGGCGACGACGTTTTCGCCCACCGAATAGAAATAGCCGCCGACCGACGCGACGAGGCGCGAGACGTTCATCGTGCAGCACGGGCACGGATGCCAGTCCCAGCGCTGGTGAGTGCCGTCGCTTTCGAGCTTGTTCTCGTAGAAATAGTGCTCGCCGTCGCGCGAGAGGCCCGAGAGCGCGCCGTTGAACAGGGCCAGCTCCATGATGTCGGCGTACTTGCCGTCGAGATCGAGATTGAGCATGCGCTGCGCCCAGAAGATCACGGCGACCGAGGCGCAGGTCTCGGCGTAGGCGGTGTCGTTTGGCAGGTCGTAGTCGGTGGTGAAGCCTTCGTTCGAGGCCGAGGGACCGAAGCCGCCGGTAACGTACATGCGGGTGGAGGTCACGTCGTTCCACAGCACCTCGCAGGCGCGCTTCAGTTCCGCGTCGCCGAGCTCGGCGGCGAGGTCGGCCATCGCGGTATACATGTACATGGCCCGCACCGCGTGGCCGACGACCTTGTCCTGCTCACGCACGGGCTTATGCGACTGGCTGTATTGGTGGTTGCCGGATTTGTAGAAGTGGAAGTTCTTGGGATCGTCGCCCCGAGCCACCGCCTCGATGTCGAAATAATGCGGCTGGCGGCCGCGCTCGTTGATGAAGTAGGCGGCAAGGTCGAGCTGCTTCTTCTCGCCGGTCAGCCGGTAGAGCTTGACGAGCGCGATCTCGATTTCCTGGTGGCCGCAATAGCCGCGCTTCTGGCCGGGGCCGGTGCCGAAGGTCGTGCGGATATGGTCGAGATAGCGCTCCATCACGTCGAGCAGCTTGCGCCGGCCGGTCGCCTGGAAATAGGCGATGGCGCCTTCCAGCAGATGCCCGGCATTGTAGAGCTCGTGCCGGTCACGCAGGTTGGTCCAACGGTTCTCGATCTCATGGCCCTGGTACCAGAGGTTGAGATAGCCATCCTCCATCTGCGCTGCGGCAAGCTTGTCGACGATGTCGTCGACCTTGGCTTCGATGTCGGGATCGCGCCGGTGGCGGAGCGCATAGCCGGCCGCTTCGATCCATTTGCCGATGTCGGAATCCCAGAAGACCTGGTGCGTGTGCCCGGTGGGCCCGCGCGGAATGCGCAGCGGCGGGGGCGGGTCGAGCAGCAGCAGGGATTCGAGGATGCCCGAGGAGCCGAGCTTCTCGTACTGGCTGGGGATGGTGCGCGTCAGCACGGTTTCCAGCCGCTCGCGCCAGAACGCGCCCGTCAGTGAAACCCTAGTGAAATCGACCGGTGCGAACTTTCGCATTCAGATACTCCTGCCCTTTTCAAGCTGTTGTCTTGGATTTGGCGCCGCAGCTTTCCCGCACCACCAGAGTGCAGGGCAGCCGTTCGACGCCGGAAAAGCGCTTGCCGCCGATCATGGCGAGGATGCGCCGGCCGGCCTCTTGCCCCAGCGCGTTGAGGTTCATGTCGATGCTCGTCAGCGTCGGGCGGGCGGCCTCGGCCATCACGCCCCAGTTGTCGAAGCCGACGACGCCGACGGCGCCGGGCACGTCGATGCCGCGATCGCGCAGCGCATCGAGGATGCCGCGGGCGATCTGGTCGTTGCCGGCGAGGATGCCGTCCGGCACATCGTCCGGATCGTCAAAGAGGATGTCAACGGCCTGCCGGCCCCAGCTTTCCGACCATTCGCCGCTGAGGAACCAGTTCGAGCGGATCGGCACACCTGCGTCGGCCAACGCCTTGCGGCAGCCGTCGCGGCGCAACTGCACAGCTTCGAACCTCTCGGGCCCGGTGACATGCGCGATGCGGCGGCGTCCGTTGGTGATGAGGTGCGCCGCGCCGAGGTAGGCTCCGCCCTCGTCGTCCGGCAGCAGGCAGAACGAGTGCGGATCGTCGCTCTGCGAAAAGACGAAGACGGTGGGGAGACCCGCGAGATCGACGCCTAGGTTCGGCCGCTTGTCGGCGCGGCGGGCGGTGAACACCAATCCGTCGACGCGTTTGCCCATCAGCTGTTCAATGTGCTGGCGCTCGCGCTCGGGGTCGTCGGTGGCGTTGCACATGAAGACCGCTATCCGCTCCTCGTAGAGCACGCTTTCGAGCCCTTCGAGGATCGGCATGGTGAAGCGACCGAAGCTGTCGTTGGAGATGAGGCCGACGGTAAAGCTCTGGCCCCGGTGCAGCGCCTGCGCCAGGTCGTTCGGGCGGAAGCCCAGCGAGCGGGCCGCTTCGGTCACGCGCTCGCGCGTCTCCTGCTTGAGGCTGCCGGCGTTGTTGAGGGCCTTGGAGACCGTGCCGATGCTCACCCCCGCCGCGCGTGCCACGTCGCGGATGGTCGGTCCCGACCGCTGGGTGCGGTCGGGACGCGTGGTGGGTGGTGCTTCAGGCCGAGACTTATCCATACGCAACGATCCGGTTACTTCACCGCTCCACTGAGGAGCCCGGAGACGTAATAGCGCTGCAGCAGCAGGTAGACGCCGACGCAGGGGATGACCGAGACGATGACGCCGGCCTGCAATGCGCCCCAGTCGACAACGCCGAAAATGCCGGTCGAGACGCCCGTCAGCATCACCGGCACGGTGAAGCTCGTCTCGCGGCTCATGAAGATGAGCGCGGCGATGAACTCGTTCCACGAGCTGATGAAGGCAAAGAGCGAGACGGTGATCATGCCGGGCAGCACCAGCGGCAGGAAGACGCGGCGCAGGATCTGCATGCTCGTGCACCCGTCCATAACCGCCGCCTCCTCCAGCTCGCGCGGGATCGCCTCGAAGCTGTTGCGCATGAGGTAGACCGAGAACGGCAGCTGCAGGATGGTGTGGACGATGGCGAGGCCGACATGGGTGTTGGTCAGCTTCAGCGACGAGAACATGAGGTAGAGCGGCGTCAGCATGGCCTGGTAGGGGATCATCATGCTGGCGAGGATCAAGAGGAAGAACACCTCCTTGAACGGGATCGCATAGCGCGCCAGCGCGTAGCCGGCCGGCACCGAGAGCGCCAGGCAGAAGAGGATGGTCAGGGCCGCAACGACGAGGCTGTTGGCGACGTAAGTCCACAGTCCTGCCTGATAGGTGGCGACCGTTCGGTAGTTCTCGAGGCTGAGCGAGCGCGGCAGGTATTCCGGCGGCACCGCGGCCGCCTCGGCCGGAGGTTTGAGCGAAGCGAGGAACGAGAGCACCAGCGGCACCAGCATCAAGGCGATGATGGCGAGGCACAGCGCTCCGACGAGATAGCCGACAGCCCGGCTACCGCCGACGACGCGGGCATCGGTCGTGCCGGTGGTGATGTTGGTGGCGGGGGAAGCAAGGTCGGTCATGCCGTTTCTCCCCGGCGTTGCAGCGTGATCTGCAGGGCCGCGCCCGCCATGATGACGACCATCAGGATGATCGAGAGCGCGCTGCCATAGCCCAGTTTGAAGTAGACGAAGGAGTTCTGGTAAATCCAGTAGACGGAAGTGAACGTCTGTCCGCGCGGAGCGCCGCGCGTCATCAGATAGAACTGGTCGAAGGCCAGCATCGAGCCGATGGCGCTGATGAGCGTTGCCAGCAGGATCGCCCTGGCGCTCAGTGGCAGGATGATCTTGCGGACCCGCTGCCAATAGCTCGCCCCGTCGATCATCGATGCCTCGACCACCTCGTGGCTGATCGATTGCATGCCCGAGAGCATGATGATCATGCCGAAGCCGACGACCTTCCAGACCACCGAGACAATGACCGCCGTCATGCCCAGATTGGCCCGGTTGAACCAGACGAGCGGCTCCTCGATGACGCCGAGGTCGACCAGCGCCTTGTTGAAGAGGCCCACCTGCTGGTTGAAGAGCCAGACCCAGAGCAGGCTCGAGCTGGCCAGCCCGATCACCACCGGCAGGAACACCACGCCGCGCGTCAGTTGCGCGAGCGGCCGATTCTGCATGGTCAAGAGCGCCAGCAGGAAACCGAGGATCATCAGGATGGGCGTGATGATGAGGGTGTAGCGCACCGTGAACCAGAACGACATCCAGAACGAGCGATCCGAAAAGGCGAGCAGGTAATTGTCGAACCAGACGAACTCGCCGCCGCCGAGCAGGGACTCGCTCGTCATCGAGATCATGATGAGCTGGACGAGCGGATAGAACACGAACACCGCCACGAACAGTAGCGCCGGTGAAAGGTAGAGCAACCCGACATATTTGTTGTTGGTGGAGAGCATTGTGGTTTCCTTGCCGGCCTCCCCCTCATCCGCCTTTCGGGCACCTTCTCCCACAAGGGGAGAAGGGAGGGGTGTCTCGCCCTACCCTCTCCCCTAGTGAGAGAGGGTAGAAAGTTCCCTGTTCAGGGGAACTTTCCGGGGTGAGGAGTCTACGGTATTCCGGCTTTCACTCCCTACTGGCTGGCGATCTCGAGCATGCGTGCCCGCGCTTCTTCGATCGCCCCGTCGACGTCGCCATCGAAGATGGCGCGCTGGAGCATGTTGATCCACGGGCTCGAGTCCGAGTTGACCATGTCGGCGAAGCGGAACACCCACGGCACGTAACCGGCTTCCAGCGCCTGCGCCGTCGCCTGCACCTTCTCGTTGCCGGCGAAATACTCGTTGTCGGCAAGGTCGGTGCGCGTGGTCAGGATCGAGTTCTTGGCGAGTCCTTCGAGCTGGGCTTCATCCGAGAGCACCCAGGTGACGAACTCGCGCGCAACCTCTTCATTGGCGCCGCCGGTAGGGATCGCGACCACGTCGCCGCCCACGAACCCGGAGACTTGGCCTTCCTCGAGGCCGGGCAGGAGCGTCACGCCATAGTCGAAATCGGGGAACTGCCGCTCCATCAGCGAAAGCAGGAACCCGCCCGTGCCGGCGATGCCGACATTGCCGGCGGTGAAGGCGGAAACGAAGTTCTCGCCCGCGTCGACCTCGGCGGCCTCGGGGATGAGCCCCTCCTCCCACATCTGCCGGTATTGGTCGAGCACCTCGCGGATCGCATCGCCTTCGAGCGCGGCGTCCTCGCCGTTGCGCGGCAGGATGTGCGCGCCGCCCGCCACCATCAGCGGGGAAGTCACGAAGATGTTGCAGCCGGGGCATGAGCCGGCGAAGTAGAAGCCGTAGGTGTCGTCTCCGAGCGCACCGATCTGGGTCGCCATATCGTGGATCTCGTAGATGGTTTTGGGCGGCACTTCCGGGTCGAGCCCCGCCTGCCGGAACAGCTCCTTGTTCCAGACGAGGATCGACACGTCCGGCGTGAAGCCGACGCCGTAGATGCGGTCCTCGTAAGTGGCGATGTCCTTATAGGCCTGGATGTGGGTCTCGTAGTTGGGGTCGGCCTGCAGCTGCTCGGTCAGGTCCGCCAGGAACCCGGCGCGCATGAAGTCGGGCATGTAAATGAGGTCGAACGAGATGAGGTCAGGCGCATCCCCTGCCCGCACGCTCGTCGCGAGCTTGGTGACGAGCTGGTTGTCGGGGATGGCGGTCAGCTCGATCTGGGCCTCGTGGGTCTGGTTCCACAGGTCCACCATGAGCTTGCCCGGATCGGCAGCGCTTTCGCGCACCCACATTGACAGGTTCTGGGCAAAAACAGTCGTGGTCATCAGGCCGGCCAGCCCCACCGCAAGCGGCAGCGCGACGGCCAGCATCTTGGAACGTCTCATTGAATTCCTCCCTTGGTGCGCGGCATGGCCCCTCGCCATGCTCCTCCCGCGCATGTTTTCGGAAAAGCTTTTCCCGAGCTTGCCCGAACTCACCGACGGGTGCCTCCTCAAGCGCGTCGGATGTCAGGGAACGGATTCGGAAAAGCTTTTCCGAAGGGAAAATGGCATAGGCACGAACGGCTGACAAGGGGTCTCTGGGAAGGCATCTGCCCCAATGCGCGTGTTTGAGCATCGTTCACCCCCAACTCACTGGCTGTCATCCCGGCGAAAGCCGGGACCCAGTAAACGACGCCGGTGCCGTCCCCGACGATGCTTCCACCTCACCGGGGCATTCACGCGAAAGCGGGTGCCTCTGTTTGCCGTACCGAAAAAGTAACCCGCTTCGCGGACGCGAACCTGCGAGGGAATCGTTGCGCCAAAGCCGACGGGCCGGTGTGTACTGGGTCCCGGCTTTCGCCGGGATGACAGTCGGTGATTGGGGCGAATACGGGACCACCCAAGCGTGTGCTAGCTGGTGCCGCCGCCACCCTCCCCCAACTCCTGCAACCGCTTCTGCAGGAACCGTCGCTCCGGTTCCTGCAACGCCAGCTCCAGTGCCTGCTCATAAGCCTGCCGGGCAGCAGGCTTGTCGCCGGCCCGGCGATAGAAATCGGCCTGGGCGGCGTAGGTCAGGTGGTAGTCGGAGAGGTCCCCCTCCTCCAGCAGCGCATTGACCAGCGCAAGGCCGGCCTGCGGCCCCTGGTGCATACCCACCGCCACAGCGCGATTGAGCCGCACGACCGGCGAGGGCGAGGCGCGCATCAATACGTCGTAGAGCCCGACGATCTCGCCCCAATCCGTCTCGTCGGCGGTCCGAGCCCGCGTGTGGACGGCGGCGATGGCGGCCTGAAGCGTATAGGGCCCGATCTGGCGGGTGGCGAACGCCCGGTCTATGAGGCCAAAGCCTTCTTCGATCAGCGCCCTGTCCCAGAGCGTGCGGTCCTGGTCGGCAAGCAGGATCACCTCGCCGTCCGGGGTCGTGCGCGCGTCACGACGCGAGTCGTGGAGAAGCATGAGCGCGAGCAACCCCATGGTCTCGCCCTGCGGCAACAGGTCGAGCATCAGCCGGCCGAGCCGCACCGCCTCGGCGGAAAGGTCGGCGCGGATCAATTCCGTGCCGGAATGAGCCGAATAGCCCTCGTTGTAGACGAGATAGATGACGCGCAGCACCGCATCCAGCCGCTCGGGCAAAGCCGAGAGCTCCGGTACCTCGTAGGGGATTCTTTCCTCGCGGATCCTCGCCTTGGCCCGCACGATCCGCTGCGCCAGAGCCGGCGGACGGGCGAGAAAGGCGCGGGCGATCTCCTCCGTCGTCAGGCCGCAGAGCTCGCGCAGCGTCAGCGCCACCTGCGCCGGCTGCGGCAGCGCCGGGTGGCAGCAGGTGAAAATCAGCCGGAGCTGATCGTCCTTGATGACCGCGTCCGCCATCTCCTCCCCCTCTTCCGCATCAGAGACGATCTGCTCGGCAAGTTCGGGTTCCATGGCTCTGAAGCGGGCGCGACGGCGCAGCTTGTCGATGGCGCGGAAGCGCCCGGCCGAGACGAGCCACGCGCTTGGATTGCCCGGCACGCCCTCGCGCGGCCAGCGGTCGGCGGCGGCCACGAACGCATCGTGCAACGCCTCCTCGGCGAGGTCGAAATCGCCGAGGAGGCGGATGAGGGTCGCGAGCACCTTGCGCGAGTGTTCGCGATAGGCGCCTTCGATCAGTCCGCCGCGCGGGATGGGCGCCGGCGCGTCCATCTCACTGCCAGACCATGATCGGGCGCACCTCGACGGCGCCAATGCGGGCGAGCGGAATGCCCTTGGCGATCTCGATAGCCTCGGCCATGTCTTTCGCTTCGACGAGAATGAAGCCGGCGACGTGCTCCTTGGTCTCGACATAGGGGCCGTCAGTCACGCTCGCCTCGCCCTTGCGGACGCGCACGGTCACGGCGGTGCCGGTATGCTGCAGCGCCTCGGCGAGGATGTAGTTGCCCTGCGCCTCGAGCTGCTTGTCATAGGCCATGGAATCGCGGTCGATCGCCTTCCAGTCCTCCTTGGAAAGGGTCGCTTCGATTTCGGAGTCGGCGCAAACCAGACAGAGGAACCTCATTTCTCGATCCTTTCGAGATGGTCGATCGGCCGCACCTCGATGGAGCCGACGCGCGAGAGCGGCATGCGGGCGGCGAGCGCTACGGCTTCGTTGAGGTCGCGTGCTTCGACGATGTGGAAGCCGGAGAGGTGCTCCTTGGTCTCGGCGAATGGGCCATCGGTGGTCGAGAGGCTCCCATCCCAGGTGCGCACTGTGATCGCCTCGCTCGGGAACTTCAGGGCTTCGGAGATGAGGTAGTTGCCGCTCGCGCGCAGCTCCTCGTCATAGTCGAGCATGGCGTTGACGAAGCCGTCGCGCTCGTCCTGGCTCATCGGAGCGAACTTGGCCTCGTCAAGATAGATCAGGAACATGTATTTCATGCGTGCCTCCCTTGGGTGAACGATACCCTTAGCCGAACGGGCTGCGCCACATTCGACACGGTCGGCTGCATTTTTTCTTTCATTTCATCGAAGGCATCTGTCGAAAACAGCTTCGGGCATTCGGCCAATTGCGAACCCTTTCGCAAGGAGATGACCGATGGACCTTCTGCTCGCCTGCCACATATCGCAGCTCAACGCCCTCAAACGCCCACCGCGGGGCGAGAACATGGAGGACGCCTACTTCCGCACAGTTACGACGAGCCTGCCCGCCCTGGGCGGCGTCACCCGGCTCGCCGTTGCCGCAGTGCTGCTGGTTCCGCTGATTTCCGTGCTGGCCTACAGCGTCATATGACGCGTTCGCTCTCGACGTCGAAGAGGTGCACGTTCTCGGGCGCGATGGTCAGGCCCATGACCTCGCCGGCCGAGAGCGGGCTGCGGCCGTGGATCACCACCGTGATCTCGGGGTCCGTCCCGCTCGAGATGTACGTCATCGAGCCGGTCGATTCGACAACACCGACGGGCAGGCGCAGCGCCGCCGTCTCAGCGTTCGTCACCGTCAGGTGTTCGGGGCGCAGCCCCGCCGAAACCCTGCGTCCTGGTTCCAGCGCGCGCCCTATCGGCAGGCGCGGCGCGTCGGGCAGGTCCAACAGGACCGCCTGCCCGTCCTCGCTGATCATCGCAGGCACGAAGTTCATCGCCGGCGAGCCGATGAAGCCGGCGACGAACCGGCTGGCCGGCTTGTCGTAGAGCTCGAGCGGAGCGCCCTCCTGCTCGATCACCCCGTCGCGCATCACCACCACGCGGTCGGCCATGGTCATGGCCTCCACCTGGTCATGCGTCACATAGACGGAGGTGGCGCCCAGGCGGTCGTGGAGGGCGCGGATCTCCTTCCTCATATGGACGCGCAGCGCCGCATCGAGGTTGGAGAGCGGCTCGTCGAACAGGAACGCCTTGGGGTGGCGGATGATCGCCCGGCCCATGGCGACACGCTGGCGCTGGCCTCCCGAGAGCTCGCGCGGGAAACGGCCGAGAAGGTGCGAGAGACCGGTGGTGCGCGCCACTTCTTCGGCAGCGGCCAGCGCCTGTTCCTTGGGCGTGCCCTTGAGGCGCAGCGAGTAGGTGAGGTTCTCGGCCACCCGCATGTGCGGATAGAGCGCGTAGCTCTGGAACACCATGGCGACGTCGCGCTTTCGTGGCGGTACGTCGTTCATCACCTCGCCCGCGATCTTCATGGTGCCGCCAGTAATGGTTTCCAGTCCGGCCAGCGAGCGCAGGAGCGTCGACTTCCCGCAGCCCGAAGGGCCGACGAGCGCAACGAAGGTTCCTTTTTCGATCGAGAGGTTGATGTCCTTCAAGGCATGGAACTGCCCGTAATGCTTGTCGACGCCGGTCAGCTCGATCTGAACGTTGCTCATTTGAGGGCTCCCGAGGTGAGGCCGGAAACGATGCGGCGCTGCAGTAGCACGAAGACGGCGAGGATCGGCGTCACGTAGATGGCCGAATAGGCCATGATGGCGTTCCAGTCGCTGGAGTTGGGTCCGAGGAAGCCGGAGAGCCCGACGCTCGCCGGCTGGAAGCGCGGGTCCTGGATGATCGACTTGGAGTAGATGTATTCGCCGAACGCCGACATGAAGGTCAGGATGGCGCAGACCAGAATGCCGTTGCGCGCCAGCGGCAGGACGATGGTGAAGAACGCCCCGACGCGTGAATTGCCGTCGACCAGCGCCGCCTCCTCCAGCTCACGCGGCACGCTCATGAAGGTGGCGCGCACCAGCACCACGAAGAACGGCATGGCCTTGGCCGCCGAGGCGAGGATCACGGCAAGGCGCGGGCTGCCGAGCAGGCCCACCTGGTTGAAGCCGACGAAGAGCGGCGTGATCATCACCGACGCAGGCAGCACCTGCAGCATCAGGATGCAGAAGAGCCCAACGTCGACCCAGGCGTTGCGGTAGCGCGCCAGCACATAGGCGCAGCCCGTGCCGAGGATCACCGTGACCGCGGTGACGCCCGCGGCGATGATCGTCGAGTTCCAGAGGAAGGTGCTCATGCTCCGGCGCGCCCAGACACCCGGATAGATTGCGAACTGCGGGTCGGCCGGCCAGAAGCTCGGCGGGTTGGCGAAGATCTCCGAGTTGGTCTTGAGGCTGGTCACGTACATCCAATAAAGCGGGAAGAGGTAGACCGCCGCCATGGCCAGCGCCACGGCGAGGAGCACCCATTGCGTCCAGGGCCGGGTCATCCGCGCACCTCGCTTCTGGTCGAGCGCACGTAGAGGATCGAGGCGAAGAGCACGAGGACGAACATCATCACCGAGATCGTCGCGCCGCGCGCGAAATCATAGAGGGTGAACGACATCTGCCAGGCCCAGTACTGCGCGACGGTCGAGGAATTGGCCGGGCCACCCTCGGTGATGGCCGGGAAGAGGTCGAACTGTTGCAGTGTGCCGATGAGGCCGAGCGAGAGCACGGCGCCGATCGTCGGGCGCATCATCGGCAGGGTGATGGTCAGGAACCGCTTCCAGGCGTTGGCGCCATCGAGCGCGGCCGCTTCGTAGAGTTCCTTGGGGATCGCCGCCAGCCCAACCGAAAGCAGCAGCATGTTGAAGGCGAGCCCGAGCCAGATATTGGCGATGGTGACGGCCCATATGGAAAAGTTCGGGTCCGACTTCCAGAAGATGGCCGCCTCGATGAGGCCGAGCGAGCGCAGGATGGCGTTCAGCACGCCGAAGTCGCCGGCGAGAATCCAGCTCCAGATGGCGCCGACGACGAGGCCGGGCATGACCCAGGAAACGAGGAACAGCCCGCGGATGGTCGCCGCGCCCGGAAAGTTCTGGGCAAAGAACAGGGCGAGCGCGAAGCCGAGGACGAACTGGCCGGCCATCGAGCCGACGACGAAAATGATGGTGTTGCGCACAACCAGCGGGAACTCGGGCTGCGAGATCACCGAGATGTAGTTGTCGAACCCGGCGAACGGCCGGATCCAGGCTCCCAGGGTGAACATGTCCACCTGCTGGAAGCTCATCAGCACGTTGTAGATGAGCGGCAGGCCGGCGAGCAGCACCAGAAACACCAGCGGCGCGGCAACGAGCAGAATGTCGAAGCCATTGCCGTCGCGGATGCTGGACAGGATTCGCGAGACGGGATTGCCGCGCCGACGCGAATTGACCGCAGGTGCCTCCGATATATCCATGGTCGACCTCTCCTCCATCGTGCCGCTCGAAGAAATGGCTGCCGGGGGACGATCCCGGCAGCCAGTCAGGGAGAGAGCTTTATCCGAGGATTCCCGCGATCGTCTGCTGGGCCTGGTCGAGCGCCTGCTGGGGCGTCTGCTGGCCGGTGAGCGCGGCCTGCATGGCGTCGTATATGGCCTTGGAGATCTTCTGCCATTCGGGATGGGGCCCGCGCGGCTGGGCGTACTGAAGCTGCTCCTGGAAGACCTGGAGCGCGGCATCCTTCAGCGGCACACCGGTTTCCGGCAGCACGATGTCGTTACGCGCCGGCAGCGAGGAGAACTCGGGGAACATGCGCTCGTCCTGGGAAACGAAGAACTCCAGCACCTCGAAAGCGGCGTCCGGGTTCTGGGTGGTGGCGAAGATGCCGTAGTTGAAGCCGCCCAGCGCCGAGGAGCGTTCGCCGCCGTCGGTGTCGGTCGGCAACAGCGCGACGGCCCAGTCGAACTGGGCGTCTTCCACCATGCGGTTGAGCTCCCAGGGGCCCGAGATGGCCATTGCGGCGTTGCCGGTGTTGAAGGTGCCGGTCGAATCCCACTGGCCGAGGCTCAGCACGTCCTGGCTGGCCAGGCGTTCATCGACCATCGTCTTCCAGATCTCGAGCGCGCGCACGGCGCCGGGTCCGTTGACCTCTCCGTAGGAGCCGCCGCTCATCTGGATCCACGGCAGGAACTGGAACGTGCCCTCCTCGCCGGCGCGGGCCGAGAAGGTGATGCCGTAGACGTTGTTGGCCGGATCGTTCAGCGCCCGGGCGGTCTCCAGCAGCTCGTCCCAGGTCTTGGGCGGCTCGGCGATGCCCGCGGCCTCGAACAGGTCCTTGTTGTAGAAGAGCGCGATGGTATCGGTATATTTCGGCACGCCGAAGAGCTTGCCGTCCCAGGTCACGGAGTTGAGCGGGCCCTGGAAGTAGTTCGCCGGGTCGATGACGTCGGAATTGGCCACGCGGTCGGTGATGTCGAGAAACGCGCCGCGCGAGGAGAACAGTGCGAAATCGGGGTTGTCGACCGAGATGATGTCGGGCGCGTTGCCGGTGGCGAAGGCGCGCAGCGCCTCGTTGACGAGCTCGTCGAACGGGATCGAGCGGTACTCGATCTGGATATCCCCTCCCCGCTCGTTGAACTCCTTGGAAAGCGTATCGGAGACGCCCGGCTGGTTGGTGCCGTCGATCGACCAGACCTTGACGATGGTCTGCGCCGTGGCCGGAGCCGTCATCATCGTAGCGGCGAGCAGCAGCCCGCCGAGTTTCAGTGTTGCCTTGTCCATGGTTTCCCTCCCTTTTGAACAATGGACTTGTTTTTCCGGCCGGTCAGGCCGAAAGCTTGAGCGAAGGATCTCCCCCGCCATAGGCCGCCTCGGTGTCGACGAAGTCGCCGCCGCGGCAGGTCTTCAAGTAGTTGAGGGCGCGCACCTGGCCGGTCATTTCGAGCGCGTCGCGATAGACGGGGTCGTGCCAGCCCTCGATGTCGATGGAGCCGGACCAGCCGGCCAGGCGCAACTCGGAGATGATGTCGGTCCAGTTGCTGTCGCCGAAGCCCGGCGTCCGCATGAACACGAACTTCTCCTTGCCGAAGACGCCGTGCTCGCGGATGACGTCCCAGCGCACCGTCGCGTCCTTGCCGTGGACGTGGAAGAATTTATGCGCCCACTTCCTGATCTGCGGCAGCGGATCGATGAGGTAGACGAGCTGATGGCACGGCTCCCATTCGAGGCCGACGTGGTCGTCCGGCGTCTCGTTGAAGATCAGCTCCCAGGCGTCCGGATTGTGGGCGATGTTCCAGTCGCCGGTTTGCCAGTTGCCGTCCATGGCGCAGTTCTCGAAGGCGATCCTGACGCCCTTGTCGGCGGCGCGCTTGGCGAGCTCCGACCACACTTCTCTGTACCGAGGCAGACTATCGGTCAGCGGTTTGTTACGGATGCGCCCGGTAAAGCCTGCGATGCAGGTGGCGCCGAAATGATGGGCGTTGTCGATGCAGTCCTTCCAGCCCTGCAGCGTTTCGAGGTCCATGGGCTTGTCTTCGAGCGGGTTGCCGAACATGCCGAGGGTCGAGATGGTGATGTCGCGATCCCCGATCGCCTCGCGGCAGCGCTTGCCGAGTTCGGCGAGGTTCTGGCCGTTGGTCGTCTGCCAGAAGAAGGGCTCGAAACTCTCGAAACCGAGGTTGACGATCTTGCGGATATCCTCGGCCGCCTTGCCGCCGGAGGCGGAGATCATGGTGCCGATACGAATAGATTTTGCGGGGTCGCTCACGTTCAAATCTCTCTCAGGATCTCGTCAAAATTTTACGCGCTAAAGGGTGATCTCGACCCGCTTCTTGGTCCTAGCGCTTTCGATCGCGCCGAAGACCATCGCAAGGCTCTTGATGTTGTCGTTGCTGGCTGTCTCGGGCGTGCGGCCGACCGAAATGGCATCGAGGAATTCGGCGATGACGCTGGCGTGGCCATGGGTCTGACGGAGGTCGGTAGGGTCCGGCACCTCCATGGGCGCGAGCTCGCGCAGGAACCCGGTGTCATTGGCGACGACCCTGGCCTCGAAGGCGTCGGCGCCGTCCCAGAGGAGCGTGCCCTTGGTGCCGATGAAGCGCCAGGCGCTCTCCCAACTGGTGTTGGCGCCCTCGGCGGCCCAGGAACCGCGATAGGTGAAGACCACGTCGTCGGAAAACTCGAAGATGGCGTTGGCGGCTGCGCCATGGGCGTACCAGGAACCGCGCGGATTGGTCTCGTGGCAATAGACGGCGAGCGGCGTCTTGCCGGGCATGAAGCGGGCGGCGTCGAGGGTGTGGATGGCCATGTCGAGGAGCAGGACGTTCTCCATCTCCTCACGGAAGCCGCCGAAGTGCGCGCCGATGAAGAAATCGCAGTGCAGGCCCGTGAGCTCGCCGATCGCTCCGCTTTCGAGGAAGCGGCGAATGCGGCGCACGCCTGCGATGAAGCGGCGGTTCTGCACCACGGCATGGACACGGCCCGCCTTCTCGGCCTCGGCAACCAGCGCACGCCCGGCATCAAGGGTCGTCGCCATCGGCTTTTCGCTGAGCACGTGGCAGCCATGGGCAAGACCGGTCTCGACCACGGAGTGACGAGCGGCGGGGATCACGACGTCGAACAGGATATCGGGCCGGGTCTCGGCGAGCACGGCTTGAAGGTCGGTCCCGATGACTGCCTCCGAGAGGTCGAATTCGGCGGCGCGCGCTTCGGCAGTCTTGCGGTCGATATCGACGAGGCCGACGACCTCCACCCTGCCCTTCAGCAGATCGCTGCCGGCGAGCGCCGAAAGCCACCCCTTGGACATGGCGCCGCAACCGACGAGCACCGCGCGAAACGTCATGAAACTCCTCCTCGAGAGCATCCAGCGGCCGGCCCGTTCGGGCTCACTGTCGCGGTTGCTCCGTAAACGTTTACGACGCTAAGATGGGAGCCGGATGTGAGTCAATGGGCTTTCGTAAACGTTTCTGAAGAATCGTCGCGGGAGGCATTTCGCGTCGGCGGAAAGCACGACTGGATCAGGGGACTCCCGGCTGTCATCCCGGCGAGAGCCGGGAACCAGTACACGCCAACCGGGCGGTTTGGCATCGATGCTTCAAAGCCTGTCGAGCCGAACGAAAACCGGGCCGCATCGTTTACTGGACCCCGGCTCTCGCCGGGATGACAGGTGGAGGGCCACCAAACAAGAATCCATGACACCTGCCCTCAACTGTGGCACCAGTCGTGCCGAACGGGAGGAAAGATGAAGGGCATCAAGCGGCTGGCGCAGCACCTCGATATCTCGATCGGGACGGTCTCGCGCGCGCTGAACGGCAAGCCGGACGTCAACGAGGAGACGCGCAGGCGCGTGCTCGATGCGGCCGCCCTGCTCGGCTACGCCCCCAATCAGGCGGGCCGGTCGCTGCGGCGCGGGAGCACCAACGCCGTCGGCTTCATGATCGAGTCCAACGACGAGACGGAAACCAACAGCGACAACTTCTTCCTCGGCGTTATCGGCGGACTGACGGGCGCGCTGCTCAAGCACAACCTCGACCTCGTGGTCCTGCCCTGCTCGGTCAACGAGGATCCGCACGACTATCTGCAGCGAATCGTCGCCCGGCGCCTGGTCGATGCCGTCATCATCTCGGCCACCCAGCGCAGGGACCGCCGGATCGATCTTCTCAAGGCGGCGCGCATACCGTTCATCGCCCTCGGGCGAACGGGCGGGCCCGATGAGCACGCGTGGATCGATTTGGACTTCGAAGGGGTCGCGCATAAAGCGGTCGCGCGCCTCGCAGCGCTCGGGCACAGGCAGATCGCCGTCGCCATTCCCGACAACGAGATCAACCTCGGCTACGTTTTCCGCGATGCGTTCGAGGATGCGATGGCGCATCACAGGCTGACGGTCGATCCGTCCCACATCATCCGCGCCAGATCGAGCGAGCATGGCGGCTACACCATCGGCAACGCACTGCTCGCCATGGAAAAGCGCCCAACTGCCATCGTGCTCGTCTACGAGATGATGGCGATCGGCCTTTACCGCCGCCTCAACGAGGCCGGCCTGACGCCGGGACGCGACCTCGCCGTCGTTGGCTTCCGCGAGGGGCCGCAGTCACAGTTCCTCTCGCCCGCCCTCACCAGCTTCCGCATGTCGCTGCGCGATCTCGGCATCGGATTGGCGGAGGGACTCCTTGCTACGATGCCCGCCTATGCCGATCAGTTTCCCCAAGGTTTCGTGCACAAACTCTGGCCGATGGAGCTGGTCGAGGGGGAAAGCGACGCTATGGTGATCGGGCGGTGACGGCACACCGCCGCCCATACCACTGAACGTCATCCCCGGCGAAAGCCGGGATCCAACCTTGAACGCATCGGTAAGCACGGGGAGCGCGATTACCCGCCCCGTTCATGCACCTTGCGGCCGGCGTGGCATCTCAGGATGGGTCCCGGCTTTCGCCGGGATGACAGCCGGTGGGATATGGCAGCCAACTGCCTCTCACTTCCGTCTCCTACATCATTGGGCCCTGCCAGTAGTCCGCAGAAATAACGCTCCGCCGCCCTGCCCCAAGCCGTTACGGCAGGAATTGTCCACCAATCGCCGAAATGAACCCCCTACCAGACGATGGGGTGCGTCTGCCCCGTCGCGACGTTGACAAAACCCTCCGGCGCCAGCGGCGAGGGGGCGACGAGCACCCAGCGCCATGGGGCGCAGGTCAATGTCGCGAAGGCGAGGCGTTCGGGGAATCCCGGCCACCAGCGTGGCGAGAAGGTCGGTTCGTACATCCAGTCGATCCCCTCGGCCGCCTTGTAGAGCGCCTGCATCTCGGCATCGAGCTCCTCGGGCGGGCGGCAGGTCATCAGCCCGCCGACCTCGTAGCGCACGATCGCGGCAAGGCGGCCTTCGCGCACCAGCGCCCAGCCGCCCTGCGTCTGCCGCAGCGCGTTGACCGCCTGCGCCATGGCGGCATCGGAGGAGCCGACGGCCCAGATATTGTGCTTGTCGTGGCCCATGGAGCAGGCGAGCGCAGTCTCCGGGGTGCGCGGCCCTGTGCCGAGCCAGAACATTTTTGCCACTTTCCCCTCGCCCGAGAAGCGATCGACGATGGCGAACTTGGTGACGTTGCGGTCGGCGTCGCGCTGCACCTTCCCGTCCTTCACCGGCAGCTCCATGGTGATGAACTCGTCGGTCCAGTGGAACGGGCGGAGCACCGCGGCCTGCATGGTCCCGCGCTCCGGCGCGGCGGGAATGGCGAAATCAGCGGCGGTGAGCTCACGGGCGATGTTGACGGTCTGCGTCGCCCAGTCGGGCCAATCGATCCTGGGCACCGGCTTGAGGTACTTGCCGCCTGCCGCAACCTCCTCGCCATCGGCCCAGACCTTGGCGATGGAGAGCGTTTCGACATCGTCGAGCAGCACCATGTCGGCGAAGCGCCCCGGCGCGATGGAGCCGACCCAGGGCGTCAGCCGCATGTGGCGGGCCGGGTTGATGGTGACAAGCTGGATGGCGATTTCGGGCGAGAGCCCCGCCTCGATGGCGAGGCGGACATTGTGGTCGGTCGCGCCAATCTTGAGCGTATCGGACGCCGAGCGGTCGTCGGTGCAGAGGGCGAACTGCGACCAGTCCTCCTGCCCCTCGGCGAGGAGGCCGCTGACGATGTCTTTGAGCGAATGCGGGCGCAGCTCCATGAAGAGGCCGCGGCGCAGCTTGTCGCGCACCTCCTCGGCCGTCCACGCCTCGTGGTCGGAGGCCATGCCGGCGGCGGCGAAGGCGTTGATGTCGTCGACGGCCCGCATGCCGGCCGCATGCCCCTCGACGACGCCGCGCGCCTCGAAGGTCGCGCGGATCATGCCCCAGAGCCGCTCGTGCGAAGGATTCTCCGGGTTCCAGACCGCGGGCCAGTCCATCACCTCGTCGAGGCCGGCGACCATCATCTGGCTTGCGAGGAACGCGCGCTGCTCGTCATAGCCGAAATGGCCGCCGCCCCATTCGTAGGCGGTGGGCGGCACGGCCGAGCCCGGAAGCGGGAAGATCTTCATCGGGCTGCCGGCGCGGCGCGCCGTCAGCCAGAATTCGAGGTTCCTGGGGCCATTGACGTTGGAGAACTCGTGGCTCGCCTCGCAGGTCCAGGTGTTGCCGTGGGGGATGACGAGCGCCGCCTCCCACTCCGGGGTCACGTGGCTCGATTCGATGTGCTTGTGCACCTCGCCGAAGCCGGGGACGGCGGCAAGCCGCGGCTCGCGGACCCGCTCGGCGACCTCGCCGGGATAGGCGCCGGCCGGCCCGACCCAGGCGATGCGGCGGCCGGAGATGACGATCTCCTGGTCCCCATGCCAACGGCGGCCGTTGACGTCGAGCAGGCGTCCGACGGTGAGGCTGCGGTCCGCCGGGCGCTTGCCGAGGGCGACCAGCGCCAGGTGCTGGCGGATGGCCACCTCGTCGGCGGCATTGACGATGAGGTCGTCGGGGAGAGCATGGGGCAGATTCGCCTGCGTCATTGCACCTGTCTTTCGATCCGCTCGGGGTCATCCCCGCGAAAGCGGGGACCTCTGTTTACAAGGAGCGGTGGAGAAAACAGAGGTTCCCGCTTTCGCGGGAATGACCCTGTGAAGATATCAGCATTGTGCGGGACCGAGGCATCCGTGTGTACTGGATGGTGCCAAGGCACGCGGTGCTTCTGTCACAGCCGTCCCGCCGCCCAGCCGGCGATCTGTGCCCAGAGGCGGGCGTAGCCCGGCCATTCGACGAAGGGCGGCGGGGCCCAGTGGGGGCCGCAGTCGGAGGTGAAGGCGACCGCCCTGCCCTTGCCGAACTGGCCTGCGGCAATCAACGGATCGGCGCCGACGGAGGCGACGAGGCCGGCGCCGTTCTTCATCGCCACCCGGTTGTAGCCGAGGAGCGCGGGCCACTCGCCGCCGAGGCCGGAAACGATCGGGTGCGCGGCATCCGCCACCACGGGTACAACGCCCTGCGGGGCCTCGATCCGGTCGTCATGGCGGAAGAGCGTCACCGGCAATGCCTCTTCGATGGCCGTGCCGGCATACTGCGCCTTGGCGTCGATGCCCTGGAAGGTGAGGTACCCGCCCACCATCACGAAGCCGCCGCCGTCGGCGACATAGTCGCGGACGGCCTCTAGCCGGTTGGGCAGCACCTTTGAGCGCACGAAGGTGTCCGGATGGAGCAGCAGGGTGTTGGCGCCGATATCCGAGAGCACGACGCAGTCGTAGGCGGCCAGATCCTCAGGGGTCGCGGGGAACTCGCGGGCCGCGACGTGCGCGGGCTGGTAGGTCACGTCCCACCCGGCGCCCTCCAGCGCCGAGCGCAGCCAGCGCACGCCTTCGGCGTATTCGGTGGTGGTGAAGCTGTCGAAGCCCTTCTGGTGGATGGAGTGGACGGTCCAGGATTCCCCGGCGATGAGGATTTTCGGCTTGGTCATTCAGTTGGTCTTTCGTTTGGCCGGCGCCACCGATTTGCGCACCACCAGCTCCACCGGCAGGCGGGTCAGCGCCGGCGCCGGCGTCTTGTTGAGAACGGCCATCAGCCGCTCGAAGGCGATGCGGCCCATATCGGCGATAGGCTGGCGCACGGTCGTCAGCGGCGGATCGACCAACTCGGCGAACGGCATGTCGTCGAAGCCGACGAGGGAGATGTCGCCGGGCACCGTGAGCCCCGCCTCGCGCACGGCTTTCAGGGCGCCGATGGCGAGGTAGTCCGAGCAGGCGAGGACGGCGGTCGGGCGCGGCGATTGCTTGAGGAGCCACCTCATGGCCTCGTAGCCGAACTGGCGCGAATAGTCCTTGAGCAGGATCCAGTGCGCGCGCACCGGCAGGCGCGCCTCGTCCATCGCCCGCTCGAAGCCGGCGAGGCGCTCGCGCACGGAAAAGAGCTCGGCCGGACCGCTGATGAGGGCGATGTCGTCGTGCCCCAATTCGATGAGGTGGTTAGCGGCGAGATAGGCGCCCTCGACATTCTCGACGAAGACGCGCGGGACCGCGACGTCGGGCACGTCCTCGTCGAGCAGCACGACGTTGCCGGCGCCCTTGAGGAGCCTGGCGAGCGTGCCGTCGTCGGGCTGGTTGGTCATCATGATGAGCCCGTCGACGTGCTGGTCGCGGAGGCGGTTGAGGGCGTCGATCTCCTTGGCGCGGCTGCCGCCGGTCGAGGAGATGTAGACGGCATAGCCGTGCCGCTCGGCCTCGGCCTCGACGGCAGCGGCGAGCTCGGCAAAGAACGGGTTGGCGATCTCGGGCGTGACGAGGCTGATGGCCTCGGTCTTGCCGGTCGACAGGCGCTTGGCGAGGAGGTTCGGGCGGTAGTCGAGCTTGGCGATGGCCGCGTCGATCCGGTCGCGGGTCGCCTGCGGCAGCTCGATGCGGTTGTTGAGGTAGCGGGAGACCGCGGTGGGAGAAACCCCGGCTTCCTCGGCGACATCATTGAGCGTTGCCATCTGTCACCTCGTGCCCCTTGTGGCGAAGCCGGAAGGCTTCGACCAGTTGCAGGCTTGCCTCGACGATGCCGGCGATCAGCGCCTCGCCCTTGCCGGCCGTTGCCGGCCGCGGGTCGCCGAAGACGCCGGTGGTGTTGAACTCGCGCAGCTGCATGGGTTCGTGTCCGAAAGTCACTGGGAATTCCGGATATTCTGCTGCCGCGCGGCTCATGTCGACTGCTTGCGGACGCAAAGCCAGCATCATCGCGGTCTCGACCTCGTCGGCGTGATAGAAGCCAGAGCCCGCCGGCTCGCTCTCGCAGATCTGCACGGCCAGCGCTTCGAGGCGCGGATAGTCAAGATGCAGCACCGGAAGGCCCTGGCCGGTCAATGTGCGGGCGGCGAGCGCGATGGGCTCGCGGTTGCCGAAGTGGCCGTTGACGAGCACCAGCGCCTCGACATTCATGCGGATGAGGCCGCGGCCGATATCCTCGAGCACGGCGCGCAGCGTTTCGGGCGAGATCGAGAGGGTGCCGGGGAAAGCCTCGTTGTTCCAGGCATCGCCATAGGCGACCGGCGGCAGCAGGAGCGCACCGAGGCCATCAGCGATGCGCCTTGCGACGCCATGGGCGAGGTCGGCATCCGTGGTCAGCGGCAGGTGGGCGCCGTGCTGCTCGACGGCGCCGACGGCAAGCACGGCGATGACGCCGCGCTCCAGCGCCTCGGCGACGTCCGGCCAGCTTACGCGGGACATATCGATCGCGCCGGCCATCAGCGGCCTTCGCGTGCGCGCAGGTCAGCCATGCTTGCCGCGATATTGTGCAAGAAGCCATTACGCTTAGAGTTTGTGCACAGGCGCCGCAATTGCATTTGACAAATCCGGTCGGAGTGGCGTTAGATCGCTATGTAAACCGCTTTACTTGCATTTGGTCAAATGGGTTCTCTACTAATTTTCGATGTGACGGTGCTGACTGTGGATAGCGCCGATACGGTGTTCGAGGGCGGCTGGGTCGCCATCCGCGACGAGCGCATCGCTGGCGTCGGCCCTCAGGAGACGACGCCGGACCCGGCCGGGTTCGACGAAGCCATTGCCCTGCCCGGCCACCTCGTCATGCCCGGCCTCGTCAACGCCCATACCCATTCGGCCATGGTGCTTTTCCGCGGGCGCTCCGAGGGGCAGAGCCTGCTCACCATGGAGGGCTGGTACAACTCCATCCGCGAGCCGGAGCTGTCGCTGCTGCCCTCCGACATCGGTCCGGCGGTCTCGCTCTCCTGCGCGGAGATGGCGCTGTCGGGCACCACCACATTCTGCGACCAGTATTTCTTTGCCGAGGAGATCGCAGAGGCGGCAGGAAAGAGCGGGCTGCGCGCCGTCATCGCCTACGGCATCGTGCAGCTGGGCGATACCGGGCGCGGCATCGAGGAGCTGCAGAACGCCGCCGACTTCATCGAGAAGCAGCGCTCGGCGGATGGGCGGATCGTGCCCTGGTTCGGGCCGCACGCGCCCTATGTCGACAATTCCGAGGACCTGCTGCGCGCCGAAGTCGAGCTCGCGGTCAAATACGGTTGCGGCATGCACCTGCACATGGCCGCCGGTCCCGAGGACAACGAACAGACCCTCGCCCTCTATGGCCTTACCGCGACGCAAGCGCTCTCGCGCGACGGGTTCTTCGCCGGTCGCGTGCACGCGGCACACTGCCTCGATCTCTCGGACGAAGACATCGCGATCTTTGCCGCTGCCCCTGCCGCCTCGGTCGCCTATTGCGCAACGGCGGGGCTGCGGTCCGGCCGCGAAGGCATGTGCCCGGCGGTGAAGCTGCGCGAGGCCGGCGTCGTCGTGGCGCTCGGCACCGACAATGTCGCGGCCAACAATTCCTATGACATGATCGCGGAAATGAAGGTCGCGGGTCTCGTCGCCTCGCACCGCGAGGGCCGCGCCCAGCCGATCTCCAGCCGCGAGCTCATCCGCATGGCGACGATCGAGGGCGCGCGGGCGCTGGGGCTCGACCACGAGACCGGCTCGCTGGAAGCCGGCAAGGCGGCCGACCTCATCGCCATCGACATTCGCGGTCCGGGTTATTCGGAAACGCCCGACGTCGAGACGCTTCTCGTCTATTCCGGCAGCGGCCGGGACGTGCGACATGTCTGGGTCGCCGGTGAGCAGCTGGTGCGCGACCGCACCCTCACCCGCGACGACCACAAGGACATCCGCGCCCGCTACACGGAAACCTACACGGATTTCTGGGCGCGCGTGGAAGAAGCAAGAAAGGCTGCATAAGTGGCGCACAACCGCCTTATACTGGACACCGATGGGGGCGTCGACGACGCCCAGGCCCTGCTGATGCTGATCGCCAACGGGCGCACGCCGGACGCGATCACCACCGTTTTCGGCAATGTGGGGCTCGCCGCCGCGACCCGTAACATCCTTGCGACGCTTGCCGTCGCCGATACCGATATTCCCGTCCACAGCGGCGCCGACCGGCCGCTTGCCCAACCCATCATCTCGGCCGAGCACATTCATGGCGAAGACGGGCTCGGCGGCGCGCCGCGCCCCGCCCGCACCGGGCAGGTCGCCAGCACCGACGCCATCGGGTTCCTGCGCCGCACCTTCCGGGAAGCGGCGGGGCGGGGCGAGAAGGTCGACATCCTGATGATCGGGCCGCTGACCAATTTGGCGCTGGCGCTGCGGCTGGAGCCGACGATCACCGTCGGCATCGGGCAGCTCACCATCATGGGCGGCTCGGTCTACGGGCGCGGCAACACCACGCCCGCGGCCGAGTTCAACATCTACGCCGACCCTGAAGCGGCCGCCATCGTCTTCCAGGCCGACATCGAGACCGTCGTCGTGCCGTGGGAGCCGTGCGTCACCCATTACATGGTCGGCGCCGACGTCGATGCGCTCTTCGCGCCGCTTCCGGAGGGACCGGAAAAGGCGTTCTCGCAGGCGCTGGCGCAACACGCCCGCCAGACCATTGCCGGCTATGGCGGGGGCGATGCCTTCCGTTTCGTCGACCCGTTCGCCGCCGCGGTCGTCATCGAGCCGTCGATCGTCACCAGGTCGATCAAGGCTTCCGTCGATGTCGCGCTCGCGCCGGGCATCACGCGCGGCATGACCGTCGTCGACCCTTCAGGTCGCCTCGGCACGCCCATGGTCACCCTCGTCGAGGAAGGCCGCATCGAACGGCTGGTGGGGCTCTACCAGGCATCCATCGCCTACGCCCCTGCCCCTCGCGCGAGAATAGCAACCGCATAACAAAACCCCACAAGGAGCGCCCCGAATGACCTCAGGAAAACTCACCCGCCGCAGCTTTGCCGGCCTCGCCCTTGCGGCGGGGCTGATGGGCTCGGTCTCGGCGCCGGCCGTGCTGGCGCAGGAGTATACCGAGGAGAACCCGCTGACCGTGGCCCTCGTCGTCCACGGCAATCTCGGCGACAAGAGCTTCTTCGACTCCGCCGCCGCCGGCCTGCAGCGGGCCGAGGACGAGCTGCCGGTGGAGGTGACCGTGATCGAGGCGGGCCTTGACCGCGGCCGCTGGGAGCCGGCGCTGGCCGACGCCACCGACCAGGGTTTTGACGTCGTCATCGGCGGCACCTGGGAGATGAACGGGTTCATGCAGGCGCTCTCGCCGGAGTACCCGGACACCAGGTTCATCCTCTTCGACGACACGCCGGACTTTTCGGGCGGCGCCTTCCCCAACATCCTCGCCATCCAGTACCGCACCTCGACGGCGGCTTACCTTGCCGGCTATGCGGCGGCCAAAATCTCCGAGACGGGCAAGCTCGGTGAAATCCTCGGCGTCGAAGGGGCAACGATCGTCGAGTTCGCCGTCGGCTTCGAACAGGGCGCCAAGGCGGCCAATCCGGACGTGGAAGTGACCCGCGCGATCGCGGGCTCGTTCACCGATCCGGCCAGGGGCAAGGAGCTGGCGCTCGCCCAGTTCGCACAGGGCGTCGATATCGTCTTCCCGATCGCGGGCGGCACCGGCATTGGCGCGCTGCAGGCGGCGCGCGACGAAGGCAAGCTCGCCGTCGGCGTCGACAGCGACCAGGCCGAGATCTTCGCCCCGACCGACGCGGCGCAGGCGGAAGTGATCTTCACCTCGGTCGAAAAGAAGGTCGGCCAATCGCTCTATACCGCCCTCGAGCAGACGCTGGCCGGCACCGCGCCCTACGGCTCGACGGTGCTGCTCGGCCTTGCCGACGGGGCCGTGGGGCTGTCCAAGAACAGCTACTACGAAGCGACCGTGCCGGCGGAGGTGCGCGCCGAGGTGGACGCGGTCGAAGCCCAGATCATCGCCGGCGAGATCGAAGTCGATACGGTGATGCAGTAACGAAGACCCCCTCATCCGCCCTGCGGGCACCTTCTCCCACGAGGGGAGAAGGGAACGGGTGGCACCCTCCCCTCTCCCCTCGTGGGAGAGGGTGGATCGGCCGAAGGCCGAGACGGTGCGGGTGCATGCCTCAGTACCGTTCTTGCCCCATACCCCCCACAGCGGGTCATCCCCGCGAAAGCGGGGACCTCCGTTACCGGGTGAGCAATGAACAGAGGTTCCCGCTTTCGCGGGAATGACCCGGTGGAAGGATGAACCAGTGGAAACACTCCGACACTCGTGCTTACTGGATCCCGGCTTTCGCCGGAATGACGGCCTCGGAATTTGAGATGGATCACCCAGAATGGCCGCCCTGCTCGAAGCCATAGCCATCCGAAAGACCTATCCCGGCGGCACGCTCGCCAATGACGGGGTGGACCTCTCGGTACAATCCGGCAAGGTGCACGCGGTCGTCGGCGAGAACGGGGCTGGCAAGTCGACGCTGATGAAGATCCTCTTCGGCATCGAGAAGCCCGATGCCGGGGAGTTGCGGCTCGAGGGCAACGCGATCGCCTTCGCCAATCCGCGCGAGGCGATCGATGCGGGCATCGGCATGGTGTTCCAGCATTTTTCGCTCGTGCCGTCGTTCACCGTCTACGAGAACGTGGTGCTGGGCTCCGAACCGAAATCCGGCATCCGCTTCGACCGGGAGAAGGCCATAGCCGAAGTGCGGGCCCTCTCCGAACGCTTCCGGCTCAACGTCGATCCGCTGACGCCGGTCGAGCAACTGCCCGTTGGCCAGCAGCAGCGGGTGGAAATCCTCAAGGCCCTCTACCGCAACGCGCGCATTCTCATCCTCGATGAGCCGACGGCGGTGCTCGCCCCGCAGGAGGTGGCCGAGCTCTTCGTTGCCGTGCGTTCGCTGGTCGAGCAGGGCCGCACGGTCATCTTCATCGCCCACAAGCTGCCGGAGGTGCTGGAGATTTCCGACCGCATCACCGTGATGCGTGGCGGGCGGACGGTGGGCGAGGTCGAGACGAAAAGCGTCACCGAGCAGAGCCTTGCGACCATGATGGTCGGGCGCGAGGTGTCGCTGCGGGTCGAGCGCGGGCAAACGGCCGGGGCGCTCGCCTGCGAGATCAAGGCCTTGAAGCTCGTCGGCGACAACGGCGCGACCATCGCCGAGGATTTGAACCTGAGGGTCCATTCCGGCGAGATCGTCGGCCTCGTCGGCGTCGAGGGCAACGGACAGGCCGAGCTGCTGGAAGCGGTCGCGGGCCTGCGGCCGGTGGCGGAGGGCGCCATCTATCTCGACGGCGCCGACATGCTGCCGCTCTCGGTGCTGGAGCGGCGCGGCAAGGGACTGTCCAACATTCCCGAGGACCGCATCGCGCAAGGCCTCGCCACAGGATCGAGCGTCGCCGAGAACCTCGTCGCCACGCGGTTGGACGATGCCCGGTTCGTGCGCCGGGGCCTCCTCGACCTCAAGGCGATCCGCGAGAACGCGGTGTCGCTCATCGAGCGGTTCTCGATCCGCGTCGGAGGACCGAACTCCGCCGTCGGCACGCTCTCTGGCGGCAACATGCAGAAAGTGGTGGTGGCGCGCGAGCTGTCCGAGGAGCCTAAGCTGCTGCTCGTCAACCAGCCGACGCGCGGCGTCGACCTCGGGGCGACGCAGTTCATCTGGAAGTCGATCACCGACGCGCGCGACGCCGGGGCGGCGGTGCTGCTGAGCTCGGCCGACCTCGGCGAGCTTTTAGCGCTCGCCGACCGGCTGGTGGTCTTCTACCGCGGCCGGATCGTCGCCGCCTTCGTCAATTCCGAGGCTTTGAACGCTGAGACGCTCGGCACCTACATGCTCGGCCTCGAAACGCAGGAAGCCGATACCATGAGGAGCGCGCTGCGATGAACCTCGCATCTTTCGGCCGGGAAGCCGGCCGCGCCGCCGCCGCGCTCGTCATCGCGCTCATCGTCGCCTACGTCGTGGTGCTGGCGACGTCGCAGGACCCGGGCGCCGCCTTCACGACGCTCTTGACCGCTCCGCTCTCCTCCAACCGCACGCTTGGCCTCTGGGTCGACGACATCGCCAAGCTGACGTTGACTGGCCTTGCCTTCAGCCTCATCTTCCAGGCGCGCCAGTTCTCGATGGGCGTGCAGGGGCAGGTCTATGTCGGCGGGCTCTTTGCCGCGCTCGTTGCCATGTCGCCGATCGGGGCGACACCCATCGCCATTCCGCTCTCGATGCTGGCCGCGATGGCGGCGGGCGCGGCCTACGGGTTCATCCCCGGCTATGCGAAGGCGCGGTTCGGGGCGAGCGAGATCGTCTCGTCGCTGATGCTCAACTACATCGCCATCCGCGTGGTCAACTACCTGGTGCGCGCGCACCTCGCCCCGCCGGGCACCGGTCAGCTGATGACGGAGCCGTTTCCTCCGACGGCGGTGTTCCCGGCGATCATCCCCGGCACGCGCTTCGACCTCGGCATCGTCATCGCGCTCGTTTGCGTCGTCATCGTCTGGTTCGTGCTCTACCGGACGAGCTGGGGGCTGAAGCTGCGGCTCGTCGGGCACAACCCGAAATTCGCCGAATATTCGGGCATCCGCGCCAGCGCCATCATGGTCAGCGCCATGACGGTCTCGGGCGCGATCGGCGGGCTCCTCGGCGCCGTCTTCGTGCAGGGGCGCGCGTTCGGCAAGCTTTCCATCGATTTCGACGGAAACCTCGCCTTCGAGGGCATCCTCATCGCCATCGTCGCGCGCAGCCGGCCGCTCGCCGTGCCGTTCGTCGCGCTGTTCTACGGCTATCTGCGGCAGGGGGCGCAACTGATGGGCATTCGCACCGACGTGCCGACCGAAATGATCTCGGTGGTGCAGGCGGTCATCATCCTCCTCGTAGCCTCCTCCTTCACCGTGCCGGGCCGCAAGGCGCTCGCCCGGTTGCTGCGGCGGGACGAAGCGCCGGCCGGCGCCACCGCGGGAGTTGCGCAGAAATGATCGAACTGCTGATGACGGTCTTTTCGGCCACCTTCTTCGTTACGGTCATCCGCACCGCGACGCCGTTGATCTTCGCGACCCTCGGCGGCCTCATCTCGGACCTTTCCGGGGCGCTCAACGTCGCGCTCGAGGGCATGATGCTGATTGCGGCGCTCACCGCCGTCATCGTCTCGGTCTACGCGCCCTGGTACGTGGCGGTGCTCTCAGGCGTGCTCGCAGGGGCGCTGCTCGGGGCGCTGATGGCGTTCTTCCATTTGAAGATGAAGGCCGACATCATTCTCGTCGGCTTCGCCGTCAACATCCTTGCCGCCGGCGGCACGGTGTTCGCGCTGTCGCAGGCGACGGGCGGCGACAAGGGCACCTCGATCAACCTGACCTCCAAGGCGGTGCCGGCGGTCGATCTTCCCTTCCTCGAGGCGATCCCCGTTGTCGGCCCGACACTCGACCGACTGCTTTCGGGGCACTCTATCCTCTCGTGGCTGGCGGCGCTCACCGTCTTTGCGGTCTGGTACTTCCTCTACCGCACGCCGCATGGCCTGTGGCTCCGGGGCGTCGGCGAATA
The DNA here is from genome assembly GCF_000969415.1 of Devosia geojensis. Classification (GTDB taxonomy): domain Bacteria; phylum Pseudomonadota; class Alphaproteobacteria; order Rhizobiales; family Devosiaceae; genus Devosia; species Devosia geojensis. The sequence goes on along the minus strand of NZ_JZEX01000108.1, from coordinate 7,096 downwards.
TCCGGCCGCGCCCGAGGCGGCGGGCATTCCAGTCAACAAGGTGCGCGCCTGGAGCCTCGTTGCTTCGGGAGCGCTGGCGGGCATCGGCGGGGCGCAACTCGCCATGTTCAACTATATCGGCTTCACCCGCGACATGACGGCGGGCCGCGGCTTCATCGCGCTCGGCGCAGTGCTACTGGGCGCCCGCCATCCGGTCGGCGCGATGCTGGCGGCCCTGCTCTTCGGCGTCTTCGAGGCGCTTTCCATCGTCATGCCCAACCTCTTCAACTGGATACCGGGCGAGCTCATCCAGACCATCCCCTTCGCAGTGACGATCCTGGCGCTCATCCTCTTCTCCTACCGCAGCCAGCGGGCGCGGCAACTGAAGACGCTGAGCAAGATATGAGCCTGCCCGTCGACCTGATCCTCAATGCCGCCGATGAAGTGGCGATCCGCCAGCACCTGACGCTGGTGGCTCTCGCCAGGAAACCGGCGGACCTCGCCATCGAGGTCGGGCGCCTGTTCGTCGCTCATGCCAACCACTGGCTCGATGATCAGGAGATCGTCGTTTCCGGCCGCCGCATCGCCTATGTGGGGCCCATCGGCTCCTATCGCGGCGAGGTGGCGGAGCGGGTGAAGTACCCGAACCTCTCTGCCGTGCCCGGCTTCGGCGAGGTGCACAAGCACATCGAGTCCACCCACATCACCCCCGAATACGAGGCGGCGCTCGTCATCCCGCGCGGCAATACGTGGACGTGCGAGGCGAGCCACGAGTTCGCCAACGTCAATGGCCCCAAGAACACCGAGTTCTGGCAGAAGGCGCGGCTGGCCGGCTCGCCGCTGAAAGTCTTCATCCAGCCGGGCTCGGCGGTGCCGCCCAGCGCCTGGGAAGAGAGCGGCGGCTGGTACGGGTACGAAGAGCAGAAGGCCTTCCTCGACAAGGACCTTTCGGTCGTCAGCCTCGACGAGGTGATGGACTGGCCGTCGGTCTGGGACCCGGGCAATCCGGGCTACCAGCGTATGTGGGGGATGATCGGGGCGACCTTCGAGAAGCGCGGCATCGTGGAGGGGCACGGCTCGGGCCTCACCGATCCGCACGAGATCAGCGCCTTCATCGCCGCCGGACTTTCCTCCGACCATGAGGTGTGGGCGCTCGACGAAGCCTGGGACAGGCTGATGCGCGGCATCTTCACGGAGCTGCGGCCGTTCTCCTACGACGCGATCATTCCCGGCCTCATCGAACGGGGTCTCAAGGACTGGTCGAACGTCGCCTTCACCACCGACGACCGCTCGGCGAGCGATACGCTGCGCGACGGCGCGACCGACCACAATGTGCGCCACGCGATCGGCTACGGCCTCCCGCCCGAGATCGCCATCCAGTGCGTGACGATCAATCCGGCCCGGCACATGCGCATCGACCAGTGGGTCGGCTCCATCGCTCCGGGCCGCTACGCCGACATCGTGCTGCTGGAGGACGTGCCCTCCGTCGCCATCGCCCATGTCTACGCCGACGGCCGGCTCGCGTCGCGGGGCAAGACCTATCTCGGCCGCCTGCCCCGCATCGACTGGCCGGACTGGGCGACCAAGACCATGAACATCGGCCGCACCCTCGCCGCCGCCGATTTCGCCATTCCCGCCGCGCCGGGGCGTAAGACCATGCAGGCGGCGGTGCTGCGCCCGTTCCACTGGAACGAGGACTTCCTCGTCGAGGAGCTGCCGGTGGTCGAGGGCAAAGTGCAGCGCGCGCCGGAAAGGCTCATCACCAAATGGTCGATGATCGACCGCTATCGCGGCGACGGCGCCGTCGCCTCCATGTTCTGGACCGGCTGCGGCCCGCGCGATCCCGACACCGCGCTCGCCTGCTCCGTCGCCCATGACAGCCACAATGTCTGGTGCATCGGCTCGTCCGACGCGGCGATGGCGAAAGCCGTCAACAGGGTGCAGGAGAGCGACGGCGGCTGGGCGCTGGTGCACCGGGGCGAGGTCGTCGGCTCGGTGCGGCTGGAGGTTGCGGGGCTGATGACCGCGCGACCCGCCGAAGCGCTCGACGCCGACATGCAGGCGTTCCTTACGCGCGCCGGGGAAGTCGACTGGATCTATGCGCCGGCTGCCATGAACCGGTGGAAGCCGGGATTCCCCGAATTCCTAATCTTCGCGACGCTCACCTGCGCGCCCTGGCGCTGGGTGCTGGTCGCACCGTCGAAGCTTGCGCCGGAGGGTTTCGTCAACGTACAGACGGGCGAGACCCACCCGATTGTCTGGTAACCGGATGGCTACCCCTGCATCCGGTCCCGCCATTCGCGCACGCCGACCGGTTCGATGCCGAATTCGGCCATCAGCTCGCGCGCACGGCCGCTGCGGAAGAACGCGTATTCGCCGGTCCGGAACGCCGCGTCGCTCGCCATGAGCTCGATCTCGCCGGGCGCATTGAAATGCAGGGCCAGCCACGAGAGACCTTCGGGCACGCGCGAGAACAGGTCGCGATAGGCCGCCTCGATGCCCTGCGGCCACTCCCAGGGCGTCTCGAGCTGCAGGTCGACGATGGGGTTCCCGCGCTGCCGCGCCCTCGCGGAGGCTGCCTCGAATTCGGCGGTCGCCACCGGCCCGACATAGTCCATGACGGAGAACGTCATGTAGTCCTTCATCAGCAGGATCGGCACGCGGTAGTCGGCGCCGAGCCGCTCGTAGATGGCAACGAACTCGGGCATCATCGCCGTGCCCATGTGGCAATCGAGGTGGGTCACGTCGATGCCCGCGGCCAATGCGGTTTCAACCTGGGCGCGCAACTCCCGCTCGACCGCCGCCGGATCGGCGTGGCGGCGCACGTCAGGCACCTCGGCCCAGAAGTAGCCGTCCGGATCGGTGAGGCCTTCCGCCGACACCCCGGTCAGCGGGCGCCAGCGATAGGGCTTCATGTCCGAGTTGAGGGTCAGGTGCACGCCAAGGTCGAGCTCTGGGTTGTCGCGGGCTATGGCGGCGATTTCCGGAAACCACGCGCACGGCACCATCACCGAGCCGGCGGTGCAGAGCCCCAGGCGCGTGAGCTCGAGGAAAGCGGTGTTGGCGCCGTGGCTGACGCCGACGTCGTCTTCGTGGATCACAACGAAACGGGAATTGGCTTGCGAGGACATTCTGGTCACCCTTTCTCGCGGCCGCCGCGACATGCGGCAGCTTCATCGAGTTCGGGGGACCGGGCGCCGTAGCACCGGATTCCAGGACGCTTCTGCGACGTCCCTTTTTCGCTCCAGGTGTGATTTTGCACCCGGAAGGGACGGCGTGCAAGTCAAAGGGGGCCGGCGCCTCCCAACTGTCATCCCGGAATCCAGTACACGCTGGCTCACGTTGCGCGCACATCACTATCCACCGGGTCATTCCCGCGAAAGCGGGAACCTCTGTTGCATTGCGCAGACCCCAAACGGAGGTCCCCGCTTTCGCGGGGATGACCGGGTGGTTGGGTAAACTTTTTGCCCGAACACACCGGCATCGTTTACTGGACCCGGCTTCCGCCGGGGTGACAACGGAGGGGCAGGACCGGCACGATTGCGAAGCCGCGCTTCACGCCGCGTGCCGATTTTGCGCTCTTATGCGCTCGCTTGCACCGCGCCACATAAGCCCCATTAGACATGGGGTGACCAAATGAGCGAAGAGAAATCGGGAGGCGGCCTCAGCCGCCGGATGTTCATCGGCGGCGCGGTGGTGGGGGCCGGGGTCGTCGGCGCGGCGGCCGGGGCGCTGGCGGCGAGCGGCGGCACGCCGGGAGCGCAGGTGGTGCGGGTGCCGGGCGAACGGGCGCGCTTCACCGACAAGGTGGTGCTGATCACCGGCGCGACCTCCGGCATCGGACGGGCCGCTGCCTTTGCCTTCGCCGCCGAGGGCGCGCGCGTCGGCTTCTGCGGCCGGCGCGTCGAGCGTGGCCGGCAGGTCGAGGAGGCGATCCGCGGCGCCGGGGGCGAAGCCACCTATTTCGAGGCGGACGTGCGCGATCCGGCGGCCGTCACCGCTTTCGTCGACGGGGTGGTAGAGCGCTATGGGAAGCTCGATGTCGCCTTCAACAACGCCGGCATCAGCATCAGCGCGCCGCTGCACGAGTCGAGCGTCGAGACCTGGGACGACGTGCAGACGACGAACGTGCGCGGCGTCTGGCTCGCCATGCAGGCCGAGATCCCGCACCTGCGCGCCAATGGCGGCGGAGTGATCCTCGTCACCTCCTCGGCCAACGCCGTCGGTTCGCGGCCGAACCTCGGCATCTACAACTCCACCAAGCGCGCGCTGGTCGGGCTGGTGCAGACGGCGGCGCTGGAATATGCGGCCGACAACATAAGGGTCAACGCTATCTGTCCCGGCGCCACCGACACCGAAATGATCCGCCGGCAGGCGGGGATGATGGAGGCGCCGGATGCGGCCTGGAACGCGGCAGTGGGCGTGTGGGCGCGCCAGAACGTCCACGCCTTCCGCCGGCTCGCCAGCGCCGACGAGATGGCGCAGGCGGCCCTCTCGCTCTGCGCCGACGAGATGAGCTACCTCACCGGCTCGGCCGTCTTCGTCGACGGCGGCATGACCGCCGCCCTCTGACGGAACTTTTGGCGCAGGAACTCGACGAGCGCGGTAAGGCGCGGCAGCGCCTGGGTGCGGCCGGGATAATAGAGGAATAGGCCGGGCGTGACGGGCGTGAAGGCGGTCAGCACCGGCTCCAGCCGACCTTCCTCCACCTGCACTTGGGCGAGGGGCGAGGCCGCATAAGCCAGCCCCTCGCCCGCCTCGGCGGCCATGAGGTTCGCGGCGGAGTCGTTGACGATGAGGCCGCCGGTCACGTCCATCTCGAACATCCTCCCGTCGCGCACGAACTGCCAGCGGTAGATGCGCCCGTCGGAGCTGCGGAAGCGGATGCAGCGATGGCCGGCAAGGTCGGCCGGGTCCAGCGGGCGACCGTTGCGCTGCAGGTAGCCGGGACTGCCATAGACGGCAAAGGCGAAAGGCGGGGTGATCGGCACAGCTACCATGTCAGGGTCCAGCGTCTCACCGAGGCGGACGCCCGCGTCGAACCCGTCGGCGAGAACGTTGTCGAAGCTGTCGCTGGCGAAGAGCTCGACCTCGAGCCCCGGATGGGCGCCCAGGAACTCCTGCAGGAGCTGCGTGAAGAGCATGCCGGACGCGGCGCGCGGCACGTTGAGCCGCAGGAGGCCGGTGACGTTGCTGCCGAGCGTCGTCACCTGCGTCAGCGCCGTTTCCACATTGGCGATGGCCGGGCGCACGCCCGCAAGGAACGCCTCGCCCGCCTGCGTCAGCCCCACCTGGCGGGTGGTGCGGGCAAGGAGCGGTGCGCCGACGCGCGCTTCGAGCAGGCGGATGATCTGGCTCAAGGCCGAGGGCGAGATGCCGAGGCGCCTGGCGGCAGCGCGGAAATTGCGGGTTTCGGCGAGCGTCGCGAAGGCGACGAGACCGTCGAAATGGTCGCGTTTCGGGCCGTTCGACGGTGGTGCCGCGTGCTTGTCGCTCATGGCGGCAATCTCGGGTGCGCGCTGCGCAAAATCAAGCGGCGCGCGGCATTGTCAGCCTCCTGACAAGCGCTGACAGTGCGTCGTGACAATCTCCTTTCATGGACGCAAGAAAGAGGGAGCCCGCCATGCCGCAAACGCTCGAAATCGTCACCTTCCGGTTACGCGATGGCCATGAGGCCGGGTTCCTGACGGCAAACATCGTGGTCAACGAATGGCTGGCGCGCCAGCCGGGGTTCGTTTCCCGCCATCTTTCCTACCGCAGGGCCGGAAACTGGTGGGTCGATACCGTACTCTGGGAGAACCGCGCCACCGCCTGGCAGGCGGCCGAGAAGATGATGCGCGAGATCGGCGAAACGCCGGCGATGCGCGCCATCGATCCGGCGAGCATCGACATGTCCCATGCCGACGTCGCCATCGTCCATCGCGCGGCCGAGCGGCTGCCCGCGCCGGCCAACGACGCGGCCTGACCCATGAGCGCACTCATCCCTCTCGATACAAGCCGCCAGGCGCTCGCCGCTCCGGTGGCCTATCGCGTAACCTTCCGGTTGCGCGAAGGCCAGAACGGCGATCCGGCCGCGTTCGATGCCGCGATAGACGCGTGGCTTGCGGAGCAGCCCGGCTTCGCCGGCCCCTCGCCGGTGGCGGACGCGGTGCTGTGGCAGAGCCATGCGAGCGCCTGGGCAGCGGCCGAGAAGCTTGCGCGTGCCGTGCGCAAGGCGCCGGGGTTTGCCGCGGTCGATCCGGCCTCGCTCTCGCTCACCCATACCGGTCCGTCGCGGGCGGCGGCCGGTCTTATATTGCGCGTCGCCTGATGCGTGAGATTCGTTCCACTTTTGTGCTATTCCAGCTGCCCCAGAAGCTGGAGCGAATCCCATGTCCAAGGCGGAGCGGCTGTTCCACCTCGTCAACCTGCTCAAGGGCCGGCGCACGGCCGTCACCGCGCGCGACCTTGCCGAGACGCTCGGGGTTTCCGAGCGCACGGTCTACCGTGATATCGGCGCGCTTGCGGCCCAGGGCGTGCCCGTCTCGGGCGATGCGGGGGTGGGGTACCTGCTCGCTCCCCATACCCATTTGCCGCCGCTGATGTTCTCGCCCGAAGAAGCCATCGCGATCTCCATCGGCCTCAAGTTCGTGCGGGCCTTCACCGATCCGGACTTGGCGACTGCGGCAACGACCGCCGAACAGCGGGTGAAGGCAGTGCTGCCCGATGGCGTCAAAGCCGACCTCGAGCGCCTGCCCTACCGCATCCCGGTGCTGCAGAGCGGGGCCGAGGAGCGCGATCGGCACCAGAGGGTGCGCCGGGCGGCGGCGGAGTATCTCAAGCTTCGGATCGACTACCGCGACGAGCACGGCAACCCGTCGGTACGGGTCATCTGGCCGCTGGCCCTCGTCGGCTGGGGGGACCACTGGACCATCCTCGCCTGGTGCGAGACGCGCGTCGCCTATCGCAACTTCCGGCTGGACCGGATCGTCGGCCTCGTCGAAACCGGCGAGAACTTCGAGGCCACGGAGACGATCAACGTCGCGCACTATTATCGGACGGAGTTCGGGTTCGAGGATATCTGAGCGCGTGCCACAGGCACAATGCTGCCCCTCCCCCTTGAGGGGAGGGGCTGGGG
>NZ_JZEX01000107.1 GCF_000969415.1 Devosia geojensis | reverse complement strand
GGGTATAAGAGACACCCTCATTCCCTCCCCTCAAGGGGAGGGAGGCGATGGAGCCGTCGATTCCGAGAACCACTGATCCACGGCTATAGCGGCAAATCCGTCTTGCCCATCAGGTCCATGTCGATGGCGCGCGCCGCCTGGCGGCCTTCGCGGATGGCCCAGACGACCAGCGACTGGCCGCGCCGCATGTCGCCGGCGGCATAGACCTTGTCGACCGACGTGCGGTAGCTGAAGGTATCGGCAAAGAGGTTTCCCCGCTTGTCGAGCTGCGCGCCGAGCTCGTTCAGCATGCCTTCGTGCACAGGGCTGGCAAAGCCGATGGCCAGCAGCACCAGGTCCGCCTTGATGGTGAACTCGGTGCCGGGGATCGGCTGGCGCTTGCGGTCGACGCGGGCGCATTCGACGCCGGTGACGTGGCCCTTGGTGTTGCCGACGATCTTCATCGTGCCGGCCGAGAACTCGCGGATCGCGCCCTCGGCCTGCGAGGAGGAGGTGCGCATCTTGACCGCCCAGTTGGGCCAGGTCGAGAGCTTGTTCTCGAGCTCGGGCGGCTGCGGGCGCACGTCGAGCTGCGTGACGGCGATCGCTCCCTGACGGAACGAGGTGCCGATGCAGTCCGATGCCGTGTCGCCGCCGCCGATGACGACGACGTGCTTGCCGGCCGCGACCAGCGGGAACTCGCCGGAAACGTCCTCGCCCCCGACGCGCCGGTTCTGCTGCACCAGGAACGGCATGGCGTAATGCACGCCGTCGAGGTGCGTGCCTTCGGCCCCGACGTCGCGCGGCTTTTCCGCCCCGCCGCAGAGCAGCACCGCGTGGTGCCGGGCCTGCAGGTCCGAAAGCGGCCGGCTGATCCCGATGTTCTCGCCATAGTGGAAGATCACGCCCTCGGCTTCCATCTGCGTAACGCGGAAGTCGATGTGGTCCTTCTCCATCTTGAAGTCGGGGATGCCGTAGCGCATGAGGCCGCCCGCCTTGGGCTCGCGCTCGTAGACGTGCACCTCGTGGCCAGCGCGCGCCAGCTGCTGGGCGGCGGCCATGCCGGCCGGGCCCGAGCCGACGATGCCAACGGACTTGCCGGTCTTCATCTCGGCCGGCTGCGGCTTGACCCAGCCCGAACGGATCGCCCGGTCGGCGATGGCCTGCTCCACCGTCTTGATGGCGACCGGCGTGTCCTCGAGGTTCAAGGTGCACGCCTCCTCGCAAGGAGCGGGGCAGATGCGCCCGGTGAACTCAGGGAAGTTGTTGGTCGAATGCAGGTTGCGCGCCGCCTCCTCCCAGTCCCCCTGGTAGACGAGGTCGTTCCAGTCGGGAATCTGGTTGTTGACGGGGCAGCCCGTATCGCCGTGGCAGAACGGAATGCCGCAATCCATGCAGCGGGCCGCCTGGTCCACCACCCGGCCCTCGGAAAGGGGAATGGTGAACTCGCCGAAATGACGCACGCGATCGGAGGCCGGCTCGTACCGGGGCTCCTCCCGCTCGATCTCGAGAAAGCCTGTGACCTTACCCATTGGCTTTCCTTTCCTATTCCGCAGCCACGCCCATTTCGGCGCGCTTCTTCTTCTGTTCCATCTCGCGGATCGCCCGCCGGTATTCGACCGGCATCACCTTGACGAATTTCGGCCGGTAGGCCTCCCAGTTCTCCAGGATGGCCTTGGCGCGGGTGGAACCGGTGTAGTGCAGGTGATTGGCGATGAGCTGCTGCAGGCGCTCGTCGTCGTGCTTGGTCATGTCGCCGGAGATGTCGACGCGCCCGTGCCACTCGAGATCCCCGCCGTGGTGGTGGATCTTGCGCATGAGATTTTCTTCCTCGGGCACCGGCTCGAGGTCGACCATGGCGAGGTTGCAGCGCGAGCGGAACGTGCCGTCCTCGTCGAGCACATAGGCAACGCCTCCGGACATGCCGGCCGCGAAGTTGCGACCGGTCTCGCCGATGACGACGACGAGGCCGCCGGTCATGTATTCGCAGCCATGGTCGCCGGTGCCTTCGACGACGGCGATGGCCCCGGAGTTCCTGACGGCAAACCGTTCGCCCGCGACGCCCCGGAAATAGGCCTCGCCTTCGATGGCGCCATAGAGCACCGTATTGCCGACGATGATCGACTTCTCGGGCACGATCCGCGCCTTCTGCGAAGGCCGCACCACAATGCGCCCGCCCGAGAGACCCTTGCCCACATAGTCGTTGGCATCGCCGACGAGGTCGATGGAAACGCCGCGGGCAAGGAACGCCCCGAAGCTCTGCCCGGCGGTGCCGGTAAGCTTGATGGCGATGGTGTCCTCGGCCAGCCCCTCGTGGCCGAAGCGGCGCGCCACCTCGCCCGAGAGCATGGCGCCGGCCGAACGGTCGCGCGAGCGGATCGGCAGATCGATCTGCACGGGCGTGCGGTTCTCGAGCGCCGGCATCGCCTTCTCTATGAAGGTGCGGTCGAGCACGGCCTCCAGGTGATGGTTCTGCGCCTCGGAGTGGAAGATCGTGTCGCCCCCGATCGGCTCGGGCTTGTAGAAGATCTTCGAGCAGTCCAGCCCCGAAGCCTTCCAGTGGTCGGCGAGCTTCTTCTGGTCGAGCAGGTCCGAACGCCCGACGAGCTCGCTGAGCGTCCTCGCACCCATCTCTGCCATCAGTCCGCGCAGCTCCTCGGCCACGAAGAAGAAGTAGTTGATGACGTGCTCGGGCGTGCCCTTGAAGCGCTTGCGCAGCACCGGGTCCTGCGTCGCAACGCCCACGGGACACGTGTTGAGGTGGCACTTCCTCATCATGATGCAGCCGGCCGCGATCAGCGGCGCGGTCGAGAAGCCGAACTCGTCGGCCCCGAGGAGCGTCCCGATGAGGACGTCCCGGCCGGTGCGAAGGCCGCCGTCGACCTGCAGCACGACGCGCGAGCGCAGGCGATTGAGCACCAGCGTCTGGTGCGTCTCGGCAAGGCCGATCTCCCAGGGTCCGCCGGCATGCTTCAATGAGGTCAGCGGCGAAGCGCCCGTGCCCCCGTCATAGCCCGAGATGGTGATGTGATCGGCCCGGGCCTTGGCGACGCCCGCCGCGACCGTGCCGACGCCCACCTCTGAGACGAGCTTGACCGAAATCTCGGACCGCTCGTTGACGTTCTTGAGGTCGTAGATGAGCTGGGCCAGGTCCTCGATCGAATAGATGTCGTGGTGCGGCGGCGGCGAGATGAGGCCGACGCCCGGCGTCGAGTGACGCACCTTGGCGATCTTCCAGTCGACCTTGTGGCCGGGCAATTGCCCGCCCTCGCCGGGCTTGGCGCCCTGCGCGACCTTGATCTGGATGGCGTCCGAGTTGACGAGATATTCGGCCGTGACGCCGAACCGGCCCGATGCCACCTGCTTGATGGCCGAGCGCAACGGGTTCTGCGAGCCGTCCGGCAGCGGCATGAAGCGGTCCGGCTCCTCGCCGCCCTCGCCGGTGTTCGACTTGCCGCCGATCCGGTTCATGGCGATGGCGAGGGTCGTGTGTGCTTCGCGGCTGATCGAGCCGAAGGACATCGCGCCGGTGACGAAGCGCTTGACGATCTCGGTCGCCGGCTCCACCTCCTCGAGCGGAACGGCCGGGCCCAGGGGCTTGACCTCGAAAAGCGAGCGGATGGCCTTGAAGCCGTTCATCGCCTCGTTGACGCGCTTGGCGAAGCTGTCGTAGCGCTCCTGCGCCCCTTCCGGGCTCTCGTCCCGGGTGCGCACGGCGTGCTGCAGGTCGGCGACCGTATCGGGCGACCAGGCATGCTTCTCGCCGCGGATGCGGTACATGTATTCGCCGCCGACATCGAGCGACTTCTTGAGGACCGCGTCGTTGCCGAACGCGTCGCGATGCCGGCGCACCGTCTCCTCGGCGATCTCGGCAAGGCCCACGCCCTCGATCGAGGTCGCCGTGCCGAAGAAGAAGCGCTTGACGAAATCGGACTTGAGGCCCACCGCATCGAAGATCTGCGCGCCGCAATAGGATTGATAGGTCGAAATGCCCATCTTGGACATGACCTTCAACAATCCCTTACCCACCGACTTGATGTAGCGGTAGACGACCTCCTCGGCATCGACCTCGGGCGGGTACTCGCCCTCGGCATGGAGCGCGGCCAGCGTCTCGAACGCCAGGTACGGGTTGATCGCCTCGGCGCCATAGCCGGCGAGCATGGCGAAGTGGTGCATCTCGCGGGCTTCCCCGGTCTCGACGACGAGGCCCGAGGACGTGCGCAGCCCCTTGCGGATGAGGTGATGGTGCACCGCCGCCGTCGCCAGCAGCGCCGGGATGGCGATGTGGTCCGCCGCCACCAGCCGGTCGGAGAGGATGATGATGTTGTAGTCGCCCTTGACCGCCGTCTCGGCGAGCGCGCAGATCGCGTCCAGCGCCTCTTCCATCCCCGCCGCGCCCTTGTCGGCCGCATAGGTGATGTCGATGGTCTTGGTCTTGAACTGGTTGTCCGGCATGTCGCCGATGGCGCGGATCTTTTCCAGGTCCTCGTTGGTCAGGATCGGCTGGCGCACCTCGAGCCGCTTCTGGTTCGAGAGCCCTTCGAGGTCGAAGATGTTCGGCCGCGGCCCGATGAACGAGACAAGGCTCATCACCGATTCCTCGCGGATCGGATCGATCGGCGGGTTGGTGACCTGCGCGAAGTTCTGCTTGAAATAGGTGTAGAGGAGCTTGGACTTGTCCGAGAGCGCGGAGATGGGCGTATCGGTGCCCATCGAGCCCACGGCTTCCTGGCCCGTCGTCGCCATCGGCGCCATCAGGAGCTTGATGTCTTCCTGCGTATAGCCGAAGGCCTGCATGCGGTCCAAGAGGCTTTCCGAGGTCTTGGGAGCCTTGGGCTCGGTCGCCGGCAGGTCCTCGAGCACGATCTGCGTGCGCTCGAGCCACGCCTTGTAGGGGTGCTTGCTGGCGAGGGCGTGCTTGATCTCCTCGTCCGAAACGATCCGGCCTTCCTCGAGGTCGATGACCAGCATGCGCCCCGGCTGCAGCCGCCAGCGCTCGACGACGTCCTCCTCGGGAATGTCGAGGACGCCCGATTCGGAGGCCAGCACCACATGCCCCTCGCGGGTGACGAGATAGCGCGCCGGCCGCAACCCATTGCGGTCGAGGGTCGCGACGACGTAGCGCCCGTCCGAAAGCGACATCGCCGCCGGCCCATCCCACGGCTCCATGAGAGCGGCATGGTACTCGTAGAAGGCGCGCCGCTCCTCGTCCATCAGCGGGTTGCCCGCCCAGGCCTCGGGGATCAGCATCATGGCCGCGTGCGGCAGCGAGTAGCCGCCGCGCACCAGGAACTCGAGCGCGTTGTCGAAGCAGGCGGTGTCCGACTGGCCCTCGTAGGAGATCGGCCAGATCTTGGTGATCTCGTCCCCGAAGAGATCGGAAGCCACCGACGCCTGCCGGGCCGCCATCCAGTTGACGTTGCCGCGGATGGTGTTGATCTCGCCGTTGTGCGTCGTCATCCGATAGGGATGCGCCAGCTTCCAACTCGGGAACGTGTTGGTCGAGAAGCGCTGGTGGACGAGCGCGATGGCGCTCTCGAACGCCTCGTCCGAAAGGTCCGGGTAGAACGCGCCGAGCTGGTAGGCGAGGAACATGCCCTTGTAGACGAGCGTCCTTGCCGACATCGACACGACGTAGAAGCCGTTGTCGCTGTCGCTCTCGGGGATCGAGCGGTAGACGGTGTTGGAGATGACCTTGCGCACGATCAGGAGCTTGCGCTCGAATTCGTCGAGGCTGAGCTCCTCCGGCCGGGCGATGAACATCTGCTCGATGATCGGCTGGGTGGCGATGACGCCTTCGGAAAGCTTGCCGTTGTCGGTCGGCACCACGCGCTCGCCGAGGAGCGTCAGCCCCTCGCCGGCGATGCAGGCCTTGACCGCCTCGGCGCAGCGGTCGCGCAGCGCCGGGTCGTTGGGATAGAAGATCATCGCCACCGCATACCGGTGCTTTTCCGGCAGCGGAAAATCGACGCTCTTTGCCAGGAACGCGTGCGGGATCTGGACGAGGATGCCCGCCCCGTCGCCCATCAGCGGATCGGCGCCCACGGCCCCGCGGTGCTCGAGGTTCTCGAGGATCTCGAGACCCTTCTCCACCACCTCGTGGCTCGGCTTGTTCTTGATGTTGGCGATCATGCCGATGCCGCAGGCATCGTGCTCGCGCGAAGGGTCATAAAGACCTTGCGCCTCGGGCCGCCCGGCGGGCACCACGCGGCGGCCGTGCGAAATCAGGGTTTTACGATTGGCAGCGCTCGCGCCGACGGGAAGAGCCGTTCCGGTCCGTTCGTTTGCCATATCGTGTCCTCTCTCGCAGTGCCCGGCGCCCGGCTGTCGGGCACCTCGCTTGGTGTCTTCGTTCGCATCCTTGGCTGTGTTGCCGGCAGGCCGGCGCCCGGATGCAGCAGTCTTTCCTTTCGTGGGCGCGCTGTCGTTCCGGGTCGTACACAGTACGGCTCGAAAGAGCAAACGCATCCATTCAGTGGGGAGCGGCTCTGCATCCAAATGGCCGCTCGTTCGGGCTATCTTAGCCCCGCCGTTCCGTTTCCGCTATGCAAGAGCGGGACCAGCCGGTACGGCGTGCGGCGCTGACCCGGGGAGACCGGGGCGCCGCGGCAGATAAACGACAACAATGTTGTCCTATCACCTGCACATTTGCACAATTCCAATCTGCGCACAAGCGGTCGCCGTCACTTTTCCGCCACGAGGAGTAGGAAAAGACCAACAATCCATAGGAGATCATAGGAACGACCGCGCCGCCCATACCCTTTGGCCGACCAAAATGGCGCGAAATCGTCGACTCGCGCCGCTCCACGCCACATTCGCCTGCGAATGCCTATTCGAGATGCGATTTGATGAACCACAGGTCCTTGTCGAGCTCGCGCGAGAAGGCGGTGAGGATGTCGGCGGTGTCCGCATCGCCCGCCTCGTCGGTGGTGTCGATATCCTCGCGCACCGTGTTGGCGAGGTGCGCATAGCGGTCGGCCAGCGCCGCCAGGTGCTCGGGCACTTTCTGGATGTCCGTCGGATAGGGTTCGAGCCCCGACGCCTTGGCCACCGCCTGCGACGTGCCGAGCGCGATGCCGTCGAGCTGGGCCACCCGCTCGGCCATGATGTCGCCGTGCTCGTCGAGCCCGGCCCGGAACGTATCGAGCAGCTCGTGCACGGCGATGAACTGCGGCCCCTTGAGGTTCCAGTGCGCCTGCTTGGTGGCGAGCGCCAGGTCAATGGTATCGGCCAGCCGCTTGTTGAGGATCTCGATGACGGTGGACTTGGTGTTCGAGGCGAGGTGGATCGACGGGGTTTTCATGGGGACGCTCCCTGCAACGGTCGTGTGCACAACACGCTGGAGCGTGGGCCGGTTCCTTAGGAACTGCCGGGCGGCTCGCGGACCATGTCAGCCCCACTCACCGGCTGTCATCCCGGCGAAAGCCGGGACCCAGTAAACGGCGCTGCCGATGCTTGCCGTCAGGATGATGAACACCCCCCTGCACACGAGCCCTGACACCAGTGTGTACTGGGTCCCGGCTTTCGCCGGGATGACAGCCGGTGGTGGGGGCAAGTTCGTGCCCTACCCCGGCCAACATCCTCAAACAAGAAAGGCGCGGCCCTTTCGGACCGCGCCCCTTCCGGTTCAAGCGAACCGCCGGTTAGTTGACCGACTGGTCCTCGATCGACTTGGCAGCGCCATTGATCGGAATCTGGCGCGGCTTCTTGCCCTCGGGCAGCTCGCGCTTGAGATCGATGTGCAGGAGCCCGTTCTCGAGGGCCGCCCCGGTCACCTCGACATAGTCGGCAAGCTGGAAGCGCAGCTCGAAGGCGCGCTCGGCAATACCGCGATGGAGGAATTCACGGGGAGACTCGGCGGTCTCGGCGGGCTTGGCGCCCTTGACGAGGAGGCCATTCTCCTTGCCGTCGATGGCGATGTCGCCGTTCGAGAACCCGGCTACGGCGATCGAGATGCGGTAGGCGTCTTCGCCCGTGCGCTCGATGTTGTAGGGCGGGTAGGTCTTGGCTTCCTGGCCGACGAGATTGTCGAGCCGCGAGAACAGCCGGTCAAAGCCGACGGTCGACCGGTAGAAGGGGGAAAAATCGAAGGTCTGCATGTCACATTCTCCATGTTGAGCAACGTGGGTTTTCGGGCCCCTGCCGCAACGGCTCCCATCAAGGCGAGCCTCAAGCGAAAGGTCCGGTCCCCGGACATCCGGCGGACGCACTTTATGTAGGTGGGCCAATAGGCTGTTCAAGGTCCGCCACAATCGGCGGGGCATTGCCTTGAAGATGAACCGCAGATGAACGACGCGCTCCGCATCGGTTCAGCTTGACGCGCTTAAAACGGGGCATGCGGTCGGCAAGGAACAGTTCCGAGCCCCGCACCCCGCGGTTCCGTCACCCGCCCCCCGCACGGAACCGCCAGTCACGAGGGCCAGCACCCCGCCGGGTGCTGGCCTTTGTGCTTCCAGACCATTGCGCGCCAGCATGAAACCGGCCATCACTTGGCCCTTCCGTGCGAGCCATGTTCATGACCGTCACCGCCAAAGCCGTCGCCGCCCAGCCGACAGAGGCTGTCCTCGTCGACCTGCCGTCCAATCCCGTGCCGGCGGGTGCGCGGGCGGGGTACTTCCGGACCGAGGACAATGTACGGCTGCGCTACGCCACCTGGCCGCGCGCGGCCGAAGGCCACCGCGGCACCATCTGCCTCGTCCACGGGCGCACCGAGTTCATCGAGAAGTATTTCGAGACCATCGAGGACTTCCGCCGCCGCGGCTTCGCCGTCGCCACCTTCGATTGGCGCGGCCAGGGCGGCTCGGAGCGTCTCATCGGCAATCCGCGCCACGGACACGTGGAACGCTTCTCGGACTACTGGCTGGACCTCAAGAGCTTCCACCGGCAGATTCTGCTGCCCGAGTGCCCGCCGCCCTTCTATCTCGTCGGCCATTCCATGGGCGGCCTCGCTTCCCTCTTCTCGGCCATCGAAGACCGGATGATGTTCGACCGGGTCTTCCTCTCGGCCCCGATGATCGGCCTGCCCAACCAGCCGCTGCCGTTCGCCGGCATGGCGTGGCTGACCAAGACGCTCTGTTTCCTCGGCCTCTCGCAGATGCCGGTCTCCCGCCCCGCCGACCGCATCCCCACGCACGAGGCGTTCGAGGGCAACCCCCTGACGTCGGACCTCACGCGCTATATGCGCACCGTCGACGTCTATGCAGCGCGCCCCGAGCTGGCGATCGGCCCGCCGACCCTCGGCTGGGCGTCGGCGGCGTTCTCGGCCATGGCCGAGGCGGCCCGCGACGTTTTTCCCGCGCGCGTGCGCGTGCCGGTGCTGATGCTGGTCGCCGCAAGCGACAAGGTCGTTGCGAGCCCGGTCACCGAGCAGCTGGGCCTGCGGATGCGTACCGGCCGCCACATCGTCATCGCCGGCGCGCGGCACGAGCTCTTCATGGAAAACGACGCCATCCGCGCCCAGGTCTTCGCCGCCTTCGACGCCTTCATCACCGAGCAGAGCGGTTAGGGAATCGCCGCCACGATCGTGAGGCTGACAAGCGCCACGCCCGTGAGCACAGCGCGCGCGATATGCGAATACTCCCAGCGGTCGCGTAGCCCCGTCCACGCCTCGCCGCCAGCCTCGAGCTTTTCCTGCCGCCCGGACGAGAAGAATTTCTCGCCCGCCCCGGAGAGCTGCTGCTCCTTAAGCCAGACGCGGTTGACCGGATGCGTGACGAGCCAATAGATCGCCTGCATGGCAACGAGCGCGACGAACGCGATGAGCGCCCACCAGAATGCGGCGCCGCCGGCGGGAAGGACGAAGAGCAACGCCAGCACCAGCAGGGACGACACCGGCTCCAGGAACCCGACCGCCGTGAACCCCGGATAGTAGATCCGCTGCACGGTGAGATAGTCGCCGCGTTCGAGCCGGAGCTTGCCGGGAAATTCCAGCGCATGCGCCAGGGCCGGCGAGAAAACCACCGCCGTTGCGAGGACCGCAAGCACTTCGAGCACGAAAGCCACCGGACCGCTCTCGAGACTGGGCTTCTGCCCACCCTATGCCGGAACGGCCGCGATGGTTCCCCTAGAGGGGCCTATCGGCCCTGCAGCACCGCGAGCGCCGCCGCATGCAGTTCGGGCGTCGCGGCCGCGACGCAATTGCCGCCCGCTTCCGCCGGCCCGCCGTCCCAGGTGGTGATGATGCCGCCGGCATTCTCGATGATCGGGATCAGGGGGGCGATGTCGACATCCTTGAGCCCCGCCTCGACCACCAGGTCGATCTGCCCCATGGCCATCAGGCAGTAGCCGTAGCAATCGAGCCCGTAGCGCACCTGCAGCACGCGCGGGGCGATCGCCTGCCACGGCACCTCCCGGTCGGCGCCGCGAAAGAGATCGGGGCTCGTCGTCGTCAGCTTGGCATGGGCGAGCTCGGTGACCTTGCTGGTCCCGAGCGGCGCCACGTCGCCGCCCCGCCGGTATCGCGCCTTGCCCGGCAGGCTCCAGAACGTCTCGCCGGTGAAAGGCTGCGCCATCAGCCCCGCGAGAGCCCGCCCCTCATGCATCAGTCCGATGAGCGTGCCCCAGACCGGCACGCCCGAGATGAAGGCGCGCGTGCCGTCGATCGGATCGATGATCCAGGTGAAGGGGCTTGCCGCGTCCTTCTGCGCCCACTCCTCCCCGATGATGCCGTGGTCGGGGAAACGCGCCTCGATGATCTGCCGGACGGCGACTTCCGCCTCCTTGTCCGCTTCGGTGACGGGATCGAATCCTACCTGCCACTTGTTCTCGACGGCGAGGGGCGTGCGGAAAAGCTTGAGCGTCACGGCCGCCGCAGCTTCCGCCGCCTCGTGCAGAACCGTCTCGA
This sequence comes from Devosia geojensis, assembly GCF_000969415.1. GTDB lineage: Bacteria > Pseudomonadota > Alphaproteobacteria > Rhizobiales > Devosiaceae > Devosia > Devosia geojensis. The sequence continues at coordinate 38,863 of NZ_JZEX01000107.1, read as the reverse complement.
CGGCGTCGAGGTCGATGCGCCGCGCCGCCTGGGTCGACAGGGAGTTAATCATCGGATTCGCTTGGGTTTTCTTTCAAAGCAAGGGCGCAGTATTTGCCTCCGCCGGAGCCGCGCCGTCAATGACCCTGATTCATTTTTGCAACAGCACAAGATTTATGTGCAAAGCAGCGCCAGAAAACTTGCCCGCGTTAACAAATCAGTTCACTAAGAAGATGCATGATGGGTGAGCGGCTTTACTTCACGCCGGTCCTGTTCCGGCCACCAGTGAGCCGTGATCGTTTCCTCCCTTGACTTGGGCCGCCTCTTTGGCGGCCCGTTTTTCCCGCAAACGACTACGCAACGACCATCGCCTTTCTAAGGCGCACTTCTGCTTGCGGTAAGGAAAGCTATTCGGCCGCCTTGGCCGTCGGCACGCCGGCGAGCGCCAGAAGATCGAACCCGATCAGCGCCAGGATCAGCTTCTCGAGTAGCGCCCGCATCGGCTCGAACCCGGCCGTCTTGGTCAGCGTCACCTCGCTCATGTAGAGGTGCCGGCTGATCTCGATCTGCAGGGCATGCACGCCATGCTGCGGACGCCCATAGGTGCGGGTGGCGAACCCGCCGGCATAGGGGCGGTTGCGCGCGACCCGAAGGCCTGCGGCGACGAACACCGTCTCGACGAGGTCGACGATGGCCGGCGCGCAGGTCGTACCGTAGCGGTCGCCCAGCACCACGTCCGGCGATGGACGGTCGCCGCTGCGCGAGATGCGCGGCATGGAATGGCAATCGATGAGCAGCGCCACGCCGAACATGTTCATCGCGTCGCCGAGCAACTTCTGCAGCGCCTGGTGATAGGGGTGGTAGATGCCTTCGACACGCATGCGCGCATCCTCAAGCGTCAGCCGGTCGCGGTAGATCGGCTTGTTCTCGGCCACCACCCGCGCGATCGTGCCGAGCCCGGCGGCGACCCGCGGCGAGGTGGTGTTGAACCGGTCCGAGAGCGGCTCGGCGAACATTTCCGGGTCGAGCTCCCACGGCTCGCGGTTGGCGTCGAGATAGGCGCGCGGGAAATGGGCCCGCAGCAACGGCGCCCCGAGGTGCGGGGCGCGCATGAACAGTTCATCCACCCACGCATCCTCGGACTGGCGAATCGACAGGTGGTCGAGCCGCGTCATGGCAAGGAACCGCTCGGGATAGACGCGGCCGGAGTGGGCGGAATTGAAGACGACGGGAGCAACCAGCCGGCGTGGTCGGATGGTCTCGAAAGCGGGTCTGTCGGCATAGTCCGACCGCACTTTTCCTCCAGCTTCCGCCCTTGGCGCACAAACGCAGATCGGGCCTCTTTGACATGAGATTGCCCGCCTTTCCGGGCCTTGTCCAGAATCTCGCGAATTTGCGAGGACGTTCTTGCCTTGCCCGTTTGCCTCGCAGCAAAACTCGCTTAAACATCGCCCGATAAAATGCGATTCAAAGACGAAGCCCGAATCGGGGCATGAAGGTGCCGACCCAAGAAGGTGTAGGAATGAAGCGGATCCTGCTCGCGGAAGACGACAACGACATGCGCCAGTTCCTGACGCGCGCGTTGAAGAACGCCGGCTACGAGGTCGTCTCCTTCGACAATGGCCTTTCCGCCTATGAGCGGCTGCGTGAGGAGCCGTTCTCGCTGCTCCTCAGCGACATCGTCATGCCCGAGATGGACGGCATCGAGCTTGCCCGGCGCGCCACCGAGCTCGATCCGGACCTCAAGGTCATGTTCATCACCGGCTTTGCCGCCGTCGCCCTCAACCCCGACAGCGACGCCCCGCGCGACGCCTCGGTCCTTTCCAAACCCTTCCACCTGCGCGATCTCGTCAGCGAGGTCGAGCGGCTGCTGGCGGCCTGATCGCTCGCTTCTGTTCATTTGCGCTTGTCGCCTCTTGACCAGGCGATGGATTTTATGGTCTATCCCCGCCACCGGAACGGCGCGAGCCGCTCCGCCCGAGAGATGGGCGTGTAGCTCAGCGGGAGAGCACTACGTTGACATCGTAGGGGTCACAAGTTCGATCCTTGTCACGCCCACCATTCTCTCTTCCATAGGCCCGGCCGCCTCGGCCGCGCCACAGGTGACCCGGCCGACCGGCCAGCCACGGGATCACCAAACCGCGCCCTTTCGGCGTCGGGTGCGTAGCTCAGCGGGAGAGCACTGCCTTCACACGGCAGGGGTCACAGGTTCAATCCCTGTCGCACCCACCATTGTTTTCAATGCCTTGACCTGTCTTCGTTGCGGCGCGACGCACGCGAGCCGCACAAAAACGAGCAAACTCCGGTCTGGGTCTAAGCCGCCAATCGATCCCTCAGCAACGGCAGCAGCTGGCTTCCCTGGCGCTTGATCTCGGAGAGATACGGCGTGTCGGAGAGCACGAAGTGCGTGATGCCGAGATCGGCGTATTTGCGCAGCGAGCGGGCGACGTCCGCCGCCGAGCCGACCAGCCAGGTCGTGCCGGCGCCGCCTCCGCCGAACTTGCCGGGCGTGGTATAGAGGTTGTCGTCGAGCACTTCGCCGCGCGCGTGCAGGTCGAGCAGCCGCTGCTGGCCGACCGCGTTCGCCCGGTGGTGATCATGCCAGCCGGTGCCGCTGCTCCTGGCCATCTCGGCGACCTTCGCCTCGGCGTCAGCCCAGGCCTCTTGCGTGGTGTCGCGGACGAAGGTGGTGATCCGCAGCCCGAACTCGAGCGGCGGCAGGTCGCGGTCGAGGGTCCTGCTCAGCGCCTTCAGCCGCTCGATCCGCTCCGCGACGCCATCGAGCGGCTCCCCCCAGAAAAGCTGGACATCGGCTTCGGTCGCGGCAACCCGCTCGGCCGCCTCCGAGGCGCCGCCGAAATAGAGCCGCGGATGGCGGCGGCCAGGGCGAGCCGCAAGGCGCGGCACCACGCTCGATTCGGTGACCACGAAGTGCTCGCCGGCAAACGAGACGTTCTCCTCGGTCCATAGCCGGCGCACCAGCCGCATGAACTCCCTCGTGCGCGCATAGCGGTGGGCCTGGTCGCCCTCGCTGTCGCCATAGGCGGCGAGATTGTCCTTGCCCGACACGATGTTGATGCGCACGCGCCCGCCGGTCAGGTGGTCGAGCGTTGCCGCGGCCGAGGCGAAGTTCGCCGGCCGCCAATAGCCCGGACGGATCGCGATCAGCGGCTCGAAAGTCGTGGTCTGCGCGGCCAGCGCCGCCGCGACGGTGAAGGTATCGGGCCGCCCCCAACCGGTGCCGATGAGCGCCCCTTTCCAGCCATGCTCCTCCAGCGCCTTTGCCTGGCCCGTCAGCGTCGCGAGGCTGTTGTGGTTCTCGGCGGCCGGTTCCCCGCGATGTCCGGCTTTGACCTGGTTGGGGATGTACCAAAGGAATTCGGACGTGCTGCTCATGCAAGGCCCTCGCTTTTCGTCTGTCTGGATTGCGGCCTTCATCGGAACCGGCCCGCGCATGCGGCGACAGCGGGGGTGATGACTGCCATGACGTACTTCCGGCATGAAGACGGGTGTCCGCACCCGTTCGCCTCAGCCTAGAGAAGCCAGCGAAGGCCGTTGAGCCCGGCAGCGAGCACAGTTTTCCTCCCTGCCGCGCGCAGGTGACAATTATCTCCACAAAATCTATAGACAAACAAAACGCAGGAAACAGACGGCGTTGCGCCGCGTCACCCGGTCAGCGAACAGTCGCGTCCGGACAGGGCCGGAATGAGCCGCCGGCGCGTTCGCCTGCCGGGTCATGTGTCCCCATGAACGGGACTCGACCTCGATTTCAGGCTGACGACGACCCGCGTCGGCATCGACCTCGATGTCCTGCCGCGGCGGCCCGTTCAACCGGATGGTGCGCAGCCCCCGGCCATGAGGAAACCGGCGATGTCGGTGGCCCCCGGTGAACTCGACGGCGATGACCCCAGGTCGCAGCATCGGCTTATGTCCGCGTCACCGGTAGCGGATGCGCGGATCGAGCATGGCCAGCAGGATATCCGAGATCAGTGTTCCGATGACCGTCAATACGCCGAGCACCAGGATGAAGGAGCCGGCCAGGTACATGTCCTGCGATTGCAGCGCCCGCAGCAGCATGGGGCCGGTCAGCGGCAGGTTGAGGACGACGGCGGTGATCACCGCGCCCGACACCAGGTCGGGCAGCACCCAGCCGACCGTGCTCACGAACGGGTTGAGCGCGACGCGCACCGGATATTTGAGGATCAGCTTCCACTCGGGCAGCCCCTTGGCCCGCGCCGTGACCACATAGGGCTTGTAGAGCTCGTCAAGCAGGTTTGCCCGCATGATGCGAAAGAGGGACGCGATGCCCGACGAGCCGAGAACGATCAGCGGCAGCCACAGATGCGCCATCAGGTCGAGGACCTTGCCCATGGACCACGGCGCGTTCTCGTACTCGCGCGAGAACAGCCCCGCCAGGTTGACCCCGAAGATCTTGTAGGCGCCGAAAAGCAACACCAGGGCCAGCAGGAAGTTCGGGATGGCCAGCCCGATGAAGCCGAGGAAGGTCGCGACGTAGTCGCCGACCGAATAGCGGCGAACGGCCGAATAGACGCCGATGGGGAACGAGACGATCCACACGAACACCAGCGTCAGCAGCGACAGTAGGAAGGTGAGGCCCGTACGCTCCCAGATCAGGTCTTGCACCGGTTGCCGCCATTCGAACGACATGCCGAAATCGCCGCGCAGCACGATGCCGGTGATCCACTGCCAGTACTGCACGAAGACGGGCTGGTCGAGGCCGTAGCGCTCGCGAAGCGCGGCGATCATCTCGGCCCGCATCGGGTTTCCGTCCGCCTCCATGGCGGAAACCATGCCATCGAGGAAATCGCCGGGAGGCAGTTGGATGATGAGGAACGCCACGAGCGAGATGGCAAAGATCGTCGGGATCATCAGCAGGATCCGGCGAATGAGATAGGCAACCATTTTCCACCTCGCCCAGGGCGTTTTCAGGAAAAGTGGACACCGCGCTGGCGGCGTCTTGGCCTGCAGCAGCCACCTTGACGGGGCGGCTGCTGCAGGTTCGTCGGCGAGATCAGTTCTTCCAGAACAATTGCTCGAGCCTGGAATGGGCAGGATCGAGGATATCGCCGCCGGCCGGCACCACTTGCGGAGCGTTGCCGAGATCGGTCTTGACGATCCCGAAGCCCGGTCCGCGCAGGCTGATGCCGAAGACGTAGAACTGGTCGGCCGATACCTCCAGCAGTTCGCCGTACTTTTCGATCTGGCCTTCGAGGGTCGGGGTCAGGGCGACTTCCCGGTACATCGCCATATGGTCCTTGACCGATTGCGGCGGCTCGATGCCTCCGGCCTCGCCCTCGGCCCACTGCGTCCAGGGGATGCCGAAATTGGAGTTCCCGGTGACGGGCACGTACCAGCGTGTGTCGACGATGGCGTCGAGCGAGCCGCCAAACCCGCGCCAGATCATCGCGTCCTGGACGTTGGCGATGCGGCGCTGGTCGAGAAGGGCCCGATCCATGACGCGCACCTGCGCGTCGATCCCCACCTCCTGCCAGTACCGGACCACGAGTTCCGCCGCGTCCGGGAACCGCAGGCCATGCGCGTCGGAAGCCTCCAGCACGAAGGTGAAGGGGGTGCCGTCCGAATAGGTGCGCATGCCGTTGGCGCCGCGGTCCGGCAGGATGGCGTCGAGCATCCGGTTGGCGAGGTCGGGGTCGTACTCGGTGTACTGCTTGGCCAGCCGCTCGCTGTAGAGCGGGGTATCGGGGCGCGGAGCCGCCTGCCAGGGCTCGCCGACCCCCTGGTGGACGATGTCGATGATCTCCTGGCGGTTGATCGCATGCGACAGGGCGATGCGGAAATCCTTGTTGGTGAAGATCTCGCGCTTGCGATCGTCCGGAATGGTCTGGTTGATCGAGATGATACCGGTGTTCATGTCGGACAGGGCCACCTCGTAGAACCTGTATCCGCCGGCCTCCTGGCCGTCGTAGAGCACCGCCCTGTTGGCATCGATGCCGATGTTGCGGTCCTGGAAGTCGATCTCGCCGTTGAGGGCCTTGAGCAGCAGCACCTCGTCGTCCTGCACGGACGCATAGACCGCCCGGTCGATATAGGGCAGCTGGTTTCCCTCGGGATCGACCTTGAAGTAGTAGGGGTTGCGAACGGCAACGACCTGCTGGCTGCTCGCCAGGGTTTCCAGACCGGTCTGCAGCATCCAGGGCAGCAGGACCGGCACGTCTCCGCGGAACCGCCAGGGCGCCATGTAGTCGCCGGAGCGGTCCTGGAACATATCCAGCCAGTTGGAGAAGCCCAGCTCCTTGGCCAGCTCGTCCGCGTTCTCGTTGTATTTGAGGTGGAACTGCTCGAAATAGTGCTTCGGAAAGCTCGTCATCTCGAAGCCGCCCCGCGCATACGCGACGTATTGCAGGAAAAGGCCGTTCGATTCCTCGAACTCGAACTTGACGGTCAGATCGTCGACCTTGGTCAGCACCGGCGGTTCGCCGCCGGCCCTCATGCCGGTTGGAATGCCCGGCGACACATCCGGATCAAGCAGGATGTCCTCGAACCAGAAGACGATGTCATCGGCGGTGAACGGGTGCCCGTCGGACCACTTCATCCCCTCGCGCAATTCGAAGACGAACTCGGTCGCGTCTTCGTTGACATGGAACGCCTTGGCGATGTTGGGTACGATCTCGTCCCACTCCGGGTTCCAGGTCACCAGCGGCTCGTAGCCCATGGTGCGCTGCAGCAGCACCCAGTCCGCCATGCCCTTGATGCCGAAAGTCAGCTCGCCGCCATAGGTGCCGACCGCCTCGCGTGGCTCAAGCACCAGCGGCTCGGCCGGCAAGCGCTCGTCCACGGGTGGCAACGCGCCCGCGGCCACCTGCTCGGCCAGCATCGGGGCCTCCTGGTAGGCCGAGGCAGCCAACGGGAATGCGAGCACACCCGCCAGAGCCAGGGTGCTCCCCGCGACCCTCGCAACTATTCTCCTCATCGAAGTCCTCCTCCATCCTCGATTTTCCGTTCCGCCGCGCCTCCCGACGCAAGCGGAACGGAATGCCCGTGCCGAACCGGCGCGGGCGCTAAAGCAGCTTTTCAAGGTCGCCGAGCACGGCCTTGCTCTTGTCCATCTCGTTGAGCACCGCCTTGTAGAGGCCGTCGGCGGTGCCCTTGAGCGAGCGGTTGGATACCGTCACCGTGTCGGTCTTGAGCTGGTTCTCGACGATGTCGAGCCACGCGCGCGGGAACGTGCCGAGGCCGTTGAGGGCCGTCGACAGGCACGCCACGTCATAGGCGCGGTCGTCGGTGTCGCGCCCCATGTTCACCGCCCAGAGCATGCCCTGGTGAGCGTCGCCGTCGCAGAGATAGAAGACGGCGAGCGAAGAGGAGAGAACCTCCACCGCGTCGGACGCGGATTTATGCTCGTAGTACTGGGCATAGAGCTCGCGCAGCTTCTTCCAGTCCTTGTGCTGCCTGGCCCATTCGAGCCCCTGCTCCACCTCGGCGCGCGGCGTCGCCGACAGTTGCGCCAGCGCCGTGTCGATAACGCTGCCGACGGTTGAGCCCGGGATGAGCGCGTGCGCGCAGCCGGCGGCAAGGGCCGCGACCACTTCGATGGCGAAATTGGCGCTCAACCCGTCGACGTCCTTGATCCGCCCGACGTCATGGGCGTCGGCGGCGGCCTGGCGCGGGTTGCAGGCGTTCACCAGCCCGATCGGCTGGATCATCTTGCTGGTGCCGTGCATCTTGGGCCAGACGGCGTAGCGGCCGACCTCATGCGCCGGCACGCCGGCATAAAGGCTCCAGTAAATCACCTGGTCCTGCGGGCCCAGCAGCTTGCCGAAATTCTCCGGCTTGATGAGGTCGACCCACGTGCGGCCGAGGTCCCCCGCAGTGATGCGGCCGTTCTTGGCGATGATGGCTTCGCAGACCAGCCGGTGGCGCTCCTGCCCGTCCTCGGTCTGGCCCGGGGGGCGATCCATCGCCTGGTAGACGAAATCGCGTCCCCACTCGGACTTTCGCGTGCGCGCCTTGATGGTCTGCGGGCGCAGCTCCTCGAGAAAACCGAACGTCTCCTCGACCTCGCGCCAATGCATGCCTTCGGTCAGGTCGCCCATGGAGTTGGCGACGGGGGCAACCGCATTCACGGCGTAGATGCGGTCATACAATATCGAGGTCACGTTCAATCTCTCCCTAAATCCAGCTGCCGCAGCCCTGTGCGGCCGGGCTCCCTTTTTACAGATTGCACGGATATATCCAATGAATTGTCTGGTCAAGATGCCTTTTTGTTGACATTCAATGACGGATTGTCATTCTTTAAGCTTCTCTCATAGTATGAACCTTGTTAGTGTGCCATCAAACGAGACGGGACGGGAAGCCGGAAAGGCGCCGGTTTTCCGCATGCCGGCACCGGCCCGGATCGCACCGCTGCCGGATTGAATGCAGGGAGGAGAGCATGGGAACGCCGTTACCCGCCGGTGACCCGAGGCTGGGACGCGACGCGGGAGGCGCCGGTGTCAGCTGATCCGACGACTGCCGCGAGCGCGAACGGCCTGGCCGCGAGCGAGCCCGCGCGCGAGGACGACAGGACGCTCTACTGGAGCCAGTGGTCGCTCACCTGGTGGAAGTTCAAGCAGCACAAGCTCGCCGTGGTGTCGGGCGTGCTGCTGATCGTCTTCTATCTCGTCGCGATCTTTGCCGAGTTTTTCTCGACCACTGATCCCCACGCCTACAATTCGCGCTACACCTACGCGCCCCCGCAGGCGGTCAAGCTCTTCCAGAGCGACGAAAGCGGGTGGCGCTGGCGGCCGCACGTCAACGGCTACGCAGCCGCCACCGATCCGGTCACCCTGCGCCGCACCTTCGAGATCGATGAGCAAACCGTCATTCCGATCGGCTTTTTCGTCGAGGGGCCGGAATACCGCCTCGCCGGCCTCATTGCCTGGAACCGCTATATCCTGGGCGCCGTCGATCCGTCCGATCCGTTCTTCCTCCTGGGCTCCGACCGGCTGGGGCGCGACGTCTACAGCCGCATCGTCCACGGCTCGCGGGTTTCGCTCTCCATCGGCCTCATCGGCGTGGTCATGAGCCTGGTGATCGGCATCACCTTCGGCGCCATCGCCGGTTTCTACGGCGGCGCCGTCGATTCCGTCATACAGCGGGTGACCGAGTTCCTCATCTCCCTGCCCACCATCCCGCTCTGGATGGGGCTGGCGGCGGCCATTCCGCTCACATGGGACCCGATAGCGGTCTATTTCCTCATCACCGTGATCCTCTCGCTTCTCGGCTGGACCCAGCTCGCCCGCCAAATCCGCGGCATGTTCATGTCCATCAAGAACGAGGACTACGTGATGGCCGCCCGGCTCGACGGCAGCGGCGAGATGCGCGTGATCTTCCGCCACATGGTGCCGGCGTTCACCAGCCATATCGTGGCCTCGGTGACCCTTGCGGTACCCGCCATGATCCTGGCCGAAACCGCGCTCTCCTTCCTCGGCATCGGCCTGCGCTCGCCGGTCATCAGCTGGGGCGTCCTGCTGCAGGAGGCCCAGAACATCCGCACGCTGGCCAACGCGGCCTGGCTGCTCTGGCCGGGCGCGGCGGTGATCGTGGCGGTCCTGGCGCTGAACTTCCTCGGCGACGGTCTGCGCGATGCCGCCGACCCATACGGAAGCAACTGACATGGATGAGACAATCGTCGAGGTACGCGACCTTCGCGTCGACTTTCCCGTCATGGCCGGAACGATCGAGGCGCTGCGCGGGGTCAGTTTCTTGCTGAAGCGCGGCAAGACCACCTGCATCGTGGGCGAATCCGGCTCGGGAAAATCCGTCACCGCCCGGTCGATGATGCAGATCCTGCAAAAGCCCGGCCGCATCGCCTCGGGCAGCATCCGCTACCGGGACCGCGACGGCAAAATCACCGACATCGCTACGCAGCCTGCCGGCGGACGCGTCATGCGCGCCATCCGCGGGCGCGAGATCGGCATGGTTTTCCAGGAGCCGATGACCTCGCTTTCGCCGGTCCACCGCATCGGCGAGCAGATCATGGAACCGCTCCTCCTGCACTTCAGGCTGCAGCGGGCCGAGGCGCGCGAGCGGGTGCTCGAGATGATGGCGAGGGTCGGCATCCCCAACCCCGTCCAGCGCTTCGACAACTATCCCTTCCAGCTCTCGGGCGGCCTGCGCCAGCGCGTCGTCATCGCCATGGCGCTGATCTGCGAGCCGCGCCTGCTCGTCGCCGACGAGCCGACGACCGCGCTCGACGTCACCACCCAGGCCAACATCCTCGATCTCATCCGCGAGCTGCAGGAGGAGATGGAGATGTCGGTGATGTTCATCACCCATGACCTGGGGGTCGTTGCCGAGATCGCCGACGACGTGGTGGTGATGTACGCCGGCTCCGTCGTCGAGACCGCCGACGTCGACACCACCTTCCACGCGCCCGAGCACCCCTATACCCGCGCGCTGCTCCAGTCGGTTCCCCGCCTCTCGGCGGACAAGGACCTGCCTCTCGCGGCCATCCGCGGAATGGTACCGCACCCGCTCGCGCGCCCGCGCGGCTGCGTCTTCCATCCGCGTTGCGACCGCTACCTGGCCGGCACCTGCGACACAGCCGAGCCCGCGACCATCGCGGTGCTGCCCGAACACCACGTCAAATGCGCCCGCGTCGGGCAAGACATCACGCAAGGTCGGTAAAAATGGCGGAACCATCAGCAGCCACGCTCCTCGAAGTGCGCGACCTCAGCATGCACTTTCCCGTGACGAGCGCGGGCGTCCTGCGGCGCGTCGTCGGGCAGGTCAAGGCCGTCGACGGCGTATCGTTTTGCGTGCGTGAGGGCGAAACGCTGAGCGTCGTCGGCGAATCCGGGTGCGGAAAGACGACGCTCGGCCGCTGCATCATGCGCATCTACGACCCGACCGCGGGCAGCATCCGTTATCGGACCCGCAACGAGGGCGAGGTGGTCGACCTCACCGCGCTGGACGGCAGGGCGCTGCGGCCCTACCGGCGCGACATCCGCATGATCTTCCAGGACCCCTACGCTTCCCTCAACCCGCGCATGACCGTCGAGGAGATCGTCGGCGAGCCGCTGGTCCTCGCCGGCCACCCACGTAACAAGGCGCTTCACCGGCGCGTGGGGGACCTGCTCGAGCAGGTCGGCCTGCGGCGCGAATACATGGCGCGCTATCCGCATGCCTTTTCGGGCGGGGAGCGCCAGCGCATCGGCATCGCGCGCGCCCTCTCCCTCAACCCGCGCCTGCTGGTGGCGGACGAAGCCGTGTCGGCTCTCGACGTCTCGGTCCAGGCGCAAACGATCAACCTGCTGAAAAAGCTCCAGGTCGAGTACAAGCTGACCTACGTCTTCATCGCCCACGACCTCAGCGTCGTGGAATACATCAGCGACCGCGTGGCGGTGATGTATGTGGGCAAGCTGGTCGAGCTCGCCCCGACACGAGCGCTTTTCGCCCGCCCCGCCCATCCCTATACGGAAGCGCTGCTCTCGGCGGTGCCGATCCCCGATCCGAGGCTGAGGAAGAAGGTCGAGCGCATTCGCCTCGCGGGCGAGATCGCCGATCCCTCGAACGTGCCGAGCGGCTGCCCGTTCCACACGCGCTGCGCCTATTCGGACGGCAATCGCTGCGTGCGGGAAGTGCCCGCGTTGCGGACGCTCGAAGACGACCGCCAGGTTGCCTGCCACTATGCCGAGACGCTGGAGCTCAAAGGGGCACCCCAGGTGGCGACCTGAAATACCCAAGAGCGATGTCGCAACCCTGGCGCCTCTGCCTAGAGCGTTTCCAGGAAAAGTGGACACCACTTTTCCGGTTCGGAAACGTGACAAAACAAAGAGTTAGAGATCGTTCAGCGTTTCAAAGAAACGGTGAACGGCTCTAGCCTCCGTTGCGCGAACCCATCCGGGCCGCCATCAGAATTGCGTTCTTCAACGCGCTGGGCGTCGCAACCCCTTTCTCGACGATATCGTAGGCGGTGCCGTGCGACGTCGTGGTCACCACCATCGGCAGTCCGTAGTGCACGGTGACGCCGTGCCCGAAGCTCATCAGCTTCATGGCGATCTGCCCCTGGTCGTGGTACATCGTCAGGACGCCGTCGTACCCGCCCTGGGGCCTGGTCGCCTGCACGAAGATGGTGTCGGCCGGGAACGGGCCATGCGCATCGAATCCCATCTGTTGCGCGCGCTCCACGGCCGGACGGATGACGTCGATCTCCTCGCGCCCGAACGCCCCGGATTCCCCGTTGTGCGGGTTGAGCCCGCATACGGCGATGCGCGGCCGCTCGTAGCCGGCCCGCGAGAGCCCGTCATGAAGGATGCCGACGCCGTTGACGATCTTGTCGCCGGTGATGAGGCCGCTGACATCCTTCAGCGGCACGTGGGAGGTCACGCGCGCCGTCCACAGCTTGTCGTTGACGTTGAACTCGCTCGTCATGCCGGAAAAATCGAGCACCTCGCGGAAATAGTTGATCTCGTCGGGATGTTTCATGCCGCCGGCCTTCAGCGCCGACTTGTTGAGCGGGGCCACGCACATGGCGTCGGCGACGCCCTTCACGCAGAGCTGCAACCCGTAGGCGAGGCCCGCCAGCATGTGCGCGCCGTTCCGCGCGTCGACCTTGCCGCGCTCGAAATCCACGTCCGCATCCCCTTCCCAGCGCGCAAGCTGGATGGGCAGTTCGTCGCCCGACGGGCGTCGGGCATCCGTATGCTCGAACGCCGTGCGATGCCCGGCGACCTCCATTCCGCGCTCGATGGCGGGCTTGCTGCCGATGAGGATGAAGTTGGCCGCCTCCCGCACCTCCTCGTCCGCCAATGCCTTGGCCACGATCTCGGGGCCGATCCCTCCCGGATCTCCGGCGAAGAGTGCGAGGGTCGGCTTCATGAGGCTGCTCCGTGGATGGTTCATCAGATTTCCATTTTGTCTACATCACGACATAGATTGCTGACAATACATATTCCTTCTATAACAATGAGAAACACATTGCATGCGTCACTGGCAGAGGTTATCGATTCATCGGAGTCCGATCCTCGTCAAATTTCGATCCACCGTCCGGAGATGCGCCGTGATCGCCAGCAATATCGTCGCCATCACAGGTGCTGCGGGATACCTCGGGCGGCTGACCCGCCGGCACCTGTCGAGGCCGTCTCGGCAACTGAAGCTCCTGGACATTGCCGACATGGGGCCGGCAGGTGAACGCGAAACCCTCATCCGGTCCAGTCTGACCGACGCCGATGCCGTCGCGCGCCTGGTGACGGACGCCGACGTCGTCGTCCACCTGGCCGCCGACCTCTCCGTCGACGACTGGGCCGGCGTCCTCGCCTCCAATCTTGAGGGCACCTACAACGTCTACGAAGCGGCGCGCGCGGCAGGTGTCAAGCGGATCGTCTTCGCCAGCTCCCACCATATCGCGGGCATGTACCCGTCGCGAGTCGTCACCGATACGCTGGCCCCCCACCGGCCCGACAGCCTTTACGGCCTGAGCAAGGGCTTCGGCGAGGACCTCGGGCAATACTACTGGGACAAGTTCGGGCTCGAGAGCGTGGCGCTGCGCATCGGTTCGGCCCGCCCCGCACCGATCGATCCGCGCGAGCGCTACACCTGGCTGAGCGAACCCGACTATTGCCGCCTGATCGACGCATGCCTGACGGCCCCGCGCGTCGGCTTCACGCCGGTATGGGGCGTATCCGCCAATGACGGGGTGTGGTGGGACAATCGGCACGCCGCGCATCTCGGCTTCGCGCCCCAGGACAACGCCGGCGATCACATGCCCGCCCCGGCCCCGCTCGATGCGGCGGCTGAACGGCTGCTCGTCTATCAGGGCGGGAAGCGCTCGCTATACCGGCTCGCCGAGTCTGCCGACGAGCGCCTGGCATGAGCGACGCGCGACTGCTGCCACCGGGAAGCTGCGACTGCCACTCGCATCTCTACCCGTCCGCGGATGCCTTTCCGATACGAGCCGGCCAGCACCACGAACCGAATGCCGACACGGCCGACTATCTCGCCGTCTGCGCCAGCCTCGGCGTCGATCGGCATGTGCTGGTGCAGGGCAAGGCGTATCCGGACCGGCGGAGCCTCCTGCACGGCATGGCCGGACTCGGCTCCGACCGCGCCCGCGGAATCGTCTTCTTCGACGAGGCGCCGACGGCCAACGATCTCGAAACGCTGCGCGCGAGCGGCGTCTGCGGCTTCCGGTTCCTCTTCCGGCCGGGCGAGCCGTTCGATATGGCGCCCGTGCGCGCGGGCGCCGAGCTTGCCGCCGCCATGGACGGGCACGTCATCGTGCAGGCCGAGGGGGCGGAACTGGCCGCGCGCTACGCGGGGCTCCTCGCTCTGCCTTGCCCTGTCGTCGTGGATCACATCGCACGCCTGCCGCGCGGCGCCGGCCTCGACGAGGCGGCGACCCGGGCCCTGCTCGGCTTTCTCGATGACGGCGGCTGGGTCAAGCTCGCCGCCCCCTACAACGTGACCGCAGACGGCCGCCCGGATTTCACGCCATTGTCCGCCCTCGTGCGCGCGCTCGTCGACGCCGGCCCGCGCCGGCTCGTATGGGGCCTCAACTTCCCCCACCCGAACCTTGCTCCGCAGGATAAGCCCGACGAACGCGCCACCCTGCGCTCCCTCATCGATCTGCTCGACCCCACCGAAATCCAGCAGATTTTTGTCGAGAACCCCCGATTGCTATACAAGTTCGAATGAAAGCCGAGAATGCCAAACGAATCTCTGACATATGCTGTCCGAGAATGTACAATCTGCCGGCTGCCCCGCGCAGCGCGGCATCAAGCCCTGGAAACCGGTGAGCATGCCTCCAGCCAACGAAATTCAGAACTCGGACCAGTCGACCACTCAACAGATCCGACAGATTCTGCTGGACCGCATTCTCAACAGCGAGCTGCTGCCGGGCCAGCGCATCAACGAGAACCAGGTCGCGGCCGAGTTTCAGGTCTCGCGCGGTCCGGTGCGCGAGGCCCTGCGCTCGCTCGAACAGGCCTATCTCGTCGAGATGGTGCACAATCGCGGCGTGTTCGTGCGCAAGCTCGATATCCGCGAGGCCCTGCACCTCTACGACGTCCGCGCGGCCTTTGCCTACCTTGCCGGCAAGCTGCTGGCGCGGCGCTTGTCCGCCGAGAAGGTGCGCATGCTCTATGAGCTGCACGAGAAAATGGAAGAAAAGCGCCTTGAGAAGGACGCGCACGGCTATTCCGAGCTCAACGAGCTCTTCCATTCGACGCTCATCCGCTCGACCGGCAACGACCGGCTGATCGAATGGTCCGAAAACATCGACCGGGAGCTTCGCCTCATCCTGCGCGGGGGCGTCGCGGGGCCGTCGCGCCTGCGCGAATCCAACGAGCAGCACCTCAACATCATCCGCAAGATCGACGCCGGCGACGCCCAGGGCGCCGCCCTCGCCTTCGAGGAGCACATCGCCAGCGGCCGGGCCCGCGCGCTCGACAGCCTGATCGCCCAGGACAATTCGGATGAGGTCGATCGCGCCAGGCTTGCGCTGAAGCCCTGAACGTTTCGGGACGTCGGCGAATCTCGTTCCTTCACCGGGATCGCATCGCCGGTCACCGGTTGGGACCGAGTTCTGTCGCGGTGGCTTTCCACATGAACGCAAACTGAATGGCACATTCAGTGCCGGTTCCGGCCTGCACGGCTAATTGCTGCGCCATCGTCAACCCGAAGCGTCAGTCCATAAAGCCATGAGTGCAGTGCTCCGCCCCGCGATGCCGTTCCTTGCGGCTCTCATCTTCAGCGTCGTCCTGGTCGCCCCCATCGCGTTTTCCGTCGGCATGGCCGAGCGGCACAGCTTCTCGGGCAGCGGTGGCGCCGGCATCGTCTTCTACCACGCCGTGCTCGGCATCAGCCGCTAAAGAGCGGTTCAAGGAAAAGTGGACACCACTTTTCCGGTTCGGAAACGCGGCAAAACAAAGAGTGAGAGCTCCCGTTCGATTCAATCGGAACGGGAATTGCTCCAAGTGTCTGCCCCGAAGGCAAACAAAAGGGCCCGCCAGGGGCGGGCCAGGTGTCAGGAAATCTCGGGAGGGCTGCCGGCAGGGCCGGGAGTTGGGGGCTCGGATAGAACGGACCGACCGGCAGCACCGATGTCATCGCCTGATTCCGTGGCGCGAGCCGGGCGGAATCACGACAATTTGAAGGCGGGCGTCATTTTTCCGTTTTTTTGCTCCTCTTGCGACATTGTCATAAAACCTCCACATGCGGCTTCTGCGCAGATGGAGACTTGCAATGGCGTTGGAGTTCGTCCGGCCCGCCGACCTCGACCATGACGGCTTCCGGACCCGTTTCCCAGAAATCGCCGTCCGGGTGAATTGGGAGCGGTTCCGCGCCGACGGCTGGCCGGTTCGCGTCCTGAGGACGACCGCGACCGCCGACGTCCTCGAACTCTTCACCTGCTATCGGCTGAGCCTCGGGCGGGTGAACGCGCACTTCCTGCATTGGCTGTTCTCGCGCAACATGACGGTCAGCGATGTGCTCAAGCGCTATGGGCGCATGCCGCAGCGCGACAGGCGCATCATCGAATCGTTCGTTGCCGAATACCGCGAGGAATCGCTGGTGAAGCTCGAACTGCCGACCTTCGGCCTGCCGGCCGGACGCCAGTTCCTGGCGGACGGCAATCACCGGATCGTCGCCCTCGCCCTGGCCGGCGTCCCTTTCGAGCTCGACCTCTATTCCGTAGCGGCGCCGCCGGCGGCGCGGGCTTTCGTCGGCATGGCCAACAACCGCGACCGCCTTTTTGCGCCGCTTCGCGACCGCACGCTGGCTTGAAACCTTCGCACCGTTAACCCGATGTTAACCCTTCGGGGCAACCTTTAGGGCTGTTCTGGGTGGTTGGGGGCTCAGAAAGAGGTCGTGAATGTATGACTTCAATCCCCGGCCAGCAGCGACCGCGCAGCTCGTCGGCATGCCTGCCGCCGAGGTCGAGCGGGATCTGATCCTCGCGACCCTCCGGCAGACCGAGGGCAACCGCACGCATGCGGCGGGCGTCCTGCAGATCTCGGTGCGCACCCTGCGCAACAAGCTCGCGATCTATACCGAACAGGGATTCGACGTGCCTGCCCCCGGTTTGGTCGACAACGCCCATTGAGGCACCGCGCCCGCCCTTCGGGGCGGGCAGCCTCCATCCCTTCCCCTCAGTTCAGCAACGAGAAGAACCGGCGGCGATGCCAGGCCAGGTGACGCCGGTCCGGGCGCAGCGATTCGTCTTGCGGCACGGCCAGCCGGCCGAGGGGATTGATCGCCTCGAGCAGATCCGGATCAATGCGATGGACATCGACGATCACGCGGAAATCCCCGGCAACCGCCAGATGCCCCGCCTCGAAGGCTTCCGCCGCCGGCGGCGTCAGCACGAGGCAGTTGGTGACATGCACCGGCCCGTCCTCGGACAGCGGGCGGATGGGGGTGATCTGCAGGTCCTCGGCCCGATGACGGGCTCGGCCGGCCTCCGAGAGCCCCGTCAGCGCGCAGATGTGTCCGTAGTTGCGCTTGACGGCCTGGCCGAGCGCGGCGAACGTTTCGAGCGGCGGCAGCGCCGGAGCGTCATAGGCAAATGCCGTCGCGGCCTCCTCGAGACCCGCCGGCCTGCTCCCCTCGTGCGCGCTGTCGAGAATCGCATCGAACATCGCCGATGGCAGGCTGATCCACGGCACGCCTTCGGCCCGGGGCAAGCCCCGATGCGACACGGGACGCGCGAACGGCGCGATCTCGACGAGCTCGGCGACGACCCCCCGCGACTCCGGACTGCTCGGCACGATCCCGCCGAGAACCGCCGAGGCGACGAAATTCAGCTGCCCGCCCTCGTCCGGGCGGAAGATCAGCACGGCGCGCCCGATATGGCGCACCAGCTGCGGCGCATCGAACCGGCGCACGGGCACAAGGCAATCGACGAGCTCGCCCTCGCGGTTCGAGCCGGCGATGTCGAATGCCAGACGCAGCATGCCCCGATCCCTGATTCCACCTAAGGGTGTAACCGTATGGGAAATTCCCAGCAATAAGAGAAAATACGTATGTCTTGATCCGCATTGCCCGCAGGGATAAGCGCTCTACCAAGAGCGCTTGGGGAGGATCAGGTGACGACGTTCGACAACACGCTCAACGCCGACGGTGCGCTCATCGTCGGTGCGGGACTTGCCGGCCTTTTCTGCGCCCTGAAGCTCGCGCCGCGCCCGGTGACGGTGCTCTCGCCCAAGCCCCTGGGGTCCGGCGCCTCCTCGGCCTGGGCGCAGGGGGGCGTGGCGGCGGCCGTCGGCACCGGCGACAGCGCCCACGCCCACGCGCTCGACACCGAAATGGCGGGCGCCGGCATCGTCGACCACGGCACCGCCGAGAGCGTGACGGCGGAGGCGGCCGCGCGCATCGAGGACCTCGCCCGCTGGGGCACGCCGTTCGATCGCGACGACTTCGGCAACTACGAGCTCGGACGCGAGGCCGCGCACTCGGCCAACCGCATCGTCAAGGTCGAGGGGGACCGGGCCGGCTGGGCCATCATGCAGGCCATCATACGCGAGGTTCGCCGCACGCCCTCGATCCGCGTGGTCGAGGGCATAACCGCCGTCGACCTTGCCCGCGCCGACGGGCGCGTCGTCGGCGTCTTCTGCCGCAAGCTCGGCGACCGCTATGTCGAGCCCGTCTTCATCCGCGCCCGCGCCACGGTGCTGGCCGCCGGCGGCCTCGGCGGCCTCTATGCCGTCACCACCAACCCGCCGGGCGTGCGCGGCCACGCCATGGGCATGGCCGCCCGCGCCGGCGCGCTGATCGGCGACCCGGAATTCGTTCAGTTCCACCCGACCGCGATCCTGACCGGCGCCGATCCGGCGCCCCTTGCCACCGAAGCGTTGCGCGGCGAGGGCGCCATTCTCGTCAACGACCTCGGCGAGCGCTTCATGCCTTCGATCCATCCGGATGCCGAGCTCGCCCCGCGCGACGTCGTCGCCCGCGCCAATTTCCGGCAGATCCAGGCCGGCCGCAAAGTGTTCCTCGACACGCGCCGGGTGCTGGGCGAGCGCATCGTCACCGCCTTCCCGACCGTCACCCGCTATTGCCGCGAGGCCGGCATCGATCCGGTCACCGATCCGATCCCCGTCACTCCGGCCGCTCATTTCCACATGGGCGGCGTCCAGGTCGACGGCACCGGCCGCTCGTCGCTTCCGGGCCTGTGGGTCTGCGGGGAAGCGAGCTGCACGGGCCTGCATGGCGCCAACCGCCTCGCCTCCAACTCGCTGCTCGAAGCCACTGTCTACGGCGCCCGCATCGCCGAGGACATCGGCGGGCTGGAGCCCGTGCGTACCCTTGCCCCGTTCGACGGCATCGAGTGGAACGAGGCCAAGGGCGAAGAAGCCGAGCAGGTGCTGCGCAACTTGAAAGCCGTCAAGGACCTCCGGCGGGTGATGACCGACCTCGTCGGCGTCGAACGCGACGCCGAGGGCCTGCGCCAGGCCCTGCGCGATATCGCCGACCTCGAGGCCAACGCCCAGCAGGTCACCCGCGCCTACCTCAACATGACCACCTCGGCGACCCTCGTCGCCGCGGCGGCCCTGAAACGCACCGAAAGCCGCGGCGGGCACTTCCGCACCGATTATCCCGAGACGAGCGAGACCTGGGAGCACCACACCACGATGACGCTCGCCGAAGCCCACGCCATACGCGCCGAGGCTTGATGGCATAGCCCTTCGATACTATCATAAAACGATATTACTGAAGGAGGCCACCATGCCCTCGAGCTACACCATCGGCGAGCACTACGAAGCTTTCGCGCGCAAACTCGTCGACTCCGGCCGCTACGCCAGCGTCAGCGAAGTCCTGCGCGACGGCCTGCGCCTGATGGAGGAGCGCGAGCAGTTGCGCGAAATCAAGCTGAAGGCGCTGAAGGAGGCGATCCAGGAGGGGTTGGAGGGGCCGTTTGAGCCTTGGGATACAGAGGACATCAAGCGGGAAGGACGTCGTCGATTGGCCGAGTCGAAGAACAATGCGGCGTAGGGTACGGCGCAGCGCCGCTACCAAGCGCGATCAGAGTGACATCTGGTGGTATATCGCCGAGCGCAACGTTACGGCTGCCGATGCCATCCTCGAGCGGCTCGATGAAGCCGTGACGATGCTTTCGGAATACCCGGACGCAGGAAGAGCGCGACCGGAACTCGGTCCCGAAGTCCGATACTTCCCGGTCGAACACTATTTGGTTTTCTACAGGTATCAGGACAATGTGGTGGATGTCCTTCGTATCCTTCACGCCGCGCGCGACATTACCCCCGAGATGCTCTCCGACTGACGCAGCCTACCCCACGAGCTCCGCCAGCACGGCGTCGACCTCCGCCCGCGTCGGCGGCACGCATCCCTTGTGGGCGCAGTTGAGACCGGCGACCACCGCACCGAACCCCAGCATGCCGGCGAGCGATACGTCGTCCAGCCGCTCGATCCTGCCCGGCGCCAGCACCTTGTGGTCGGCAAGGTAGGTCAAAATCCCCGCCATCAGGCTGTCCCCGGCTCCCACCGTGTCGCCGAAGACCGGCGGGCTGTAGATGCTGGCCTCGGCGAGGCCCGAGCGCGTGAAGGCGCGCGAGCCGTTTTCGCCGAGCGTCACGACGACGAGTTCGCAATTGGCCCGGTCGAGGAGTTGCGCGGCCTGGTCCTCGATGCTGGTGCGCGGGTCGAGCCAGGCGAGGTCCTCCTCGGAAACCTTGACGATATGGGCAAGGTCGAGGAAGCGCGAGAGCTGCGCGCGGTAGCCGTCCGGATCGTTGATGAGCGAGGGGCGCACATTCGGGTCGATGGAGATGGTCGCGCCGCGCCCGGCGGCTGCCTTCACCACCTCCAGCCATACGGCCGCGTCCGTCGGCTCGATCGGCCCGAACCCGCCGAACTGCAGCACCTCGATATCGCCCGGCACTGCTGCGATCCCCTTCTCGGCCGTCAGCGCCCGCTCGGCGCCGCGGTAGAACTCGTATTGCGCTTTGCCCGCCGCATCGAGGGTGACGACGGCAAGCGTCGTCGGTTCTATGACCCGCTCCGGCAGCAGCGGCTTCACCCCCGCCGCCGCCAGCGGCTCCAGCAGGTACCCGCCGAACCCGTCGCGCGAGATGGGGCAGAGAAAACCGGTCGAGTTGCCGAGCTTGGAAAGGGCGATCGCGCAGTTGTAGGGCGAGCCGCCCTGGTGTGCGCGCATGCGGATGGTCCCGTCCGCTCCGCGCGGCTCGCTGACGAGATCGATAAGGCTTTCCCCGCCGACGACGAACATTGACGCCCTCCCTGTATCGGACGGCCCCGCACATAGCATGTCTGTCGGCTTTGTCACCAGGCGAGGCGAGCGACCGTACGGAACCCTGCCCGGCGTGCATCAATCAGCCGAAGGGCGTGTAGTTGGTATCCCACCAGGCGCGCCAGCGCGCCGCAAGTTCGTCGAACGCCGCATCGTCGAGCCCGAACGTCGTCAGCAGCGCCGAGCCGCCCCCGTTCGGGCGCGTATCGGCAACGCCCATGTCGCTGACCACCAGCAGCCCGTCGCCCCATTCGGTGACGTTGAGGCCGAGCTGGAAATGCGTCCTGTGCCAGACCAGCCCCGAGATCGTCTCGCCGGTCGGCAGGCCAATGGAATATTCCGCTCCGTCGGGCTTGGCCGCGAGTTGAACGAGACCGAGCGCCTCGCGCGGCTGCGCGCCCCCGGCTTTTGCCGCACCCGACAGGTAGAGCGTGCGCCGCTCGGCCCCCGGATGCCGGTCGAGCAGCAGGCGCAACTGCTGGATGAAAGTCACCCAGCCTTCCGGCACGTCCTGGTAAGCGCCGGACCAATCGACGTCCGGCCCACGCCGTGCGACGATGACCGTCGTCTCCGCGCCATCGTCGGAAAGCGCGATCGCGTCGGAAACGCCCTCCCATTCGCCGAACTGCAGGAGATGAGCGGCCTCGTCCGCCTGCGCATGCTCAAAGAAGATGAAGTCGATCTCGTCGGCGAGCGTCTCGGCGTCCCAGCCGAACCAGTTGCGCAACTGCTCGCGCTCACGCAGCGCTCGCCACACCGTTTCGACCGGCGCCGCGATCGCCGTTTCGATGAGTATCTGCCGGTCGTCGTGTGTTGCGCCCATCCCGTCCCTCCTTTGCGCTAAGCATAGCTCAGAATGTGAGCTCCGAGAAAAAATCGGCCGGGCACGGAATAACTCCCCTCCCCCGGTGTTGACACTTATGCGGCCGGGCTCATCCGGTCGCCAATCCGAGGGAGTTTACCGCAAAATGCTGTCCAAGCTTCTCGCCGGCGCCGCCGTGCTCGCGCTCATGGCCGTGCCCGCCATGGCCGCCGAATATCTGGGCGGAGCCGTCAAGTCCACCGACATCGGCGGCAAGATGGTGCTGACCGACGCCAACGACATGACGCTCTACATCTTCGACAATGACGAGCCCGGCGTGACCAACTGCTATGATCAGTGCGCCATCAACTGGCCGCCGCTGATCGCCGATGCCTCGGCGACCCCCGAGGGCGAGTTCACCCTCGTCGACCGTACCGACGGCACCAAGATGTGGGCCTATAAGGGCATGCCGCTCTATCTGTGGAAGGACGACGTCAATCCCGGCGACGTCACCGGTGACGGCGTCGGCGGCGTCTGGCATCTTGCAGTCGAATAGGGCCGGGTAGGCCGGCAACAAAGGGGCCCGCCTTGGGTGACCTCATCGCCGAGATCGAGGCTTGCGTGCCGGCGCTGCGGCGCTACGCCCGCGCGCTGACGCGCAATGCCGACGTCGCCGACGATCTCGTGCAGGATTGCCTGGAGCGAGCCCTGGCCCGGCGCGGGCTGTTCCGGCCGCAAGGACCGGTCCGCGCCTGGCTCTTCACCATTCTCCTGAACCTTTACCGCAACGGCCTGCGCGCCAGCCGCCGGCGCGGCGAGACCGTTGCCATCGAGGACATGCCGTCCGAGCCGATGACGCCCGCCGCCCAGCCCGGCCACATGGCCCTGGCCGAGATCGCCCGCGCCATCGAGGCACTGCCTCCGGACCAGAAGGAGGCGCTGCTGCTGGTCGTCCTCGAGGGCGTCAGCTACGCCGAGGCGGCCGGCATCCTCGGCATTCCGCAGGGGACGCTGATGTCGCGCCTGTCGCGCGCCCGCGCGGCGCTGCGCATTATCGGCGGCACCTCGGGCGAACCGTATTTGAGGACCGTCAAATGACGACCGTCGGCCCCATTTCCCGCGAAACGCTGCTGGCCTACGCCGACGGCCAGTTGAGCGCGGCCGAGGCCGAGACGGTCGAGGCTTATCTTGCCGCCAATCCCGAGGCCGCCGCCGAGGTCGCCCTCTGGCGCCGGCAGGACGATGCCATCCGCACCCTCTTTTCGCCCGCCGCCGCCGAGCCGGTGCCGTTGCGTTTAAAGCCGGCGCGCCTCGCCGCCGAGCTGAAGATGCGTAACCGCGGCCGCTGGCGGCTCGCCGCGGCGGCTGTCGTCCTCCTCGGCCTGGGACTCGGCGCCGGCTGGCTCGCCCGACCGCTCTTCGAGCGCGCGCCTGCGGCCAGCGAGATGCTCATCGCCAGCGCCGTCAACGCCCACCGGGTCTTTTCCGCCGAGAACCGCCATGCCGTCGAGGTCGCCTCCGACGAAGAGGAACATCTCGTCACCTGGCTTTCCAACCGCCTCGAAACGCCAATCGGCGCGCCGGACCTCTCGCCCGAAGGTTTTGCACTCAAGGGCGGCCGGCTCCTGCCCGGCGAGCCGCAGGCCGGCGGACGCGCCGCCCAGCTGATGTACGAGGATGCCGCCGGCGAGCGCGTCACCGTCTACATCACCGCCGCCCTGCCCGACCGCAAGCCTGCTTACGAGTTCACCAGCCGCGACGGCGCCGCCGCGTTCTATTGGGCGAATGAAGCGATCACCTGCACGGTGGTGGGCACCCTGCCCGGCGAGCGCATGAAGGCGGTCTCGCAGGCGGTCTACCGGCAGCTGACGGGCGGAGGCGGAATCGGCGCGGGTATTGCCGGCGATTACCTCGAAAACGGTTAGAACAGGCCCCCTCACCCGACGGCTTTGCCGTCGACCTCTCCCCCGAAGGGAGAGGTGGGCGGGCTCCCAGAGACGATGCCTCCTTTCACCTCTCCCTTGGGGGAGAGGTCGGCGCGTAGCGCCGGGTGAGGGGGCCTTCCCAGCAGAGAGGGTATGATTGCCCTCAGTGGTTCCCGCCCACCCGGTTCCTGGGCGGAATGTCGTTGGAATAGATGTTGTGCGGCCCGATGTTGCGGATATCCCGCTCGCCGCAGAGCGCCATGGTGATGTCGAGCTCGCGCGCCAGGATGTCCAGGACCCGCTTGACCCCTGCCTCTCCGCCGGCGCCCAGCCCCCACAGGAACGCCCGGCCGATGAAGGTCGATTTGGCGCCCATCGCCAGTGCCTTGACCACGTCCTGGCCCGAGCGGATGCCGCCGTCGATATAGACCTCGGCCGTCTTGCCCACCGCATCGACGATCTCGGGCAGCACCCGGATGGTCGAGGGCGCGCCGTCGAGCTGGCGACCGCCATGGTTGGAGACGATGACGGCATCGGCCCCATGCGCCACCGCCTGGCGCGCGTCCCCGGCGTCGAGCACGCCCTTGACGATCACCGGTCCGCCGAACCGGTCCTTGACCCAGGAGAGGTCCTTCCAGCTGAGCGACGGGTCGAACTGGCTGTTGGTCCACACCGAGAGCTTGGAAAGGTCCCCGGCGTTCTCGACATGCCCGACGATGTTGCGGAAGGTGCGCCGCTGCGTGCCGAGCATGCCGAGGGCCCAGCCGGGCTTGCGCGCCATTTCGAAGACGAATTTCGGCGTGAACTTGGGCGGCGCCGACATGCCGTTGCGCAGGTCCTTGTGCCGCTGACCGAGGATCTGCAGGTCCATGGTGAGAACCAGCGCCGAGCACTTTGCAGCCTTGGCCCGGTCGATCAGCCGCTCGATGAACTTGCGGTCGCGCATCACGTAGAGCTGGAACCAGAAGGGCTTGGTCGTGTTCTCGGCCACGTCCTCGATCGAGCAGATCGACATGGTCGAGAGCGTGAACGGCACGCCGAACACCTCCGCCGCCCGCGCCGCCTTGATCTCCCCGTCCGGATGCTGCATGCCGGTGAGCCCGGTCGGCGCCAACGCGACGGGCATGGCGACCTCCTGGCCGATCATCGAGGTCTTGAGCGAGCGGCCCTCCATGTTGACCGCGACGCGTTGGTTGAGCGTGATCTTGGCGAAGTCGTCCTGGTTGGCACGGTAGGTGCTCTCGGTCCACGCCCCGGAATCGGCATAGTCGAAGAATTGCTTGGGCACCCTTTGCCTGGCCAGCGCCATCATCTCGGCAATGGTGAGGACTTTGGAAAGATCGGCCATACGCTTGCCCCGTGATCGATCGCATTGCTGTACTAACTAACATGTTAGTCGTCAATGCGCCTTGCCTTGCCGCGCGCTTGCCTGCAATCTCCCCGCGCAATCGGGAGGAATAGCATGGCGATCGTCGGCGACGCGTACGAATACATAGACAAGAAGTTCTATGATCTCACCGTCCCCATCGCCGACATCGAATTGATCTTTGACAAGTGCCGCTGGAGCGAGGGACCGGTCTGGTTCGCCGACGGCGGCTATCTCGTCTGGTCGGACATTCCCAACAACCGGCTCCTGCGCTGGGTGCCGGACCTCGGCGTCTCGGTCTTCCGAACGCCCTCCAACTACATCAACGGCAACACCCGCGACCGCGAAGGCCGGCTCGTCTCCTGCTCGCACGGCGCCCGTGCGATTCTGCGAACCGAGCCCGACGGCACCATCACCACCCTCGTTTCCCATTACGAGGGCAAGCGCCTCAACTCGCCCAACGACCTCGTCGTCAAGTCGGACGGCACCATCTGGTTCACCGACCCGACCTACGGCATCATGTCGGACTATGAGGGCTACAAGGCCGATCCGGAGCTTCCCGCCTGCTACGTCTTCCGCTTCGATCCCGCCGACGGGTCGCTCGCCATCGTCACCGACGAACTGAAGAAACCCAACGGCCTCGCCTTCTCGCCTGACGAGTCGATTCTCTACGTCGCCGACAGCGGCCGCAGCCACGATCCGGACTGGCCGACGGTCATCCGCCGCTTCGACGTGGTTGGTGACCGCCTCGCCAACGGTCGCGAGTTCGTGCGCACCGGCGCCGGCGGGCCCGACGGTCTGCGCCTCGACATCCACGGCAATGTCTGGACCAGCGCCGGTCCCTCGATCGAATGCTACGATCTCTCCGGCGCCCTCCTCGGGCGCATCCGCGCCCCGCAGGCGGTTTCCAACCTCACCTTCGGCGGCGAGAAGCGCAACCGGCTGTTCTTCACCTCGACCCAAGCGGTCTATTCGGTGTTCGTTGCGACGACCGGCGTGCAGCGACCCTGATCGTTCCACAATCGGCAACGGTGCGTGACGGTTTCAGTTATTGCCTGCGAGCGCGCGCAATCGAAATAATACCGCAATGACATTGAGACCGGTCTAGCAAGGATCACCGCTGCGGGCGTGAAAGGCCCCCTCACCCGGCCTTTCGGGCCGACCCCTCCCCCAAAGGGAGAGGTGCCGCGGTGGCGGGTACGATGCCCTTTCACCTCTCCCTGGGGGGAGAGGACGCCGCGCAGCGGCGGGTGAGGGGGCCTTGGCGATGACGCGGAGAGAAGGAAGGATTGACGATGACCGACTACATCTTCCGCGAGGGCAAGGGCGCCGATCCGCGCGCGCCCCTCTTCTTCGTCTTCCACGGCACCGGCGGCAACGAAAACCAGTTCTTCGATCTCGCCCACCAGCTCCTGCCCGGCGCCCATGTCGTCGCCCCGCGTGGCGACGTCTCCGAGGGCGGGGCGCTGCGCTACTTCCGCCGCACCGGCGAAGGCGTCTACGACATGGAGGATCTGGCGCAGCGCACCGCCAGCATGACCGCGTTCGTGCGCGATTGGCGCGAGCGCGTTGAGCCCTCCGCCGTCATCGGCCTCGGCTATTCCAACGGCGCCAACATTCTTGCCTCCGTGCTCTTCGAGACGCCGGGGCTCTTTTCGGCGGCCGTGCTGATGCACCCACTGATCCCCTTCTCGCCGCCGGCCCGCCCGGAGCTTGCCGGCACCCGCGTCCTCATCACCGCCGGCCGGCGCGACCCCATCGCCCCGGCGTCCGCAACGCAGAACCTTTCCGACTACTTCGCCCGCGAGGGCGCCGCGGTCGATCTCTTCTGGCACGAAGGCGGCCATGAACTGCGCCAGGAGGAACTGCTGAAAGCAGAGGAGTTCCTCGCGCCCTACCGCGTCGCCACAGCCTAGTTGATCGCAGTGGCCGACCGCGCCATGATCCCGGCAGGGATGGAGGGCTCGGCAATGCGTGCATTCGTGATCGGCCTGATGCTGGCTTGCGCCCTCGCCACACCGGCGAGCGCCCAATACGAGCATTGCGGCGAGGACGACATCGCCTGCCACGAGCTCTGGTACTGGCTGGAGGAAACCCTCTTCCTCTACGAGCAGGGCGTCTCCGCCAGTCTCGACGAGGGCGCCCGGCAGTGCTTTGCAGCCGACATCGCCGCCTGGCGCGCCGAGGTCGAGGCAAGCTGCGCCGACGACGCCGTCTGCACCGAAGCGGCCTTGCGCCAGCGCATCGCCAGCCTCGATCCCCTGCAGCCCGGGGCCAACGCCGCCGAGGGCGCGGCGATGGATGGCGTCCCCGAGCTCGCGGCCGTGCTCGGTCCGGAGCCCGAAACCGGCGCGCCCGCTTCCGCCGAACCCCTCGAGGCGAGCGGCCCGCTCGTCTGGGCCGGTGAGAATCCCGAGCACATGGGCCTCGCCGTCGATGCGGGCGCAACCGCTCCCCACGTCGTCGTCTTCGACATGGAGATCGGCAGCCAGGCCGGCCACGATGCGCTCCTCGCCCTCGCCGAGGCCGCGACGCCCGTTCGCGTCACCGGCGGCGCGCGCGTGGCGCCCGACGGCGTCGCCAATTTCGACACCGCCGGGTGCCGCCTCGTCTACCGGCTGCCGGACTGAAGGCTCCGAGAAATTTTCGAGCTACCCCCTTGAAACCTTTGCTGCCGCGTTTATATCGCGGGAGCGGCGCCGGGCCCCTCTGGCGGTGGTGATCTAGTTCGCCCCGTGATGTCGGAGCCGCTCCACTTGCACATGGAGAAGGTCCGGCTATGGAAACCCTGCTTGCCGCCCTCACGGGCGATTTCCTTGGTACTCCCATCTATTTCTGGGTCGCGTTCATCGCGCTCGTCATCGGTCTGCTTGTTTTCGACCTCGGCATCCTCCATCGCGATGAGCACGAGATCGAGGCCAAGGAGAGCCTGCTGCTCTACGGCATGTATGTCTGTATCGCCCTGGCCTTCGGCGCCTGGGTGTGGTTCCAGCGCGGCGCGCAGGCGGGCCTGGAGTTCTACACCGGCTATCTGATCGAGCAGTCACTGGCGATGGACAACATGTTCGTCATCGCCACGATCTTCGGTTTCCTGGGCATTCCCCGCCTCTATCAGCACCGCGTGCTGTTCTGGGGCATCCTGGGCGTGATCCTGTTCCGCGCCATCCTGATCGGCGTCGGCGCGGCCCTCGTCAACAATTTCAACTGGATCCTGTTCCTCTTCGGCGCTTTCCTGGTGTTCACCGGCATCCGCATGTTCAGCCATCAGGACGATGAGCCGGATATGGACAACAACAGGATCCTGAAATTCCTGCGCAAGCGCTTCCGCATCACCAATACGCTGCGGGGCCGCAGCTTCATGGTCAAGGAGCCCGACCCCAAGACCGGCAAGATCGTCACCTGGCTGACCCCGCTGGCCGTGGCCCTGATCATGGTGGAGATCGTCGACCTGATCTTCGCCGTCGACTCGGTGCCGGCCGTCTTCGCCGTCACGCAGGACACCTTCATCGTCTATACCTCCAACATCTTCGCCATCCTCGGCCTGCGCGCCCTCTACTTCGCGCTGGCGGCGGCGATGAACCGCTTCCGTTACCTGCAGGTCTCCCTGGCGATCATCCTGGTGCTCATCGGCATCAAGATCTTCCTCGTGCCGCTGCACATCCACATCGACACCCTGCTCTCGCTGGTCGTGACCATCTCGATCCTCGCCGGCGGCGTGCTCTACTCCCTGTGGAAGACGCGCAACGAGCCGAACCTGACCGAAGCGGAGGCCGTCGAGGGCGAAGAGGAAAAGGCGAGCTCCGCACGCAGCTGACGGAGTAGAGCGCTCCAGGTCAGCGGAAACGACGGCCCTCCCTCCCCCTCAAGGGGGAAGGGAGCAGGCATTCTGCCTCAGCCGACGCCAGCCGCATTCCGCCTGTCGCATGGCCGTGCTAATGAACGTTTCGAAGAAACGGAGGGCATGGCCATGCGTATCTGTCTGGCAATCGTCGCTTTTCTTGGCGCCGTCGTCGTCTCGTTCGGCGCGTCCGCCGCCAGTTTCGACTGTTCGAAAGCCGCCACCGACGTCGAGAAGGCCATCTGCGGCTATCCCGATCTCTCGGCGGCCGACGAAGTGCTGGCGACCGCCTGGGCCACCGCCATCGGTGGGCTCAGCAAGGACGCGGTCGTCAGGATGCGTGAGGGCCAGCGCGCCTGGCTCGATTTCGCCCGCTATGCCTGCATCGACAATTCGGATGACGAGACCATCGAGGGGCGCGGCCAGTGCCTCCTCTCCGAGTTCAACGACCGGATCAAGACCCTCGAAGGGTCGCGCATGCTCGGCGGGCACCGCTTCTATCTCGTCACCGGCAATTCCGGCGAGATCGATCCCGACTACGACATTTCATCGGCCTGGCATGTCGCCTCCCACGCCTTCGCCTATCCGCAGATCGACGCCGACACCTCGATGGCGCGCAGCTTCAACGCGCTGATGGCCGGCCTGCGGGGCGACGGCGGCGACGGCGAGAGCTCCAACGCATCGAGCGACACGGACCTCAACGTCACCCTCGAAGACGTCCTGCCCGCCCGCATCACCGTTACCCTCAACGACTTCTGGTACGGGCACGGCGCCGCTCACGGCAACTACGGCATCTCCCACGTGCACTATCTCGTCGAGGACGAGCGCGAGATGGAGGCGGCCGACCTCTTTGCCGGCGAGAACTGGCAGCAACAGCTCGGCGACCTCGCCATCGCCGCTTTGAAGGCCGAGCACGGCGACGCCCTCTTCGAGAGCTTCGAGGACGACGTGCGCGCGGTCGTTGCCGATCCCAACCGCTGGATCTTCCGCGACTACGGCCTCGGCCTCCAGTTCCAGCCCTACGAGGTCTCCGCCTACGCCTACGGCGCTCCTACGGCGACGGTCAGCTGGGACGACCTCGACGGCCTCCTCAGCGAAAAGGGCCAGAACCTGCGCTGGGGGTATTGAACGGCACCCGCATGAGCATCCTGGCCGAGTTCGACCGACTGCAGCCCGTCCTTGAGGAATTGGGCCTGTCGGCGCTTGTTCGCGCCGAGGAAATGTCCGGTGGCAGCTCGCCCGTCTATCGCCTCGATCTTGTCGACGGCCGGCAGGTGACGTTGAAGACACACAGAGACGGCGTGCCGGGAACGCCCGCCAAGGAAGCGTTTGCGGCCGGGCTGCTGCGTGACCTCGATATTCCGGTCACGCGCTATCTCCTGGTCGACGAAACCAGGACGCGCCTGCCGTTCCGGTTCGCGATCACCAACTACCTGCCCGGCGCCGCCGTCAGGACGCTGAAGGACCATCCGGGGATCTCCAACGTCTACCGCCAGATGGGCGTGCTGCAGCGCAAGCTGCATACGGTCGCGATGCCCGCATACGGCCACATGAATGCCGATGGCATCATCGCGCCGGTCGCAACCAACACCGAGTTCGTGCGCAGTCTCATCGAGGATATCTTCGAGAGGTTCCCCCGCCAGGGTGGAGAGCCTGTGCTCGCAAGCCGCCTGCGCCGGATCGTCGAGGAGCGGTTCGATGACATCGTCCCGCACAGCACCGGCCCGGTCTTCGCCCACGATGATCTGCAGCCCGGCAACGTGTTGGCCGCGAGAACGCCGGACGGGAGCCTGACGCTCAGCGGCCTCATCGATTTCGGCAACGCCCGCGCCGCCGACCCGGTGTTCGATCTGGCCAAGTGCCTGTTCTGTTCGAGGCACGAAGCGCCCGATAGTCCTGCCCTGATCCTCGAAGGATACGGGCCGATCGATCACCCGGCCCCGCAGGAGGCGCTCCAGTACTATACGCTGCTGCACCGGATGACCATGTGGTGGTGGCTCCGACACATCGGTGTCATCCCCACGCCTGAGTCGCCGAGCGATCTCATCGACGACCTGCGATCGATGGCAGGCGCCTGAGCTGGCCGCTCACCCCGCCCGCAGGTCCGCCCAGTCCGGATGTCGACGGAACTGCACCTCGACATAGGGGCAGCGCGGGATGATGGTGAACCCTTCTTCGCGCGCGTCGGCGATCGCGGCCTTCACCAGTTGCAGTGCGATGCCGCGCCCCTCGAACTGCGGCGGAACGCCCGTGTGATCGATCGACATGATTTTGGGCGCCACCCACCTGTAGGTCATCTCGGCCTCGTATCCGGGGGCGAGCCGCGCCGAATAGCGGCCGCGGTCCTGGCCGTCGTCTCGTTCGACCGTGACGGGAAATTCGCTCATGGATTTGAGGCCTTGGGCTGGTGTGGGGTCCTCCTATATCGTGCCGCCTGCAATCATTGGCAAGCGCCCGAGGAGTTCACATGTCCCTGCCCATCCACCACATGATCGCCACCGGCCCGCGCCCGGTCGCTCCGTTCTCCCACGCGGTCGAGGCGGATGGCTGGGTGTTCGTGACGGGCCAGATGCCGACCGATCCGGAGGCGCCCGATGCGCCGCTCCCCGACGGCATCGAGGCGCAGACGCGCCGGGTGATGGAGAATTTGAAGCTCGTCCTCGCCGGCATCGGCCTCACCCTCGAGAACGTGACGTTCGTGCGCATCTATCTCACGCATTTCGAGCGTGACTACGCGGCAATGAACGAGATCTACAAGGCCTATTTCGAGCCCGGCAAGCTGCCCGGCCGCACCACGATCGGCGTCACCGGCCTCGCCGTGGGCGCGCTGGTCGAGATCGATATGGTGGCGCGGAGGCCTTAGCCGGACACGGACATCTCCACCTCCTCCGATGTCACCCCGGCGAAAGCCGGGGCCCAGTAAACCTGGGCATGTGGCTGGAATACCAGGCTCTCCCACCCACAGGGTCATTCCCGCGAAAGCGGGAACCTCCGTTTTTCTCTGATGACGTGTAACAGAGGTCCCCGCTTTCGCGGGGATGACCCGGATAAAGGCGGTTAACGCAGAGCAAGACCGCGCCTACGCCGTGTACTGGATCCCGGCTGCAGTTTACCCCGAACTTGATCCGGGGCCGGGGGACAACGGCTAACATGGCGGCCTCTGCGCGCTGCCTACTCCCCCACCTGCGCAAAGATCCACTGCCGGAACGCCGTGATTTCCGGCCTCGGCCGCCGCTGCGGCGCGGTCACCAGGTGATAATGCAGGTCGGACGGCAGCACCTCGACGAAGCACCGCACCAACCGCCCGGCCTTGAGGTCGTCGGCAACGAGCGAGGAGCGCACCAGCGCGAAGCCCTCGCCGTGACGGCACGCCTCGAGCATGTCGGCAAAGGTCGGGTAGACAGGGCCCGCGTCGAAATCGACCTGCCGCGACATTTCCTCGCCGATGCTTCCCTCCTCGGTGCCGAAGAGCTGGCTGTGCCAGCGCCGCCAGTCGAGCACCGTGTGCCGCTCGCCCTCATAATGGAGCAAGGGGGCGGCGAGCAGCGCCTTCCTGTTCGGCAGCCGCTTCTGCAATTCCGGCGAGGAAACCGCGAACTCCTCCTCGAGCATCAGCCGCTGCGCCTCGAGCCCGGTTCCGCCGCTGCCGAGCCAGATGGCGATGTCGGCCTCGCCGGCGAGGAGATCGGCCCGCCGGTATTCCAGCGTCACGCTGACGCTGATTCCGGGGTTCGCCGATAAAAAACCTTCGAGGCGCGGCGCCAGCCATTGGGTGCCGAATTCGGGGGTCGTCGAGAGCATCAGCCGCCGCTTGGGGCCACCGCCCTGCCGCGCCGCCGCGAGCGTGCGTGCGAGCGCCTCGAGGCTCTCCTCGACCTGCGGCAGCAGCGACTGCCCGAGGGCCGTCAGGCTCACCGCCCGCTTGTCCCGGGCAAACAGTTGCCCGCCGAGCCATTCTTCGAGCTGCGCGATCTGGTGGCTGACCGCCGTCTGCGTCAGCCCCAGCGCCGCCGCCGCCCTGGTGAAGCTGCCGGCTTCGGCGACGGCGAGGAACGCGCGCAGCCCCTGCAGCGAGGGCAGCGCGGTCGAGGCGAGAATCATGAATTCCTCTCATGCATGACGTGGCAAGGCTTCGTTTCACATCGCGCAAGCTAAGCGCGATCATGACCATCATGCAATCGCTGCGGATTCACATCATGAGAATCTTTGATGCAATAGGCCGCCTGTTCCTCGGCTCGCGCGAGCCCGCAGACGCCCTGCGTCGCGACCTCGGCCTCGTCGAAAAAGAGACCCCCGGCCGCGACTGGTGGGATTACGTTTAGGCGGACGAGCCCTTCAGCAGCCCTCATGGTGAGGTGCCGCGAAGCGGCCTCGAACCACGAGGGCGTGGCACCCTGGCAACCCCTCACCCGGCGCTTCGCGCCGACCTCTCCCCGGAGGGGCGAGGTGAACTTCCGCGGTCGTGGCACTATTTCATACGAGCACGAAGCCATCCCCTCCGCCCCTCTGGGGCGAGGGTTAGGGGTGAGCGGTTCCGCGATAGCCGCAGCTGGACGCCAGAACTGCGGGCTCTACCCCTGCCAGGCCTTCACATTCTGCCGCTGTTCGCCCAGTCCCTCGACGCCGAGCCGCATCACGTTGCCGGCCTTCAGCCACACCGGCTCCGGCTTGATGCCCATGCCGACGCCCGGCGGGGTGCCGGTGGTGATGATGTCGCCCGGCTGCAAGCTCATGAAATGGCTGATGTAGGAGACGAGGTGCGCCACCCCGAAGATCATGGTCCTGGTCGAGCCGTCCTGGTAGCGATGCCCGTCCACTTCGAGCCACATGCCGAGATTCTGCGGATCGGCGACCTCGTCGCGCGTCACCAGCCACGGCCCGATCGGCCCGAAGGTGTCGGCCGACTTGCCCTTGACCCATTGCCCGCCGCGCTCGGTCTGGAAGTGCCGCTCGGAAAGGTCGTTGACGACGCAGTAGCCCGCGACGTGCTCCAGCGCGTCCTTCTCCTCGACATAGCGCGCTTGCCTACCGATGACGACGCCGAGCTCGACCTCCCAGTCCGGCTTGATCGAGTTCTTGGGGATGACGACGTCGTCGTTCGGCCCGATGATGGCGCTCGTCGCCTTCATGAAGAGGATGGGCTCGCTCGGGATCGCCGCACCGGTCTCGGCGGCGTGGTCGGCATAGTTGAGACCGACGCAGATGAACTTGCCGACATTGGCCACGCACGGTCCGATCCGCTGATTGCCGTCGAGCTTGGGCAGCACCCCGATATCGACCGCCCGGATGCGCGCCAGCCCTTCGGGGGTCAGCGTCTCGCCCCCGATGTCGGTGACCACGCCGGAAAGATCGCGGGCGACGCCCTCGGCGTCGAGGATCGCGGGCTTTTCGGCGCCCTTGGCGCCCACGCGCAGCAGTTTCATCGGTGGTCTCTCCTCTTGCAGCCGTTGAGTTCTAACATGTTAGTGAGTTTCTTACCGGCGCCCCACCGGGGTGTCGAGCCGCTTTTGCCTGAATTCGTTCGGCGAAAGCGGTTTGTGCGTCAGTTCCACCCAATCGCCGACGGTCATCCCGGCAAAAGCCGGGAACCAGTACACACTGGTCGCCAGGCCCTTCCACTATCTCTCCCTCCCACCGGGTCATCCCCGCGAAAGCGGGGACCTCCGTTTGTTGCCGGCGGGAGAGAACAGAGGTTCCCGCTTTCGCGGGAATGACCCGGAGAGCGTGAGGGCATTGTGCAAGAGCCGCCTGGCCAGCATTTACTGGGTCCCGGCTTCCGCCGGGATAACATCCAGTGATGCACACGTCACTGCGGCCGCACGATGCCCTTCTTCAAAAGAATATTCCCGTAAAGCCGCCGCTCACCGGTCTGCACGATCGCATAGGCCGATTTCACCCGCTCGTAGAAGGCGAAGCGCTCGATCGTATCGAAGGCGAACCCCGGCTCGTGCCGCTCGATGATCTCCCCGAACGCCGTCATGATCGGCTCGCGCCTGTCGGGCTCGCCCACGACCTGCATGCCGAAGGCGGCGACGTCGACGAAGCTGTCGAGCGGCATCAACGTCAGGATCGCGTCGAGCACATCCGTCGCCGAGAGCCCGTCGAGCCGCACGATCTCGGGGCCGGCACTCTCGGCCGGATAGTTGGCATCGACGATGGCGATCTCGTCGCCATGGCCCATGGCTCTGAGGATCGACAGGAGGTCCGGGCCGAGGATCGGCGGAATACCTTTGAGCATGATTGGTCCTATCCGAAGGGGAAATTGTCGGTCTCGATGCTCTCGCCGTCGGCAAAGAGCTCGGGATGCTGCTTGGCGAAAGCGAAGAGCTCGACCATCACCGCATCGATATGGGCGCGGATGGCCTTGGTCGCCTGCCCCGCGTCCGCCGCGAGGATCCCGTCGAGGATCGCCTGGTGCTCGGCGATGGTCAGCGCCAGGCGCCGCGGCGTGATGATCAGCCGGCGCGCCCGGTCGAGATTGGCTCGCGCCGAATCGATGATGCCCTTGATCTTGGTGAACTTCATCGAGCGGAAGATGATGTCGTGGAAATCGACGTCGATCTGGTGGAAGGTGTCGGCGTCGTCCCTGCCCGCGACCTCGCGCTGGCGCGCCATGTTCTCGTGCAGCGCATCGATGAGCTCGGGCCTGTGCGTGCCGATCAGCACCCGCAGCGCCTCGCTCTCCAGGGCCTTGCGGATCAGCATGTATTCCTTGACGTCGGCGATCCGCACCAGCGACACCGTCGAGCCGCGCTGCGGGGCGATGTCGACCAGCCCCTCGGCCGAAAGCCGCGCCAGGGCCTCGGAAACCGGAAAGCGCGAGACCGAGAGCCGCTCGCAGATCGCCCCCTTGTCGAGGGTCGCGCCGGGCGGTAGCGCCAGCGTCACGATCGCGTGGCGCAGCGCCGCCGTCACCTCCTGGGTGACGCTGCCGCGCGCGGGCGCGACTGAACGCTCGAGAAAATCATAGGGACTTGGCTGCGATCTCATGCTAACATGTTAGTTAGAGCCGTGGTGCTTGACAACGCCGAGGATGCCGAAGCCGCCGCCCAGCATTGGGAGTGGCAATCTGGCGGCAAATCCCGGCTTGGTAAAGCGCAGTTGAGACCCGTCCCCCGGAGCGCTTTCAGGAAAAGTGGCCACCGCACTTTTCCGGCTCGAAAGCGCGACCAATAGGAACTGAAAGCCACCTGATGACGCAGACCATGACCCGCCCCGAAGGACGCACCCTGGTGCTCAATTCGGCCGACAACATCGCCGTTGCCCTCTCCAACCTCGAGGTGGGGAGTAAGACCCGCGAGGGCGTTTCCATCCAGCGCCGGGTGCCCAAGGGGCACAAGTTCGCGCTTCGCCCCATCCGCGCCGGCGAGGCCATCGTCAAGTTCGGCCAGGTCATCGGCTTCGCCAAGGACGCCATTCCCGCCGGCGACTGGGTGCACGAGCACAATTGCGGCATGGGCGGCGCCGACGGCACCTTGAAGCACGACTACGCCTTTGCGCAAGGCGCCGTTCCGCCGCAGATGGTGCCCGTCGCCGAGCGCGCGACCTTCGAGGGGTACCGGCGCGCCAACGGCAAGGTCGGCACCCGCAACTATATCGGCATCCTGACCTCGGTGAACTGCTCGGCGACGGTGGCAAAATTCGTCGCCGACGCCATCAACCGCTCGGGGATCCTCGCCGACTATCCGGAGGTCGATGGCGTGGTACCCTTCGTCCACGGCACGGGCTGCGGCATGGAAAGCCGCGGCGAAGGCTTCGATATCCTGAAGCGCACCCAGTGGGGATACACCTCCAATCCAAATCTCGGCGCAGCGCTCCTCGTCGGGCTCGGATGCGAGGTGTTCCAGATCGGCCGCATGAAGGAGATGTACGGCATCGAGGAAGGGGAAACCTTCCAGACGATGACCATCCAGGAGCAGGGCGGCACCCGCAAGATGATCGAGTGGGGCGTCGAGCGGGTCAAGGAAATGCTGCCCATCGCCGCCGCGGCCCGGCGCGAGACGGTCGATGCCTCGCACCTCACCCTCGCCCTGCAGTGCGGCGGATCGGACGGCTATTCCGGCATCACCGCAAATCCGGCGCTCGGCTACGCCGCCGATATCCTGGTGCGCAATGGCGGCACCGCCATCCTCTCGGAAACCCCGGAGATCTACGGCGCCGAGCATCTGCTGACCCGCCGCGCGGTGACGCGCGAGGTCGGCGAGAAACTCATCGATCGCATCCACTGGTGGGAAGACTACACCCGCCGCAACAAGGGCGAGATGAACAACAATCCCTCCCCCGGCAACAAGCTCGGCGGGTTGACCACCATCCTCGAGAAATCCCTGGGCGCCGCCGCCAAGGGCGGCACCACGCCGCTGACCGCCGTCTATGAATATGCCGAGCCGGTGACCGAAAAGGGCTTCGTCTTCATGGACACGCCCGGCTTCGATCCGGTCTCGGCCACCGGCCAGGTGGCGGGCGGCGCCAACATCCTCGCCTTCACCACCGGCCGCGGCTCGGCCTATGGCTGCAAGCCCGTGCCCTCCATCAAGCTCGCCACCAACTCGGACATGTACGCGCGCATGGAAGGCGACATGGACATCAACTGCGGCGACATCGTCGAGGGCGTCTCGATCGAGGCCAAGGGCCAGGAGATCTTCGACCTGCTGCTGCGCACCGCCTCGGGCGAACGCACCAAGTCCGAGGAACTGGGCTACGGCGACAACGAGTTCGTCCCCTGGCAAGTCGGCGCCACGATGTGATCGACAGCCATCCGTTCTCGCGCCACTATTGGCGCCAGAACGGGAGGCGCGAATGCTCACCGTCCACGTCTTCATCTCCGGGCGCGTCCAGGGCGTCGGCTACCGCCTCTGGGTCGAGCGGCAAGCACGCGCCCTTGGGCTCGAGGGCTGGGCAACCTTCGTGACGGCCGCGTCGAAGCGGTCTTCCATGGAGACCGTCAGACAGTCGAGGCAATGATCGACGCCTGCCACGAAGGTCCGCCCTCCGCCCGCGTCGCCGGCGTCACCAACCAGGCCTGGCCCGGCGATTCCCCCGTCGGCTTTTCCGTCCTGCCGACGGGATAACGGGCTATGCCCGCGCGGACTGGATCTTCATCTCGATGGAAATCACGTCGCCGACCGTGACATTGCTCTTCCTGCGCACATCCGCCTTCAGCGGCAGGAGATACGTGTCGTCCTTGGGAAAGAGCGCGGTATAGAACGCGACCCCGCCGATCGTCGCGGTGACGGGGATCATGCCCCAACCATAGCTCACGAGTTTCGAGACCCGCCTGATGTCTCCGGCATGTTCGGCTGGAACCGGCGCATAGAAGAACGGCGCGGGACCGCGCCAGTAGATCACCTCGGCCTCGAACCCCAACTCGAGCATGCTCCCTCCTGCCGGCACGCTAGCCCAATCCGAAGCGGCCGCCAATCTGGCCTCGATCCGCTTGACCGGTGCAAGCCAGTGTCCGACGCTCGCCGGGAGGAACGACAACCGTGGGGTTGGCACCATCCCGCCCCCACCGGCTGTCATCCCGGCGAAAGCCGGGACCCATCCTGAGATACTGCACCAGCCGCAAGATGTGTGAATTGGGGCAGGAATGCAGCCGCTCTTCCCGTGCTCGTTGAGGCGGTCAGGGCTGGGTCCCGGCCTGCGCCGGGATGACAGGCGGTGGGGTTGGCAGGAAGGTACCACAGGCACAATGCGTCCCCCTCCCCCTTGAGGGGAGGGGTTGGGG
>NZ_JZEX01000106.1 GCF_000969415.1 Devosia geojensis | reverse complement strand
GGCTCACCGACCCACCCCCACCCCGGCCCTCCCCTCAAGGGGGAGGGGGCGATAGCCGATGGTCCTCAACCTACTCCTTCAGCAAATCCGGACGGCGCGCGCGGGTGAGGCTTTCCGCCTGCTCGCGCCGCCATTTCTCGATCCTGCCATGATCGCCCGAGGTCAGCACCGCCGGGATCTCGCGGCCTTCGAACACCTGCGGGCGGGTGTATTGCGGGTATTCGAGCAGCCCGTTCTCGAAGCTCTCCTCGGCATGGCTCTCGGCGGCGCCGAGGACGCCCGGGATGAGCCGCACCACCGCCTCCAGGAGCACCATGGCGGCGACCTCGCCGCCGGCGAGCACATAGTCGCCGATCGAAACCTCCTCGAGCCCGCGCGCCTCCATGACGCGCTGGTCGACGCCCTCGAAGCGGCCGCAGACGATAACGGCGCCGGGGCCGGCGGCAAGCTCGCGCACCCGCGCCTGCGTCAGCGGCACGCCGCGCGGCGACATCAGGAGACGCGGGCGCGGGTCATCCGCCGGTGAGACGGCGTCGATGGCGCTGGCGAGGATATCGGGCTTCAAGACCATGCCCGCGCCGCCGCCCGAAGGCGTATCGTCGACGGTGCGGTGCCTGTCGGTTGCAAACTCGCGCAGATGCGTAGCCTGCAAGGACCAAAGGCCGTCGGCAAGCCCGCGCCCGATGACCGAGGCGCCGAGCGGCCCCGGGAAGAGCTCGGGAAAGAGCGTGATGACGTCGGCTCTAAAGCTCAATCGGGTTCTTCCTCGCCGATCTCGGCATCGAGCGGCACGATGATGGTGACGTACCCGTCGTCGAGATTGATGTCGGGCACCACCGCCCGGGTGAAGGGATAGAGATAGGTGTCGCCCGAGAGCGGATCGCGCACCTCGATGAGGTCCCCCGCCCCGAAATTGGGCAGCGCCGAGACCTTGCCGATGACCGTCCCGTCCTCGCGCCGCGCGTCGAGCCCGATGAGGTCGGCATGGTAGAACTCGTCCTCCTCCTCGGGTTCGGGCAGCACGTCGCGGTCGACATAGAGCGAGACGCCGTTGAGCTTTTCGGCCGTGGTCCGGTCGGCGATGCTCTTGAGGCGCGCGATGACCACGTTCTTTTGCACGCGAAGATCGGTGATCGTCACCGAGAGCCCAGGCCTGTCGGTCCCGAGCGGCCCATAGGCGGCGATGTCCTCGGCGTATTGGGTAAAGGGCGTGATGCGCACCTGCCCCTTGACCCCATGGGCGGCGCCGATCTTGCCGATAAGGATGCGGTTGTCTTTAGCCATCGGGTGCCTCAGCCCTTGAGACGACAGGGGCCCCGATACTCCGGTATCGAGGCCCCTGGCAAGCTGTCGAAAGACGCGCCTTATTCGGCGGTCGCTTCCTCGGCCGGGGTCTCAGCGGCGGGCTCTTCCTTGGGGGCGTTCTTGGCGGCTTCGAGCTCGGCGGCCTTGGCGGCGCGTTCCTCGGCGCGTTCGGTCGCCTTGGCGCCCGGCTTGGCCTTGTTCGGGTTGTTCTTGGCTTCGCGCTTCAGGAGGCCCGCGGCGTCGAGGAAACGCTCGACGCGGTCCGTCGCCTGGGCGCCGACCGAGAGCCAGTGCTGGGCGCGCTCGGCGTTGAGCACGATGCGGCCTTCGTTGTCCTTGGCCAGCAGCGGATTATAGGTGCCGAGCTTCTCGATGAAGCGGCCATCGCGCGGCGAACGGGCGTCGGCGACGACGATGTGGTAGAACGGGCGCTTCTTGGTGCCGGCGCGGGCGAGACGGAGCTTGAGGGACATTGGGTCTTCCTTGAGTTGTGCTTTGGTTATTTCTTCTTGCCGCCGAGGCCGGGAAGGCCAGGGAAGCGGGGGGATCCACCGAGGCCCGGCAAGCCGCCGGGCGCGGATTTGAGGAGGCTGCCGACATCGCTCGGCAGCTTTTCGGAGAGCTGAGGGGCAGCGGGCGCGCCGCCGGCCATCTGCTGGAGTTGCTTCGGATCGATGCCCGCCTGTCGGGCCATGGCCTCGAGCTGCTTGGGGTCCATCTTCGAGAGGTCGGGCATGCCGCCCATCCCGCCCATCTTGCCGCCGAACATGCCGGCGAGCGCGCCGGGGCCGCCTTTCGACACCTTCTTCATCATGTCCGCCATCTGGCGGTGCTGCTTCATGAGCTTGTTGATGTCGGAGACTTCCGTGCCGGAACCGGCGGCGATGCGCTTGCGGCGCGAGGCGTTGAGAAGGTCCGGATTGGCCCGCTCTTTCTTCGTCATCGAGTTGATGATGGCGATCTGCCGGTCGAAGACCTTCTCGTCGATATTGGTCCCGGCCATGGCTTTCTTGAGCTGACCCGCACCAGGCATCAGGCCCATGAGGCCCCCCATGCCGCCCATCTTCTTCATCTGCTGAAGCTGGCTGCGCAGGTCCTCGAGGTCGAAGACGCCTTTCTTGAGCTTCTTGGCCATCCGCTCGGCGTCTTCGGCGGTGACGTGCTCGCGCGCCTTCTCGACGAGCGAGACGATGTCGCCCATGCCCAGGATCCGGTCGGCGATGCGGCCGGGATGGAAATCCTCGAGCGCATCCATCTTCTCGCCGGTGCCGATCAGCTTGATCGGCTTGCCCGTCGCCGCGCGCATGGAAAGCGCCGCGCCGCCGCGCCCGTCGCCGTCGACGCGGGTGAGGACGATGCCGGTGACGTCGACGCGCTGGTCGAACGAGCGGGCGAGGTTGACCGCGTCCTGGCCGGTCAGCGCATCGGCGACGAGCAGCACTTCGTGCGGATTGGCGAGCGCCTTGATCTGCGCCGTCTCGGCCATCAGCTCTTCGTCGATATGGGTGCGGCCGGCCGTATCGAGGATGACGACGTCGAAGCCGCCGAGGCGGGCCTCGCGGATGGCGCGTTTGGCGATGTCGGTGGCGCTTTCGCCCGGAACGATCGGCAGGTTGTCGACGCCGACCTGCCGGCCGAGGATGGCGAGCTGCTCCATGGCCGCCGGACGGCGCGTATCGAGGGAGGCGAGCAGGACCTTCTTGCCCTGCCGGTCCTTCAAGCGCTTGGCGATCTTGGCCGAGACGGTGGTCTTGCCCGCGCCCTGCAGGCCAACCATCAGGATCGGCACGGGTGAGGGCGCATTGAGGCTGACCGGCACCGCGTCTTCGCCCAGGACCGAGACCAGCTCGTCATGGACGATCTTGACGACCTGCTGGCCCGGCGTCACCGAACGGGTGACTTCCTGTCCGACGGCACGCTCGCGCACCTGTTCGACGAAAGCGCGCACGACCTCGAGCGACACGTCGGCTTCGATCAGCGCCCGGCGCACTTCGCGCAAGGCCATATCGACGTCGCCCTCGGAGAGGGCGCCGCGGCCCTTGAGGCCATCGAAGATTTTACCGAGCCGGTCGCTTAAGCTCTCGAACATCAAACTTCCTTTCGCTCACGGGCCGCAGGCCCTCCGCGGGCGCGGGAAACGTCCCGCGGGGTCCTCGCTTCGCTCGTCCATGAGCTCTCCGCCTGCCCCGGCGGATATAGGGTCCTCAAGTCCATGCGCAAAGCCAAAACGCACCCGCGGGCGCAACGCGCTGACGGATGGTGACCGCTTTCCTCCCGGGAAAGCCAGTGGCTCGGCTCATCGCAATGGGCACAGAACGGGCGGCTTATAGGCGCGATGGGGCGCCGGAGTCAACAATCCGTCAGCCGCCCCCGCCCTCACCCTCGCCCGAGCGCGCGCATGATGACCGAGCGCAGGCCCTTGGGGCTCGCCATCACCGCCCGCTTCAGACGCGGGCGCAGGCCCTGGTCCCAGAAGCGGGTGAGGAGCCGGCCGCGCCAGGTGAGCGGCAGGGCATGGTCGGTGACCTCGACCACGTCGGTTGCCCAGGTGAGCTTGTAGGGCATCACCGGCACGAGGAGATCGGCGCCCTTGAGCCCCCGGTCCGAGCAGGCGCGGATGACTTCGCCGAGGTGCAGCTTGCCGGGGCTCTCGTCGCTGTTGCCGAAGTCGCGGGCGGCAACGAACGCATAGTAGCGCCGGTTGTGGACGAACCCCCACTGCTCGGCGACGGGCTCGCCTTTGTGAAGGAGGGACGTCGCGAGGATATCGACGTCCGGAGCGTCCGGAAGGTGCCGGCAGAACTCGTGGAAGCCATCGTCGGAAAAGGCGCGCGAGGTCAGGCCCTGGTCCTTGAGGCGTTCGGCGCGGCCGGCATAGGTGCGCTCGATGACGCCGAGAATGTCCTCGCGGTCCTCGGCGACGCGGTGAACCAGGGGGGCCTCGCGCTCCAGCCGGTTGCGGGCGTTGCGCATGTTCTTGCGCGTCTTGGATTTGATGGTCTGGAAATAGGCCGGATAGTCGGGAAAGGAGTCGAGCGCGACATAGGGCGCGCCCTGCGGCGTGCCGGTGACGAGATTGTCGGCCGGCATACCCTGCGCCAGCGCGCTGCCCTTGCGCACCTTCAGAAAGCTCAGCATGTCGGAGGGCGCGGCGGCAGTGGCGGCGGCGACGAGCACCGCCAGCGCCGCCGTCGGATCGAGGCCCGGCGCGACGAGAAAGTCGGAATACTGCGCGAACGCATGGCCGAACGGCACCAGCACCTTGCGCATCAGCGTCTTGACGCGTTCGAGCGGCAGCACGGCCTTGACCGTCTCGCCCTCGGAAAGGACGGCGATGACCGGCTCGAACCGGCTGTTGCCGCGCGCCGCCTCATGGTCGAACACGGCCCGGCACCAGGCCATGCTCTGGAAGAAGACGGCGCCCGGCGCCTGGCGTTCCAGCGCCTGCCAGGCAGGCGCCAGCGCATCGAACGCCTCGCGGGTGCGCACCACGCTCACCCCGGGGGCGAGCGCCTGCGTATCCCGACTGCCAGACGAACCCATGGAGAATACCGGCCCGGAAAACCCGCCGAGCGGAGCGGCCTCGCCGCTCATTTGGCGAACTGATAGCTTTCGATGTCGCTCACCCCCTCCGGGGCGGCGGGATCGACGCGGAAATCGACCGTATAGACTTTCTGTCTCTGCGGATTGAGCGGGGTGAACTTGACGAGGCCGGCGAGCGCCAACTTCGAATAATAGGAAAGGCCCGTGACCTGCTGGCTGAGGTGCGAAAGCCCGGCCTTCGAGCGCAGGATGCCGTTGGCGTAGTTGACCGCGTAGTGGCGGCGCAGCTCGTTGGTCCAGTGCTCGGTGGTGAAGGAGACGTTGAGCATGTCGCCGTTGACCACGCGGTGCGGACCGTTGAGCGGCCAGTGGATCATCTTGCCGGCATCGAGCACGTGCACTTCGGCATAGTCGTCGAACCAGGCTTCGTAAGGCATGTCGGTCTCGCGCAGCTGGCCGAGGATCAGCTTTTCGAGCGCGGGCTGCGAGATGAACGGGGCCGAGTTGGGGTAGACATAGAGCGTCTTGGTGCCCCGCACCTGCCAGAGGCTCTGGCCGGGCACGTCCGAATGGTATTTGACCGAGACGTTGGGCGAGGAGATGAGCAGCGTCAGGTTGCGCTTGTAGGACTTGAAGCCCGGAACGCGCTCCTCGAACTCGCCATAGACCTCGTCGAGCAGGGCGCCATAGGCCGGATCGACCGCGGCGGGCTTGACGATGTTGATCCAGATGTTGCCGGACTTGACGACGTCGAGCACCTCGCGCCCGGAAAGCCCTTTGATCTCGCCCTCGCGGCGCTTGGGCGGATTGCCGGGGGTCTTTTGCGAATAGTTGACGTGGTAGGCGTCGCGCGGGCTCTTCTCGATGAGGGCGGCGAGCGCATCGTCGGAAAACAGCGGCGAGGCGGCGAGCCGGTGCGACAGCTCCAGCGAGAATTTGCCGAACAGCCGCTCGTAATGGGGCTGCCAGTCGGTAATGATCTGGTCGGTAATCAGGTTCATGTTCATTTGCTTAGGGTCCAAATGGGGGCAAGT
Source organism: Devosia geojensis (assembly GCF_000969415.1). GTDB lineage: Bacteria > Pseudomonadota > Alphaproteobacteria > Rhizobiales > Devosiaceae > Devosia > Devosia geojensis. Next base: position 43,910 of record NZ_JZEX01000106.1, on the reverse strand, counting down.
ATGACCTCTCGGATCAACATAGCGCTCCTGACCCTGGCGCAGGCATGCACTCTGAAAAGCTGGTTAAGGACTTCAACCTGTTGATCAGACTGGCTTTTCGAAGGGTGCCTCGAAGTTGATTCAAAGGCCGGACCGGCCTCCGGCGCGCCCGCGACACTGGCAATCGCGCGAGCTTTCCGCCATATAGGGCCAATTCTTCTTTTCGGGCAGGAGCCGGAAGCGACGTGAGCGGCGTGCCGTTTCTCAAGATGAACGGGCTCGGCAACGAGATCATCGTTGCCGACATGCGCGGCCGCGCCGATCGCGTTTCGGCCTCCGCCGCCGTCGCGCTCGCCGCCGATCCGGGGACCCATTTCGACCAGGTGATGGCGATCCATGACGCGCGCACCCCCGGCACCGCCAACTATATCGAGATCCTCAACGCCGACGGCTCGCTGGCGCAGGCCTGCGGCAACGGCATGCGTTGCGTCACGCAGATGCTGGCGGCCGAAAGCGGGCAAAAGCACTTCGTCTTCGAGACGGTTGCCGGGATCCTCACCGCCGACGAGCACCCCGACGGGCTCGTGACCGTCGACATGGGCAAGCCCCGCTTCGGCTGGAAGGATATTCCGCTCTCCGAGGAATTCGCCGATACCCGCGCCATCGAGCTGCAGATCGGGCCGATCGACGCGCCCGTCCTCCACTCGCCCTCGGTCGCCTCCATGGGCAATCCGCACGCCATCTTCTGGGTCGAGGATGACGTCTGGGGCTACGAACTCGAGCGCTTCGGACCGCTGCTCGAGAACCATCCGATCTTTCCCGAGCGGGCCAACATCTCGGTCGCGCGGGTGACCTCGCGCGAGACGATCGACCTGCGCACCTGGGAGCGCGGCGCGGGGCTGACGCTCGCCTGCGGCACGGCGGCATGCGCGGCGGCGGTCAGCGGCGCGCGCACCGGTCGCACCGGCCGGCAGGTAACTGTGACGCTGCCGGGCGGGGATCTGAAGATCGACTGGCGCGACGACGACCACGTGATGATGACGGGCCCGGCCGAGCTCGAATTCGCCGGCACGATGGACCCCGCGACCGGCGCCTGGTCGCGCGATCGGGAGGTCGCCTGATGGCCATCGAGACCATCACCTTCGGGTGCCGCCTCAACGCCTATGAAGCGCAGGTGATGAAGGGTGAGGCCGAGAAGGCCGGCCTCACCGACGCCATCATCGTCAACACCTGCGCGGTGACCGCCGAGGCCGTGCGGCAGGCCAAGCAAGCCGTGCGCAAGGCCCGGCGCGAGAATCCCAGCGCCCGCATCATCGTCACCGGCTGCGCCGCCCAGACGGAAGCGCGCACCTTCGGCGACATGGACGAGGTCGACCTCGTCATCGGCAACGCCGACAAGATGAAGGCGGAAAGCTATCAGCCCGTCGTCTTCGGCGTGCGCCTCAACGACAAGGTGCAGGTCAACGACATCATGAGCGTGCGCGAGACCGCCGGGCATCTCATCGAAGGCATGGACGGGCGGGCGCGCGCGTTCGTCCAGGTGCAGAACGGATGCGACCACCGCTGCACCTTCTGCATCATCCCCTATGGCCGCGGCCCCTCGCGCTCGGTGCCGATGGGCGCCGTCGTCGAGCAGGTCAGGCGCCTCGTCGGCAACGGCTACCGCGAAGTCGTGCTGACCGGGGTCGACACCACCTCCTATGGCGCGGATTTGCCCGGCCAGCCGACGCTCGGCAAGCTCACCCAGGCGATATTGAAGCACGTGCCGGACCTGCCGCGGCTGCGCATCTCCTCGATCGATTCCATCGAGGCGGACCCGGCTCTCTATGAGGCGATTACCTCCGAGAGGCGGCTGATGCCGCACCTGCATCTCTCGCTGCAGTCGGGCGACGACATGATTTTAAAGCGCATGAAGCGCCGCCATAGCCGCGCCGATGCGCTCGCCATCGTCGGCAAGCTGCGCGCCCTGCGCCCCGATATGGTCTTCGGTGCCGACATCATTGCCGGGTTTCCGACCGAAACCGACGAGATGTTCGAGAACACGCTTGCCATCGTCGCGCAAGCGGACCTCACCCACCTCCACGTTTTCCCGTTCTCGCCGCGGCAGGGCACGCCCGCAGCGCGCATGCCGCAGGTGGCCAAGGCCGTCGCCCGCGAGCGGGCGGCGCGGCTGCGAGCGGCCGGCGCGGCGCAGTTCGAAAAGCTCTGCATGAGCCGCATCGGGCAGGTCGAGAACGTGCTCGTCGAGCGAGAGGGCCTCGGCCGCACGGAACAATTCGTGCCCGTCGAGGTTCCCGGTACGAGCCCCGGCCAGATCGTGGCGGTGACCATCGCCGGCGCGACCACCGAAGGGCTCACCGGCGAAGCGATCCGCGACGCGGCGTGAGAAACGGGTTTAAGGCGAAGCAATGAGCGAGAAGAAGCCGGGATTTTTCCAGCGCCTGTTCGGTATTCCCGAGCAGCAGCAACCGCGACCGGAACCCGCTCCCGCGCCTGCCCCGACGCCGACGCCGACGCCCGAACCTATCCCCACCCCGGTTCCGCCGCCGCAGCCCGAAACGCCGCTCGAGCCGCAGAAGCCGGACATTCCCCCGCCGCCCGACGAACCGCCGCCGCGGCCTGAACCGCCGACCATTCCCGGCGAGCCCGTTCCGGCCCCGGAGCAGCCGCAGGAAATCCCGCTCCCGCCCGGTCCGCCCGAAACGACGCCGGATTATGTGATCGATGTCGAGGACGATCTTGCCGAGGAGCCGGAGAGCGTGCCCGAAACGCCGGTGCCGGACGCCGAGCCGCCGCGGCGCCAGGGGTGGTTTTCCCGGCTCGCCTCGGGCCTCAAGCGCTCCTCCGACCAGCTCGCCGATTCCATCGGCGGCATCTTCACGAGGAAAAAGCTCGACGCGGCCATGCTCGACGAGCTCGAGGACGTGCTGATCCAGGCCGACCTCGGCATCGACACCGCCATGGCCATCACCGAGGCGCTGCGCCGCGACCGGTTCGACCGCGACGTGACCGGCGACGAGGTGCGCGAGGTTCTCGCCGCCGAGGTCGAGAAGGTGCTCGAGCCCGTGGCGCGACCGCTCGAGATCGACGCGGGCAAAAAGCCGTTTGTCATCCTGATGGTCGGCGTCAACGGCTCGGGCAAGACGACGACCATCGGCAAGCTGACGCAGAAGCTGACCTCGGAAGGCAGATCGGTGCTGCTGGCAGCCGGCGACACTTTTCGCGCGGCTGCCATCGAGCAGCTGCAGGTCTGGGGCGAGCGCACCGGCGCGCCGGTCGTCGCCAAGCCGGCCGGCGCCGACGCTTCGGGCCTTGCCTATGAGGCCGTGGAGCGCGCCAGGGCCGAGGGCAAGGACGTGCTCGTCATCGACACGGCCGGACGCCTGCAGAACCGCGACGAGCTGATGAGCGAACTGGAAAAGATCGTGCGCGTCATCAAGAAGCTCGACGAGACCGCGCCGCACGCGGTGCTGCTGACGCTCGATGCCACCACCGGGCAGAATGCGCTGAACCAGGTCGAGATCTTCGGGCGGCGCGCGGGCGTCACCGGGCTTGTCATGACCAAGCTCGACGGCACGGCGCGCGGCGGCATCCTCGTCGCCATCGCCAGGAAATTCGGCCTGCCGGTGCATTTCATCGGTGTCGGCGAGCGCGTCGAGGATCTCGAGCCGTTCGCCGCCCGCGACTTCGCCAGGGCCATCGCCGGGCGCGCGCAAACGTGATCGCCTCTCGGCGTCGGGCGGGGGACCGGCCGTAATTGCATCAGCTTTCAGGGATAATCCACCGCCCGTGACAACCCGGCCGCTTGCAGCGCGGGTCGCGACTGCCCATAGTCAAGGAACTTTCCAGGATGAACCCCACGGGATCGATGAGCCAGAACAGCGACAAGACCGACGCGGCCGAGCGCCAAGAGAGCTGGGAGGAGCTGCGCCCGCAGCTGACCAAGCTGGTGCTGGAGCTCGGACCGCTCATCGTCTTTTTCGTCGCCAACGCGCGCGCCGACATATTCGTGGCCACCGCCTGGTTCATGGGCGCGATGGTGATCTCGCTCGCCCTCTCCTGGCTGATCCTCAAGAAAGTCGCGGTCATGCCGCTGGTGACGGGCGCCGTGGTGCTGGTCTTCGGCGGGCTGACGCTCTGGCTGCAGGACGACATGTTCATCAAGATGAAGCCGACCATCACCAACGTGCTGTTCGGCGGAACGCTGCTCGTCGGCCTCGCCTTCGGCCAATCGCTGCTGCGCTACGTCTTCGGCGACGTCTACAAGCTCCAGCCCAGGGGCTGGTTCCTTTTGACGCTGCGCTGGGGCCTCTTCTTCTTCATCCTGGCCGCCCTGAACGAGATCATCTGGCGCAGCTTCTCCACCGACCTCTGGGTCGCGTTCAAGGTCTGGGGCATCATGCCGCTGACCATCGTCTTCTCGCTGCTGCAGCTGCCCCTTTTGAGCAAATATGCGCCGGCCCCCGAGGCCGAGCCGGTGGCGGCGGAGGGATAGTTTCAACAACGGAGCGGGCGACTCTTCGCCTCCCTCCCCTCGAGGGAGGGAATGAGGGTGGGGTGGTTCAGGCAGCCACCGAAGCCTCCCCCCAGCCCCTCCCCTCAAGGGGGAGGGGAGCGCTTCGTGCCTACCCGAACAGCCCGATCACCACGCCCTGCAGCAGCATGGCCACCAGCAGGTAGCCGCCGTCGATGGCGGTCAGCGACCAGGGCTTGCCCTGATAGCGGTGGTTCATGATCATCGAGGTCAGGACGAAACCGAACCACATGTGGGCAGCGACCAGCAGCCCGTTGCCGACATCGGTCGCGCCCATCAGCACCGGCGTCAGCAGCGCCAGGAAATAGGCGATGACGAGCTGGACGATCGCCGACCAGATGAAGGGCGTGACGTCCCCGCCCTGGACGTCCTCGGGCGTGCGCCCGCTGGCGGCCATCCATTGCCTGGAAAGCGCCATGTACCACACGAACCCGAGCGCCATGCTGGCGACGGTCGCCAGGATCACCGCGAGCCAGTTGACGGCAAAATGCGACATGCTTCTTCTCCCCTTTTGTTCGAGCGCATCCCTCATGCGCCTGCGGAGAGACTAGGTTCGTTCGGGGGCGTTGCCTAGCACCGACCGTGCCACGCCCTCGCCCATCGAGGCCCGCTGCGCGGGCACCTCAGGATGAGGCTACTTGGGGAGCGCAGCAAACTGCCAGTAGCCCTCATGGTGAGGTGGGCCGCAGGCACCTCGAACCACAAGGGCGTGGCACCAAAGCCTAGAGCCCGCCCATCCTGCAGACGATCTTCCATTCCGCCTCGGTCACCGGCTGCACCGAGAGGCGGGACTGTTTGACCAGCGCCATGTCCGCAAGCTCCTCGGTGCGCTTGATCTCCTCGAGCGTCACCGGGCGCTTGAACGGCTCGACCGCCTCGACGTCGACGCACTCCCAGACGACCTTGCCGTTCTTCAATTCGGCGGTCGAATCCGGATGCGCCTCGGCGACGACCTTGCAGATGCCGACGATCTCCTTGCCGATATTGGAGTGGTAGTAGAAGCCGAGGTCACCGATCTTCATGGCCCGCATGTTGTTGCGCGCCGCGAACGCGCGTACCCCGTGCCACTCCTCGGGCGCGCCCTTGGCGACAAGATCGTCCCAGGAGAAGACGTCGGGCTCGGATTTGAACAGCCAGTAAGCCATTTTCAACGCCCCGCGGCCTTGTTGATGGTCAGCCTCCACGGCCGGATGGTGTAGGACGCAAAGACCCCGCGCTGCATGAACGGGTCCTGCGCGTAGAACGCCTCGGCCTGCTGCTGGTCTTCGGCTTCGATGACCATGAGGCTGCCGACCATGGTGCCGCTCTCGTCGAGGAAGGGGCCGCCGAAGACCAGCCGGTCGCCGAGGCTTTCGAGGTGCTTGAGGTGATCCTGACGGGCATCCAGCCGCTTTTGCGGATCGTCGGTGTCTTCGGCGATGAGGGCATAGAGCATGGTGTCAGCTTTCTCTCTTCAAGGGGCGGGCCATCAGCCCGACGACGATATCGGTAATCGAGGCGGTGCCGGCCAGCAACCGGTTGACGGCATCGATGAGCGGCGCCTCGACCTCGAGCTTGCCGGCAAGCTGCCCGGCGACGGGGGCCGTCGCCACGCCCTCGGCGAGCCCGGCTCCGCCGGCAATGATGGCGTCGGTGCGCTCGCCGCGCCCGAGCGCGAGGCCGAAGGTATAGTTGCGCGACTGCGGCGAGGTGCACGAGAGCGTCAGGTCCCCGAGGCCGGCAAGGCCGGTGAGCGTCGTTGCCGAGCCGCCCATGGCGGTGACGATCCGCGCCATTTCCGCATAGGCCCGCGCCATCAGCGCCGAGCGGGCGGAAAGGCCGAGCCCGGCGCCCTCGACCGCCCCGCAGGCGAGCGCATAGACGTTCTTCAGGGCCCCGGCGACCTCGACGCCGATGCGGTCGTCGGCGGCGTAGGGACGAAGGCTGGGGCCGGCGAGCGCGGCGGCGAGCGCCGAGGTTTCGCTGGCCCTGTCGCCGGCAAGCGTCACCGCGGTCGGCCGCCCGGCCGCAACGTCGGCGGCAAAGCTCGGGCCGGAGAGGACGTAGGGCACGGCGTCCGGCGCCATGGCGGCAAGGATCTCGCTCTGCCGCTCGAGCGTGCCGGTCTCCAGCCCCTTGGCGGTCAGCACCACCGGCCGGTTGGCGAGGAATTCCGGGTCGATCGCCGAGAGCGCCTGGCGCGTCGCCTGCGCCGGCACGGCAAGGATGACGATGTCGGCGGGCACGAACAGCGGCTCGGCTGCGATGCCCGGCTCCAGCGGCAAGCCCCCGAGGTGGCGGCTGTTGGTGTGCCGCGCGTTGACCTCGGCGACGACCGCTTGATCGCGCGCGATCAGCGTCACCCGCCGTCCGGCCTTGGCGGCGGCCTGGGCGAGCGCGCTGCCCCAGGCCCCGGCGCCGACGACGCTGACCGTCTCAAGCCGCATGGGAGTTGACCTTCATCTCGGGTCCGTCGAGCGGCCAGCGGGGGCGCGCAACAGCGGCAAGATCGTCGGTGACGCCGAGCGCCAGCCGTTCGGCCCCGGCCCAGGCGACCATCGCGCCATTGTCGGTGCAGAGCGCCGGCGGCGGCACGACGAGGCGCGCGCCGGCCTCTTGCGCCACCTGCCGCAGCGCCGCGCCGATGCTGTGGTTGGCGGCAACGCCCCCGGCGACGACGAGGGTCGGCGCCGCCACCGGCAGCTCGCGCGCGAACCGCGCGAGCGCCTGTCCGGCGCGGGTCGCGACGATATCGGCAACCGTCGCCTGGAAGCTCGCCGCGATATCGGCGACATCCTGCCCGGACAGCGGCGCCAGCGCCTCGGCTTGCAGCCGCACGGCCGTCTTGAGGCCGGAGAAGGAAAAATCGAGCCGCTCCTCCTTGAGGAGCGGTTTGGGGAAGCGGAAGCGCTTCGGGTCGCCCCCGGCGGCAGCCGCTTCGACCGCCGGCCCGCCCGGATGACCCAGCGACAAAAGCTTGGCGGTCTTGTCGAAGGCTTCGCCCAGCGCATCGTCGATGGTCGTGCCCCAGCGTTCGTAGTCGCCCACCCCGCGCACCAGGACGAACTGGCTGTGCCCGCCCGAAACGAGGAGCATGAGATAGGGGAAGGCGACGCCATCGTTCAGCCGCGCGGTCAGCGCGTGCGCCTCGAGATGGTTGACGGCGATGAGGGGCTTCTCCGTCGCCGCGGCGATGGCCTTGGCGGTCGTTAGCCCCACCAGCACGCCGCCGACGAGGCCGGGGCCGGCGGTCGCGGCGACCGCATCGATCTGTGCAAGCGTGACGCCCGCCTCGCGGCAGGCCTGCGCGACAATGTGATCGAGAAAGGTCACATGGGCGCGCGCGGCGAGTTCGGGCACCACTCCGCCGAAGGCGGCGTGCTCGTCGAGCTGGGAGCGCACGACGTTGGAAAGGATCGCGCCCCTGCCCGAAGCGTCGCGCGCGACAACGGCCGCGGCGGTTTCGTCGCAGCTCGTTTCGATGCCGAGGATGACGGCTTGCGCTTGCCCGCTCACGGCGACTGGTCTAACTCCAAAGGGCGTTAAGCTTTCGCCTACACCAGGATACGCCGCCGATGCAATCGCCCGCTCCCTTCGTCCGCCTTGGAACCCGCGGCTCGCCGCTGGCGCTGGCGCAGGCCGAGGCGACCCGTGACCTGCTGGCGAGGGCCCATGATCTCGACCCCGAGGCGATCGAGATCGTCACGTTCGTGTCGACCGCCGACCGCCTCAAGGATCGGCCGCTGAGCGAGGTCGGCGGCAAGGGGCTCTTCACCAAGGAGATCGACGAGGCGCTGCTCGCAGGCGAGGTCGATATCGGCGTGCACTCGGCCAAGGACATGGCGACCACCCCGCCGGACGGCATGGCGATCGGCGCGTTCCTCGAGCGCGAGGACGTGCGCGACGCCTTCATCTCGCTCTCCGTGCGCGGCATCGACTACCTGCCCGAAGGCGCGCGCTTCGGCACCTCCTCCATCCGCCGCGCCGCCCAGGTCCTGCGCCTACGCCCGGACCTGCGGATCGTGCCCTTCCGCGGCAATGTCGAGACGCGCCTCAAAAAGCTCGCCGACGGCGTCGCCGATGCGACGCTCCTCGCGCTCGCCGGCCTCAAGCGCCTCGGCGAGGACCATCGCGCCACCGCCATCCTCGATGCGCAGACCTTCATGCCCGCCCCGGCCCAGGGCGCCATCGCGCTCGCGGTGCGCAGCGGAGACGAGCGTGCGGCCGGGCTCGTCGCCCCGCTCAACCACCTGCCGACCTGGCAGGCGGTGACCGCCGAGCGCGCCATGCTCGCCATCCTCGATGGCTCCTGCCGCACGCCGGTCGGCGCGCTCTCCGTCTTCGACGGCGGCACGCTGACCCTCAAGGGCGAGATTCTGAGCCTCGATGGCAAGGAACAATTCGTCGATGCGGTCTCGGGATCGGCCGGCGACGGCGAGCGGCTCGGCGCCGAGCTCGCCCGCAGGCTCCTCGATGCTGCCGGCCCCGATTTCCTCGCCCGCTGGAGCGCCCCATGACCCGGCCGGTGCGCATGCTGGTGACGCGGCCCGAGCCCGACGCGCAGATGACCGTCCTGCGGCTGCGCGCGCTCGACATCGACTCGGATGCCGCGCCGCTCCTCGAGCGCCAGCCCCTCGACACGCCCCTGCCGCCGCCCGAGCGCTTCGCGGCTCTCGCGCTGACCAGCGCCAACGGCCTGCGCGCGCTGGCCGACCGCGGCGCGGCGGGAGCCTATCGCCACCTGCCGGTCTATGCGGTGGGCGGGCGCACCGCGTTCGAGGCCGAAGCGCTCGGGTTTCCCAAGGTCTTTGCCGCCGGTGGAACGCTGGCCGACCTCGCCGAGCTCATCGCCCGGGCGGGCATAACGGGCCCGGTGTTCCACCCGGCCGGCCGGCATCGCTCGGGCGATCTTGCGCGCTCCGTCGCCGACCATGGCGTGACGGTCGAAACCATCGAGGTCTACGACATGGTCGCCGCCCGGCACCTGCCCGAGCCGGTGGTCGCCGACCTCGAAGCCGGGGAGTTCTGCGCCGTCCTCTTCTATTCTCATCGCACGGCGCAGACGTTCCTCAACTGTCTCGGCGACCGATTGACGCGGCGGATGCGCGAGGGGATCGAGATGCTGTGCCTTTCCGAAAACGTCGCCGCGCCGCTGATCGCGGCCCACTGCACGCGCATCAGCCTGGCCGACCGGCCCGAGGACAGCGCCATGATGACCCTGGCCCTGGCTTTTGCCCGCGAGCAAAACGGGGCATGATGCCCGGCCGGCGGATGGCGTCTCGAGCCGAAACGAGTGCAGCGCATTGGGCGCCAAGGCTTTAGAGAGGTGAATTGATGACCGAGAACAAGGGCGGACCGGTCAAGCCCCCCGTGATCGATCTCAGCGCCCGCGAAGGCGCAAAGCCCGAAGGCTCGGGCGCGGCCGGGGCCGCCGGCGCGACGGCGCGTTCCGCAGAGCCGCCCGCATCCGGCAAGCCCGCCGCGACCGAATCGATGAAGACCACGTCTCCGCTCCCCCCGCCGCGGCCGGCCGGCGAGGTCAATGGCGGCAGCCTTGCCCTCGGCATCGTCGGGGGCGGCGTGCTCGGCCTTGCCGCAGCCTATGCCCTTGCCTGGGCCGGGCTCTGGCCCGCTCCGGCCGACCCGCGCGTCGCCGAGCTCTCCCAGCTGCTGCCGCAGATGCGCCAGGTGGTGACGGGCGTGCCCGACCTGCAGACGGCCATCGCCGAAACCGCTGCCGGCATGGATGGGCTCGACACCCGCATCGCCGCCCTCGAAACCGCCGAGCCGGCGCCGGTCGCGACCGCCGCCGCTCCCGCCCCGGTCCCCGACCTTTCCGCCGTCGAGGCGCAGATCGCGACCCTCACCGACCGCCTCGACACGCTTCCGGCAGCGCCGGATGGGGACGGCGGCGGCGAGGCGGCAGCGGCCCTGCGCGGCTCCCTCGATACGCTCGCCACGCAGTTGTCGGCGCTCGAAACCCGTATCGGCGAGCAGGAGGCGCAACTGAACGGCATGGGCGAGAGCCTCGCGGCAACGCAGGCGACCGTCGCCGCGCAGCCGCGCGACATCGGCGCGGCCGTGCGCCTGCCGCTGGTGCTTTCGGCGCTGGAGACCGCCTTTGCGCAGGGACGATCGTTCTCGGCCGAGCTCGACGCCCTGCGCCGCTCCGATCCCGAGATGGAAGTGCCGCAGACCCTGATCGATGCGGCCGGCACCGGCCTGCCCCGCCGCGAGGCCATCGAGCGCGCCTTCGCGGCCGTGCTGCCGGCCATGCTCGCCGACCGGCCGGCCGACCCCGACGCCGACTGGCAGGAAGCGACCCTCGACTGGCTGCGCGCGCGCCTGGCGCTACGCCCCGTCGGCGATGTCGAGGGCGACAGCCCCGAAGCGCTTGCGGGCCGGCTGGAGGCGGCCATCGCGCGCGGCGACTACGCGGCCGCCGACGAGCTCTTCGGCACGCTCCCCGCGCCCATGCGCGACGCCGCCGGCGAGGTTCCGCAGATGGTGGCGGTGCGCGCGGACGCGGCGCGTCTCCTCGAGACGGTGCGCCGCGACGCCCTGACGCTCGCCGGGGAGAGCGCTTCGTGATTCGTCTCGCCTCCTGGATCATCGCCAGCCTCGCCATCACCGCCCTCATCGCCTGGATCGCCTCGCTTTCGGGCACGCTGACGATCGAGGTCGCCGGCTGGCGCATGCAACCCGAGATCGGCACCACGGTCTTCCTGCTGATCGCCGCCCTCGTCGTCGTCATCCTGGTTTGGGCGCTGATCCGCCGCCTCCTCGATACCCCCCGTGTCCTTGCCCGCCGGGCGCGCGAGCGGCGGCGGGAGGCCGGCATCGAGGCGCTCTCGGACGCCGTGGTCGCGCTCGAGGCGGGCGACCCGTCCCGAGCCCGCGCCCTCGCCCGCGACGCACGCTCGCGCCTCAACGACAATCCGGCCGCGCGCCTGCTTGAGGCGCGGGCCGAGCTCGCGGTCGGCGACATGGGGGCGGCGCGCGAGCACTACCGGGCGCTGATCTCCAACGAGAAGACGGCGATGGCCGCCCTCGCCGGTCTCTACGAGCAGGCGCGCGTGCAGAACCGGCCGGACGTGGCGCTGACCTTCGCGCGCAAGGCCATTACGCTCGAGCCGGGCGGGGCCGGCTGGGCGAGCGAGGCGGTGTTCGCCGATCTTGCCCGGCGCGGCGCCTGGGCGCAGGCCGTGGCCATGGTCAACGACCAGCCGGCGAGGAGCCGCGCCGAGCGCGCCGCCAAACGCCGCAAGCAGGCGGTGATCGAAACCGCCCGCGCCCGCGAAACCGAGGAGAAGGACCCGCTCTCGGCCCTCGACCATGCGCTGACGGCATTGAAGCTCCTGCCCGATTTCGTGCCCGCCGCGCTCATTGCCGCGCGCATCCATTCCAACCGCGGCGAGACGCGCAAGGCCATGAGCCTCTTACGCCGCATCTGGCGCGCCACCGGACATCCGCACGCGGCGACCCTCTATGCCAATGCCCAGTCGGGCGCCTCCGCCGCCGAGCGCCTGAAGCGCGTACGCGAGCTCATCGACATGCCGCCGGCCAACCGCGCCGCCGCCATGGTCGTCGCCCGCGCCGCCATCGACGCCTTCGACTGGGCGACGGCGCGCGACGCGCTCGCCTCCTATGTCGCCGAGCCGACGGAAGGCGTTGCCAGCCTCATGGCCGAGATCGAGGAGGGCGAGACGGGCGACCAGGGCAAGGCGCGCGAATGGCTCGCCCGGGCCGTCCGCGCCCCGCGCGATCCGGTGTGGACCGCCGACGGCATCGTCAGCGACGAATGGGAGCCGGTCTCGCCCGTCACCGGCAGGCTCGACGCCTTCGAATGGAAGGTGCCGGTAAGCTCGGTGCCCGCCCCCGTCGCGCCCGCTCGCCCGCAGCCGGCCGACGAATCCGCCTCCCCTCCGGCCCTCGGCGAACCCGCCGCCACCTTGCCCCTTGCACCCGGACAGAAGGCTGAGTAAAAGGCGCCACGGCAGTTGCGCTCGTGGCCTGCCGTTCGCCGCAGTAGCTCAGTTGGTAGAGCACGTCATTCGTAATTAGCGGGTCCGCTAGAGAATGAGGTTCGAAGCCAGCGGGTTAGGGCTGGTCAGTGAAAGTTAGTAGGGCCATAGTATGGCCGTGTGTGAAGGGTTAAGCCGCTTTAGCTCAGTTGGTAGAGCACATCATTCGTAATGATGGGGTCGCGTGTTCGAGTCACGCAAGCGGCACCACTTCCCAGCTTGAGGAAGTCAAAGTGCGCAGATGACCGGTGGTCCATACGATCCGAGAGCCGTCGCCAACCTCATGCTGGACGAGGCTGACCGGTCGGGGATCAAGGTCACCAACCTCGCACTGCAAAAACTCCTCTACTTCGCCCACTCCATCTTCCTGATCGAAGCCAAGCGACCTCTGGTCAGCGGCTATTTCGAGGCATGGCAATACGGGCCGGTGCATCCTGCCGCCTACTCGGCTTTCAAGACGGCTGGCAGTTCTCCTATCGACTTCCGCGCCACCGGGCAGAACGTGATGACCGGCGAGCGCCATGCGCTGGACCTTCCCGAGGACCCGGCCATTCGGCGTCATCTGGCGCGTATCATGTCGTCCTACGGGCAGCTATCGCCGGGGCGGCTGGTGGACATCTCCCACGCCAAGGGAGCGCCTTGGGATTACATTGCGGACAAAGGAAGAACATCGGTTGCGCTGGGGTTGCGAATCCCCGATGATGTCATCGTTAACCGATTCAAGTTCCACAAGGTTTCCGTTGGCGCGGCTCCGGTCGCGGGAGAACCGGATGAAGATACGCCGCTTACCTGAGATCGATCTTGCCCGTGTCGCAACGCTCCCAATCGACCAGAAGCGCCGCGCCCTTGAGCATTTCAAGCTCGGGCATCCGACGATCACCTACAAGCCGGTACGCGCCCGGTTCGCCGACATTTTCAATGTTCAGCCTGATATGTTCGCGGCTGCCGATCCGACCGCATGGCCGGTTCTGGAACGACTGATACGGGCAAAGGCGACGTCCGACGACGAGTGCAACGCCAACCTGCTCGTCGCCAAGGGTCTGCACGACTTTGCGCGCGCAAATGCCTTGCGCAGCCGCTCTCAAGCCTTCTTCCCACTTCCCCTGAGCGTCGGCGAGAAGGTGGAATACTGGTTGCCGATGGTGACGGCGCTGGAGGGTGCCCCGCTGGTGATCTTCATCGATCCCCGGCGCGGCAAGAAGCTGACGGCCGACGCAAGGCGTTTCGTCTTCTCGATGATGCATGAGCATATCCGGGTCGCCAATCCCGATTTCGCCGCCGCTCGGTTGGGGGTCGTGCAGTTCGGCGATGCTGCTAATGACCAGCGTCCGGTGATGCTGAGCACTGACGAAGGCATCAAACTCTTTGGCTTCGACCAGCTCGACCAGATGGTGCGCGAGACCTACGACATCTGGCGCGAGGTCAGCGAGGCGCGCGAGGACAAGGTTCGCAGCAAAGCCGCTGGTGGCGGTTACGGGCCGCTGTTCGACTGACGGGCCTCAACGCCCTTCCAGTCGCCGCCTAACGGCCTTCCGCACGCGATACCAATAGGTCTGCTCCGCGCCGTCGCTGTCGTACCACGCGCGCTCGTGGCGGGCGAAGGCCTCAAGTTCCGGGTCGGAATAGCGGGCAATAATGTCGTCAGCCACGCGAGCGATGTCGTTGGCGGGGATCAGTCGCGGTTTGATTGCGTCGGTCCAGATCGTCCACAGGACCAGCCCAATGAAGATAAGGGCCTGACCGCCGAAGAAGATCAACAAAAGCCAATGCAAAATAGCAGGGAGCAGATCTACCATCGTCATTTCCAGAACCACAGCATCCAACTTCACTGAATGAGATGTTATAGTTCTCAAATTGCGAGAATGCAAAGTTCTCATTTCTCGATTTGAGCAGCCCTTTGCCGCCTTTGTTCTGAACGAGGTGCGCATATGGAGCTTCAACGACTTTTCGGCGCGAATGTCCGCCATCATCGGAAGGCTAAAGGCTGGACCCTTGAGCAGCTTTCCGGTCAGACTGGCATTTCGCGCGAGACAATCGGTAAGATCGAGCGGGGTGTCGCCGCACCACTGTTTGAGACGGCAGAAAAGATTGCGTCCGCACTCGACATTCCCGCGCCCGTTCTGTTCGGGGCCGACGCCATGCCGGGCACCGGAGAACGGGCAAGGCTTCTAACCGATATTCACCGCACCCTCTCCCGGTTGAACAACGATCAGCTTGACCGTGCCGCGAAGATGCTGAAGGCGTTTGCGGGGTAGCGGCGTCGGAGGCCATCTGAGGGCCGCCGGATGTGGCAGCGGCCCTTTTGCCCCCAGGTACACTCGACCCGCGCCAGCGGCGCTCTGAGGGCCGTCTGTAGGCCTCGGAGGCATGCGCTTGGTAACCCCGCCGCCATACGGCTGCAATGCCGTTACTTATGCCTGTAACTTAAGGCTCAAAACACACAAAAAGGCAGGGGGAGTTGAATAACGTCCCCCTGCCTAAGCGTTAATGGTTTGCGGCTTGTTGGGTTACATGGTGCAGGTAACGCAGTGCGGTCAAAACGGGCCGCTTTCGTCTGTATGTTCCCTTACGGCCTGAAGAATGGGGATGCCCCCTTCGACGCGCTTGGCGACCCATTCGGTCCTCTGCTCGTCGGCATTGCCGCGCGCAAACCCCTTGCGGGCGCTTCGCCCCGTTCGACCAAGATCGTGGAGCCTGTGGGTTCCATATTCCCATCCCAGCGCCGTCATTGCGCCGGTAATGCGTTGAAACTCGCTGGCCGACATGCGCCCGGCCTCATAGCCGAGAAGCAGCTTGACGCTCTCCATAGATACCCGCCCTGTGCGCTCGCCGAACGCGCCTTCTAGAACGATGCCTATAGGGTCCTCAATCATGCGGCTGGCCTGAAGCTCGTCGGCGACCTGCCATAGATGCCGAGGCAGGATGATCGGCTCTCCAGCCCGCTCCCGTACGACTGCCTCGGCCCATAGCTGATGCACATCGTGGCCGAAGGCTTCTATGTCTATGCTGCCGACCCTGACCGGCCAATATCGTCGGTTTCCCGTCGCATCGCGCAGATAGGCGTCCTCGTTCGTCGTGCCGATGATCACGCAATGCCGGGGGAAAGAACCAGCAGTGTGCGCATAGGCAGGCCGATAGGTGTCTATAGGGGTGGCGAGGAATGCCTTTATCGCGTCTAAGGTCGCCTTGCGTGCGCCGTCGAGTTCCTGGCATTCGACAATCCACGCGCGGGACACAAGTTCGGCCTTGGTCTTGGCGTCTGCATTCAGGTTCAGGTTGCCGCAGAACCATTCGTCGCGAACTGCAAGTCGTGCCGCCAGACGCGATTTGCCGACCCCCTGACGGCCTTCCAGAACCAGCATGGTATCGAACTTGACGCCGGGCTGTTTGATCCGTCTCACGCCGCCAATCAGGAACCTCACGCCGAATTCCCGATTGAGCTCGGTGTCATCCGCTTCGCAGTAGTCCCTGAGCCATGTGTCAAGACGCGGAACACCGTCCCATACCAGACCGTCCAGATAGTCGATGACTGGATGGTAAGCACGCTCATAGGCGACAGTGATCAGTTCGCGTCGGATGACGGTTACACTGGCGCGGAAATCCAGCTTGCGATCAAAGATGCTGCACAGGATTTCGCAGATATCCGATATGTCCCGCCCTTCAAGGCCCAGCCCATTCACCTCGTCGGCGTGGGTGAACATATTGCGCCGCGCATCGACATCGAGCATGGCGAGGGCGAACCGTACATTCTCGGGCGCATTTGCCGCCGGACGCCCATACTGGTCGACCTTCGGCCATCCTCGTCCTCGTAGGTCAATGGTTTCCATCGCCCGAGCCACCTGTCGCCGCGCATAGCGCAGCGGATTAGGGTTTTGCCGCACATGGGCGCTGATGCCGAGATCGGGGCTGGTCAGGATCGAGACAATATAGCCGGGCGCGACATTTTTGCCGAGCAGCCAGAGAGTTGCGGCAAAGACCAGTTCCGACCGAGACTGGTAGCTCTTGTCGGGCGGGTTCTTGCCCGTGACGATAACCTCTGACCAAACCGGATCGAGAGGTATCACCTCGCCTCGATCATCTGGCAGAGGCAGCACCTCGATGTCGTCTAGGTTGGTAATGGCCTTGCTATCGGTTTTGGACGAACTGGATTTGTCGAGACGCAACCTAAAATCGGCAAGCGTATAATTCCTCGGGTCGGCGCCGAACGAAATCGGTTCCAGCAGAAACGTCTTGGCCGGGTCACGACCGGCTGTACGCTTCTTGTCGCTCAGCCAATTCACGGTTCCGGGTAATCTGAGAAGTCGGCTGACGTCGATTGGCCCGGCCCCACCCTGAAACGCGACGAGCAAGGCACGATTGTGCGCCTCAGCATCTTCTGCCGGAATAGGCTCTGCCATGCGCCAGATCGCCTGATAACCACCCCCCGTGAACCAGAATGCAGTTGGTTTCGGAACACCTGCCGGGCGCAGCTTGTCATCGCTCAACAGACCCAGGATTTTGTCGCGCTGTTGCTCCTCGCTGCCGGGATAATCCTTGCAATCAAGGTCAACCCAGAGGAAACGCGAGGCCGATATGTTAGCCTTGGCGCGCCCGCCTGACATCAGTTCGGCGTTGGGCAGAAAATAGACGTTGCGTCGATACTCCTCGCCGTTGTTGACAGCGACAAAGCGTTGCGCGGCATCAGCGGCATAAGGTTGATAGTCCTTCGGCTTCGGGCGCGCACCGCCCGCGCTCTCGTGTGTTTCCAGATAGAGCGGCGCTCGAGGGTTCAGCCACAGCAGGAAAGCAATCGCCTGTTGTGCATCGGGTTGGAGAATGTCAGCCATGACGGGCCTCCTCCGGGTTGCATTGCCGCTCTTCAAGCCAGCGCATTACGGCACTGAGGCGATAGCGAACCGCGCCGCTCTTGGAGCCGGGGCGCAGCCGAATGAAGGGCGGTCCGTATCCGTAAATGCGGCCCTTTTCCAAGTAAGATTCGCTCACACAGGCGAGCGTCGCGACCTGCCCGGTCGTCAGGAACCGCTCCATCTGCTGTTGCGGTTGCTGGTCCAAAGAAAAGATCGCGCCCTTCCGGGCGCGATAATGACTGATCGATTGCATGTCAGTAGCTTTCTGATTGGCGCGACTGAGCGCGCACGGGTGAAATCGATGCCGGAGTAGGCAATCGGTCCCGTTCTCAGTTCTCAGCTATTTGACATGGCCGGGAGGCATCTCCCGCGAGAGTATGGTCCGTCAGGCCTCAGCGACGTCCGCTAATCCTGGGGTTACTCGCCACCAGATTTCTCCGGGCGGTGGATGTCAATTCATCCGCATGCAATTCATCGCACAAGGTTCGTCCGCATTCAATGGCTGCAATCGGTGATGAAACAAAAACTCATCAGGCCATTGAAATTGCTATTCTCGGGTGGCGATACCCCATTCCGCCAGTTCGTCGCAGATGTGCTGCACGGCTTCAGATTGGAGAGCTTCGCGAACCTCATCGTAGTCCCGAGCATGTAATCCAAATCGGTCCTGATACATTGCACAGAGCGCATGGACGGCGGGCACCCTCTCGGCTGGCGTTGCGCAGCCTAAAATCTCTACTGCAGCAAGCCTAGCAAGTGTGGGCACGGAGCGTGTCTCTACACGCGAGGCTCTTTTCCCCGGGCACATCGCATGCATCTCCGCATCGCATACATCCCTCTGTCTTTCGCGCAAGATGAATAGTAGCGCCTTTTCCAGGTTGCGTTCTTTCGCAGTCGTTGGCCCGACAAGTGCAGACATCGCGGCGTTCAGCCGTTCCCATTGACGCCCCTCGGTATCGGCGTCCGTGTGGGCATTGATGATGGCGAGCAAAACACGTTCCAGCACGCTTGCTCCATCGCCAAATGTCGCCCGGTAAGTGGAGTCACTGCCTGACATTGGCCAACTCCAATATCCGTGCTGCGACCAGTTCGACCGGCCCGCGCAGCCGCTCGGCATTGACGACAATATAGCCGCCCGTGACGTCGCCGTTGGCGCGGTGGTTCAGGAGCCGCTTGAGCGCATAGTAGGGAACATCGAGGCTTTCAGCGATGGTGATAAAGGTGCGCCGCAAATCGTGCAGCGTGAAGTTCACGCCGGAGCCGGTGCTTACGCGCAGCAGGAATTTCTTCGTCTCCACCAAATGGCCATTCTTGCCGGGGCCGGGAAACACCCAAGGCGACCCATCCGCCTGTTCTTTGCGCTTCGTCAGCAGGTCCGCAAGGAATGCTGACAAGGGCAGGTTCAGCGGGTCACCGTTTTTCGTTGTGGGCAGATGCAGCGTGCGGGCTGCGAGGTCCACATTTTCCCAGCGCAGCTTCATCAGCTCGCCCCGGCGCATTCCGGTGAATAACGCGGTCAGCAGAAAATCGCGGGAATAATCCGGTTCGGACATGACGGCTTTCCACCACATGGGCAAGTCCAGCGCGGTAACCAAGGTTTGCCGACGCCGCTCGCGATACCATGCGCGAGCCTGCGAAAGGATCAGCACCGGGTTGGGCGGGAAGTCGTCCCGGGTAGCAGCAATGAAATTGTAGACCGAGCGCAGATGGCGCATCGCATTGTTGGCCGTCACCTCGCCATGCACCTTGGCAATCTCCTGATGCTTGGCCAGCACCATTTGTCGGGTGATCTGGTTCATGGGCTTCTTGCGCCATGCCTTAAGGTAGAGCTTGGCAGTGCGCCCGTAATTGGTGATGGTGTGCGGTGACAGCTTATTGCGGGCCTCGAAGAAGCGTTCGAAGGCCACGGCCAGCGTGACGCGCTCCACCGTCTCTTTGCGCTTCTCCTCATTGGGGTTCCGGCCCTCGGCCATTTCCCCCAGTAAGGCGAGCGCCTTCTTGCGTGCCACCTCCGGCGCAAATAGGTCGGCGCGGCCTATAGTGACGCGGCAGGTCTCTCGGTTCACCTGCCCTTCGGCAAAGTAGACCTTGGAGCGGCTGCCGACCCTAAGGCCGAAACCGGAAAGCAGTGTATCGCGGTAAAGGATTTGGCCGCTGGCAGCGAACGAAATGTCGTCAATGGTGCGGCGGGTAAGACGTAGGCTAGGCATTTGAGACCTCCTGTTGGCCTCAACTCAAACTAACCAAATCGTCTTAAAAATACAAGCAATATCAGATACTTATCTAACATCAGCCAGTTTGATCCAGCACAAGGTAACACCGTCCAACGCCTGCGCACACGCGATCAGACGCACATGAGCAACGGTAGGTTCAGTTTAGCCAGCAAGGCAAAAATCGTTTGACCTGTTGGCGAAAGGAAATTTGCTAGAGAAGCTCTCAAGTTCCGTATTGACCGCTTCGAAGGCGTTCTGTAGTTTGAGGCATGCTCGAACTTAGAGAAATCGCGAACGTTCTGTCTGGGGTCTCGGTCCGCGAGGCCATCCACGGTGCTGCGCGCTTCATGCGACTTTCCGACCTTTCAGAAATCAAGGCAGGTAAATCACCAGCTCTTGCCATTGGCGAAACGCCTGCGGTGGCGCGCGCACTGACGATTGAAGAGGGTGACCTGATCGTCGGAGCGCGCGGTGTGACCACGGATGTCTGCGTTGCCACGGGGGCGGTGTTCGGCGCTTTTGTCTCGTTGGACCTTTATCTGGTCAGACCTAATCGAGCCCTTGTAAATCCGCAGTACCTTGCGGCCTTTCTCGATCTGCCCACGACACAGGCCGCTCTATCCGGCGGCAAGCAAGGCACGGGACTCGCTCGCCTCGCAAAGGAGGCCCTGGAGAAGACTGAGGTTCCGCTGCCTCCAATGGAACGGCAGCAGCTAATCGCGGGACTTGCGCAGTCGTTTGAGCGCGAGGCGCGACTACTCAAGCAGCTTGCCAACCTTAACACAATTTTAAGCCGTGAAGCTGTCACCCGCGCAATTCGAGCGGCGGACACAGGACGCAATTTTTCAAGGAGTGCCCAATGACTGCCCTTCGGCAAGACGACATTCTCGCAGCGGTATGGCGTGCCTGCGATACCTTCCGCGGGGCAATCGACGCGTCAGGTTACAAGGATTACATCCTCACCGCCTTGTTCCTGAAATACATCAGCGACGTCCGCCGCAAGCATGTCGAAGAGTTTCGCCGTGAGTATGGGGGTGACGAGCTTCGCATTCAGCGCCGCCTTGATCGTGAACGCTTCAAGCTGCCCACTGTAGAGTTGAAGAATACCAAAACGAATGAAGTCGAGGAGAGCTTCCTTGGCGATTTCTACAGCCTCTATGAGCGGCGCACCCGTGACAATATCGGCGAGCTGATCAACATCGTGCTCGATGCGATTGAAAAGGCGAACGAAGGCAAACTCGGCGGGCTATTCCGCGCTATCGACTTCAACTCCGAGACGAATCTTGGCCAGACGAAGGATCGTAACCGCAGGCTGAAAACGCTCTTGGAGGACTTCGCAAAGCCCGGCCTCGATCTTTCAGATACCTCCGAAGACATTCTCGGCGATGCCTATATCTTCCTGATCGAGCGCTTCGCCTCGGATGCTGGCAAGAAGGCGGGCGAATTCTTCACGCCTCGCAAGGTTTCCGAGGTCGTCGCCAAGCTCGCGAACCCCAAATCGGGAGAACGCATCTGCGATCCGGCTTGCGGTTCAGGCTCGCTGCTGCTGCGTGCTGGCGAGGAAGTCAGCGACGGCAATTTTCAGCTTTTCGGTCAGGAATCAAACGGCCAAACCCGCTCTTTGGCCCGGCTAAACATGCTGCTGCACAAGCAGGATGGTGCGCGGATTGACTGGTGCGACACTCTCAATTCACCGACGCTGATCGAGAGCGACCACCTGATGCGTTTTGACGTGGTGGTCGCCAATCCGCCCTTCAGCCTCGACAAGTGGTGGGGCAACAATGATTCCGAAGGCAAGCCGCTGCCGGACCCCTACAAGCGGTTCACGCCATATATGCCGCCCAAGAGCCGGGGCGATTACGCCTTCATTCTCCACATGCTGGCTATCACTCGTCCTGATGTCGGCCGCATGGCTGTGGTCGCGCCGCATGGCGTTCTGTTTCGCTCGGGCACGGAAGGGAAAATCCGCGAGAAGCTGATCCGCGACAACAGCCTTGATGCGGTCATCGGCCTTCCGGGCCAACTCTTCCCGACAACGGGTATTCCCGTCTGCATCATGGTCTTCGACCGATCGCGCGAAGCCAATGGCCTGCGGGCGCATGAGCGGGATATTCTTTTCATAGATGCTAGCCGTGATTTCGAGCCGGGCAAGAAACAGAATCGCCTTCGCGACGAAGATGTCTCCAAAATCATCGACACCTACCGCAATCGTACTGAGCGCGAGCGCTATTCCCATAGGGCGACATTTGAGGAGATCGAAGCGAACGGCTTCAACCTCAACATTCCGCGCTATGTCGATACTTTCGAACCGGAGCCTGAAGTCGATCTCCAGGCCGTTCAGAATGAAATCCGCGATCTTGAAAACCAGCTTGCGCAGACGCGTGAGAAGATGAACTTCTATCTGAAGGAGCTCGGCATTGATGTCTGAGGCTCCCTCCCGCTCCGCTGCCCGCCGAGGCCGCACGCTCAAGCTTTATCTTGTAGATGGCACGCCGTCGGGCGTCATCACCGCGGAACTCGGCGTTTCGTCGGTGCGGGCGGCTGTGGCCTCGCGTACGGCTTTACCCGAGCTTATCCGCAGAGAAGAAGCGACCCGCACAGGCGTCTATTTGCTCGTTGGGCCGGACCCAGATTTGCCGGGCCGTCAGCTTGTCTATGTCGGCGAAGGCGATCAGGTGCGCACGCGCCTTGCCTATCACGATGCAGATGAGGCCAAGGAGTTTTTTACCCGTGCGGTACTGATCGTCTCGAAAGACGAGAACCTGACCAAAGCGCATGGCCGGTATCTAGAAAGCCGGATCATTGCCGCCATCCGCAATGCGGGTCGGGCAAAGCTCGTCAACGGTACAGAGCCGCCGTTTCGCGGGCTACCTGAGCCAGAAATCGCAGATATGGAACGGGTGCTCGACGAAATCGAAATCCTGTTGCCGGTTCTGGGGTTCGACGTATTGCGCCCAGCGGGGCACGAAGCCGGCGAGACCGCACCCAAGAACGAGGTCCCAAGGGAAATTGTATCGACGGTCACCTTTGAAAACAACACTCCTGCATTGGGAGCCGAGACTGACGCAAATCCTGTGTTTATCGCCGTGATAAAGAAGGCGAAAGCCCGAGCCACAGAGCGCGCAGGGGAGTTTGTCGTACTCGAGGGCTCGACAGCATACCGAGAGTTTCAGGACTCACAGTCTTTTCCGTTACGGAGCCTGCGCCAAGAGCTTTTGGAGCGCGGTGCCTTAGTTGCAGATGTAGATTCAGATCTTTTGCGTTTCACCCAGGACGTCAGTTTCAGCAGCCCTTCGGCGGCTTCTTCTTTGGTAGGCGGTTATTCTGATAGTGGCCCGAGAACTTGGAAGCTAGAGCGGACAGGCCAGAGCTATGGTGATTGGAGAAAACGACGCATTGAGCAAGGGGGCGCGGCATGAACGAGGCCCTCGAAGAACTCGAAGCAGAGAACCCTAGCGCTTACCCGCCCAGCATTCAGGCAGGAATACCCAAGCTTGGCGATACGCCAAAAGGCTGGACCCGCTATCGCCTTGGCGATCTGCTGCACAAGGTTGAGCGGCCTGCAAAGCTGGTCGATTCTGAAACCTATCAGCTTGTAACCGCCAAGCGGAACCGGGGCGGCATCGTGGCGCGCGAGGTTCTACGTGGGGATCAGATTAGGACGAAGACACAGTATTACGTGGAGACTGGTGACTTTCTGATCTCGAACCGGCAGATTTCACATGGTGCCTGCGGGATTGTGCCTGAATGCCTGAACCGGGCAGTCGTCTCGAATGAATACACAGCATTTCACACGGCTGATGCACTCGATCCGGCGTTTCTCCAAGCGCTGTCTCATTCGATATATTTCCAGCAGACGTGCTTCCACTCAAGCATTGGCGTCCACGTCGAGAAGTTGGTTTTCCGACTGGAAGACTGGATGCGCTGGGAGTTCGATATCCCGCCTCTCCAAGAGCAGAAGCGTATCGTGGCTGTGCTCACCGCATGGGATCGAGCAATTGGCAAGACAGAGTGCTTGATCGCCGCTAAGCGGCAACGAAAAATGGGTATTGTAGGTCGCGCACTGTTCGATACTGGAACACGGCGAGGTTTTTTGCGAGACCTTGCCGACATCAATCCTAGGAACGCGAAGGTCCCGGCCGAGACAGTTGTTTCGTTCGTGGGCATGGAGGACGTATCCGAGGCCGGGACACTTATCACCAAGACGGACCGTCTGCGTGGGCCGCTTGGGAGCGGATACACACAGTTTGTAGATGGTGACGTTCTCGTCGCTAAAATCACGCCCTGTTTCGAAAATGGTAAAGGGGCGCTTGCGAGTGGCCTAACCAACGGTTTTGGCTTCGGAACTACTGAGTTCCATGTGTTGCGTCCACATGACCCTGATGACGCTGACTACGTCCATCAGATCACTTTGACGCGAAGCTTCCGCACTTCTGGAGAACGGCAGATGTCCGGCAGCGCCGGGCAAAGGCGCGTCCCACAAGAGTTCATCGAAGACTTCCCAATCTTTGTGCCTGGAGACAACGCGCGCAGGACCATTGGCAACTTGCTGGCGTCAATCGACACCGAGTTAAGTGCGTTGGAGTCCCAAACCAAGCAATGGCGGCTGCAAAAGAGCGGCTTAATGCAAAAGCTGCTGACCGGTGAACGACAACTGGATGGGCGATTCGATAACTTCGCCACAGCAGCGCAAACAGCCGCAGGAGGAGCCGCATGACCAAGAAGACCCATACGGTCTCTATCCGCCTTCTGCGGGACGGCAAACAGCCTGCTGATAGTGTTCGCGCCGGCGTCGATCTTTCCGCGTGGGACAAGCTTGAGGGCGCGCAAATCGCACTCGACACTATTGGCGGCGGTGCGCCGAAATGGGCGAAGTTTCTTGACCTGACCGACGCGGAAAAGACCAAACTCAACAACTCCACCGCTTACGGGCTCGTCTTCGTTCAGGCATCAGGCCGCTGGTTTGCCGTTTCCTTCGGGCTTGGGCATGTGAAGCTCGATCCCGATGCCTTTGAGCAGGACTTCGGCTTACGTGTGGTCTTGAACACGGTTGATCCCGACAAGCTACGCAGCGCAGATATCCGCACCCCCGATGAAAACACCACGTCCCGCCGAACTCAAACGGCCCGGCGATCTGACCAGACCGCCTTCAGCATCGATATTGAACGCGACATCGTGCGCGGGCTTGCCGGAGAACCGAAAGATGCAACATTCGCCACGCGCGTAGCAGGTAGCGATGGTCTGACGCTCACCAAAGAAATGGACGTTGCCGACTTGCCGCAGGTGTGCGCCGATGCCTACACAGCCTTCGGCAAGAGTGACTACAAGACCAATTTCGCCTGGATCGACCAGATCAAGCATGTCCGTGACAAGGCAACCATCGACCAGCTCGACACCGCGTTGGTCGCTGCCTTGAACTCCTGCCTAACAGCTGCGATTCCGGACACACTGCATCTCGCATATCCCGTGATCTACGATCCCGAAAAGGCGCGGCATATCCGCTATAAGGGCTTCAGCAGCACGAACGTTCACACTGACCTTGAAATCGGGGGCTATGTTGCGGACCTAAAGGAGAAAGCGGTTGCCGCCTATCTTCCTGAGCATCTGTCTGGACATAAGGTCCACGAATGCAACGATCTCGGTAAAGATGATGGGCAAAGCTGGCGCATCAAGGAATGCCTCGTTTTCGAGACCGACTTGAACGGCGAGAAGTATGTTCTTTCAGCGGACCGCTGGTATAGGATCGATACCAACCTAGCGACTGAAGTAGCGAATTTCTTTGCAGCCGTTACAGCACACGTTATGCCAGCGGCTTTGGCCGATGAGAATGAGGAAAAGTACAACAATCGCATCGCGACGGGCGGGCATAACATGCTTTGCCTCGACCGAAAGCTTGTAAAGCCTACAGGCGCTTCATACGCGATTGAGGCGTGCGATTTCCTCAGCAATGGCGGTGCGATGATCCATGTGAAGGATCAGACCTCGTCCTCGCGTCTCAGTCATCTGTTCAATCAGGGCACTGTGTCTGCCCGTGTCATGAAAATGGACGGCGCGTTTCGCGACTTGCTCCGCGCGCAAGTCGCCGCGCAAGAAGCCGCGCTTGGACTGACAGGGTATCAGGCCCTAGTTGCTGACTCCGTTGGTCCGTATAGCGAAGCAGCACATCTCATCGTGTATGCGGTGTTGTGCAGCGGGACAGGTACCGGCGCAAACCGATTGCCATTCTTTAGCCTTGTGACGTTCCGGCAAGCGGCAAACGAGTTGCGCGCATTGGGCTACAAATGCGCCTTTGCCTGGATTGCTAAACCTGCACCTACGACCACAAAGGCAAAGCGGAAACCGAAGGCCGCCGCCGGGGCTGCGCCATGAACAAGTCCCCCGAGTTCACCACATCCGAGGCAGGTGGCGCGCAACTTCAGGCGCTCAACACGCTGATCAATTGCGGCTGGCGCTATGTCACGAAGGCGGAGGCCGATCAGTGGCGCGATGGCCGGCGAACGCTGCCGTTTCTGGAGACGCAGACGCGGGCCGATCTGGCACGGATTAATCGCATTCAGCTTGACGGTCGAGCGCACCTGTTCTCGGAAGCCAACATCGACGCCGCCATTCGTCGTCTGACCGACCGGATTCCCGAAGGAGTCGTGCGCGCCAATGAGCGCATGACGGATGACTTGTTTCTCGGCATTGCGCTGCCGCAAGCCATTGGTGCGACATCCCGAGAATGGCCGTTCAAGTTCATCGACTGGACTGATTGGCGCGCGAACACATTTCAGGTCGCCGCCGAATATACGGTCTGCGAAGCGGGCGGGCCGACGATCCGAGTTGATCTGGTATTGTTCGTCAACGGCATCCCGCTTGGGGTGATTGAGGTTAAGGCCTCTCACGTCTCATCAGATCAGGGCGTCGGTCAGCAAATCCGCAACCAGAAGGCTGGTGAAGGTGTGCCCGCGCTATTCTACTCGGCGCAATTGCTTCTTTCGGCCAACAGTCACGATCCGCGCTACGGTACAGTCGGCACGCCGCGCAAGCTTTGGAGCGTATGGAAAGAGCGGGAGGACCCTGCCGACTTCGCTGTTCAAGTCGTGAATCGCCCTCTCGATACGGTCGAGGGGAAGCGGGTGGCGCTGGATTTCGCCCCCTACATGAAACGTCACAATGGGCTGATGGAGGATCATCGCTTCGTCACCCCGCTGGATGAAACGCTTGTTGGACTATTCCGCCCTGAGCGGTTCATGCGTCTTGTCCGGCGCTACATGCTGTTTGATGGCCCCCACAAGAAGGTTGCCCGTTATCAGCAGGTCGCGACCATCGAGACACTGCTGAAACGTATCGAAGAGCGAGACTCGAACGGCAGGCGGCGTGGCGGCGTGGTCTGGCATACACAAGGCTCCGGTAAAAGCTTGACGATGGTGATGCTCGCCAAGGCCATCGTGATGACCAATCCATTGGCCCGGATCGTAATCGTTACTGACAGAACCGATCTGGACGATCAGATTTCAAAGACCTTCCGGGCAACCGGGCAGGAGCCTAAACGCGCTGCAACCG
The DNA here is from genome assembly GCF_000969415.1 of Devosia geojensis. GTDB lineage: Bacteria > Pseudomonadota > Alphaproteobacteria > Rhizobiales > Devosiaceae > Devosia > Devosia geojensis. The sequence goes on along the minus strand of NZ_JZEX01000106.1, from coordinate 16,792 downwards.
GCGAGAACCTTCTTGCACTGATCGAGGATAAGACGCCGGTCGTCACGACCCTGATCCACAAATTTAGGGCGGGCCTCAACAAGCGACGAGTTGTTGACCAGTCCTCTGACATCTTCGTACTGGTGGATGAGAGCCACCGGAGCCAGTATGGCAATCTGGACAGCCTTCACGCTCGGATGCGCGAGGTACTGCCCAACGCATGCTTCATCGCCTTCACCGGAACCCCCATCGCCAAGAAAGAAAAGAGCACCTTCGCCAAGTTCGGTGAACTGGTGCAGCCGTCGTACTCGATGCGGGATGCGGTCACCGACAAAGCGGTGGTGCCGCTACTCTACGAAGGGCGAGAGGTCGTTACCGACGTCGATGAAGGCCAAATTGACCGTTGGTTTGAAGTTCACACACGCGGTTTATCCGACGAGCAGCGCGCCGACCTGAAACGGAAGATGAGCCGTGCGCGGGAAATCGAAGGGATCGAGTCCCGGCTCCAATCAATCGCATTTGATGTCGGGCAGCACTTCGCTACTAATTTCAAGGGTACCGGGCTGAAAGGGCAACTCGCAGCCTCTTCGAAGCGCGCTGCCATTCAGCTCAAGAAGCTATTTGACACGTTCGGCGTGGTTAGCACTGAAGTCGTCATCTCTGCCCCCGAAATGCGCGAAAGCGAAGACGAGGTTGATGAGTCTGACGACGATCTCGTTCGCTCCTTCTGGCGCAGAATGATGGAGCGGTATGGGGGCGAGGAAGCCTACAACAAGACCATTGTTGAGCAATTCCAGGGTCCGTCCGATCCCGACATCATCATCGTTGTCGACAAGCTGCTGACGGGTTTCGATGCACCACGAAACACGGTGCTCTATGTTGCTCGCAAGCTGAAGGAACATGGCCTCCTGCAAGCAATAGCTCGCGTGAATCGTGTCTATGACGAAGAGGGTGCCCCTGAAAAGCCCTTCGGCTTCATCATCGACTATACCGGAGTCCTGAAGAACCTTGGTGATGCGCTGGCAAGCTACGATGCTCTTCAGGGCTTCAGCGCGGAGGACATCGCCCAGAGCATTGTAGCAATACGTGACGAGGCGAACAAAGTGCCGGGGGCGCACGCTGCGCTCCTCGATATCTTCAGGTCTGTATCAAACACATATGATGCCGAAGCCTATGCCCGCTTGTTGGCCGACGAAGAGACGCGTGAGGAATTCTATCGGCGCCTGTCGGAGTTCTCGCGGACTTTCACGGTAGCGCTCGCGTCCCCGGCGTTCGTAGAAAACACAAAGCCAGAGCTTTTGAAGAGGTGGAAGGACGATCTCGGCCGCTTCACGTCGCTGCGCGCCTCCGTAAGCCTTCGTTATGCTGACAGGGTCGATTGGCGGGATTACGAAAAGCGCGTTCGTCAGCTGCTCGACAGGCATGTGATCGCACGCGACGTTGTGACACTGGTAGAGCCACTTAACATTTTTGATGATATCGCCATTGAGGCCCGCAGGACCGAACAGACGGAAACGGATGCCTCGATTGCTGATACCATTGCGCATCAACTGACGCGGTCTATCGAAGAGAAATGGGATGAAGACCCTGTTTTCTTCGAAAAGTTCTCGAAGCTGGTCAGCGACACCATTGCCGACTTTCATAGGGGTCGGATCAACGAACTGACCTACCTAACCAGGGTCAAGCAGCTTCGGGAGAAGGTCCAACACCGGCAGGATGAAGCCGATCCGACCCCTGCCCGTCTCCGTGATGACAGCCACGCGCAGGCTTTCTGGGGGCTTGCAAAGCGCAACCTGGAGAAGGCTGGATTTGGCGACGTCGAAATCGCAGCTGACATAGCTCTCGAAGTAAGCAAGATCGTTCAAAACCGCCGCAAGATCGGATGGCAAAATGACCGTGACGTTGAAAATCTGATACGCAACGACATCGACGACTTCTTCTTCGAAGAGCTACGAGGTCGGCGTGGCTTACTAATCGACCCTGCGATTCTCGACGCTGTGATCGATGACGTACTCGCGTCGGCGCGGGTGAGATTGGCTCAATGAGATCATCGGGTCACGAGCAGATTGAGATTGGCTGGGGCGAACGGCGCACCCTTGCACATTTGAGGCGCACTGAGAGACGCGTACTCCGCATAGAGGTTCAACCCTCGGGGGCGGTAGTTGTCTTTGCTCCATTAGGTGAGCCAGTTGACGCCATACGTGACCGGTTGAAACGAAAGGGCGCGTGGATATTTCGTGAACTAGATCGGATTTCGGCCAGGCCGGTCACTACGCCTGAGCGGCGGTTAGTTTCTGGCGAAACACATCTGCTTTTGGGCAGGCAATACCGGCTATCGATTGAAAAATCCGATGATCCGTATGTCCGCATCGAAGGATCAAGATTGAACATCTTGGCGCGGCGAGTGGACGACCCTGCGCATTGTCGTCGCTTGCTGACGGCGTTTTACGCGCTTACCGCACGTAGGGTGTTCCGCGAAAGGCTGGATGCCGTTATTCCGCCGTTCACGAGAAGAGGTCTGGACACGCCAATATTGGTAGTCCGCAAGATGGCAAAGCGGTGGGGCAGCTACACGCCGAAGGGTCGCATTGTTCTCAACGTCGATCTGGTGAGAGCAAGCCCTATGTTGATCGACTACGTGATTTGTCACGAACTAGCTCACGGCTTCTATGCCAATCATGGAAAAGAATGGCACGACTTGTTCGACACCATCATGCCAGATTGGCAAAGTCGGAAGGCACGATTGGAGGAATTTCTCAGGTGATGCTGCGCATGCGGTTGTTGAGAATTCGGGGAAACCGGGACATCCCGACGCCCACGGACTCCCGCCCCCGCCTCAAACTGTGAGCGCCGTTGATGGGGGAGGTCCGGTGGGTGCCGCGCCGATTAGTAGGGTCAACCGCGAACTGTAGGCTTCTAGTAGTGTCGCGGGGTCAAAGGGCTGGCAACCGGGTGATACCCTGTGCTAGCTCTCAACTCCCGAAAGTAGATTCCGGCCAATGGCTTGTCCATCAGGGTCCAACGATTTCGGATATCGTCTAAGCCTCTGATATTGTTACGAAAAACAATTCGTAATGATGGGGTCGGGGGTTCGAGTCCCTTCTGCGGCACCAGTTCCCCTTTTCCGCCCTTGTGATGGATCGCCGGATGGGCCTGCCGCGTTTTTGGCGGCAATGGCGCGATCCTGTGGCAACTTTCCGGCCGCTGGCGGCTTATCCCCTGGCGGGCCTTGCGGTCCGCGCCAGAGGGAGAAACGAAAAATGCTCGACGAGAAATCCATCGATACCGCGCCCCGGGACGGGTCGGCCGTCATGCTCTGGTGCGACGACGGAGTGTGGCGCAAGGCCACCTGGCTCGAGGACGATGTCTGGATGACCACGGACGGCGAGATGCGGATCAAGGGCACGCTCGTCGATGCGCCCGAGTTCGTCACCGCGCGCCTCTGGGCTCCGCTCGTCACCGAGGACGACGCGGCTGCGCAGGCCGCCATCGCCGCCACGGCGCTCGACACGCCGACGGCGCTGCCGAAATAGCTACTGCTGGGGCGGCGCTTCCTCGACAGCCCGCAGCTCGCCCGCGCCCTGCTGGTCGTCGGAGACACCCGCCTCCGCCGGTGCGCCGGAGGGCTGCACCGACTGGCCGTGCCAGACGACGTATCCGGCAAAGCAGACCGTGGTGACGAGGACGATCAACAGTCCCGAAAAGAAGCCGCCGAGGAAATCCGTGACCGCCGCATCGCGATACGCCATGTTAACCTCCGTTTACCGTCACAACGGCGCGGCATTCGGCGGAGTTCCGCCTGGGCGGTCCCGGAACCGCGGGGGGCATCGGCGAGTTAGCTCACTGATTCGCATGCAGGTATCGAGATGAGCCCTTCCCGCCGCCCCGCGCCGGCCCTTCGTGCAGTTCAGCCATGACGCTCGCCGATGGCGCGCCCGCCTGGGCCGGCACCAGCGCCGCCGTACTCGAGGCCCTGCCGATCGCCGTCTACCTGACCGACTGCCAGGGCGCCGTGCTCGCCTACAACCCGGCTGCGCGCGAGCTCTGGGGGGTGGAGCCGCAGATCGGCGTCGCCAAATGGTGCGGCTCCTGGAAGCTGCGCTTCCCCGACGGCAGCCCGATGGCCCATGACGAGTGCCCGATGGCCGTCGCCATCCGCGAGAACCGCGCCATACGCGGCGGCGAGGCCATGGCCGAGCGCCCGAACGGCGAGCTGGTGCCGTTCCTCGCCTTTCCCACCCCGATCCGCAACGAGAACGGGGAGCTCACCGGCGCCGTCAACGCGCTGGTCGAGATTTCCGACGCGCAGGCGGCCAAGCGCGCGCAGCGGCACCTTGCCGCCATCGTCGCCTTCTCGCACGACGCGATCGTGAGTAAAGATCTCGGCGGCATCGTCACCACCTGGAACGAGAGCGCCGAGCGTGTCTTCGGCTACACCGCCGACGAGGTCGTCGGCCATCCGATCACCATCCTCATCCCGCCCGAGCGCCAGCATGAGGAGGTGGAGATCCTCTCCCGCATCCGCGCCGGCGAGGTGGTCGACTATTTCGAGACGGTGCGCCTCCACAAGGACGGGCGGCGCATGCCGGTCTCGCTCACCATCTCGCCCATCCGCGGCAATGACGGCGCCATCGTCGGCATCTCCAAGATCGCCCGCGACATCACCGAGCAGAAGGAGGCCGAGCAGCGCATCCGCACGCTGATGCGCGAGGTCAACCATCGCGTCAAGAACCAGTTCGCCGTGATCCTGTCCATGGTGCGCGAGACGCGCACCCGCACGCCGGACCCAGAGGAGTTCGAGACGCAGGTGCGCGACCGCATCATGGCGCTCTCGCGCTCCCATGACCTGCTGGTCAAGGGCGAGTGGCGCGGCGCCACGCTCTTCGAGCTGCTGCTCGCCCACATCGAGATCTTCGGCAACCAGGAGCGGGTGCGCCTTTCCGGCCCGACCATCATGCTGCAGCCCATGGCGCTGCAATATATCGGCATGGCCTTCCACGAGCTTGCCACCAACGCCGTCAAGTACGGCGCGCTTTCCGGCGCAGACGGGACGATCGCTGTGGACTGGACGATCGAGCCCGACCGCCGGTTCCGCCTCACCTGGGCCGAGACGATGCCGAACCCCGCGCCGGCGCGCCGGAAGGCCAACGGATTCGGTGCCGTCGTCCTCGAGCGAGTGGCGCCCGCGGCCGTCGGCGGGCGAGGCATCCTCGCCCATACGGATGCCGGCATAAGCTGGACCCTGACCGCCCCGCTCGAAGGCATCGAGACGCCTCAGGACCCGGACTTCGGCCTCGAGAACCGGGGCTTCGGTGCGGAGACCGGCGAGACGGGCTAGGACTGCATCGCCCTAGGTTCTGGACTCATAAACGGGATTCCCATTGGGGGAGGTTCATGATTCAAGCTCCATGAGGAGGAGCTTGAATGGGACGTTTTGATCTGACGGACGGGGAATGGTCGCTGATAGCACCGCTTCTTCCCAACAAGCCTCGTGGCGTTGCGCGCAGCGATGACCGTCGCGTTCTGAACGCGATCTTCTACATCCTGCGAACCGGTTCGCCCTGGCGTGACCTGCCTGAGCGCTATGGGCCGTACACGACGGCCTACAACCGCTACAATCGGTGGGCCAAGGCAGGTGTGTGGCTGCGGGTTTTCGAGGCTCTGGCGGCCGCCTCGCCGCAGTCGATGCAGTTGATCGACTCCTCCATCATCCGTGCTCACCAGCATGCCGCCGGCGGTAAAAAGGGGGTCCGGATCACGCCATCGGCCGTTCTCGTGGAGGACTGACCAGCAAGATCCATGTCGTCGTTGACGAGCAGGGACTGCCGGTCCGCCTTGCTCTCACGCCAGGACAGGCTTCCGATAAGGCTACCGCGCCCGGCCTGCTTGAAGGGCTTCCTGCCGCCTCCATTGTCGTCGCCGATCGCGGCTATGACTGGCAGCACCTGATCGATCTGATCGGTCAGCGTGGCGGACAGGCCCACATCCCGACCCAGCGCGACCGCAAGCTCCAGAGGTCGGTCGATCCGAGCCTCTACCGCCAGCGCAATCTCGTCGAGCGCTTCTTCTGCAAGCTCAAGCACTTCCGGCGGATCGCCACACGCTACGACAAGCTCGCAAGGAACTTCCTCGCCGCCGTCGCACTCGCTTCAGCACGACTGTGGATGCGCGCTTATGAGTCCACTACCTAGAGCCGTTCACCGTTCCTCTCAAAACGCTGAACGATCTCCAACTCTTTGTTTTGTCACGTTTCCCAACCGGAAAAGTGGTGTCCACTTTCCGGGAAACGCTCTAGGACGGGTTCTCCCCGGCGAGCGCCTGCCGCGCCCGCTCATAGGCGAGCCGGGCCGACGCCATCACGCGCTGGTCGCGCCCGTTGCCCGCCTCGCGCGAGAAGAGCTGCTGGCGCTCGTCGCTGGTCGAGAGGAAGAACGGAAAGCGCTGGGCGACGCGCGATCGGATGTTCTCGACCTCGGCGCCGTAGAGTCCGACCGGAAAATGCAGCCCCGGATAGGGCCGCACGTCGGCGATCTGCTGCGAACCGAAGACGCGCCGGTAGAAGGCCGCATGCTCGGGCCGCACTGTCGCCAGGCACAGGTCCGCCTCGAAATGGACCGACGCCATGGCCGCGATCCGCAGCGTCAGGAACGGCAGCGCCGGATAGGCGAGCGAGGCCTCGTGGTCGGCGGTGAACCGGCTGGGGTCGATGAAGGTCATACCCCTGTCGAGCATGGGCCCGAGGATCTCGGGAAAGACCTTCATGCCCGGCGAATCCCGGTGCGCCGCCGTCAAGTGGTGAAGGCGGATCGAGGAGACGAGCTCGTCCTCGATATAGACGCCAAAGCACATGACGTTGTCCGTCTTGTCGAGGTCGTCGATGCAGATCTCTTCGGGGTTGTGATCCATGAACCCCTCGCGCGTATAGGCGAGGTAGCGCAGCCGGTAGACGGGATCGTCGATGATCTCGGGATGCACCCGCGCGTAGCTGACGCTGTCGAGCATGTCGAGCAGGGTGCCCGAGAACCGCGACGGCGGTCCCGCCTGCGCCGCATGCGCGCTGTCCTTGTCGATCGGTATCATTCCGCCGCCCCCGGGGAAACATCGCCCAATTAGTTAACAATTCCTTAACGCAGTGGAAACGCCGACCCGCTGGCATGCTTAACCGGCATGGTTAACGCCGGGAGTTGGGGCGTGGGGGGCATATGCCTTGAGGGGAAGGAAGCGAGGGCCTAGAGCCGTTCATGAATTAATAGAATCAGCGGCTCTATCGCCTCCCCCTCCTTGAGGGGAGGGATCGAGGGTGGGGGTAGTTCAGCGTGTCATCGACGGACCCCCACCCCCTCCCCTCAAGGGGGAGGGGAGCCAATCGGCTCGTGTTTCCGCCAATCGTAAAACGCTCTAGGGACGGCCGGTCATCAGCCGCCGGGCTTCTTCCTGCGGCTCGGCGCTGTGGCGCTCGATGAGGCGGGCGATGTCGGCGGCCGGCAGCGGCACGCCGAAGAGGAAGCCCTGCACGTGGTCGATGCGGGTCTTGCCCATGATGAGGTCGAGCTGCTCCTGCGTCTCGATGCCCTCGGCGGTGATGACGAGGTCGAGGTCCTTGCCCAGCTGGGCGACGTTGGCCAGGAGCCGGATCGAGCGCGGATTGGTCTCGATGTCCATGACGAAAGAGCGGTCGATCTTGAGCTTGGTCAGCGGCAGCGCCTGCAGGTAGCTCAGCGACGAATAGCCGGTGCCGAAATCGTCGAGGGCCACCCCGATGCCGCGCGTGTAGAGCGAGAGCAGCACGGCGTTGACCGCCTCGCGCTCCTCGATGACGGCGGTTTCCGTCACCTCGATCTCGAGCCGCCGGGCGGGAAGCCGGGAGTTCTCCAGCGCCGTGTTGACCATGCCCTCCACATCGCTGGCGCGGAAATCGCGCGCCGAGACGTTGACCGCGACGCTGATGTCGCCGGGCCAGGCGCGGCAGTCGCGCGTCGCGGTTTCGAGCACGAACCTGGTGAGGTCGGAAATGAGCCCGGTCTCCTCGGCCACCGGAATGAAGGTCGCCGGCGCGATGGGGCCGAGCTCGGGATGGTTCCAGCGCGCCAGCGCCTCGCAGCCGATGACCCGGTTCTGCCGCAGGTCGACGATCGGCTGGTAGACGAGGTGCAGCCCGCCCTCGGCGATGGCTTGCTTCAGATCGGCCTTCAGCCGCTGGCGCAGGCGATACTCGGTATCCATGCTCTCGTGGAACTCGACGATCTGCCCCTTGCCGCCGGCCTTGGCCGTATAGAGCGCGAGGTCCGCCTTGATCATCAGGGTGTCGAGGTCGTCCTCGAGGTCTTCGCTCAGCACCACCCCGATGCTGACATTGGCGCCGAGCTTGTGCCCCATGACCTCGAAGCTCTTGCGCATGGCGGTCAGCACGCGCTCGGCGTCCTGGCGCACGTCCTCGCCCGAGGCGGCCGGTGCGTGGAAGGCGATGAACTCGTCGCCCCCGAGCCGCGCGCACAGCGTACCCGGCGCGAAGGCCGGCGGCAGGCGTGCGGCGACCTCGGCCAACAGCTGGTCGCCGGCCAGGTGCCCCATGGTGTCGTTGACGTGCTTGAAGTCGTCGATGTCGATGATCCAGAGCGCTGCCCCACGCCGGTCGCCCGCCCGGCGTCGGTCGGCAAGTGCCGCTTCCACCTGGTCAGAGAAATAGGCGCGGTTGGGCAGGCCCGTGAGCGCATCGTAGCGCGCCATGAAGTTGATGCGTTCCTCGGCGACGATCCGTTCCGAGATGTCCTCGAAGAGCAGCACCGTTTGCCGGTTGCGCGTCGAGACGGTGACCTCGAAATAGCGTCCTTCCTTCATGCCGAGCAGCACCTTGCCGCCGGTGGCGCTGGCGATGAGGTCCATCAGCCGGTCGCGCGCCGTGCCGGCGAGCCCGCCCTGCGCCACCGCCTCGTCGAGCAATTCCCCGAAGGGGCGTCCGACCCAGGCGGCATGGTCGCCCTCCCCGAACGCAACGAGCGCCCGGTCGTTGGTGACCTCGATGATGCCCTCGGCCTCGAGCATCAGCAGGCCGTGTTCGAGGGTGTCGAGGGCGGTGTCGAGCTGCGTGGCGAGCGCGGCCGCCTCGATCCGCCCATGAACGGCGCGCAGCAGCATCGCCCGCGCCGCCCCCGCGATCCGCCGGAGGCTCGCAAAGAACGGCAGCAGCAGCAGCACCAGCACCGCGTAATAGATGTTGCCGACGAAGAGGACGCCCAGCAGCAGCGGCACGCCGATCAGCAGCACCTGCAGGGTCATCAGCCGGTCGATGGCGAAGTTGCGCTGCGAGACCCCGACCAGCACCGAAACCGAGACGGTCGCAGCCGCGAGCTCGGCGAAGGGGTCGCGCACCCAGAAGCTGACTACGCACCACACGCCATAGAGGAGCGCGATGGCCCCAGCACCGATGGTCGAGCGGATCTCCCAGGCGTAGGCGGTTTCCACGTCGTCGTCGGCGATGGTGACGGCATCGAACGCGCGCATGTCGATATTGCGCAGCACCCCGACGATGACGAAGAGCACTGCGATGATGCCGAGCACCGGCGAGCCCGCCTTGAGGCCGGAGGCGGCGGCCGCGATCGCCGAGCCGAACGCGCCGAGCAGCATCGAGCCGCGGTCCGCATAGAGCGAGCGGATCATCGAGACGTAGTCGACCGCCGGCATCGTCCGGTGGGCGGGTTCAAACATGCGCCAGCCCTTTCGTGAGGCCTTGAGGCTGCAAAGACGGGCGAGATGGCGTGCACCCTTCTGGGCGCCGGCGTGCGCATGGGGCGCGGGTGGACCGCGCCTTCGGCAATGGACGGGCGTACGGTTTCACCACGGGCCCTCGCTCGGTTGTGAAGATAAGCCCGGACGCGGTTAAGATGGTCTTGCCAAAGGCACTAGAGAGTACCGGCGCGGTTGAATCCATAAGCCAAGGTGAATTTGGCATTAATGCGCAACCCATGCCCGGCTCGCCGGTTAGAAAAGACCCAACAGGAGGATCCCATGGCTTCCCCGCTCGACGCCGCCGCCCTCGAGGCGGCGCTTTCGGACCTTTCCGGCTGGAGCTACGACGGCGATGCGAGGGCCATCGGCCGCCAGTTCCGCTTCAGGGACTTTTCCGAGGCCTTCGCCTTCATGACCCGCGTGGCGCTCGCCGCCGAGAAGGCCGGCCACCACCCGGACTGGTCCAACGGCTACAACCGCGTCGACATCTCGCTCTCGACCCACGACGCCGGCGGCGTCACCGACCGCGACATCGCGCTGGCCAGGGCCATCGACGCCCTTGCCGGCTGACGGCCTGTCACCCGAAAGCAACGTTTGCCTCAACAGCCCGTGAGACGGGACTGCACGCCATTGAGGCGCCGGACGCGCGCCACTATGTTGCCGCCAAAGACGACCGCGTGCCGCCTGCCAAAGGACCCGCCATGTTCGAGGCCCTCACCCGCCTGTTCTCGAAGCCCGAGCCCGAGCTTCCCGACCACGACCCGAAGCTCGCGGTCGCCGCGCTCCTCGTCCATCTCGCCGCCGTCGATGGAGAGGTGAGCAAGGCCGAGCGCGAGATGATCCGCGGCGTCCTGATGGACACCTACGAGATCGACGAGGGCGCCGTCGACACCCTCATCCGCGAGGCCTCGGCGCGCGACGCCGAGGCGGTCGACTTCTACCGCTTCACCTCCGCCCTCTCCTCCCTCGACATCGAGGAGCGGCTCGAGATCATCCGCATGATGTGGCAGGTGGTGTTCACCGATGCGCGCAACCACGAGCTCGAGGACAACATGGTCTGGCGCGTGGCCGAACTCATCGGCGTCTCCTCGCGCGACCGCACGGTGCTGAGGAGCCAGATGGCGCGCAAGGGCTAGGATCGACTGGGAAAGGCCCCCTCACCCGACCCCTGCGGGGTCGACCTCTCCCCCAAAGGGAGAGGTGGCGGGCTCATGGGCCGCGAAGCCCTCTTCACCTCTCCCTTTGGGGGAGAGGTCGGCGCGAAGCGCCGGGTGAGGGGGCCTTCATGTCTCTCGTACGGACCTACCACGCCTCGAACTCCCCAACGATCTCCGGCTCCTCGTCGCAATTAAAGCTCCCTGCCTTCTCGTCCGCCACCTCCCGCGCCAGTTCGTTGGCGTCCTCGTTGGCCCGCGCGTCGATATAGGCGATGTGGCAGGTCTTGCCCTCGGCGAGCTGGGTGACGACCAGCACCTGCCCCTCGTTCTCCCCCGTCTCCGGATTGGCCGTGTGGTAGCGCACGATGGTGGCGACCGGCAGCCAGCGCCCCGACGCGTTGGAGAGCCGCCATTCGAGCCGGGGACCCAGCTCGTTGAACGGCCCGAGCGTCTGCCCGCGCGGTTCCTTGTCGATGTTGAAGCCGTAGCGGATGGAAAAGCGCAGGTCCCCTTCGCTGACCAGCATTGGATAGCCCCTGTAGCCCGGGCACGCCCATGTGGCCCCGAAATCGTCGGCATCGAGCACCAGGCACTCGTCGAGGTTGATGTCGGTATAGGCGCTCTCGAAGGCGGCCATCGCCGGCTGCGAGAGGGCGAAAATCATGGCGCCGGCGGCGAGCGGCGCGGCAAGTCGGTTCGTCATGAAAAATGGCTCCCTGCTTGCGGCGCATGGCCGCTCGACATGCAACATGGCTTGCTTTTGCGGCCCGTTCTGGGCAGAACGCGCGGGACACTCCCCCTCCCCAACGAGACCAGCCTAGATGAATATCGACGCCATCCCGACCGGCAAGAACCCGCCCGACGATCTCAACGTCATCATCGAAGTGCCGCTGGGCGGCGAGCCGATCAAGTACGAGATCGACAAGGATTCGGGGGCCCTCTTCGTCGACCGCTTCCTCTATACCCCGATGCGCTACCCCGGCAATTACGGGTTCGTCCCGCATACGCTCTGCGGGGACGGCGACCCGCTCGACGTCATCGTCCTCAACTCGCGCCCGCTGGTGCCGGGCGCCGTCGTGCGCTCGCGTCCCGTCGGCGTCCTCTTCATGGAAGACGACGGCGGCCAGGACGAGAAGATCCTTGCCGTGCCGGTTTCCAAGCTCACCCGCATGTACGACAACGTGCAGGACGTGACGGACCTCCCCGAAATCCAGGTCGAGCGCGTCAAGCACTTCTTCACCCACTACAAGGACCTCGAGCCCGGCAAGTGGGCCAAGATCGACCGCATCGGCGGCATCGAGGAAGCCCGCAAGGTCATTCTCGATTCGATCGAGATGGCCAAGAACGCCAAATAGGCCAAGCGATCCGATGACCGCTCCCGGCCGCATCGTCGTCCTCAACGGACCGCCGCGGTCGGGAAAATCCTCGATCGTCGCGGCCCTGCAGCGGACGGGGCCGTGGATCAACCTCGGCGTCGACGTCTACAACAAGGCGATGCCGCCGCAGCTCCTGCCCGGCATCGGCCTGCGCCCCGGCGGCGAGCGCCCGGACCTCGAAGAAAATCTGCCGGCGCTCTACGCCGCCCTCTACGAGACCCTTGCCGCCCACAGCCGGCAGGGCCTCGACGTCGTCGCCGACCTCGGCCACCACGACTTTTATTCCAGGCCCCTCAATCTCCTGCCCGACTGCGCCCGCCGCCTCACAGGCCTCCCCGCCCTCCTCGTCGGCGTCACCGCGCCCATCGAGACGATCCTCGAACGCCGACGCGCCAATGCCAAGGCGGGGTTCTATACGGTGGACGAGGAGATCGTCCGCCGCTGGCAGGAAGCGGTGCACACGCCGGGGATTTATGATCTGACGGTGGATACGGGCAAGATGACGTCGGAGGCGTGTGCTGAGGCGGTGTTGGGGGCTCTCGCCAACCCGCCTTTGCCGCGTTCGTTCGAGCGATTGGCCTCAGGCTTTTCTGGTCGAGGATGACCGCCTGTATGAAGGGCAACCCAATTCCCCCATTCTTCCACGTCGGAGGTGCATGATGATTGCAGGCGTCCGCAAGATGACAGTCATGACCGATGCCGGGGAACGAACGGTCGAGATCAGGATGTATTTACCCGAGCCCGCAGGACCGGCATGGGACTGCCGTTACGAAATCGACTGGCCGGAAGGAACGATCTCGAGCTTTGCCGGGGGCAATGACGCGATCGCAGCCCTGCACGCGGCGATCGAGAAGATCGGCATGGAGCTCTATATGAGCCGCTACCATCACGAGAGAAGGATGTGGTGGCTGAAGCCCTGGGAGGGCTATGGATTTCCCCTGCCCAAGGGAGCGCGCGACCTCCTGATTGGGCATGATCAGCGGTTCTACGGGCTGGATGCGGACAGCGAGGGAGGCCCGGACTAGTCCCGGCCTCCCTCCAGGCGATCATCCGGCCCGCAATCCATAAGTAAGCACCATATTCCCCTTGCTGGTGCGCTCGCTCGACTTCAGTTCGAGCCGGGTGGTGGGACCATCGGCCTCGAAGAGGTGGCGGCCGCCATTGCCGGCGATGACTGGGTGGACGATCAGCGTCAGCTCGTCGAGGAGGCCTGCGAGGAACAGGTGCCGCACCAGCGACATGCCGGCCATGACGGCGATCTCGCCGCCCTCCTGCTGCTTCAAGCCGCGCACGAAGCTGTCGATGTCGCCTTCGATGAGCGTCGCGTTCTGCCAGGAGAGCGGACCCTTGAGCGTCCGCGAGGCGACGAATTTGGGCACAGTGTTGATGAACCGGGCAAAGCCTTCGTCCTGCTCGGCGGTCGGCCAGTAGCCGGCCCATTCCTCGTAGCCGACCCGGCCCATCAGCACCGTGTCGACCCGCTCCATCACGGAGCCCAGCAGCATGCCGAGCTCATCGTCGAAGGCATCGAACTGGAACTGGTCGGGGGCCTCGGCGACGCCATCGATGGAATAGAAGAGGCCGGCGGTGACTTTGCGCATGTGTTTCTCCTGGGAATTTTCTGCGACCTGTTTGCAGGGTTCATCGGTACGACGAACGAGGAGGCGCACTTTCGACAGGCCGGCCGCGATGCCCGCAAAGATGAAGGCCGGGATCGCTCCCGGCCTCCTTCAGTTCAGATCAGAGCGTTCGCTCACCCCCAATGGGCCAATATCGCCAGCAGCAAAAGCGCCATGATGTTGGTGATCTTGATCATCGGGTTGACCGCAGGGCCCGCGGTGTCCTTGTAGGGGTCGCCGACGGTGTCGCCGGTGACCGACGCCTTGTGGGCGTCCGACCCCTTGTGGTGGGTGACGCCGTGGCTGTCGGTGAAGCCGTCCTCGAACGATTTCTTGGCGTTGTCCCAGGCCCCGCCCCCCGCCGTCATCGAGATGGCGACGAAAAGGCCCGTGACGATGACGCCCATCAGCATCGCGCCGAGCGCCGAGAAGCCCGCGGCGGGGCCGGCGATCCAGGTGATCACGAAGAAGACGACCACCGGCGAGAGCACCGGCAGCAGCGAGGGCACGATCATCTCCTTGATCGCGGCCCGCGTCAGCATGTCGACGGCCCGGCCGTAGTCGGGCTTTTCGGTGCCCGCCATGATGCCGGGCTTCTCCTTGAACTGGCGGCGCACCTCGATGACCACCGCCTGCGCGGCGCGACCCACTGCCGTCATCGAGAAGCCCCCGAAGAGGAAAGGCAGAAGGCCGCCGAAGAGCAGGCCGACGACGACATAGGGGTCGGCGAGCGAGAAGCTCAAGGTGCCGAGCCCGGCAAAGATCGAGCCTTCCTCGGCATTGGCCGAGAAGAAGATGAGGTCCTGCGTGTAGGCGGCAAACAGCACCAGCGCGCCGAGGCCGGCCGAGCCTATGGCGTAGCCCTTGGTCACCGCCTTGGTGGTGTTGCCGACGGCGTCGAGCGCGTCGGTATTGTGGCGGACGTCCTTGGGCAGCCCCGCCATCTCGGCGATGCCGCCGGCATTGTCGGTGACCGGCCCGAAGGCATCGAGCGCGACGATCATGCCGGCGAGCGCCAGCATGGTTGCCACCGCCACCGCGATGCCGAAGAGCCCGGCGAGATTGAAGGTGACGATGATGCCGACGATGATGACCAGCGCCGGCAGCGCCGTCGATTCCAGCGACACCGCCAGGCCCTGGATGACGTTGGTGCCGTGGCCGGTGACCGAGGCCTCGGCGATGGAGTTGACCGGCCGCCGCCCGGTGCCGGTGTAATATTCGGTGATGATGATGATGAGCCCGGTGATGACAAGGCCGACGACCCCGCACCAAAAGAGGCTCATGGGCGAGAATCCGCCGAGATCGACATTGAGGTCGCCGAACACCGCCCAGAGCACCGGCAGGAGCGCGATGAGCGACAGGACGCCCGTCGCGATGACGCCCTTGTAGAGCGCGCCCATGATGTTGGTCGATCCGGCCGAGAGGCGCACGAAATAGGTGCCGATGATCGAGGTGATGACGCAGGCTCCGCCGATGGCCAAGGGCAGCACCATGCCGGCGAGCTTATAGGCCTCGGGCAGGATGATGGCCGCCAGCACCATGGTGGCGACGATGGTGACCACATAGGTCTCGAAGAGGTCGGCCGCCATGCCGGCGCAGTCCCCGACATTGTCGCCGACATTGTCGGCGATGGTCGCGGGGTTGCGCGGATCGTCCTCGGGAATGCCCGCTTCCACCTTGCCGACCATGTCGCCGCCGACGTCCGCGCCCTTGGTGAAGATGCCGCCGCCAAGGCGCGCGAAGATCGAGATGAGCGACGCGCCGAACGAGAGCGCGACCAGCGAATCGATGACCGTGCGGCTCGTCGGGGCAAAGCCCGAACCCGTGAGCACGATGAAATAAAGGACGATGCCGAGGAGCCCGAGCCCCGCCACCAGCATGCCGGTGACGGCGCCGGACTTGAAGGCGAGGTCGAGCCCCGAGGCGAGCGAATTGGTCGCCGCCTGCGCCACGCGCACATTGGCGCGCACCGAGACGTTCATGCCGATGAACCCGGCAACGCCCGACAGCACCGCGCCGATGAGGAAGCCGATGGCGGCATGGATGCCGAGCAGGAAGAACGCGGCGATAAGGATGACGACGCCGACGATGGCGATGGTGGTGTATTGCCGCTTGAGATAGGCGGACGCCCCCTCGCGCACCGCCGCCGAAATCTCCTGCATGCGCGCGCTCCCGGCGTCCGCCGCCAGCAGCCCGCGCGTTGTGACTATGCCGTAAACGATCGATAGGCCGCCGCATAGGGCGATCAGCCAGAGTGCCAGAGTCATGAAGTTCCCTCTTTCGGTCTTGTCCTCAAAGCCCACGCCGGGGCGGACAGCCCAAAGACAGGTCCCCCGCCCGGCCCTCCACGGGCTCCCTCGGAGAGGCAGATTAGTCGGATTGGCTCGTTAAGCAATGGAATTTGCGATGAATTGTCGCAGGCGTGCACAAGCCCCGCCCGGCCATGGTGGCCTCACGGTTCCTCCTCAAGTCTCCCGCCTTGCGGCAGGTGTAACGGCGCGGGGCGGTCTCGAGCCTCGAACCTATCGATATGAAGAACGGGAGGCTTTCGCCCGCCCCGCGCATCCGGATGGTGGGTCTTTGCCGGTTGGATTACCGCCAGGGGCCTTCCGACCTGCCTTGACCCGCCAGGCCCACTAACGAGCCAGCCCCCCGTAGCTGGGGGTGACGGGCGCGGGGGCGGATGGCTACGTAGCCGCCTCCCGGCAAAACAGATGCGGAGGTAAGCCGCCCGGCTCGCTCCGGCTCGGGACCCTGCGGGGCGACCCCCGCTGACCCGGACCCTCCCGCCGGCGTTTCGTCGACACCGCGTCGTGCGGGAGGTGGGAGTGAGTATGGGGCTGCTGCGCGGGTGCGGGGATAAGTTCCCGCTTTCTCTGTCGGATCAATGGGTTGGGCACCGTCTCCCCTCCCCCTTGAGGGGAGGGGTCGGGGG
>NZ_JZEX01000010.1 GCF_000969415.1 Devosia geojensis | reverse complement strand
GCCCCGAGGAAAGCGATGCCGGCGGTGACCGCCTCCACCGCGCGGATGGGATCGGCCCGGTTCTCGGCGCCTTCGAGCGTGTGGTAGATCTCGAAGGCGAGAATGGTGAAGAGGCACGCCGCCACCGCGATGAGGATATGGGTGCGGAACCCGGCTTCGGCGGTGTGCTTGCCGCGCTCGAAGCCGATCATCGCCCCGAAGATGGCGGCGACGCCCAGGCGGATCAGCATGATGTGGAAAGGCAGATAGCTCTCGACGAGACCGAAGTCGTTGCCGATATCCATGTGGGAAGGCTCCCCGAATTGACGCTGGAGTGACAACAGGCGCGGGCCCGCGCCGGTTCCCTCGACTTTATTCCTATGCGGTGGACGGTCATGGAACCGTCATGGAACCGACATCACAGCTTTACCGGCCGATCCTAGACCCGCGAAGTCAACTTCAAAGGGCTGGCCAGTGCTCGAGCTGCATCGCGTGACCCGCCGCTTCGGCGACAAGACAGCGGTCGACAATGTTTCCCTCGTCGTGGGCGAAGGCGAAATGGTCGGCATCATCGGCGCCTCGGGCGCGGGCAAGTCGACGCTCCTGCGCATGATCAACCGGCTGGCGGACGTCAGCGACGGCAAGATCGTCTATTCGGGACGGACGATCTCGGCCCTCAAGGGCGCCGAATTGCGCAGCTGGCAGCGCGACTGCGCCATGATCTTCCAGCAGTTCAACCTGGTGCCGCGCCTCGACGTCATCACCAACGTGATGCTCGGCCGTCTCAATGGGCGCAATCCGGTCCTCAATCTCCTGCAGATATTCACCCCCGACGAGCAGCTCGAGGCGCTGAAGGCCCTCGAGCGCCTCGACATCGCCCAGACCGCCATGCAGTGGGCCCAGACCCTTTCGGGCGGCCAGCAGCAACGCGTCGCCATCGCCCGCGCGCTGATGCAGGACCCCAAGATGATCCTCGCCGACGAGCCGATCGCCAGCCTCGATCCGCGTAACGCGCAGATCGTCATGGACAGCCTGCGCGACATCAATTCCGAAGGCATCACGGTCATCACCAACCTCCATACCCTCGATACGGCGCGCGCCTATTGCGACCGCATCATCGGCATGAGCGCCGGCCGGGTGGTGTTCGACGGAACGCCCGAGCAGCTGACCACGGATGTCGCGCGCACCATCTACGGCGCCGACGGGCTCAAGGAAGCGTTTTCGGAGGCGATGACCTCCACGGCCATCGCGCCGCTGCGCCTGCCCAGGACGCCGACCAACGCCCAGCAGGCCCCCTGAGTTTTCCAAAGCGTTCCGCTGCCGGCCCCGCCGCAGCCGACAACCCGCGTCACCAAAGGAGACTTCCCCGTGTCCGCAATCCGCAAACTTCTCCTCACGTCCGTCGCCCTTTCCCTCGCCGCTCCGGCCCTGGCCCAGGATGTCAACGTCCTGCGCATCGGCCTCGACGGTTCGGAAAACGAAAGCGACCAGCTGCGCCGTACCGAGTGCGTCGCCGATCCCCTGAAGGCTGCCACCGGCGTTGCCGAAGTCCAGTTCTTCCCCTCGCCCGACTACAACGGCATCATCCAGGGCCTGCTGGGCGGCACCATCGACATCGCCATCATGGGCGCTTCGTCCTACGCCGCCATCTACCTGCAGGACGCCGAGGCCGTTGACCCCATCCTGACCACACAGCAGGAGGACGGCTCGACGGGCTATTACACCATCATGGTCGCGCGCGCCGACAGCGGCATCACCGATCTCGCCTCGACCCGGGGCAAGAAGCTCGGCTTTGCCGATCCGGATTCGACCTCGGGCTATCTTGTTCCCAACGTGTCCCTGCCCAATGACATTGGCGAACCGATCGAGGCCTTCTACGGCGAAACCGGCTTCGGCGGCGGCCACGAAAACCTGGTCCTAGGCGTCCTCGACGGCACCTGGGACGTCGGCACCACTTTCGGTTCGGGCCAGGGTGAGTGGTCCGAAGGTTATACCTCGGGCAATCTGCGCATCATGGTCGACAAGGGCATGCTCGACATGGACGACCTGGTGGAAGTCTGGCAGTCCCCGATCATCCCGAACGGCCCGCTGATGGTTTCCAACGCCCTTCCGGACGACATGAAGGCCCAGATCGAGGCGTTCTTCCTGGCCCTGCCGGAAAGCGATTTCGAGTGCTTCGACGCCTTCACCGCCGGCGGCTACACCAACTTCGTGGAATCCAGCCCCGAGATGTACCAGACCATCATCGACGCTCGCCGTTCGGTGATCGGCGGCTAAAGCCAACGTCGAACCGCAAGCAACGCGATGTCACCCTCATCATGGGTGGCATCGCGAACGTGGAGATCTCGCGCATATGGCCGATGTCGCTCAGCACCAGCCACTTTCGCCCGCCGGCGAGACCATACTGCGCCACTACCGGTCGCAGGTGCTGACGCGCCGCATCTATACCGTCATCGCCGTGGTGGGTGTGCTCGTCGCGCTCGGGGCAGCAATGTCCTATGCCAATGCCGCCAATTCCGGGAAGTTCTTCGAACGGCTTCCCTTCATGTTCGATTTTCTCAAGAACTTCGTGCCGCGCGATCCCTTCGAGATCTTCCGCGCCATGTTTGATCTGGAATCGCCCTATTTCGACGGATCGGCCAAGTACAACTACACCTCGGCCCGCATCTACCTCACCGATACGTTCTATATCCCGTATTTCATCTATCAGCTGATCGTTACGGTCAACATCGCCATCGTCTCGACGATCATCGGCGGGGCGCTGGCATTCTGCCTCTGTTTCTTTGCCGCCACCAACCTCGTCGGCGCGGGCGCCGTGCGCTGGTTCGCGCGCCGGACGATGGAGGTGCTGCGCGCTTTTCCCGAGATCGTCATCGCCGGCCTGTTGACGGCAGTGCTCTCCATCGGCCCGATCGCGGCCATCGCCGCGGTATCGCTCCACACCATCGGCGCTTTGGGCAAACTGTTCTTCGAAGTGGTCGAGAACGCCGACATGAAGCCCGACGAAGGGCTGCGGTCGGTGGGCGCCACGTGGCTCGAACGGGTGCGCTTTGCCATCGTGCCGCAGGTGATGCCCAATTTCGTCAGCTACAGTCTGCTTCGCCTGGAGATCAACGTGCGCGCCTCCACCATCATCGGCGCCGTGGGCGGGGGCGGCATCGGCGAGGTGTTCCGCCTGTCTATCGGGCGTGACTACGCCGCGCAGACCTACGCCATCATCATCCTGCTGCTGGTGACCATCATCGCCATCGACCAGTTCTCGGGGTGGCTGCGCCGACGGCTCGTCGGGAGCCAGGGCTTCGAGCTGGGGAGGGCCGCCGCATGACCGCGATCAGCGCCGCCGAGCGCCGCCGGCTGGAAGGCAAGTTCCCCGAGGTCTTCCGCAAGTCGTTCCTGCAACGCTACGGCCTGCCCGTCGGGATCGTCCTGACGCTGGCCTACCTCGTCTTCTGCTGGTTCTTCTTCGGGGTCGGGCCGGCGCTGCAGAACGGCAAGTGGGATCGCGCCTCGATCTATATCCAGGACTGGTATTCGTGGCGGGCCCAGCCGCGCCTGCGCTTCGAGGATGGCGCGGTGGTGCCGCAGTGGTCGAGCCGCGGGCAGTATCCCCAAGACGCCGTTATCGACTGGCTGACGCCGCACGCCAACGGCAGCATGACGGTGACCTTCGGCAGCGATGCCGACCGCCTCGAGATCACCCCGCAGGTGGTGACCGTCTACCTCGCGGGCGAACCCCATCTGGTGATGATCGGCGAGGACGCCGCGACCGCGCCGGAAAATGCGCCCGCCGCGATCGTCCAGGACCGGCAGAAAGTGATCGTCGACTTCGGCTTCGAGGGACAGGCGGAAATCCGCGACAACCAGGTCGCGGTGCAACGCCGGTTCCTCGGCTGGGCGAACTTCCTCTACGATCCGCGTTCGCCGCTCTGGGGACACGACCTCTTTTCCACCGTAGGCCTCGTCTTCTCCGGCGAGCGCGTCGATCCGACCCGGTCCAACGCCCAACTGGTGCTCAACGAATGGCTGGGCAACCGCGCCTGGCAGCATGGCGACATTCTCGCCAAGCTGATGCAGACGCTGGTGATGGCCTTTGTCGGGACGCTGCTCGCAACGCTCGTCGCCTTCCCCCTCGCCTTCATCGCCGCGCGCAACATCACCCTCAACCGGCCGGCGAACTGGCTGATGAAGCGCTTCTTCGACTTCATCCGCTCGGTCGACATGCTGATCTGGGCGCTGTTCTTCACCCGCGGCTTCGGCCCCGGTCCCATCCCCGGCATCGCGGCGATTTTCTTCACCGACACCGGGGCGCTCGGCAAGGTCTATGCCGAGGCGCTGGAGAACATCGACGACAAGCAGCGCGACGGTATGAGATCGGTTGGCGCCAGCCCCGCCGCGGTCAACCGCTACGGCGTCGTGCCGCAGGTGCTGCCGGTGTTCGTGTCGCAATCGCTCTATTTCTGGGAAAGCAACACCCGCTCGGCGACGGTCATCGGCGCGGTGGGCGCGGGCGGCATCGGCCTGAAGCTGCTGGAAGCGATGGGCACCAATTCCGACTGGGACAAGGTGGCCTACATGGTCGTGCTGATCCTGATCGTGGTGTTCCTGTTCGACAATCTCTCGACCGGCATCCGCATGCGGCTCATCGGCCGGCAGACGCACTGATTGGGAAACCACGCCCCTGGGGAAAACCCTGTGGCGCGCGGATTTGTGATTCGGCGCGCCAAGCGTTTCGCGCGGTTGTCATACGGATCGGCTAGCGAAAGCGGATTCCGGATACCGATCCATGCGCTGCGCGATCTACTTCATTCCTGCTCGGGACAACCCCCTGACCGTCGCGGCGACGCGCTGGCTGGGGCGTGACGCCTATACGGGCGAGCGGGTGGACAGCGGCGTGATCGAGGGGCTGATCGAGGAGGACCGCGCCTTCCTCACCGCCCCGGTGCGCCGGTTCGGCTTTCATGGAACGCTGCGTGCGCCCTTCCAGCTCGTCGAGGGCTACTCCATCGACACGCTTTCCAAGGCCCTGACCCGCTTTGCCCGCGAGCGCCCTTCCCTCCTCGTCCCGCGGATGGACGTGCGGCTGCTCGACAGTTTCTTCTGCCTCGTGCCGGACGGGCCCTCTCCGCAGGTCAACGCGCTCGCCGCCGAAGTCGTGATGAGCTTCGACCACTTCCGCGCCCCTATGAGCGAGGGCGAGCTCGAGCGGCGCTACCCGCTGCGGCTCACCGACCGGCAGCACGCCAATCTCCTCGCCTGGGGACACCCGTTCGTCCTCGACGACTACCGCTTCCACATGAGCCTCACCGGCCCCGTGCCCTGGAACGAGCAGGCCTATGTGCTGACCGTCCTCAAGCGCTATTTCGGCCCGCTGGCCGGCGCTCCGCTGGTCATCGACCAGCTCGCGCTCTTCCACGAGCCGGAGCCGAACGCGCCCATGTGCATCCACTCGGTTCATCGGCTGGCGGAGGCCACCGCGCTGATGAGCGCGTGACGTGAATCGTACTGATACGGGCGAAGGCCCCCTCACCCGCCCTTCGGGCGACCTCTCCCCCGAAGGGAGAGGTGTCGGCACCCAGTCGACGTGCGCCCACCCCACCTCTCCCTTGGGGGAGAGGTCGGCGCGCAGCGCCGGGTGAGGGGGCCTTCCGCACTAAACCGTCTTCAGCCACCCGCCATCGACGAAATACGTGGAGCCCGTCGAATAGCTGGCCTTCTCCGAGCACAGGAACACGAAGAAGTTGGCGAGCTCCTCGGCGCTCGCGAACCGCTTCATGCCGCCCGCCTCGTCGGCAACGGACTGGAGATAGGCCTCGTACCCGTCCTCCCCGTGCAACTGCTTGGCGGTCTTCACCCAATCCGGCGTCAGCACCAGGCCGGGGTTGACGCAGTTGACGCGGATGTTGTCGGAAACGACCTCGTTGGCCAGCGTCTTGGAGAACATCATCAGCGCCGCCTTGGTGGTGTTGTAGATGGGCTCGTACCAGAGCGGCTGCACGGCGCAGATCGAGGCGTTGTGGACGACGACCCCGCCGCCCCGCGCCTTCATCGTCGGTACGATGTCGCGAGCCAGCCGCACGGCGGCCATGACGTGTAGATCCCAGTAGTACTGCCACTTGGCGTCGTCCGCCTCGAGGATCGTCTCGTTGGAACCGGTGCCGGCGTTGTTGATGAGGATATCGGCGCCGCCGAAGGCGTCACGGGCCCCGGCGACCACAGTGTCGCAGCCCTCGGCCGTCGCGACGTCCGCCGCCACCGCGATAGCCGAGATGCCATGCGCTTGCGCCACCCGCGCCGCTTCGGCCTCGCCGCGCTCGCCGTTGCGCCCGACGAGCACGAGGTTGGTGCCTTCGGCCGCGAGGCCCTCGGCGATGGCGAGGCCGATGCCGACCGTGCCGCCGGTGATGACTGCGACCTTGCCGGTCAGTCCGAGATCCATGGGTTTCCTCCGTTGATATCGGGGCTCGGCCCCCTCATCCGCCCCTCCGGGCACCTTCTCCCACGAGGGGAAAAGGGAGGGTGGTCTGCCGATAGCTTCGTTCGTTACAAGTAAGCGAATGGGCACCTCCCCTTCTCCCCTTGTGGGAGAAGGTGGCGCGCAGCGCCGGATTGAGGGGCCCTATTTCGCCACCCTGATCTGCAGCTTCACATCGCTCGGGCGGCCTTCGACCGCCCGGTCGAACGCCTTGATCGAGTCCTCGAACGCAAAGGTCTCGGAGATCAGCGGCTTCAAATCGACACGCCCCGACCCCATCAGAGCGATGGCGCGTTCGTACTGATGGGCGTAGCGGAAGATGTTCTCGATGCGCAGCTCCTTGGTCGAGGCTCCGGCGATGTCGACTGCGACAGGCTCGACCGGCAGGCCGACGACGACGATGGCGCCGCCCGGGCGCGGCAGCTGCATGATCGTCTCCCAGGCCTTGGGCGAGCCCGAGCACTCGAAGACGACATCGGCGCCCCAGCCATCGGTCAGGCGCTTGACCTCCTCGGCGATGGATTTTTCGCGGATGTTGACCGGAATGACGCCTTGGTAGCGCGCGGCGATATCGAGTTTGGGCTGGGCAAGATCGGCAACGATTGCCCGCGCGCACCCGCCCGCGAGCGCGGCGATGGCGACCATCGTGCCGATGGGGCCGGCGCCGAGCACCACGGCGGTATCGCCGGGCGCAATCCTGGCCTTCGTCGCCGCCTGCATGCCGACGGCGAACGGCTCCACCATCGCCCCTTCGGCGAACGAGACGTTGTCGGGCAGCTTGAAGGTGTAGTTGGCCGGATGCACCACTTCGGGCGTCAAGACGCCGTGGACCGGGGGCGTGGCCCAGAAGGTCACCGCCGGATCGACATTGTACATACCGAGTCGGCTGGCCTTCGAGTTCGGATCGGGCACCCCCGGCTCCATGCAGACCCGGTCCCCGACCTTGAGATGCGTCACGCCCTCGCCGATCTCGACGACGGTGCCGGCGGCCTCGTGGCCCAGCACCATGGGCGCATTGACGACGAAGGGGCCGATCTTGCCGTGGGTGTAGTAGTGGACGTCCGACCCGCAGACGCCCACAGTGTGGATGGCGATCCTGACCATGCCCGGGCCGACCTCGAGCGGCAGGTCGATATCGCGGAGGGCGAGTTCATGCTGGCGTTCGAGAACGAGAGCGCGGACTTGGGTCATGTCTTATCCAGAGGCATCGGTTGGCAGGAATGGCCTGAGCTTAGGCCATGCGGTGATACCGCCGAGCTTAGCAAGGACTTATGTTCATCCGGAAGCATCATGCAGTCGTCACCGCCTGCCCTGAGCGTACTGGGTCCCGGCTTTCGCCGGGATGACAATCGGGGTTGTGGTACCACCTGCTCACATGCGGACCCTCATCCGCCTATTGTCGGAGGCTTCATCGCCCCCGTCATGATCGCGACGGCGTCGGACATGGAATAGTCCTTCGGGTTGATGATCGCGATGCGCTTGCCCAGGCGATGGATGTGGATGCGGTCGGCGACCTCGAAGACGTGCGGCATATTGTGCGAGATGAGGACGATCGGCAGGCCGCGCCGCTTGACGTCGAGGATCAATTCGAGCACGCGCCGGCTCTCCTTGACGCCGAGGGCCGCCGTCGGCTCGTCCATGATGACGACCTTGGAGCCGAAGGCGGCGGCGCGCGCCACGGCCACACCCTGCCGCTGCCCGCCCGAAAGCGTTTCGACCGACTGGTTGATGTTCTGGATGGTCATGAGGCCGAGCTCGGAGAGCTTGGCGCGTGCCAGCCGGTTCATCTCGGCCCGGTCGAGCAGGCGGAAGAACCGGCCCATGGGACCGGTCTTCCTCATCTCGCGGCCGAGGAAGAGGTTGTCGGCGATGGAAAGGGCCGGCGAGAGGGCGAGGTTCTGGTAGACCGTCTCGATGCCGGCTTTCCTCGCGTCCATCGGTGAGGAGAAGTGCATCGGGCTGCCGTCGATCTTGATGGTGCCGGCATCCGGGATGACGGCGCCGCAGAGCGCCTTGATGAGGGTCGACTTGCCTGCGCCGTTGTCGCCGATGACGGCGAGGATCTCGCCGGGCATCAGGTCGAAATCGGCATTGTCGAGGGCAACGACCCGCCCGTAGCGCTTGACGAGGCCGCGCGCCTCGATGATCGGGTTTGGCCCGGCGATGGGCGTGGCGGTGAGGCTGGCCGGTTGCGTATCCATGCTCATGCCGAAATCTTCCTGATCCACTGGTCGATGGTGACGGCGACGATGATGAGGCCGCCGACGGCGAACTCCTGCCAGAGCACGTCGACGCCCGCGAGCGCGGGGCCGTTGCGGAAGACGCCGACGATCAGCGCCCCGATCAGCGTGCCGATGATCGAGCCGCGGCCGCCAAAGAGCGAGGTGCCGCCGATGACGACGGCGGTGATGGCATCGAGGTTGGCGTTCTGCCCGGCAAGCGGGGACGCCGCGCCGATGCGCCCGATGACCACCCAGCCGGCGATGGCGCAGATGAGACCGGCCAGCGAATAGACGCCGATGAGCGTCGCCTTGGTGTTGATGCCGGCGAGCCGCGCCGATTCCGGATCGTCGCCGGTGGCGTAGATATGGCGTCCGAAGGCCGTGCGGTTGAGGATGTACCAGACGACGCAGGCGATGAGGATCATGACGATCGAGCCGGCCGTGAGGATGGCCCCACCTCCCAGCGCGACGCGCGCGCCCATCCATTGCAGCATCGGGGCGATGGCCGCAATGTCCTGCGAGCGTATGGTTTCCGAGCGCGAGATGAGGATGATGAGCGCCCCATAGATCGACCACGTGCCGAGCGTCACGATGAAGGGCGGCAGGCGCACCAGCGCCACCAGCAGCCCGTTGACGAGACCGCAGGCAAGCCCCGTGAGCAGCCCGAGCACGAAGCTGATCTCGACCGGCACCCCCGCGACCACCGACAGCCGGCCCATGACGATCGACGACAGGATCATGATCGCCCCGACCGACAGGTCTATGCCGGCGGTGAGGATGACGAGGGTCTGCGCGATGCCGAGGACGCCGATGATGGTGACCTGCTGCAGGACCAGCGACAGGTTGAACGGAGCAAAGAACCGCGTGCCCGCGGCGACCGTGAAGATCAGGATGCCGATGATGAGGACGATGAACGGGATGGCCGTCGGGTAGCTGTGCAGGAACCCCTGCAACTGGCGCAGCGGCCCGTGCCGTGAATCCTCGAAGCTCGCGACCTCCTGCTCCCCGCTCGCCAATCCCTTCTCGGCCAGCGTCGCGCCGGCGGTGTCGTCACTCATGACCTATCCCCTCCCAAGGATGTGCCGCGTTGGTGTAGAAAGGGCCGCGGTGTGGCGACCCTTTCCGCTGCTTTTAGCCGCCGCTCAGCCCCAACAGAGCTCCATGCCTTCGGTGGTGTCGATCGACTCGACTCCTTCGACCGGCTTGTCCGTCACCAGGGTCGCGCCGGTGTCGTAGAAATCGAGGCCTTCGGTGACCGCCGGCTTCTCGCCGGTATCGGCGAAGGTCTTGATCGCTTCGAGAGCGAGCGAAGCCATGTCGAGCGGGTACTGCTGCGAGGTGGCGCCGATGATGCCGTCCTTGACATTCTGGACCCCGGGGCAGCCGCCGTCCACCGAAACGATGGTGACCGACCCGTCGTCCTTGCCGACAGCCCGCAGCGCCTCATAGGCACCGGCCGCCGCCGGCTCATTGATGGTGTAGACGACGTTGATGTCGGGGCAGCGCTGCAGCAGCGTTTCCATGGCGGTGCGTCCGCCGTCCTCGGCCCCGCCCGTCACCTCCGAGCCGCAGATGCGCGGATCGTCCTCGTCGCCGATGCGGTTGGCATCCTTGACGTCGATGCCGAAGCCTTCGAGGAACCCCTGGTTGCGCAGGTAATCGACCGTCGGCTGGTTGGGCGAAAGGTCGAGCAAAGCGATCTTGGCGTTGGCGGCCTCTTCGCCGAGCGTCCCCGCAGCCCATTGGCCGATGAGGCGGCCGGCCTGGCGGTTGTCGGTGGCAAAAGTTGCGTCGGCCGCGTCGATCGGATCGAGGGGCGTATCGAGGACGATGACGAGCAGCCCCGCATCGCGCGCCTGCTGGATGGTCGGCACGATCGCGCTGGAGTCCGAGGGCACGATGGCAAAGCCGATGGCGCCGGCCGAGATGAGGTTCTCGATGGCGGCGACCTGGCTGTCGTTGTCGCCGTCGAACTCGCCCGCGAACGTGCGCAGCTCCAGGCCCAGCTCCTGCGCCTTGGCTTGCGCGCCTTCGCGCATCTTGACGAAGAAGGGGTTACCCTCCGTCTTGGTGATGAGGCCGACGATCTGCTGCTGGGCGAAGGCGGGCGCTCCCGCCATAAGCCCCATCATCACGGCCGAGGCGGCCGCGATCTTTATGAACCTGTGCATTGATTTCCTCCCGTGGGTTCGATCCGCGATCGAAGCCGGTTTGGCGTTCGTCGCGGGCTCGCAAGGCAGCCGACCAGCACCTCCTCTTTGCGTCCGGTGCGGCACCTCGTTGGCATGATCAGCAGATCATCCGGCGCCTGTCAATTAATTTGTCCAAGTGATTTATTAATTGACAGCAGCCGGAACCGCGTCGCATCCTTGCTGGCGGGGAGGATCACAAGTGTATGAAATCGATTGCACTTTGGCGCGGAATGCGCCCAATGGCGTTCGGGCTCGACAGCACGAACGTTGAAGGGGGCAAAGGGTGTCGACGGCGATGAACCGGACCGGGCGACCGGGCGGACTGCTCACGCGCGGCACCAACCAGGCCGGCGGGCGGCTCTACAACGAGCGGCTCGCGCTCTCGCTGATCCGCCGGCATGCGAGCCTGCCCAAGGCCGACCTCGCCCGCATGACAGGGCTTTCGCCGCAGACCGTTTCGACCATCGTCAACCAGCTTGAGGCCGATGGCCTGGTGCGGCGGCTGGAGCCGCTGCGCGGCCGCGTCGGCCAGCCGCTGGTGCCCTATGAGTTGCATCCGCGTGGCGCCTTCTTCCTAGGGCTCAAGGTTGGCCGCCGCTCGAGCGACGTGGTGCTCCTCGATTTCGCCGGCGCCGTGCTCGGGCGCATCCACGAGCCGCACCCCTACCCGACGCCGCAAAGCATTGTCGCGCTCGCCGGGCGCGGCATCAGCGAGCTGGCCGGCAGCCTGCCGCTTGCCGAACGCGCCCGCATCGCCGGCTTCGGCATCGCCGCGCCGTTCGAGATGTGGAACTGGAAGAACCAGTTCGCCGCGCCCGCCGACGTGCTCGAGGCCTGGCGAGTGGCCGACATTCGCGAGGAGGTGGCGGCGATCTCGCCATGGCCCGTCTATTTCCACAACGACGGCACCGCCGCCTGCGCCGCCGAGCTGGTGCTGGGCGAGGGCGCCGAGCACCCGGACTTCCTCTACATCTTCATCGGCTCGTTCATTGGCGGCGGCGTGGTGCTCAACGGGCACCTCTTTCCCGGCCGCACCGGCTATGGCGGCGCCGTCGCCCCCCTGCCCGTGCCGGTTCCGGGCGGCGGCTTCCAGCAGATATTGAAGACCGCCTCGATCTACGTGCTCGCCGAAAAGCTCGTCGCGACGGGCGCCGACCCCCGCGTCCTCTGGCGCGACCCGGACGAATGGGGCGAGCTTGGCGCGCCGCTCGACGAATGGGTTGAGGAAAGCGCCCGCGCCCTGGCGCAGGCGATCGTCACCGCCGTCTCGATCATCGATTTCGGCACCATCATCCTCGACGGCGCCTTCCCCTTGCCCGTGCGCGCCCGGCTCGCCGAGCGCACCCGCAAGCTCATCGCCGGCTTCGACCTGCAGGGGTTGGCGGGCTTCTCCCTGATCGAGGGGACGCTCGGCTCGCGCGCCCGCGAGATCGGCGGCGCCTGCCTGCCGCTGCTCGCCAACTTCACCCAGGACCGCGAAGTGCTGTTCAAGGACGGTTGACGACGCCGGTCACCATCAGGCCGCCAGCACGGCGTCCTCATGGGTGACGACCCGATCGCGGCCCTGCCGCTTGGACCGATAGAGCGCCTCGTCGGCCTTCTGCAATATATCCTCGAAGCCCGAGCGGCCCGGAAGGTACCGCGCAACGCCGATGCTGAGCGTCGGTCGGATGGCGAGCTCACGCTCGGCGACCGCCTTCGCGAAGGACTGCCGGATCCGTTCGGCCACCTGCACCGCCTGGCCGACCGAAGCGTTGCCGATGACGGCGACGAACTCGTCGCCGCCATGTCGCGCAAAGAGATCCCCCGCCCGCAACTGGGCCCGCGCCGAGGCGGCGAGGGTGCGCAGGATATCGTCGCCAGCCGCATGCCCGTACCGGTCGTTCAAGGCCTTGAAGTGGTCGATGTCGATGACGAGAACCGCCTGCGGCGCGTCCGCCAGCAGCGCGAACGATCGCGCGAGCCCGGCGCGGTTGAGCGCCTCGGTGAGCGGGTCGCGATGCGCGCGTTCGGCCAGCTCGTTGTAGCTGCGCTCGGAGGCCATCAGCATCATCACGAGGCTGCGCATCATGATGAACATGACGGCCAGGGTGGCAAGCCACGCATGCATGCCTGCGCCATCGGCAAAGAGCCCCTCCCCGCCCATCTGTCCGGTGAGGGAAAGGACGGCGCGAGCGCCGAAGAGCACGGCGGTCGGCAGGAAGAGGACCGCGAGAAACCAGCCGGACCGCAGCCCTTCCCGCCGGGCGAGGCGTACGCCCTCCCGCAGGATGGCAAGGTCGAGCAACGCCGAGATCGCCGAGCCGAACGCAATGCGGCCTGCGGCGGTGGGGCCGTTGTTCATCAGCAGCACATAGGCGAGGCCGCCCGCGAGAATGGCAAGCCCGCACCAGCGCAGGTCGACGGGACGGCCGGCGAACACCCGCACCGCCACCAGCATGAAGATATAGCCGGCCAGAACCGATGTGTTGCCCAGATCGACGGAGACGACATCCGGGACCATGTCGCGCAAGGCGATGAAGCCGGTGCCGATGCCGAGCAGGATGTTGGCCATGCTCCACCACGCAGACCAGCGCTGGAACCGACCGGTCGCGCAGGCGGCAAGCTGGACGAACCCCAGAACGAGGAGCGTCAGCGCACCAACGACATAGATCGTCCTCAGGTCGAGCAGCATGTCCCCAAACCATGTTCGCCGCCAGCTTTCCTTAGCGCGGAACACTTACGAGTTGATTAGCGGCGCGCCGGCATCGACGCGGAGCCAACCCGCTCGACCGGGACTTGACCAAAGCCACGTGCCGGCCGACGCTTCGGCAAAACAGCAAGGACGTTCGCATGACATCGAAGGCACAGCTCTCCCGCATGATCGAGGCCGGACAGGGGAAAATACCGGCGGACCTCGTGATCCGGGATGTGCAGCTGCTCGATGTCATAACCGGCGCGGTGACGCCGACCGACATCGCCATTGTCGGCGACCGCATCGTCGGCACCCACCACCGCTATGAGGGAGAGGCGGAGATCGACGGGCACGGGCGGTTCGCGGTGCCGGGATTCATCGATACGCACCTCCACATCGAATCCTCGCTGGTGACGCCCCTCGAGTTCGACCGCTGCGTGCTGCCGCACGGGGTGACGACCGTCATCTGCGATCCGCACGAAATCGCCAATGTGCTGGGCGCTGAAGGCATAAGCTACTTTCTCGACTGCTCCGAGCAGACGATCATGGACGTGCGGGTGAACCTCTCGTCCTGCGTGCCGGCGACCGCGTTCGAGACCTCAGGCGCGGCACTGGAGATCGAGGACCTCCTGCCCTTCCGTGAGCACGGGAAGGTCATCGGCCTGGCCGAAATGATGAACTTTGCCGGCGTGCTGGCGCTCGACCCCGGCATCATCGCCAAGCTCTGGGCGTTCCAGGACGACCACATCGACGGGCATGCGCCTCTCCTTTCCGGCTACGGACTTAACGGGTATCTCGCCGCCGGAATCCGCACCGACCATGAGGCGACGAGCGCGGCCGAGGCGCGCGAGAAGCTGGCCAAGGGCATGGCGATCCTCATCCGCGAGGGATCTGTCTCCAAGGACCTCGACGTGCTGGCCGAGGTGCTCGACGAGAACAGCTCGAGCTTCGTCGCGCTCTGCACCGACGACCGCAATCCGCTCGACATCGCCGAGGAGGGGCACCTCGACTCCTCGATCCGGCGGCTGGTCGCCAAGGGGCGGCCGCTGCACCACGTCTACCGCGCCGCCAGCCACTCGGCGGCGCGGATCTTCGGGCTGAAGGACCGCGGCCTTCTCGCGCCCGGCTGGCGGGCCGATATCGCGCTGCTCGACAGCCTCGAGGACTGCCGCGTCTCCGACGTGATCTCGGCCGGCCGGCTGGTGACGCCGGAGCTCTTCGCCGAACGCCAGCCGGTGCCGCCGGTGGGACTGGGCTCGGTGAAGGCGAAGCCCGTGACGGCCGGAGCGTTCGTGATGCAGAACCGCCCCGGACGCAACGAGACGCCGGTGATCGGGGTGAAGCCGGGGCTTATCCTCACTTTCCGCGAGAGCGCGACGCTCTCGACCGGCGACAATGGCCTCGAACCGGACCTCGCCGCGGACATCATCAAGGTTGCCGTCATCGAGCGGCACGGCCGGAACGGCAATATCGGCCACGGCTTCGTCAAGGGCTTCGGCCTGAAGCGCGGCGCCATCGCCTCCTCGGTCGGGCATGACAGCCACAACATCACCGTGGTCGGAGCAAACGACGCCGACATGGCGCTGGCAGTCAACCGGCTGATCGAGCTCGGCGGCGGCTTTGCGGTGGCCGATGGCGGCGCGGTCACTGCCGAATTGGCGCTGCCGATCGCTGGGCTCATGAGCCCCGAACCATTCGAGACGGTCGCCCACGACCTGCACGGGCTGCGCGACGCGGCCAAGGCTTTGGGCTGCACCCTGCCGGAGCCCTTCCTGCAGGTCGCGTTCCTCGCACTGCCCGTCATTCCGCATCTCAAGATGACGGACCGCGGGCTGTTCGACGTGGATGCGTTCGACTTCGTGAGCTGAGGGATTGTGTCACGCCCTCGTGGTTCGAGGGTCGCTACGCTCCCGCCTCACCATGAGGGCTACGGCAACCGCAACTTCATCAGCCCTCATGGTGAGGTGCCGAGAAGCGGCCTCGAACCACGAGGGCGTGGCACGATCACCCCTGCTTGGCCTCGCGCGCCTTTACCTGCAGCCGGCGGGCGTGCAGAATCGGCTCGGTGTAGCCCGAGGGCTGGTCGACGCCATGGAGGGCGAGGTCGAGCGCAGCCTGAAAGGCGACGGACTGGAAGTTCTCCGACATCGGCCGGTAAAGCGGATCGCCCGCATTCTGCGCATCGACCACCGAGGCCATGCGCTCGAAGACCGAGGTCACCTCGTCCTTGCTGACAAGCCCGTGGCGCAGCCAGTTGGCGACGGCCTGCGAGGAGATGCGGCAGGTGGCGCGGTCTTCCATCAGGCCGACATTGTTGATGTCGGGAACCTTGGAGCAGCCGACGCCCTGCTGCACCCAGCGCACCACATAGCCGAGGATACCCTGCGCGCTGTTCTCGAGCTCGCGGACGATCTCTTCGCGCGAGAGCTCGAAGGGCTTGAGGACCGGCATGGAAAAGAGGTCGGCGAGCGGCGGCAGCGGCTGGTTGTGGCGCGCCTTCTGCGCCTCGAAGACGTCGACCATGTGGTAGTGCAGCGCGTGGAGGGTGGCCGCCGTCGGCGAGGGCACCCAGGCGGTGTTGGCGCCGGACTTCGGATGGCCGATCTTGGCTTCGAGCATCGCCGCCATGTCGTCGGGCCGCGCCCACATGCCCTTGCCGATCTGCGCCCGGCCCGAGAAGCCGGCGGCAAGGCCGATCAGCACGTTGCGGTCCTCATAGGCCCCAATCCAGCGCTCGGCCTTGATGTCGTCCTTGCGCAGCACAGCCCCGGCTTCCATCGAGGTATGGATCTCGTCGCCGGTGCGGTCGAGGAAGCCGGTGTTGATGAAGAAGACGCGCTGGCGCGCTTCGTAGATCGCCGCCTTGAGGTTGGCGGAGGTGCGCCGCTCCTCGTCCATGATGCCGATCTTGATGGCGTTGGGCTTGAGGCCCAGCATCTTCTCGACCGAGGCGAAGATGGCGCAGGCGAAGGCGACTTCCTCGGGCCCGTGCATCTTGGGCTTGACGACGTAGATGGCGCCGGTGCGGCTGTTGACCTTGTCGCTCATGGCGCAGAGCGCGGTGACGGCAGCATCCATCAGCCCCTCCCCGATCGGCTTGCCGGCGGCATCGCGCACGGCATCCGTCGTCATCAGGTGGCCGACGTTGCGCACCAGGAGCAGCGCGCGGCCCTTGAGGGTCAGCGGCTTGCCGTTGGGATCGGTATAGGCCTTGTCGGCGCGGAGCTTCCGGGTGACGGTGCGGCCGCCCTTCTCGAAGGTCTCTTCGAGCGTGCCGTTCATCAGCCCCAGCCAGTTGCGGTAGACACCGACCTTGTCGGCTGCATCGACCGCCGCGACCGAGTCCTCGCAGTCCTGGATGGTGGTCAGCGCACTCTCGACGACGACGTCGGCAAGGCCCGATGGCTGGTTGATGCCGATGGGATGGGTCTTGTCGACGACGAGGATGGCATGGAGCCCGTTGTGGCGCAGCACGATTTCGGCGCGCTCGCCTTTCTGGCCGTAGGCGGCGAAGGCCGCGGCGTCCTTCAGCGTCGTCGGCCCCGCCTTTGTGTCGATGACGAAATTGGCGATGCCCGCCTGCTCGGCGACCACATAGGACGTGACGTCCCTGTGGCTGCCCTTGGCGAGGGGGAAGGCGAGGTCGAGGAACCCGGCGGCCCGGTCGATCACCGCCTGACCGCGCGCGGCGTTGTAGGTGGCGCCTGGCGCGAGGTCGCCCTCGCGGCTGATCGCGTCGGTGCCGTATAGTGCATCATAGAGGCTGCCCCAGCGCGCGTTGGCCGCGTTGAGCGCGTAACGGGCGTTGGAGACCGGCACGACGAGCTGCGGTCCGCAGATGGAGCTGATCTCGGGGTCGAGCCCGTCGGTCTCGATGGTGAAATCGGCCGGCTCGTCGACGAGGTAGCCGATATCGCGCAGGAACCGCTCGTACCCGGCCGGATCGTTGGCGATGGCGCCGTGCTCGCGATGCCAGGCGTCGATCCGCCCCTGCAATTCGTCGCGTTTGGC
The DNA here is from genome assembly GCF_000969415.1 of Devosia geojensis. Classification (GTDB taxonomy): domain Bacteria; phylum Pseudomonadota; class Alphaproteobacteria; order Rhizobiales; family Devosiaceae; genus Devosia; species Devosia geojensis. Next base: position 8,719 of record NZ_JZEX01000010.1, on the reverse strand, counting down.
CAGCAGCCTGACATTGGTAACGCTGTGCTCGGCAACGAGCCCGGCAAAGCCGGACCAGAACTGCTCTGCGGAAACCCCGGTGCCGGGAAGCGCTTCGGTCTCGATGAAATCTACCAGGAGAGGGTGAACCTTGAGGCCCGATTTGTCCTGATAGTCGCTCATCGTCGCAGTCCCTTTAAGTCGTACTCGCGGGTACGCGTTCTATGTCAATGGGGCTGACCTGCCAACCCTCTCGATGCCGGGTTTTCCGAATGCCGGAAAAAACGAGGCGCGTTCACGTGCCGAGGACCGACTTCGCCCTGCCGCCCGCCACATAGACTTCGGCAACGCACCGGTCGTCGCCAAGGGTCTGGATGAGGAATAGTTCCTCGGCGAGAGTTTCGACAGTCGACATTCGTAGGGCCATGGCGGGCGTGGCGCGCCCATCGAGCACCACGAGGTCGGCCGAAGCGCCCGGAACGATGGAGCCGATGGTGCCTTCCAGCGAAAGCGCCCGGGCATTACCGAGGGTCGCGAGATAGAACGAGTTGAAGGGCGTCAGGCGCTGGCCGCGCAGCTGCAGCACCTTGTAGCCCTCGTCGAGCGTGCGCAGCATCGAATAGCTGGTGCCCCCGCCGATATCGGTGGCAACGGACACCCGCACCCCCGTCTGGCGCAAGCGCTGGTAATCGAACAGGCCGCTGCCGAGAAAGAGGTTGGAGGTGGGGCAGAAGACCGCAACCGCCCCCGTCTCGCACATCACCTTCGCCTCGCGGTGGCTGAGGTGTATCGAGTGCCCCATGAGGCTCTTCGGGCCAAGCAGCCCGTAGTCCTCGTAGATACCCGTGTAGTCCCTGGTATCCGGATAGAGCGACATCGCCCGGGTGACCTCGGCAGGGTTCTCCGAGAGATGGGTCTGCATGTAGCAGTCCGGATGCTCGGCAACGAGCGCGCGCGCCGCCTCCATCTGCGCCGGGCTCGAGGTCAGCGCGAAGCGCGGCGAGATGGCGTAGAGCGCACGGCCCTTGCCGTGCCAGCGCGCGATCAGCTCCGTGGTGTCGTCGTAGCTCGTCTCGGCGGTATCGCAGAGGCCCGGCGGGGCGTGGCAGTCCATCATCACCTTGCCGCCGATCATCAACATGTTGCGCTTCTCGGCCTCGGCGAAATAAGCGTCGACCGATTGCGGATGCACCGAGCAATAGGCAACGGCGGTGGTCGTGCCGTGGCGGATGAGCTCGTCGTAGAAGGCTGAGGCGACGTGTTCGGCATGGCCCTGCCGGGAGAATTTCTGCTCCTCGACGAAGGTGTACTTGTCGAGCCATTCGAGAAGCGAGCCGGCCCAGGAGGCGATCATCTGGCTTTGCACATAATGCAGGTGCGTATCGATGAAGCCGGGCATGATGAGGTGCGGGCGATGGTCAACGACCTCGGCGCCCGCGGCGAGCGCGGGCGAATAGTCGGTGAGCTCAACCACCCTGCCGTCCTCGATGACCACTGCGCCATCCTCGAGATAGCGATAGCTGGCGGTGTCCTCCAGGCCCTGCGGCTCGTCGAGGAAGGTGAGGACGCGCCCGCGCAGGATCGTGCGGCTCATCGGGCCGAGCCCTCGCGGTACCACTCGACGAGGAGAGCGCGCTCCTCAGCCGTCATCTCGGTGACGTTGCCCGGCGGCATGGCATGGCTCCAGCCAGCCTGCAGGACGATCTCATGCGCGTAGTTGGCGATGGCGACGTCGTTGTCGAGGATCACGTTCTTAGGCGCCTGGTGGATGCCTGGCCAGACGGGCTCGGCGGTGTGGCACATGGAGCAGCGGGTCTGCACCGTCATGCTGGCAGCGGCAAAATGTTCGGCCTCGAGAAACGGGGCGGCGCCGTAGGACGCCACCTCCGAGGCCGAGCCGTTGATCTTGGGGCCGGTCGAGAGCCACGCGATGACGAGCATCAGCACCACAGCCGCCGCCCAGGTCCAGTGCGGATTGCCTTTCCGCGCGTGCTTCGTATTGAAATAATGCCGGATGACGACACCGACGAGGAAGATCAGCGAGGCGATGACCCAGTTCCACTGGGTGGCGAAGGCCAGCGGATAGTGGCTACTGAGCATGAAGAAGACGACGGGCAGCGTCAGGTAGTTGTTGTGGAGCGAGCGCTGCTTGGCGATCTTGCCGTACTTGGCATCCGGCACCCGCCCAGCCTTCAGGTCCGCCACCACGATCTTCTGGTTGGGGATGATGATCATGAAGACGTTGGCGCTCATGATCGTCGCGGTGAACGCCCCCATGTGGAGGAGTGCCGCGCGGCCGGTGAAGACCTGCGTATAGGCCCAGGCCATCGCGGTCAGCAGCACGAAGAGCACGAGCATCAGCCCGTTCTGGCTTTCGCCGAGCGGGGACTTGCAGAGGGCATTGTAGATGAGGAAGCCGATGGCGATCGAGCCCATGGAGATGGCGATCGCGCCCCATTGCGGAACGTCGAGGACGTTGCGGTCGATGAGGTAGATGTCGGCCCCGACATAGTAGACGATGACGAGGAGCGAAAAGCCCGAGAGCCACGTGGCGTAGCTCTCCCACTTGAACCAAGTGAGATGCTCGGGCAGGAAATCCGGCGCCACGAGGTATTTCTGGATGTGGTAGAAGCCGCCGCCATGCACCTGCCACTCCTCGCCGTGGGCGAGTGGCGGCAGGCTCGGGGTTTTTCTAAGCCCGAGGTCGAGCGCGATGAAATAGAAGGACGAGCCGATCCAGGCGATGGCCGTGACCACATGCAGCCAGCGCGCAGCAAAGCTCAGCCATTCCCAGAAGATCGCGAAATCGCCCATGATTCTTTGTCCTGTCGTTGGGCTCTTACCCCTCTCCCCTTGTGGGAGAGGGTGCCCGAAGGGCGGGTGAGGGGTTGGCCGGGAGCCCCAGCCCCCTCATCCGGCGCTACGCGCCACCTTCTCCCACGAGGGGAGAAGGGCGGGTGCCCCTCTCTCGCTCATTCACTCACGAAAAGAGGCGGGACTTGCCCGCCCCTTTCCTTAGCGCAATAGGCTGCTTACGCCGGAGGGATGACGCCCTCGACGTACCAGTCCATGGTCAGCAGTTCCTGGTCGGTCAGCGTCACGCCGGCCGCCACGCGCTCGGTGCCGGTGTGGTCGTTGATCGGGCCGGTGAAGATGTTGAACGAGCCGTCGATCTGCCCGTTCTTGACCGCTTCCGCCGCCTCGACGACCTCGGCCGGGATCTTCTCGTTGTAGGGCCCGATCACCACTTCGCCTTCCTTGAGGCCCGGCCAGCGGTCGCCGCTTTCCCAGGTGCCGTCGATGACCGCCTGGGCGGCGTCGACATAGTGCGGACCCCAGTTGTCGATGATGGCGGTCAAATGCGCGTTGGGCGCGAAGGCGCTCATGTCCGCGCCCTGGCCGAAGCCGCCGACGAGCCCGCGCTCCTCGGCCACCTGGAGCGCGGCCGGACCGTCCGTGTGCTGGGTGATGACGTCGATGCCCTGGTCGGCCATGGCGCGTGCGGCGTCCGCCTCGCGGGCCGGGTCGTTCCAGGTCGAGATGAACACCGGCGTCAGCGTGAAGTCCGGGTTGATCTTGCGGGCGGCGAGCGCGAAGGCGTTGATGCCCATCACCACCTCAGGGATCGGGAACGAGCCGATATAGCCGGCCTTGCCCGTCTGCGAGAGGTGCCCTGCGATGGTGCCACAGACCGCGCGGCCCTCGTGGAAGCGGGCGTTGTAGGTGGCGACGTTCTCCGAGCGCTGGTAGCCGGTCGCATGCTCGAACTTCACGTCCGGGAACTGCTGGGCGACCTTGATGACATAGTCGCCATAGCCGAAGCTGGTGGCGAGGATCAGGTTGTGGCCGGACTGGGCCAGCTCGCGCAGCACGCGCTCGCAATCCGGGCCCTCGGGCACGTTCTCGACATAGGTGGTCTCGACGGCATCACCCAGCTGCTCTTCGAGGTAGAGGCGGCCCTGGTTGTGCGCGTAGTTCCAGCCATTGTCGTTGATCGTGCCGATATAGATGAACCCGACCTTGAGCGGCCCTTCCTGCGCGAGGGCGCGGCCGCCCACCAGCGGCAGGGCCGCCGCGGCGCCGCCCAGCGCCAGGACGTTGCGGCGATTGAACTTCGTCATTCGTGTCTCTCCTGAGTTGACCCTGTTTCAGACATTAGGGAGGCGTTGGCCCGCTCTCCTAATTGGTTGCAAGGAACGGCTTGCCGAGGCAAGCCGGTGCGCTGGTGCTGCCCGTCCGCCGCAGCGAGATCAGCACCAGGACGACGACGGTGGCGATGTAGGGCATCGCGGCCCAGAGCTCGGCGGGAATGGTCGAGAGAATGCCGCCGCCCGCCTTGGAATAGAGCTCGACGGTCATGACGAGGCCGAAGAGATAGGCGCCCGCCAGCAGCCGGAACGGCCGCCAGGATGCGAAGACGACGAGCGCCACCGCGATCCAGCCGCGCCCCGCGGTCATCCGCTCGGCCCATTGCGGGGTGAGGAGCAGCGGAAACGCCGCGCCCGCGATGCCCGCCATCGCGCCGCCGAAGGCGACGGCCGCGTAGCGGATGCCGATGACCGAATAGCCGATGGAGTGGGCCGAAAGGTCGTTCTCTCCGACCGCCCGCAGTATGAGGCCCGAGCGCGTCTTGTGGAGGAACCACCAGACGGCGAAGACCATGATGAGCGAGAAATAGACCAGCGGCGAATAGCCGAAGATGACGCGCCAGACCGGGTGCGTCGCGAGTTCGGCCGGGAAGACCGAGCGGAAGAGATCGACCGGCCGGGCCGAATAACCCTGGCCGGCAAGCGCCGAAAGGCCGGTGCCGAAGATGGTGAGCGCCAGGCCCGTCGCGGTCTGGTTGGCCGAAAGGCTCAGCGTCAGGAACGCGAAGATCATCGAGGAGAGCATGCCGGCAATGGCGGCGGCGAGGACCGCCAGCCACGGATTGCCCGTGGTGAACATCACGATGAAGCCGGTGACGGCCCCGATCAGCATCATGCCCTCGACGCCGAGATTGAGGACGCCGGCCTTTTCCACCACCAGCTCGCCGAGCGCGGCGATGAGGATCGGCGTCGAGGCGCCGACCACGGTGATGATGATGGCGATGAGAAGCTCGGCGCTCATGCCCGCGCCTCCGTGGGCTGGTGCGTGACGCGCTTCAGCCGATAGCGGATGAGGAGGTCTCCGGCGAGGAGGAAGAACAGCATCATCGCCTGGAAGATGCCGGCGGCCGCCGCCGGCAGGCCGATGGTCGTCTGCGCCATCTCTCCGCCGACGAAGGTGATGGCAAGGACGATGGAGGCGAAGATGACGCCCAGGGGATCGAGCCGGCCGAGGAAGGCGGCGATGATGGCGGTGAAGCCGTAATTGGTCGGAAAGCCCGGAACCAGCCGCTGGAACGGCCCGGCAACCTCGAGCATGCCGGCAAGCCCCGCGAGCCCGCCTGAAACGAGGAGCGCCAGCCAGATAGTGCGGTTCTCGCTGAACCCGCCATAGCGCGCCGCATGCGGGGCAGCGCCGACGACGCGCACCTGGAAGCCGAAGAGCGAGCGGGCCATGACGAACCAGACGATGAGCGCGACGAGGATGGCGATAGGGACGCCGAGGTGGACGATCGTGCCCGGAATGATGGTCGGCAGGCGCGCCGCCTCCGAGAAGATGCGCGTCTGCGGAAAACCCATGCCCATCGGGTCTTTCCAGGGGGCGCGCACGAGATAGTAGACGAGCTGCACCGAGGCGTAGGTCAGCATCAGCGAGGTCAGGATCTCGTTGACGCCGAGGCGCGTACGCAGGAGCGCCGGGATCGCCGCATAAGCCGCGCCGCCCGCGACCCCGGCGAGCGCCATCAGCGGCAATATCCACCAGCCGGTCATGCCGTAGGTGGCGAGCGCCACGCCCGTGGCGCAGACGCCCCCGACGACGTACTGCCCCTCGGCGCCGATGTTCCAGACATTGGCCCGGTAGGAGACGGCGAGCCCCACTCCGATGATGATGAGCGGCGCCGCCTTGATGCCGAGGTCCTGCCATTTGTAGGAGGTGACGAGCGGCGTGATGAAGATTTCCCGGACGGCTCCGGGGCCGTCATAGCCGATGGCGCTGAAGATCGCGCCGCCGACCAGCATGGTGAGGATCACCGCCAGAATGGGGGCGGCATAGAGCATCAGCCGGCTCGGCTGCGGGCGCTTCTCAAGCCTGAACTGCAACGCCGCCTCCCGCCTCGATATGCACCTGCTCGCCCGTGCCGTGGACGCCGCCCATGAGGAGGCCGATCTCCTCGATCGAGGCCTCGCCGACCTTGAGCGTCTGGCTCAACCGCCCCTCGTTGATGACGGCGAGCGTGTCGCAAAGCTCCAGCAGCTCGTCGAGGTCCTGGCTGATGATGACGATGGCCGAGCCTTCCGCGGCGAGATCGACGAGAGCCTGGCGGATGGCCGCCGCCGCGCCCGCGTCGACACCCCAGGTCGGCTGGCTGACGACAAGCACCGACGGGCGCTGCAGGATCTCGCGGCCCATGATGTATTTCTGCAGGTTCCCGCCCGAGAGCGAGCCCGCCATCGACTGCGGTCCCAGCGCCTTGACGGCGAAATCGGCGATGACCTTGCCCGTATAAGTGCGGGCGGCGCCGGAATCGATGAGGCCGCCGACGACCATCTTCAGCCGGTCGCGGGCGGTGAGCACGGAATTGTCGGCCAGCGTGAAATCGGCGACGGCCGCATGGCCGTTGCGTTCCTCGGGCACGGCGCAGAGACCGAACTTGCGGCGCCCGGTGGTGTTGAGGAGCCCGAGCGGGTGCCCGTCGAGGCTGATCGCCTCGCGCTCCTCGCCCAGCACCTCGCCCGAGAGCGAATCGAGGAGGGCATTCTGCCCGTTGCCGGCAACCCCGGCGATGCCGAAGATCTCGCCGGCGCGCACGGTGAAGCTCACCTCCTCGACGGCGACGCCGAACTCGTCCTCGGTGCGGGTGGAAAGCCGCGAGACGACAAGCTTGGGCGGACCGAAGGTGCGGTTCGGGTCCTTCTTGATGTCCTTGAGGCTGGCGCCGATCATCTTCTCGGCCATGGAGCGCGAGGTCTCCTGCTTCGGGTCGCACGTGGCGACCACGCGGCCGGCCCCGCAGGATCGTCGCCGTATCGCAGAGCGCTTTTATTTCGTGGAGCTTATGGGAAATGTAGAGGATCGAGCAGCCTTCTGCAGCGAGCTGGCGCAGCGTCTCGAACAGCGCCTCGACCTCCTGTGGGGTCAGGACAGAGGTCGGCTCGTCCATGATGACGAGCTTGGGCTTGAGGAGGAGCGCGCGCACGATCTCGATGCGCTGCCGCTCGCCGACCGAGAGGGTCGCGACGATCCGGTGCGGATCGAGGTTGAGGCCATAGACTGCCATGACCTCGCGGATACGCGCCTCGAGGTCGCGGGAGCGGATCTTGGCATCCATGCCGAGCGCGATGTTTTCGAGCACCGTCAGCGCCTCGAAGAGCGAAAAGTGCTGGAACACCATGCCGATGCCGAGCCGGCGGGCCTGCTTCGGATTGGCGATCTCGACGCGCTCGCCGTCGAAACGCACCTCGCCGGCATCGGGCGCCATGATGCCGTAGATCATCTTGACGAGGGTGGACTTGCCCGCCCCGTTCTCGCCGAGGAGCGCATGGATCTCGCCGGCACGGACCGAAAAGCCGACATCGTCGTTGGCGAGCACGCCCGGGAACTGCTTGGTGATGCCGGAAAGCTCAAGCCGCATCGGCAGGTTAGCGTCCATCGACGGCTCCCGAAATGATCGTGGCCGGCGCGCTTCCAACAGAGACTTCCCGCCGTCCAATGTGGACCATTATTTCAGCCGCCGCCAGTGCCGCTATTACTTCCGGACGCTTATCCCCAAGCCCCATCTGCCCGATGGGCAGGACCAGCCGCTCCAACGCCGCGCTGTCGCCGCCCTCGCCGATGAACCACTTGGCGAACCGCGCCCGCTTCGTCCTCGAGCCCACCATGCCGACATAAGGCGAGTCGGCCCGTTTGAGAGCCTCCATCGCGATGAGAAAATCGAGCGCGTGGTCGTGGGTGAGGATCACATAGGCGCTGCCCGGAGGGGCGGAACGCACCACCGCCTCCGGCATGGCGGAGGCATGGGTCGCGACGTTCCCGGGCAGATCGACCAGCTCTTCCCGGCGTGTATCGACCACATGCGCCTTGACCGGCAGCAGCGAAAGGCAGCGGGCGAGCGCCCGCCCGACATGGCCGGCGCCGAAGACATAGATATGGGGCTTGGCCACCTCTTCCGCCGCAACGCGCGCGACGAGCCGTTCCGCCAGCTCGGGCGTCACGTAGTCGAGGCAGACTTCGACCCGCCCGCCGCAGCACTGGCCGATCTCGGGCCCGAGCGGCACATCCATGACTTCCGAGGCGCGGCCGGCGGCAATCAGCCGGCGGGCATGGGCGATGACGAGATATTCGAGAGCCCCGCCGCCGATGGTGCCGAAGATGGTTTCGGCGCCGACGAGCATGAAGGTGCCCTCTTCCCGCGGGCTCGAACCGCGCACGGAGGTGAGTTCGGCGACGATGGCGGCGGGCTCGCGGGCGAGGAACGTCGCGATGTCCGGCGCCGGGCGGGTCATTGGCGGACCTCGCGGGCATCAGCTCGAGTTGAAGCTTCCCCCCACCCTAGCCCTCCCCTCAAGGGCTGTCTATTATACACATCGTCCGCTGCCGACGAGCGACCTGGGGTAGGTCTCGTGGCGCGCTGGTCGCTTAACAAAAAGCAAGA
>NZ_JZEX01000105.1 GCF_000969415.1 Devosia geojensis | reverse complement strand
CCCCTCAAGGGGGAGGGGAGCCGGGGACATCGCGGCAAATCCTCAAGCCGCCGAGCGGTCGCCGACCTTGGCCGGCAGGGCGCTGGGGGTGAAGAAGCCGACGGGGCGGATTTCGTAGGAACCCGAGCCGGGGTTGGCTTCGGCGAGCTGGCGCACGAAGTCCTCGACTTCCTCCATCGTCTCGCAATCGACGACGTAGAAGCCGAGGAACTGCTCCTTGGTCTCGGCGAATGGGCCGTCGACGACCAGCGGGCGCTCGCCATTCTTGCGCAGTGTGCGCGCTTCGGTGGTGTTCTTGAGCCGCGCGACCGGACCAAGCTTGCCCTTGGCCTGCATTGCACCGGTCACGACCTGCAGACGCGCCATGCAGGCGTCGTCCTCCTCCTTGGTCCAGGTCGAGACGGCGTTCTCATCGTTGTAACAGAGCACGGCGTAAAGCATGGAGTCCTCCTCGGATCGAGGTTGGTGAGTATGCGCAAAAGTGTGGCGATGACCAGCCCCTCTTTCACGCTGCTGTGATCGCGTCCAGCCTTTCGCGCAGCGCCCGCACCTGCGCGGTGCTGGTGATGCCGCGGGTGGGAGTGGCGAAGCCGAAGGCAACGGCGGCGGGATTCTGCGCGATTGGCAGGGCGCAGGAGGCGTGAACTTCCGTCAAGGGCACGGCCGCCAGCAAATCGGCGACGTTGCCGGCGCGCACGCCGGAACCGGCCATGATGGAGATACGGCTGCCCGCCTTGTCATGCAGGCGTGCGAGGGCGGGTAGGCCATCCATGGCGCTTCTGGCACCGCCGGAGGTGAGAATGCGCTCGAAGCCAAGGGAGACGGCGGTTTCGAGAGCTGCGTCGATATCGGGCGCCATGTCGATAGCGCGGTGGAGCGTGGTGCCGAGGCCGTCCGCTGCGCCGACAAGGCGGGCGAGGAGGTCGCGATCGAGGGCGCCGTCCGGACGGGAGGCGCCGAGGACGACGCCGGCCAGACCTGCCGCCCGCGCCGCTTCGATGTCGGTAAGCATGATCCCGGCCTCGCGCTCATCGAAGACGAAGTCGCCGCCGCGCGGACGGATCATGACATAGACGGGGATGGGCGCGCTCGCCGCTCGCTGCATCAGGCCGAGGGAGGGGGCGAGGCCGCCAAGCTCCAGCGCCGAGCAGAGCTCGATGCGGTCGGCGCCGCCTGCGATCGCCGCATCGAGGCTTTCGGCATCGGCGACGCAGACTTCGAGGAGGATACGGGTCATGCGGCGGCTCCAGCAAAGCCGAGGAGGGCGGCGCCGATGAGGCCGGGTTCGGTGCGGCAGGTGCCGGGCACGACCAGCGGTGCCACGGCCTTGCGCAGGATCCGGGCGCGCACGGCTTCGTCGAGCGCAGCAACGAACCGGGTGGAGTTGGCAAGACCTCCACCGACTGGAATGACGTGGGCGCCGACGACGTTGGCAACGAGTGCCAAGGGGCCGGCGAGCAGGTCGACCTGCACCTCGACCGTGCGGGCAGCGGCGGGGTCGCCGGCGTCCCAGGCGGAAACGATCTCGCGGCTGGCAAGCTCGATGCCGTGCAGGTGCCTGTGCAGCCGCTCCATGCCGCGGGCGCCGCCGATCGTGTCGACGCATCCGGCAAGCCCGCAGCCGCAGGGCAGGCGCGGGATATCGACCGGCGGGTCGCCAGCGCGGGTGGCGGCGACGGGGCCGTGGCCCCACTCGCCGGCAAAACCGCCGGCGCCGGTGACGAGCCGCCCGTCGATGACGAGGCCTCCGCCGACGCCCGTGCCGAGGATGGCACCGAAGACGATGCGGTACCCGCGACCGGCGCCCATGCCGGCTTCTGCGAGCGCGAAACAGTCGGCGTCGTTGGCGATGTGCACGGGCCGGCCGAGGCGCTCGGCGAGGAGATCGGCGAGCTTGAGGCCGTCGATCGCGGGGATGTTGGCGCATTTGATGATGCGCGTATCCGGATCGACGACGCCGGTGATGGAAATAGCGACGGGGGCGTCGGCGGGTGCATCGGCGTCGGCCAGGGACACCGCGAGAGAGGCGACGAACGCATCAAGATCGCCGAGCGGCGTCGGGCGTCGGCCGAGCATTCTGAGGTCGCCGGGGCTCGTGGCGGTCGCCGTCTTGATGGCCGAGCCGCCGATGTCGAAGCAGACGATCATGGGTGTCCTCAATCGGGCACGAAGAACTTGTGGGCGGCAACGCTCGCGGCGGTCTGCGACCAGAAATCGCCGGATACGCGCGAGAAGACGAGGCGAAGCGACGCGCCCATGTCCGGCAGCACGTTGGCGGTGACGGTCTGCTGGACGAGGGTGCGGATGAGCGTGCCGACGGCGGCGCTGGTGTCGATGACGAACACGGCCTCCGGGTCGTTGACCTGCACCAGGTGGGCGATGACGCTGCCGAGCGTCGCGCCGGCCTTGTGCAGCACGTCGAGGGCAGCCGGATCGTTGCGGGCGGCGAGCATTTCGATCTCGCCGATCGTCGAGATCTTGAGGCCGGCATTGCGGGCCTGCAGCAGGATCGCGCCGGGAGCGGCCACCGTATCGAGGCATCCGCGCTTGCCGCATTTGCAGGGGCGCCCGCCTGGCTCGACGGTGGTATGGGCGATCTCGCCGGCGCCGCCATTGTGTCCGCGCCGTAGCTTCCCGTCGATGAAACTGGCGCAGCCGACGCCGTCGCCGATGGTAATGACGGCGAAGTCATCGAGCGGCCGCGCCTCGCCGAAGAGCTTTTCGCGCGTCGCGGCCGTCTTGGCGTCGTTCTCGAGATAGGCGGGCAGCCCCGTCTTGTCGCGGATGAGGCGGGCGAGTGGCACGTTGTGCCAGTCGAGGTGAGTGGAGTTGAGGCAGGTCTCGTGTGCCGCGTCGACGAGGCCGGAGACGGCAACGCCGATGCCAAGCAGGCGCTCGCGGGCGATGCCGGTATCGGCAATGAGGCTGTCGACCCCGTCAGCGATTTGCGTCGCGACCGTCTCGGGATCGCGCGAGAACGGCAGCTCCAGGCGCGCGGTGACGTGGCCGGTCAAATCCACCAGCACGAGCACCGGCTGCTCCAGGGTGATGGAGACGCCGGCGAAGTAGCCGTATTCCGGATTCATGGCGAGCAGCATCGAGGGGCGGCCCTGGCGCGGCTCGTCGGCCTCCTCGCGCGCCTCGAGCACGATTCCGGCCTCGATCAGCGTGCGGGTCAAGGCCGTGAGCGCAGGCTTGCCGACGCCGAGCGCGCGTGCAAGCCGCGTGCGGCTCAGGGGGCCGGCCGTCGCGATGAGGTGGATCATCGCCTGCTGCGACGCATTGAATCTGTGCGCCGTCGCGCGCATCTCGCGCCTCCATTGCCGATCTCGTGAACTTATCGCCCAGAATTCGATCGGCGAGTCAACTTATATCAGCGAGCCGGCGCTAGGTAGGCCTCTTAGTTCATCAAGAAAACAAATCTGGCGGCTGCTCTTCGTGTTGACACGCCTAAATGCCGTGACACTATCGGGCAAATCCTGCCCGAAAGAGGTTCCCATGCGCATCGCCGTTGCCGGGCTGCACACCGAGTGCAGCACCTACAACCCTGTCCTCATCCGCGAGCCGGAGTTCCGCGTGCTGCGAGGGGAGGCGATGGCCAAGGATGGCTATTTCGAGTTCCTGACGCATTTTCCGGCTGAGTTCGTGACGATCCTCCACGCGCGCGCCATTGCCGGCGGGCCGGTGGAGCGCGGCATCTATGAGACGTGGAAGGCCGAGATTCTCGCAGGGCTGAAGGCCGCGCTCCCGGTCGACGGCGTCTACCTCGCCATGCACGGCGCGATGTTCGTCGAAGGCATGTTCGATGCCGAGGGCGACTTCATCTCGGCAGTGCGCGAGGTCGTCGGGCCCGACGTGCCGATCTCGGCGAGCTACGATCTCCATGGCAATGTCAGCCAGAGGATCGTCGACAGCCTCGACATGTTCTCGACCTACCGCACGGCGCCGCATATCGATACGCCCGACACCATGCGTCGCGCCGTCAACATGCTGGTGCGGGCGCTGCGCACCGGGGTCAGGCCGAAACTCGTCTGGGCGCCGGTGCCGGTGCTGCTGCCGGGCGAGCGCACCAGCACGCAGGACGAGCCGGGCCGCAGCTTCTATGCGCGCATGAGCGAGATCGAGGAGCCGACCGGCATCTGGGATGCCTCGTTCCAGGTCGGCTATGTCTGGGCCGACGAGCCGCGCGCCACCGCCGCCGCCCTTGTCACCGGCACTGACCTCGCCTTGCAGGAGAAGATCGCCAGGCAATTGGCGCAGGACTACTGGGACATCCGCCGCGCGTTCGTCTTCGGCACGACCACCGGCAGCATCGAGGAATGCGTGGACACTGCCGTCGCCTCGAAGACCCATCCGGTGGTGCTCGCCGAATCCGGCGACAACCCGACCGGTGGCGGCGTTGGGGACCGGGCCGAGGTATTGGCCGCGCTGGTCGAGCGCAATGCGCAGGGTGTGGTCTTTGCCGGCATCACCGACCGCGCCGCGACGGACGCCTGCTACGCCGCCGGCGTCGGGGCCGAACTCGACCTGAAGATCGGCGCCAGCCTCGATACGTCGAGCAAGCCGGTCCACGCCCGCGCCAGGGTCAAGTTCCTGTTGCCGGTCGAGGACACCTTCTTTCGCGAGGCGGTCGTCACCGTCGGCGGCATTGATCTGGTGCTGACGGCCCGCCGCCGCCCGTTCCACAACATCGTTGATTTTACGAGGCTTGGGCTCGATCCGAAAGCGGCGCGCATCGTCGTCGTCAAGTCGGGGTACCTCTCGCCCGAGCTTGGGCCGATCGCCAATCCGAGCCTGATGGCGCTCTCGACCGGCGTCGTCGACCAGTTCGTCGAGCGCCTGGAGCGCCGGCACAAGCAGCGTCCGATTTTCCCGTTCGATGACGCATTCGAATGGTCGCCAAAGGCGATCCGGTCGGCGCTGGCGGGGTAGGGACTAAAGGCCCCCTCACCCGGCGCTACGCGCCGACCTCTCCCTTGGGGGAGAGGTCGGCCTCTATTGGGGCCGGGTAAGGGCTTTCCTTCTTCCATGAGAGAGGAAAGAGCCTCCTCAGCTCCGCCAATGCGGCTGCGGTTCCCCCAGGGTCTGCAAATCGCCCGCCGGCTCGCCGGCTATGCGCCGCATGAGGAGGCGCGTGAGTTCGATCCCCGCCGCCCGCACGTCTTCCGAGAGCGTGTCGACGGTGGGGAAGAACGTCGGTAGGATGTCCGAGGTCTGCTTGGCGATGACCTCGATGTCGCGGCCGAGCACGAGCCCTGCATCCTGCAGGCCGCCTATGAGGGCGATGGCGCCCATTTCGCTGTCGCAGATGATGCCGTCCGGCCGCTCCCTGGCGGTTGCCAGCGTGCGGCCATAGGCGCGCATCTCGGCGGTGCGCTGGTGGGGGATTTCGGCATCGATGATGCTGCCGGCGATGCCGCGCTCGGCGGTGATGGTGCGGAAGGCGTCGATCAGGTTGAAGTAGTTGTTGGTGGTGGATTCGCCGAGCACCAGGAGCTGCCGGCGCCGCCCTTTGGCGGCGAGGCGGTCGACGGCCATGGCGACGAATTTTTCCGCGTTGAAATCGTGGTAGGCGTGCGGCTCGCCGAAACGGGTGCGGCCGTGGCTGACGAAGGGGAAGCCCGCTTCCATCATCAGCTTGACCCGCCTGTCCTCGGGCGCGGTGTGGGTGATGATGACGCCGTCGGCGGTGCGGTTGCCCAGGATATAGCGGATGGTGTCGACGGAGGCGGTCGGGTTGAACTCGGGCGCGACCGTCAGGTGGTAGCGCGTGCCGCGGATGGCTTCGCCGATGCCCTGGATCATGTGGCGGGCGAAATCGATGGATTCCTCGCCGCTGTCGAGCACCAGCGTGATGACGTTGGTCTTGCCCGTGCGCAGGCGCACGCCGGCGCGGTCGGGAACGTAGCCGACCTGAGCGGCCGCTTCCGCCACCCGGCGGCGGGTCTCTTCCTTCAGCGCCGCGCCGCCCCGCAGCGAGAGCGAGACGGTCGAGAGGCTGAGGCCGGTGATTTCCGCAATGGTCTTGAGCGTGGCGCGGCGTTTTTCGCCCGGGCGTTGCTCATCGTTTTGCGTTTGGGTATCTGTAGCCATGGTCCCTCGCTCTTGCCACAATTCTACACTGGCTTGGAGCAAATCCAATTGCTGCCGCGCGTTTGGCGCGGGGCATGGCGACGACCGGCAGATTCTTTATCCACAAGCGGGCCCATGACCGACTTCGATCCCTATAGCGTACTCGGTGTCGAGCGCACCGTCGGCCACGGCGCCATCAAGGCCGCCTACCGGTTGCGCGTGCGCACCGCCCACCCCGACCGTGGGGGCGATCCCGACGAGTTCATGACCATCGTGCGGGCGTTCGACGTGCTCTCCGACCCCGACGCGCGGCGCATGTACGACGAGACGGGCGTCGTCGATCCGGAAGCGGCGGTGAAGCTCAGGAACGACGTCGCAGTGGTGCTGGCCGACATGTTCGATGCGGCCGTGCGCACCGCCGTCGACACCGGCCTGCCGCTCGACGGAGTCGATTTCATCGACATGATGACGAGCGCGGTCGGCGCCAATGCCGCGGATGCGCGCGTCCTCGCCGAGCGGCTGGAGGGCGAGATGGCCGCGCTCGGCACCCTCAAGCAGCGCATCCGCCGGCATGACGACCATACCAACATGTTCGCCGAGCGGCTCGACGAGCAGATCGCGGCCAAGACCGAGGAGCAGGCGCAGCTGCGCCGGCGCGTCCACGTGTTCGAGATCGCCATGGTCGAGCTCGGCAACTACGATTCCGAGGTCGAGCTGATATCGGCGCTCGAGACCGAAGCGACCGGCTGAGGTTTTCATGCAGTTCGTGCGTATTGGGGGCGTGGCGCTTCACTACCAGATGATCGGCGATCCCGCGGCCAAGCCCCTCATCGTCTTCGTCAACGCGCTCGGAACGGATTTCCGCATCTGGCGGGACGTCATCGTGCGGCTCGTGGGGGACTATGCCATCCTCGCTTACGACAAGCGCGGCCACGGCCTGTCCGACGTCGGCGCCACCCCCTACACGATCGAGACGCATGCCGAGGACCTGGCGGGCCTTCTCGACCATGTCGGGGCACGAGGGGCGATCGTCTGCGGCGTCTCCGTCGGCGGCATGATCGCACAGGTGCTGTCGGCCCGCCGCCCGGACCTCGTGCGCGCGCTGGTTCTCTGCGACACCGCCCACAAGTCCGGCACGCCGCAGATGTGGGCCGAGCGCACCGCCGCCGTCGAGGCGGAGGGGATCGCCTCCATCGCTGACACCATCCTCGAGCGCTGGTTCACGCCCGAGTTCCGCGAGACGGCGGAGTGCGCCGGCTACCGCAACATGCTGGTCCGCCAGCCGGCCGCCGGTTATGCGGCGACCTGCGCGGCGCTGCGCGATGCCGATCTCACCGAGATCGCCCGAACCATTTCGGTCCCCGCCATCTGCATCGTCGGCGAGGCGGACGGCTCGACACCGCCCGCGCTCGTCGCCGAGTTCGCCAGAATGGTGCCCAACGCCCGCTTCGAGCTCATCAAGCGCTGCGGGCACCTGCCCTCGATCGAGCAGCCGGAGACGCTGACGCAGATCATCCGCGCGTTCCTCGCGCTCGTGACGGACGCGGAGGCGGGCGCCGTCCGGCATTAGACTCTGTCATGTTTTGACGGAAGCACGAGCCGGAGGGCTCCCCTCAAGGGGGAGGGATGCGCAGGAACTGCTGATTCCGATAAAGTCTGACACGCCTAATCCTCGCGGAAGATATCGAACGGGGCGAAGGCCTGGGTCGTCGCCATCATCTGGATGCGGTTGATGTTGACGTGGGCGGGCATGACCGTCGCCCAGAACACGGCCTCGGCGATGTCCTCGGCGGTCATGGCCTGCGTACCCTCATAGGGCTTGGAGGCGCGGCCGGCATCGCCTTTGAAGCGCACCAGCGAGAATTCGGTCTCGGCGAGGCCCGGCTCGATGTTGGTCACGCGCACCTTCTTGCCCTGCACGTCGGCGCGCAGGTTGAGGGCCAGTTGCTTGACGAACGCCTTGCTCGCCCCATAGACGCTGGCGCCCGGATAGGAATAGTCGCCGGCCACCGACCCCATGGTGACGATATGGCCGCCGCCACGCGCGATGAGGCCGGGCAGCAGGGCGCGCACGGTGTACATCAGGCCCTTGACGTTGGTGTCGACCATCGTTTCCCAGTCTGCGATGTCGATATCGGCCGCCGGCTGCAGGCCGAGCGCCAGCCCCGCGTTGGCCAGCACCACGTTGATGGCGTCGAACGGGGCGGGGATGGCGGCGACCACGTCGCTGGTCGCCCGCCAGTCGCGCACGTCGAGCTCGACGATGTGGCAGGCATCGGCGCCGAGTTCGGCCTTGAGCGCCTCGAGCCGGTCCCGGCGCCGGCCGGCGGCGACGACTTTTGCACCCGCACCCGCATAGCGCCGGGCGGCAGCCAAACCGAAGCCGGAGGTCGCGCCGGTGATGAAGACGGTGAAGTCGCGCGGGTCGAGCGTCTGGTACATTTCGGGCTCCGAGGGTGGGATGGAAAGCGTTGTTCCCGTTAACACGGTTCGTCCGGCAACGCATTGGCGTTTCGCGACAATTCCGCCGCCCACACCCGCCGATCTGTGGCCGCCGCGCCACTACATGCGGCCTCAAGCAGCAATTTTATGCAGTTGCGGTATCCAAAGCCGCCCGCCCGCCGTAAACTCCTCGCCGAGGATATCGAAGAGGGCAGCGGCAGGTGCCGCGATCTTCATAATTAACGGAATCTTCTGGCCTTTCTGCGCCAGATGAGGGCTACCGCGTTCCGGGCGCGGCCAGTAAAACCGATGGGAACAGACAACTGACCCTCGCGCGCGTAATCTATTGCCTGGGCGTCCTGAGTATCGCGGCGCCCGTCGGCGGCGTCCGACTGGCGCCGCACGCGGCTGCGTTCGAGCTCTTCGGCATCCGCTTCTTCGAAGACCAGGCCGACCGCGACGCCGATGCGGTCATCGTCGATCCGCACACCTACAGCGCCGAGATCGTGACGGGTGCCACGGGAGCGCTCGAAGGCGCCATCCGCAACGCTTCGGCGCTGGTTGCCGACCAGGACGAGCCGGCATCGGGCGCTGCCGGGCTTCTCGCCAAGGCGCGGGGCGACTACCGGCGCATCACCGCCGCCCTTTATGGCGAAGGATACTACGGCGGCACGGTCAACATCCTCGTCAACGGGGTCGAGGCGGCCAACATCCCGCCCGATGCCAGGCTCCCCAATCCGGCCGCGATCCAGATCCATGTCAGTCCGGGGCCGGAATTCCGCTTCAATCGTCTCGTCATCGTCAACCAGGCGCCGCCGACCCTCGATCCGGGCGACGAGGTGCCGGAGCCGACCACGCTCGGCTATGCTAACGGCGCGGTCGCGCGCTCGGGCGTCGTCACGCGCGCTGAGGCCTCCGCGATCGAAGCGTGGCGCCAGCAGGGCTATGCCAAGGCCGAAGTCGCCAGCCGCGAGGTGGTGGCCGACCATGCCAACAACACCGTCGACGTGACCATCACCATCGCACCGGGCCGCCCGGCGCGCTTCGGACCGATCCGGGTGCAGGGCACCGAGCGCATGGATCCGGCGTTCGTTGCCCGCCAGACGGGATTGACCGAAGGCGAGGAGTACGATCCCGACGAGCTCGCGCTCGCCCAGAAGCGGCTCGACCGGCTGGAAGTGTTTCGCGCCGCCCGGCTCGAGGCGGCGCGCGAGATCGGCGCCGACGGGCTGCTGCCCTATACGCTGATCGTCCAGGAGCAGCCGGGGCGCCGGTTCGGCGTCGGCGCGAGTTTTTCGACCGTCGACGGGCTCGGCGTCGAAGCCTACCACCTCTGGCGCAACCTCTTCGGCCAGGCCGAGCGGCTGCGGCTCGACGCGCGGGTGGCGGGCATCGGCTTTCCGGTCGAGACCGAGGAGTTCGACTATTTCTTCGGCGGCACCTTCACCAAGCCGGGCATGTTCACGCCCGACACCGACCTCGTCGCCACCGTCTCGGCCGAGCGCACGGTGCTCGATACCTACACCGAGACCTCGGCCGGCGGTCGCGTGGGGCTGACGCATATCTTTTCCGACCACATCACCGCCGAGGCGGGGGCGCTGGTCGAGGTATCGCGGTTCGACGACGATTTCGGCACGCGCGATTTCACCATCGCCGGCGCCTATGGCGGCATCACCTTCGACAACCGCGACAATCCGCTCGATGCCACCGAAGGCTTCTACGCCTCGGCGCAGATCGAGCCGTTCTACGAATTCAACTACGGCAATCCGGCCGCCCGCGCGATCATCGAGGGGCGCACCTATTTCGGCTTCGGCGACAATGACCGCGTCGTGCTCGCCGGCCGTATCCGCGCCGGAGCCCTGCTTGGTCCAGACCTCGAGGAGATTCCACCCGACAGGCTCTTCTTTGCCGGCGGCGGCGGTTCGGTGCGCGGCTATGCATTCAAGTCCATCGGCGTCGACGGGCCGGGCGATATCGTCACCGGCGGCAGGTACCTGCTCGAAGGCTCGATCGAGGCGCGCGTCAAGGTCACCGGCGACATCGGCGTCGTCGGCTTCCTCGACGGCGGGTATGTGGCCGCCGATACGTTCCCCGGCATCGAGGACCTGCGTCTCGGCGCCGGCATCGGCCTGCGCTATGCGACCGGCCTCGGGCCCATCCGCGCCGATCTCGCCATTCCGCTCAACAAGCGTGATGGCGATCCGGACTACGCGCTCTACATCGGCATAGGGCAGGCCTTCTGATGCTCGCGCGCCTCAAATCGCTGCCGCATCGCCTGCTGGCCTTCGCGCTCGCGGGGCTGGCCTTGCTCGTCGCCGTCCCCCTCGCCATCACCGTCGCGCAGGATGGCGAAGCGTATCAGGAGATGACGGACAACGAGCAGAAGGACTGGCTGACCCAGTTCGTCCAGGATCGCCTCTCGACCCCGGAGCGGCAGATCAGCCTCTCCAACATCGACGGCATCCTCGGCTCCGATGTCTCGGTGCGGCTCATCACCATCTCCGATTCCGAGGGCGTGTGGCTGCGCATCAACAATGCGCGCCTCAACTGGAACCAGGCGGCGCTGTTCACCGGCCGGCTGGAGGTGCGCTCGCTGACGGCCGACTCCATCGAATATACCCGCAACGCCGTGCCGAGCCGCGACGCGCCGCCGGACCTGCCCGCGCCCGAGGCGGGCGGCCTGCAGATACCGGAGTTTCCCGTCGCCATCATCATCCAGGAACTCTCGGTGCCGCGCGTCACGTTCGGCGAGGGGGTCTTCGGGCTCGGCTCCGAAATCTCGCTTGCCGGGGCATTCACCCTCGAAGGGGGGAACCTCGATACCACGCTCGACATCGAGCGCCTCGATGGTCCCGGCGGAACGCTCGATCTCGATGTGGCCTATACGCGCGCCGACCAGAACGTCGATATCGACGTTTCCCTGACCGAGCCGCCCAACGGGATCCTCGCCAACCTCCTCAACATGGAGGGGCGCCCGGCGGTGGAGCTGACGCTCGCCGGCAGCGGCCCCGTCTCCGACCTCGTGACCGAACTGACCTTCGTCGCGAATGGACGCACGGCGCTTTCGGGTGCGGCGACCATCACGCAGGCGCAGGAAGGGTTCGTCATCGGCGCCAACCTTACCGGCGCGCTGGCCGACCTTATGGCCGAGCCTTATCGCCCGTTCTTCGGCGAGCAAACGCGGCTCACCGCCGATGCGCTGCTGCGCACCGAAGGCGGCCTCAGCATCTCCAACCTGCAGCTCTCGGGCGGGCAGGTTTCGCTCTCCGGCAACCTCGAGACGACGCCGGACAATTTCCTGCGGCGCATGACGCTCGATGCCTCCGTTGGCGGCCTTGCCGGCGAGCGCGTGATCCTGCCGGTGCCGGGCGCCGATACCAGCATCGATGCGGCGCGGGTGACGGTCGACTACGGCGCCGACAATTCGGAGAACTGGACGGCGGGCCTCATCGTCGACGGTCTTTCGACCGGCAATGGTTTTTCCGCCGAGACGGCGACGCTCAACCTCTCGGGCGTTGCCGCCAATCTCGACCATCCGGCCAGCCGCCGCGTGACCCTCAATGGCGACGGCGCCATCGCCGGCATTTCGGCCACCGAAGAGGTCGAGGCCGCGCTCGGCGATTCCATCGGGCTCGGCGTAGCGGGCCTGTGGGAAGCGGGCCAGCCGATCCAGGTCGCGGAACTGCGCATCGCGGGTCAAGCGCTCTCCATGGCGCTTACGGGCACGCTCGACGATTTCGTCTTCAACGGCGACATCGGGCTCGAAACCGCCAATATCGCGCCGTTCTCGGACCTCGCCGATCGCGAGCTCTCCGGCGCGCTGAATCTGACGGCGAACGGCTCCGTCAGTCCGCTGATCGGCGGCTTCGACCTGATGCTCGACGGCACCGGCACGGGGCTTTCCATCGGCGACGAGATCGCCGACCGGCTGCTTGAGGGTGAGGTCGCGCTCTCCGGGCGCGTGGCGCGCACCGAGACGGGGCTTGCCGCTGAGGGCTTCCGGCTGGGCAACGACCAGCTGCTGCTCACCGCCGACGGCACGATCGCGACGGGCACCGCCGATTTCCGCTTCGATCTCGCGCTCGCCGACCTCGCGCTCCTCTCGCCCGATGCGTCGGGGCAGATGAGCGTTACCGGCACCGCACGCGGCACCGAGGGCACCATAGCGCTCGATCTCAATGCCTCCGTGCCGCAGGGTGAACTCGTCGGCCGCCCGCTGCGCGATGCCCGGTTCGGCTTCGAGGGCACGCTGGTCGAGGCGGCAATCGCCGGCGATATCTCGGGCGCCGCCATGCTCGACGGTCACGCGGTCAACCTTGCCTCGAATGTCGCCGTCAACGCCGAAGGCACGCGGCTGACCGACATCGCGTTCGAAACGGCAGGCACGCGTATCGGCGGCGATCTCGCGCGCACGCCCGACGGGCTTCTTTCCGGAGCACTCTCGGTCGATGCCACCGACATTTCCAATGCCGCCGCGCTGGCGCTGATGCAGGCGAGCGGCGCGGTTGACGCCGACGTGCAGCTTTCCGTCGTCGATGAGACGCAGGCCGCCGAGATCGCCGGCACCATCCGTGATCTCTCGGTCGAGGACATCCGCATCGCATCGGCCGATATCTCGGCCACGGCGAGCGATCTCTTCGGTGTGCCAGCCGTCAATGGACGGATCACCGGCAGCGGGATTTCCGCGGCCGGCGTCGACGTGCGCCAGCTCACCGCCACGGCAAGCCAGAGCGGTGAGACGACGCGCTTTACCGCGCAGGCCAACCTTGCGACGGGGACCGACGTCGACGTTGCCGGCTCGCTGGCGCCAGAGGGTACGGGCTACCGCCTCGCGCTCGAGCGCGCCAACCTCGTGCAGGGTCAGCTTTCGGCGCGCCTCGCCAATCCGACAGTCCTTGTCGTCGACGGTTCGTCGGTTAGGCTCGATGCGGTGCGCTTCAATGTCGGCTCGGGCAGCATCATCGCCTCCGGCACGGCGGGCGAGGCGCTTGCCATGGACGTTGCGATCAATGCGTTGCCGCTCTCGATCGCCAATGCGGTCGCGTCCGATCTCGGCCTTGCCGGCACGCTCAACGGGCGCGCGCAGATCACCGGCTCGGGCAGCGATCCGCGCGTCAGCTTCACTGCCGAGGGCACCGGGCTCAATGCTGCCGCCATCGGCGATATCGGCATCGCGCCGCTGACGGCTTCGGTCAACGGGAGCTTCGCGCGCAACACAGTCACGCTCGCGGCGCTGCGCGCCAACGGCGCGGGTGGCTTGCAGGTCTCGGGTTCCGGCACCGTGCCGCTCGCGGGGCAGGGCCTTTCCCTTGCCCTCACCGGTTCGGCGCCGCTCTCGCTCGCCAACCGGTATCTCGCGGATCGCGGCGGGCAGGCCTCGGGCGTCGCCAATCTCGATGCGCGCGTGTCGGGCAGCCTTTCCAACCCGCAGTTCAGCGGCACGGTCACCACCAGCGGCGCCGAATATGTCGATCCGGAAGCCAATCTGCGCCTCGTCGGCATCAACGCCCGGATCAGCCTCGACGGCACGCAGGCGCGGATCGAAAGCCTCTCGGCCAACCTTGCGACCGGCGGCAGCATCTCGGGCTCCGGCACGATCGGGCTTTCCGGGCAGTTCCCGGCCAATCTGTCGCTGGCGCTGAATTCTGCCCGCTATGCGGACGGGCACCTCTTCGTCGCCACCGCCTCGGGGGACCTCACCGTCACCGGCAACCTCATCGGCAATCCGCTGATCTCCGGGCGCGTGCTCATCGAGGAAGCCAACATCACCGTGCCCGAAAACTTCGGGGGCGGCGCGGCGCTGATCGATGTGGAGCACATTCATACGCCCCGGGCGGTCGAAGCGACGCTTGAGAGGGCGCGGATCGACGAGCGCGGCGCGCCGACGCCGCGCACCCGCTCGCCCGGCGTGTTGCTCGACATCACCGTCGATGCGCCCAACCAGATCTTCATCCGCGGGCGCGGGCTCGACGCGGAAGTCGGCGGCTCGGTGCGCCTGACCGGGCCGGTCGACGACATCCAGCCCGTCGGCAGCTTCGAGATGACGCGCGGGCGCCTCGCGATCCTCGGCCAGCGCATCACCTTCGAGACGGGATCGGTCACGCTGCTGGGCAATCTCGATCCGACGCTCAACTTCGTTGCCCGCACCGAGGGCGACGGCATCACCGTGTTCGTCACCATTTCCGGGCGCATTTCCGAGCTCGACATCAGCTTCACCTCCAATCCCGCCCTGCCGCAGGACGAGGTGCTGGCGCGCCTGATCTTCAACCGGTCGGTGGGCGAGCTGACGCCATTGCAGGTGGCGCGCCTCGCGGCGGCCGCCGCCGAGCTTGCCGGGGGCGGCGAGGGTGGCGGGCTTCTCGGATCGCTGCGCGAAGGGGCGGGCCTCGCCGACCTCGATATCGTCACCGACGAGGAAGGCAATGTCGGGCTCGCGGCCGGCACCTACATCCAGGACAACGTCTATCTCGGCGTGCAGACGGGCACCGGCGGGCAGAGCCGCGTCACCATCAACCTCGATGTGACCGACGACCTCAAGATCACCGGCGCCGCCGGCGCGGACGGAGATTCGAGCCTCGGCGTGTTCTACGAGCGGGATTATTAGGGTTCGTGCCACGAGGGCGTGGCACGAATCTCACCCCGCCCCCCGCTGTCATCCCGGCGAAAGCCGGGACCCAGTAAACGACGCCGCTGATGCTTTTGCCGTGAAGCTGATGAGCCCTCTTGCGCATAGGCACTGACCTCGGCGCTTACTGGGTCCCGGCTTTCGCCGGGATGACAGCCGGTGGGCGGGGGATCGTGCTGCCACGGGCACGATCGGCCTCCCTCCCCTCAGAGGAGAGGGAGCAACGTTTACCGAGCCACCCCGGTGCGTGCGGCCTTCTCCTCGTCGTACCACCAGATGGTCGGGAACCCCGATGAGTACTCCGGCAGGGTCTCGGGCCGGCTGTAGCGATCCCAGAGCGCCATCCAGGAAGCGCCGCGCATGTAGCTCGGGATGATGATGTGGTGGGCCAGCAGCACCCGGTCGAGCGCGCGGGTCGCGGCTTCCAGCGTCTCGCGATCGTCGGCGAAGATCACCTTGTTGATGAGCGCATCGACGCCGGGATCGGCGAGCCCGGCATAGTTGCTCGAGCCCTCCTCCTCGGCCGAGCTCGAGCCGAAGAAGAAGCGCTGCTCGTTGCCGGGCGAGGCCGACTGGACCCATTGCTGGTAGAGCAGCTCGTAATCGAAGCTGCGGATGCGGTTGACGTACTGGGCCGAGTCGGCGGTGCGGATGGTCGCCGCGATGCCGATCTGGGCGAGGTTGTTGACGAGGTTCTGGGCCACCGGTTCGATCGTCGCGCCCTGGAGCAGGATCTCGATCGTCAACTGCTGTCCGTTGGCGTCAACGAGCTGGGTGCCCTGCAGCGTATAGCCGGCCTCCGTCAGGAGATTGAGCGCCGTGCGCAGATTGTTGCGCAGCGCCGCGGCATCGGGGCTCGTCGGATTGACGTAAGGCTCGGTGAACACCTCGGGCGGCACAAGATCGCGCACGGATTCGAGGATTTCCAGCTCCTCGCCCTGCGGCAGGTCCCTCGACGTCAGTTCGTCGATCCCCTGGAAGAACGAGCTGATGCGTTCGTACTGCCCGAAGAATTGGGTGCGGTTCAGTTCCTCGAAGTTGAAGGCGTAGTTCAGCGCCTCGCGCACCAGCGGGTTCTGGAACTTCTCGTCGCGCAGATTGTAGATGAAGCCGACCATCACGCCGCGACCGGCATAGTCCTGCGGGAACTCTTCCTTGATCACGCGGCCGTCGTTGACGGCGGGGAAATCGTAGGCGGTGGCCCAGCGGCGCGCCTCGTTCTCCGGCCACATGTCGATGCGGTCGCCCTTGAAGGCCTCGAACTCGACGTTGAGGTCGAGGAAATACTCGTAGCGGATCTCGCCGATGTTGTTCTGGCCGACCTGGGTGGGGTGGTCGAGCCCCCAGTAATCCTCGACGCGCTCGTAGGCGACGGTGCGCCCGGCCTCGAAGCTCTTGATGCGGTAGGGGCCGGAGCCGAGCGGCGGCTCGAGGGTCGAGCGGCGGATATCGCGCTGGTTGCCGTTGGCGTCCGTGCCTTCCCACCAGTGCTTGGGCAGCACGATGAGCTGGCCGAGGATCTTGGGCAGCTCGCGGTTGCCGGTCTCGTCAAAGCTGAACGTCACCTCGCCGGGCGCTGTTTCCTCGACGCCGGTGATGTTGGCGTAGTACTGGGCCCGGTCAGGATTGATCTCGACCAGCGTCTCGAACGACCAGATCACGTCCTCGGCGGTCACCGGCTCGCCGTCGTGCCAGCGCGCATCGGGGTTGAGCCGGTAGGTGACTGAGGAATAGTCGTCGGGCCAGCTGATCGCTTCGACCAGCACGCCGTAGTCGACGAGCTGGTTCTCGTCAAGAGAGGGCGTCGTCAGCGTCTCGTAGATGAGCCCCAGTCCGGAAGCCACCTCTCCCTGCGGCAGGAAGGGATTGAAGGTGTCGAAGCTGCCCATGGCTCCGAGCCGCAGCAGGCCGCCCTTGGGGGCGTCGGGATTGACGTAGTCGAAATGGGTAAGGCCCTCCGGGTACTTCGGCTCGAGGCCGAGGCTCGTGGCATGGTGCCAGACGCGCTCCTCGTCCTGCGCGAAAGCCGGCGCGGCGAAGGCGAACGTCGCAAAGGCGAGCGTGGCGAGGGTCGGGAGGGCGGCTTTCATCGGGAGTCCTGAAGCTATCTGTTCGTTGAGCCGAGTTTAGTGCATGGGCCGGCACTGTCCACAGGCGGTCACGTGCGGGCAGCCTCGACCACGGCAAGGTCGAGGGCGGCGGCGAGGAGGGCTTTGGTGTAAGCCTCGCGCGGCCGCTCGAAGATGTCGGCGGCCGTGCCCTCCTCGACGATCCTCCCGTCCTTCATCACCACCACACGGTTGGCGAGCGCGCGCACGACCTTCAGGTCGTGGGAGATGAACATGTAGGTCAATCCCTTGGCCGCCTGCAGGTCGCGCAAGAGGTCGACGATCTGGGCCTGGATCGAGACGTCGAGGGCCGAGGTCGGCTCATCGAGCACGAGGAACCTCGGAGCGAGCACCATGGCGCGGGCGATGGCGACGCGCTGGCGCTGGCCGCCGGAGAACTCGTGCGGGTAACGGTGGCGAGCCTCGGGATCGAGGCCAACGTCCCTCAGCGCCGCGATGACACGTGCCTCACGCTCGGCCGCGCCGATCCCCGGCGCATGGACCTTGAGGCCTTCGGCGACGATGTCGTCGACGGACATGCGCGGGCTCAGCGACCCGTAGGGGTCCTGGAAGACGATCTGCATGTCGGCGCGCAAGGGCCGCATGGCCTTCCAGGATTTGCGCTGCACGTCGTCGCCGAGGAGGACGATCCGCCCCTCGGAGGAGACAAGCCGCAGCAATGCCCGGCCGAGCGTCGACTTGCCCGAGCCGCTTTCGCCGACGATGCCGACCGTCTCCCCCTCGCGGATGGTGATGTCGACGCCGTCGACGGCTTTGACATGTCCGACCGTGCGGCGCAGCAACCCCGCCTTGATCGGGAACCAGACCTTGAGGTCGTTCGCCTCGACGATCATGCGCTCGCCGGCGGCAGGTGCCGGCCGACCCCTGGGCTCTGCGGCCATCAGGTGGCGGGTATAGGCGTGCCGGGGTTCGGCGAAGATCGCCTGCGTCTCGCCGGCCTCGACGATCTCGCCCCCGGTTATCACGCAGGTGCGGTCGGCGAGCTTCCTGACGATCGAAAGGTCATGGGTGATGAACAGCATAGCCATGCCGAGGCGCTGCTGCAGGTCCCGGAGGAGGGTGAGTATCTGCGCCTGTACGGTCACGTCGAGCGCCGTCGTCGGCTCGTCGGCGATCAGCAGGTCCGGCTCGTTAGCGAGCGCCATGGCGATCATCACCCGCTGGCGCTGGCCGCCGGAGAGTTGGTGCGGGTAGGCTCCGAGGCGTCTTTCGGGATCGGGAATGCCGACCTGCGTCAGCAATTCGATGGTCCGCGCCCGCGCCGCGTTGGGTCTGAGGCCCCGGTGGACGGCGAGTACCTCGCCCACCTGCCGCTCGATGGTGTGGACCGGGTTGAGCGAGGTCATCGGCTCCTGGAAGATCATCGAGATGTCGTTGCCGCGCACCTGGCGCAGCTCCGCCTCGTTCGCCTTCATGAGATCCCGACCCTTGAAGCGGATTTCGCCCCTTGGGTGCGAGGCCGCGGGGTAGGGCAGGAGCTTGAGAACAGAAAGCGCCGTCACCGACTTGCCCGAGCCGCTCTCGCCGACAAGGGCCACGGTCTCGCCGGGCATGACGTCGAACGACACGCCCTTGACCGCTTCGGTCTCGCCAAAGCGCACGTGGAGGTCGCGGATCGAAAGGAGGGGATCGGTCATTTGCCAGCCAGACCGGCGATGATGCCGCGCACGACATCCGTTTCCGGGCGAAGGACCGACAACGATGCGGTGCGGTGGGATGTGCCGTGCTCGGCGGGAGCGAGATCATAGCTCTCCCGGATGCCCGTATCGGCCGTCAGCAGATGAGAACAGCCATGTCCGAGCGCCGTGGATAGGTGAATGGCGTCGGGCAACTTGATCGACTTGTAGCGCGCACGAACACGTGCGGATGTCCTCAAGACCTCACGCGTGACCGGTTCGACCGAAAGCCACCGGCTCGGGACCAACCAGCCATCGTATTCCTCGGCGATCTGCTTTCGTCCATCGGACAACGGCTTTGTCAACAGCTCGGCAAGCGTCAGCTCGCTCGTGACCAGGAATGGGCGGTCATCCAGCGGTACCGCAGCGATCAAGTCGACCAGCAGTTGTCCGATTTCGCCTCCAGTTTCCTTAAATGCGATGAAGATGTTGGTATCGAGATAAAGCCGCGATATGGCAGCCATCAATCATCCCACTCGTCACGCAGGGACCGGACCTCAGCAACGATTTCCGCGAGAGTGCGGCCCTGTTCGGCGGTCATGCGTTTCTTTTCTTCTCGCAGTTGCGCCACCAGTGCGTCTCTATCGAGGGGCGAACGTTCCCGCTCGATGGTAAGGGTAACCCGCCCCTCGTGACCGACGGCCGCCTTGAGGTCGTCGGGCAGTTTTTCGACCGGGTAATGTTCGAGCACGATCTTGTTCATTTCCCGACTCCACTGGGTGCCGCTCGTACCAATATATCACAACTCACCGCAGGGTCTTCCTCGGGTCGAAGGCGTCGCGCACGGCTTCACCGATGAAGACGAGGAGGGTCAGCATCACCGATATGGTGACGAACCCGGTGATGGCGAGCCAGGGCGCCTGCAGATTGTTCTTGCCTTGCGCAAGCAGCTCGCCGAGCGATGGCGAGCCGAGCGGCAGGCCGAAGCCGAGGAAATCGAGGGAAGTAAGCGTCGCCACCGACCCCGAGAGGATGAAGGGCATGAACGTGAGCGTCGCGACCATCGCGTTGGGCAGGAGGTGCCGCAGCATGATGGTGGCGTTGGAGACACCGAGCGCGCGGGCCGCCGCGATGTATTCGAAATTGCGACCGCGCAGGAACTCGGCGCGCACGATCCCGACGAGCGCCACCCATGAGAAGAGCAGCAATATGCCCAAAAGCACCCAGAAGCTCGGGGCAATGACGCTCGAGATGATGAGCAGCACGTAGAGCGAGGGGATCGCCGTCCAGATCTCGATAAAGCGCTGGAAGACGAGGTCGGTCCAGCCGCCGAAATAGCCTTGCACCGCGCCGGCGGCGACGCCGATGACCGAGGAGATGATGGTCAGCGTCAGGCCGAAGAGGATCGAGATGCGAAAGCCGTAGATGAGGCGCGCCAGCACATCCCGCCCGCTGCCATCGGTGCCCAGCCAATGCATGTTGCCGTTGATGCAGAGCGGGTCCGCGAGCCCCATGGGCAGGGCCGAGCAGTTCTCCTCCCAAGTCATCGTCCAGGAGGGCGGGGAGGGGAAGGGCACGGGCACCTGGCTGTCGACGGTGCCGTAGGAGAAGCGGATGGGCGGCCAGATCATCCAGCCATTGGCCTCGATTTCTTCGTAGTTGAGGGGATTGCGGTAGTCGGTGAGCGCGAGGAACCCGCCGAACTTGGCTTCCGGATAGTTGATGAAGGCGGGCACCAGCAGCTCGCCCTTGTACATGGCGATGATCGGCCGGTCGTTGGCGATGAATTCGGCGCCGAGCGTCACGAGAAAGAGCGCAAGGAAGATCCAGAACGACCACCAGCCGCGCCGATTGCGGCGGAAGTTCTCCTGCCGGCGCCGGTTGATCGGCGAGAGCCAGCCGGCGGGGCGGGCATCAGTGGGGCGTGTCGCGACCTCGTTCATACTTCGCGGCTCTCGAAGTCGATGCGCGGGTCTACCCACATATAGGCAAGGTCGGAGATCAGCCCGATGACCATCCCCAGGAGCGAGAAGATGTAGAGCGTGGCAAAGACCACCGGATAGTCGCGGCTGGTGATCGCCTCGAAGCCGAGGAGACCGAGCCCGTCGAGCGAGAAGATCGTCTCGATGAGGAGCGAGCCGGTAAAGAACGCCGAAACGAACGCGGCCGGGAAGGCGGCGATGATCAGCATCATGGCGTTGCGGAAGACGTGGCCGTACAGCACCTGGCGTTCCGTCAGCCCCTTGGCGCGGGCAGTGACGACGTACTGCTTGCCGATCTCGTCGAGGAAGGAGTTCTTGGTCAGAAGCGTGGTCGTGGCGAAGGCGCCGAGCGCCATTGAGGCGATGGGCAGCACCAGGTGCCAGAAATAGTCGAGCACCTGCTGGTGCCACGGCATGGTTTCCCAGCCCGAAGAGGTGAGCCCGCGCAACGGGAAGATCGACCAGAAGCTGCCGCCGGCAAAGAGCACGATCAGAAGGATCGCTATGAGGAATCCGGGAACGGCGTAGCCGACGACGACGATCGTCGATGTCCACACATCGAAACGCGTACCGTCCTTGACCGCCTTCCTGATCCCCAATGGGATCGAGATGCCGTAGGCGATGAGCGTCATCCAGAGGCCCAATGAGATCGAGACGGGCATCTTCTCGAGAATGAGGTCGACGACCGAGATATCGCGGTAGTAGCTGCGGCCGAAATCGAAGCGCAGATAGTTGCCGATCATCGCAAAGAAGCGCTCGAGCGGCGGCTTGTCGAAGCCGAACTGGGCTTCGATGCGGGCGATCAGCTCGGGCGAGAGCCCGCGCGAGCCGCGGTAAGCGCTGGAGCCGCCGATGTTCTGGCCTGGCTGGGCCTGCCCGGCGAAATCGCCCGCGGAGCTGCCCGTCACGCGCTCGGTGGCGCCGACGGCCGTGCCGCTCATGCGGGCAATGGTCTGTTCGACCGGACCGCCGGGGGCGAACTGCACGATGACGAAGGAGACGACCATGATGCCGAAGAGCGTCGGGATCATCAGGGCCAGGCGGCGCAGGATATAGGCGGCCATCGTTTCTCCGGCCCGGCCAGTCCGGGCATTGACCCTCCTGAAGCCTCGCGCCGGCGGCGCGGCGGAGGCAAATCACCATGCGGTGAGGGGCTTTGCCCGAATGCACCATGTTCGTTCCGCCTTGGCAAGCGCGCGGCGAATTGGTGTTACAACCTCGCTGGCATCCGGCTCGCCAGCACGCCTCCGATATGCTACCCGCCTTAGGAGAGACGGAGGAAACGTATGACCACGAAGCTCGTCGCGCAACCCGAGGAAACCGCCTGGACCGAGCTCGGCAATGGCAACCGCCGCCGGGTGCTCATCCATACGCCCGAGCTCATGCAGGTAGAGTTCGGGTTCGACAAGGGCGCCGTCGGCGCGCTGCACTCGCACCCGCACATTCAGGTGAGCTACGTGGCCGAGGGCCGGTTCGAAGTAACAATCGATGGGCAGACGCAGGTCGTCGGGAAGGGCGGCAGCTTCATCGTGCCTTCAGGGCTCGAGCACGGGGTGGTGGCGCTGGAGGCCGGGCGGCTCGTCGACGTCTTCACGCCGCATAGGGCGGATTTCCTGTAGCCGGCCAGCAGGGTGCCACGCCCTCGTGGTTCGAGGCGCCTGTGGCGCACCTCACCATGAGGGCTACTGGGCCTCTCCGGAACCTGCAACAGCCCTCATGGTGAGGTGCGAAGCGAAGCGGAGCCTCGAACCACGAGGGCGTGCACCTCAGCCCGCATCCACCTCCCGCAAAATCTCCGCATACTCCGCGCTGTGGTCCCCTGCAGCATTCTCCATCCCCGGTTTCGTCAGCCACCCGCGCCGGGGCGGGATGAAGCTGTAGATGCCGCGCTTGCGGGTTTCCCGCCAGCCGAGATTGAAGGCGGCGTAGTGGGGGAAGAATTCCATGTCGTCATAGGGCAGGTGGTCGTGCACCCACCAGGCCATCGCCTCCCAGTGGCCGGTGCGCTGGTAGTAGGGGATGAAGCTGTTGACGACGACGCAGGCGGTGGCGCCCATATTGCCGTCGGCGTCGCGCCGGTCCCAGATGTGGCCGGCGAAATTGCTCTCGTTGCTGCCGCAGTTCAATTTGTTCTCGTTGCCGAAGCGGTTGACCGCCGGCGAGCGGTAGGACGAGCGGATGGAGATGCGTCCGAACCGCGCCTGCAGCGGCTCCAGCAGCTCCTCGCAGAGCCGGATGCCCGCGACGATGGCGAGGTCCGGGTCGTCGGGGATGTTGGGGATCGAATGGACGGCCGAGATTTCCGAATAGAGGAAATCGCGCATGAAGAAGCTCTTCGACAGGCGCACGCGCCCAAAGGTTTCGAGCGACCTGACGCTTTGCGGTTTGCGCATGGCTTTCCTCCGGTCTTAACCGCTTGCCCGCAGCAAGGCTGTACCGCCTGCCAATAGGAGATATAAGGGCCGAAAGGGCAAACCGGTTTTGACGACGCGTTCGGGGGCATCATGGGCAAGTTCATCGGCGGGATCATCGTTGCGGGCATGTTGCTGGCCGCTTCGCTGACGACGGCGAGCGCCCAGAGCGTCGAGGACGTCAACGGGCGGATCGAGTCCCTCCTCGGCGGCAGCGACACGTTTGCCGCCGCGTTCGAGGTGCTTCAGGATGCGGTCGAGACGCAGGACAAGGCGACGGTCGCCTCGCTGGTGCGCTATCCTCTCAACATCACCCTCGACGGGCGCCGGATCGCGATCGCGGGCGAGGAGGAGTTCGTCGCGCGTTACGACGAGATCGTCACGCCGGAAGTTGTCGAAGCCGTCACGAGCCAGGTCTACGCCGATCTCTTCGTCAATGCCGACGGCGTGATGTTCGGCGACGGCGAGGTGTGGATGAACGCCTATTGCACGGACCGCTCGTGTGCGGTCACCTATTGGCTCGTCCGCGCCATCAACATTCCCGAATAGCAGGATCATGCTGCTCACAGTCATCTTCTATGTCGGGATCACCGTCGAGGCCATGAGCGCCGCGCTCGCGGCCGGCCGGCGCAAGATGGACTGGTTCGGCGTCGTCATCCTCGCCTGCGTCACCGCGCTCGGCGGAGGCACCATGCGTGATATCCTGCTCGACCACTATCCGCTGACCTGGGTGCGCAATCCCTATCTGCTGATGATCGTGGGCGGAGCGGCGCTCTTTACCATCGCGATCGCCCGCGTGGCGCACCGGTTGCGCTGGCCGTTCCTGCTGCTCGACGCGCTGGGCCTCGTCGCTTTCTCCATCATCGGCTGCAACGTGGCGATGGAGGCGGGGCATCATCCGATCGTCGTGATCTTCTCGGGCATGCTCACCGGCATCACCGGCGGCATCCTGCGCGACGTGCTCTGCAACGACATCCCGCTGGTGTTCTCGAGCGAGCTCTACGCCACCGTCTCGATCGTCACCGGCATCGTCTACTATGTCGGCCTGCAGTGGGGTCTGCCGACCGACCTCGTCGTCATCATCGCCATCCTCGTCGGCTTTCCGCTGCGCGTCGCGGCGCTGGTCTTCAAGTGGGAGATGCCGAAGTTCGTCTACGACAAGGACATGCGCTAGGACCAATCGCCATCAGCTGAACGGCGATTGGGCGTAGGGGCTTCCCGACACGCTGCGGGTATGGCAAGCATCTGCCATACAAGAGGAGGCATAGTCCCGTGAAGCAGACATGGCGGTGGTTCGGACCGCATGACCTGACCAGCATCGACGACATCACCCAGGCGGGAGCGACGGGGGTGGTCAGCGCCCTTCACCACGTGCCCAACGGGCAGGTGTGGACCCCCGAGGAGATCACCAAGCGCCATCGCGAGATCGGCACGCGCAAGGACGGCACGCCCTCGGGCCTCACTTGGGACGTGGTTGAGAGCCTGCCGGTTTCGGAGGACATCAAGAAGCAGAAGGGCGAGTGGCGCGCCCATATCGAGGCCTGGAAGGTCTCGATGCGCAACCTCGCCCAAAGCGGCATCGAGGTCATCTGCTACAACTTCATGCCGGTGCTCGACTGGACGCGCACCGATATCCGCTGGCAACTGCCCAATGGCGGCTCGTGCATGCGCTTCGACATCGCCGATTTCGCCGCCTTCGACATCCACATCCTCGAGCGCCCCGGCGCCGGCGCCGATTTCAGCAATGCGGTGGCGGACGAGGCAGGCCGGCGGTTCGCCGGCATGGACGACGAGGCCAAGAAACAACTCTCGCGCAACATTACCATGGGCCTGCCCGGTTCGACCGAAGCGATGACGCTCGACGACGTGCGCGGGCACTTGAGCGAATATGACCGCATCTCGCCCGAGCGCCTGCGCCAGCATTTCATCGATTTCCTCGAGGCCGTGGTGCCCGATGTCGAAAAGCTTGGGCTGCGGCTCTGCTGCCATCCGGATGATCCGCCGTTTCCGCTGCTCGGCCTGCCGCGCGTCATGTCGACGGAGGCGGACTATGCCGCCATCCTCGATGCGGTCGAAAGTCCCGCCAACGGCATGACGTTCTGCTCGGGCTCGCTCGGTGCACGGCCGGACAACGACCTTCCGGGCATGATGCGCCGGTTCGGCGACCGGGTGCATTTCCTGCACCTGCGCAACGTCAAGCGTGACGGGGCAGAGGTCGCGGGATCGTTCTACGAGGCCGAGCATCTGGGCGGCGACACGGACATGGTGGCGCTCATCGCGGAGATCGTGCGCGAGGAAAAGCGCCGCAAGGCCGCCGGCCGGAAGGACCACCAGATCCCCATGCGCCCCGATCACGGGCAGGACATCCTCGACGACCTCAACCGCCGCGCCCAGCCGGGCTATCCGACCATCGGGCGGATGAAGGGGCTGGCGGAGCTGCGCGGGGTGATCACGGCGCTGGAACACGCGGAGTATGGGGTGAACTGAGGCTAGCGTTGGCTCCCTTCCTTCTCCCCTTGTGGGAGAAGGTGGCGCGGAGCGCCGGATGAGGGGGCTGCGATGCGGCGTTAAGCACGAGATTTATGGTTCGACCCGAACCGGCCCCTCATCTGCCCTGCGGACACCTTCTCCCAGGAGGGGAGAAGGGGAGGTGCTCACCGCCTGCGGCGAGATACTCCGTAGTGCCGGCTCAGTCCTCCAACAAATACCCGCCCGCCCTCGACGCGAGCGGCTGTGTCCCCACGATCTTGGCGATCGATCCGCCGCGCGGCACGTACTTGCTGAGCGCCCGCGAGAGCACGAAGCCATCCGTTCCCGCCAGCACAGGCGTGCGCACGATGAAAGCGCCCGGTCCGTCCATGGCGATGAGGTCGGCGATCGGCTGGCCCTTCGTCACCTTCTGCCCGAGCTCGACGCGATAGGCGAGGAGACCGGGGCGGTCGACGCGGACCACTTCGGTGGCGTCGAACGGCGTTGCGGCCGGAGCAGGCACTGGACGAGGGCCGGGGTCGGCGCCGATGAGGCCGCGGCTGGCGAAGAACCCGAAGAGTGCCTTGGCGTCGGCGAGCCCCACATCGTCGAAAACGTCGGCCTGCCCGCGGTATTCGAGGGTCGCCGTCTCGACAGCCATGGGGAGGGGCCTATCCGGGTTGGCGCGGGCCGCCTTGCGATAGAGCTGCGGCAGCATCTCGTCGAAGGAGCCGCCGCCGCTGTCCTCGGCGGTCAGGGTCGCGGAGACCTGCATCCAGTCGGCGAGGTCCTGCAGGCCGGGCATCAGCTCGGGAGAGGTGAAGATGTGCTTGAGGCTGTCGCTGTCGCAGTGGAGGTCGAGCACGATGTCGGCGTCGTGGGCCGAGCGGAGCACGGCGAGGCGCAGTTCCTCGGCGGCGGTGCCGGGCTGCTGGGCGTCAAGCCAGTCGCCAACCGCCTTGCGCAGCAGCGCGACATTTGCGTCGGGGTCGTCGGTGAACCGACCTTCGACCGCCTCGGCGACAAGCTGATAGAGGTCGGGCCAGCGCCGGTTGTAGTTGACGCCGGTGACGAGATCGTAGCGCCCGATATGGGTGCGCAGCGTCCGCGTCGCGAGACCCAGCGGATTGACCGAGGGGAAGACGGTAAAGCGGGCGCGAAGCTGTCCCTTCTCATCGGCATCGCGCAGCATCGGCAACAGATGGTGCAGGGCCATGGTGCCCGGCTGCTCGTCGGCGTGGAGCGCGGCCTGCAGGTGCACCTTGACCTGCGCGTCCTCGGGGCCAGCGGTATAGGAATAGAGGGTCGCGTGCGTGCCCGGCGTATCGCCGGCAAGTGTCAGGACGTGCTGTTCAAAGGCCATGTGCGGTCAGCGGATCCATTTGGGGGCATAGCGCATCTTCGGGGCGCGTTGCAGGTGGCGCACCAGCCGCTCATAGATGCGCCCGAAGACGAAGAAGACCACCAGCGAGACGGCAAGGAAGTAGAGCGCGGCCACGGGGAAGTGCAGATAGGCATTGAAGTCGCGCTCGAAGAGCTCCTTGGCGCGGATCATCAGGTCCTTCTGCTCGCCGATGACCGGCAGGGCAAGATAGACGATGGCCGTCGCGTGGAAGAGGAACACGACCTCGTTGGTGTAGGCCGGCCAGGCGAGGCGGATCATGTGCGGCCAGGTGACGGAGCGGAACTGCTGCCAGGGACTCATGCCGTAGGCGCGGGCCGCCTCGAGCTCGCCGTGCGGCACGGCGCGCAAGGCCCCATAGAAGATCTCGGCGGTATAGGCGGTGGTGTTGAGCACCAGCACCAGCGGTCCGAGGAACAAGGGATGCAGCACCAGCCAGTCGATGCCCATCGGTTTCCAGTGCGTGACGTTCATCGAAAGCGCCAGCGAATAGAACATGAAGAGCTGGATGAAGAGCGGCGAGCCGCGGAACGCGTAGATATAGCCGCGCGAGAGCGCCGAGATCAGCGGATTGCGCGAGGCCTTGCCGAAGGCGAAGAGGATGGCGAGGCCGAAACCGAGGGGGATCGAGGCGGCGGCGAAATAGATGTTGAAGAGCGCGGCCGGCGCGAACAGCACGATCTCGTTGAGGATGACGTCCATCAGCCGCGCGCCTCGTTGAGCATGCCGCGCCCGGCCCGGCGCATCAGCGCCTCAAAGCCGCGCTCGGAGAGCCAGGTGACGAGGATGTAGAAGATCAGCAGCACCAGGTAGTAGCGCCAGCGCCAGTCGCCATGAACCAGTCCGACGGCGGGCAGGAAATTGGGCGCGCCCAGCCGGTCGGCCCAGAGCACGATATCGGCGATCTGCAGCAGCGAGAGCAGCGAGGTCGCCTTGACGAGCAATAGCCAGACGTTGGAGAGGCCGGGCAGGGCATAGACCCACATCTGCCGGATCTGGAAGCGCCAGAAGACCTGCGCATCCGAGAAGCCATAGGCGCGGGCCGCCTCGAGCTGGCCATGCGGCACCGCGCGCATGGCGCCGTGGATCACATTGGTGGCGAAGGCCCCGTAGACGAGGCCGAGCGAGACGCTGGCCAGGATCAGGTATTCGGTGGTGCCGAGGAACCAGTTGGCCTCGCGGCAGGGTGGCCAGGGCGAGGTGCTCGCGGCGATGGTCTCGGGGGTGCAGACCTGCGTTGCGACGAACCACTCGACCGTCTGCTCGAAGGCGAGCGGGAAGAAGAGAAAGAAGAGCACGTCCGGCACGCCGCGCACGATAGCCGAATAGAAATCGCCGATGGCGCGCAGCGGCAGGAAGCGCGAGCTCTTGAGCCCGGCGCCGACGAGGCCGAAGACGAGCGCGAGGGTCCCGCCCAGAAGGGCGGCGAAGATGGTGAACTGGAAGCTCGCGTACCAGGCGAGGTGCTTGCCGTTGGTCAGGTACCCGATCCAGAACGCGGCATCGTCGCCGATTCCATCGCGCATCCATTCGGGCAGGAGGTCGAGCATCGGCGCGTTCCGAATCTAGAGCCTGTTGAAGACTCGTATATGCCCCGGAGCCCCCCACTCACACCGGGTCATCCCCGCGAAAGCGGGGACCTCCGTTTTCCCATCGGCTTGGCAAACAGAGGTTCCCGCTTTCGCGGGAATGACCCGGTGAATGGAATCGTATGATGCCAAGCCCAAACTCCGGTCAGGACAAGGCAACTATTCGCTGAAGAACGGGCCCATGCCGTCGAACCACTGGGCGATCAGCCCGTCGACGGTACCGTCGGCCTTGAGGGCGTCGAGCGCGGTGTTCCAGGTTTCGATCAGCTCGGCATCGCCCTTGCGGATGCCGGCGCCGACGCCGTCGCCGATCAGTACTTCCTCGCCCACGAACTCGATGGCCCCGTTCGAGGCGTCCACCACCGGCTGGAGATAGGCGCCGTCGGCCAGGATCGTGTCGAGATTGCCGGCGGCGAGGTCGGCCATGGCCTGGTCGGCGGTGGAGAAGGCGACGATGGTGTTGTTGGCGCCGAGGTTCTCTTCGGCCCAGCCCGCCTGAATGGTCGCGCCCTGCACGCCGACGCGCGCGCCGGTGAGGTTGGCGAAATCGAGGTTGGAGCCGGGAGCGGCGACGAACCGCGACGGATCGGGCGGGAAGTAGTTGTCGGAGAAGTCGATGGTCTCGAGCCGCTCCTCGGTGATCGACATGCCGGCCATGATCACGTCGTAGTTGCCTGCGAGCAGGTTCGGAATGATCGAATCCCAGTCGTTGATGACGATCTCGCAGGTGATGCCGGCCTCTTCGCAGATGGCGTTGGCCAGGTCGATCTCGAAGCCGGCGGGCTCGCCCGCGTCGTTGAGGAAGTTCCAGGGCGCGTAGGCGCCTTCGGTGGCGATCCGCACGGTCTCCTGGGCGGTGGCGGGCGCCGCGAACGCTGCAAGTGCCGCGCCCACGATGATGAGTTTCTTCATTTCTTGTCGTCTCCTTGTGGTCTTCATGGCTCAGCGATGGTCGCCGGCGCTGAGGAACTGGCGCAGCCGCGCCGATCTCGTGGCTCCGAACACCTCGTCGGGTGTGCCTTCCTCCTCGATGCGCCCTTCGTGCAGGAAGATCACCCGGTCCGAAACGGTACGGGCGAAGTCCATGTCGTGGGTGACGAGCAGCATGGTGCGTCCCTCGTCGGCGAGGAGCTTGATGACGCGCAGCACCTCGACCTCGAGCTCGGGATCGAGCGCCGAGGTCGGCTCGTCGAAGAGCATGACGCGCGGGCGGATGCAGAGGGCGCGCGCGATCGCGGCGCGCTGCTGCTGCCCGCCGGAAAGCTGGGCCGGGTAGCTCTCGGCCTTGGCGCCGATCCCAACCTTGTCGAGCAGCGCCCGGGCTTCGGTTTCGACCTCGCGGCGGTCGCGCTTCTGCACGCGCAGCGGCGCCTCCATCACGTTGTCGAGGACGGAAAGGTGGGTCCACAGGTTGAACGACTGGAACACCATGCCCAGCTCGGAGCGGATATGGCGGATCTGCCGTTCGTCGGCGATGGTGCGGTGCGGCGGCTTGCCCTTGAGGCGTATCTCCTCGCCGTCGATCAGCACCGATCCGGCGTCGGGCACCTCGAGCATGTTGATGCAGCGCAGGAGCGTCGACTTGCCCGAGCCCGATGAGCCGATCAGCGAGATCACCTCGCCCTCGCGGGCCGAGAAGGACACGCCCTTGAGCACCTCGAGCGTGCCGAAGGACTTGTGCAGTTCGCGAATCTCGACGACCGGCGCGGCCGCGGTCCGCAGGGCTTGCGCGTGCGACATGCTCACCTGTTATGCCCGCCCGGTGGGCGAACTCCTGACCTTTCGTTGCCTCTTGCTTGTGCGGGCAACTTCGATGCCTCAAACAAATGCAAAAGCCGGTCCTTGGCAAGTGAAATTGACGCAAACGTCATCCGGGCTGGGGAACGATGGAGTCGGAAGGAACGTTCTGCCTGCATCACCGCCTTTGCGGCGGACGTTCAAACCGAGGAGGTGAAGACCCATGAACTGGAACCAGATCGAAGGCAACTGGACGCAATTCAAGGGCCGGGTGCAGTCCCAGTGGGGCAAGCTCACCGACGACGACCTCGATGTCATCGAGGGCGACCGCAAGCAGCTCACCGGCAAGCTCCAGGAGCGCTACGGCAAGGCCGAAGAGGAGGTCGATCGCGAGATCGACGACTGGCTGCGGCGCAACTGACCGGTCCCCGGACGCAAGAAAACGCCCCGCTCGCCGAGCGGGGCGTTTTCTTTTGCCTTGTCCAGGTCATGTGCGCCGGATGAAGCCGACGACGAGCGAGATGACGAGGAAAGCGAGGAAAAGGAAGAACAGGATCTGCGCGATGCCGGCCGAAGCGCCGGCGATGCCGCCGAACCCGAGCACGCCCGCAATGAGGGCGATGACGAAGAAGACAAGGGCATAGTAAAGCATTGGAGCCTCCTTACAATTTGCCTCGTCGTTAAAACGGGTTGCCGGGTGGGCGGGTTCCTGCCGGGCAAAAGAAAAGGGCCGGACGACGGTCCGGCCCCGGCATGCCTATCGGTCTTTTCAGGCCGCCGCGCGTGATCCCTCGTTGAAGAACAGCGCCTGGCTGATGAGGGCCTTGACCATGTCCGGATTGAACGGCTTGGTGACGAGGAAGGTCGGCTCGGGCCGCTCGCCCGTCAGCAGCCGCTCCGGGAAGGCGGTGATGAAGATCACCGGCACGGAATGGAAGTTGAGGATGTCGTTGACCGCATCGATCCCCGAGCTGCCGTCGGCGAGCTGGATGTCGGCGAGGATCATCTTGGGGTGGGTGCGGTTGAAGAGGCTGACCGCTTCCTTGTGGGTGCGCGCCACGCTCACCACCTTGTGGCCAAGGCTCTCGACGAGCTGCTCGATGTCCATGGCGATCAGCGGCTCGTCCTCGATGATCATGATTTCGGTCGCCACCTGGCGCGAGATCTCGACGGAGGCTTCGTCGAGGAGCGCGCCGAACTCGGCGTCCGACACATCGAGCACCTCGGCGGCCTGGTTCGGCGAGAAGCCTTCGACGGCGACGAGCAGGAACGCCTGGCGGGGCAGGGGCGCAAGGCTTGCGAGGTTGCTCGCGGCCTGCTGCTCCCAGCTAATGGCCGAGACCGCCGGGGGCGTTTCGACAGCCGAGGAGGAAAAGAGTGCTGAGAAGAGCTTATAGAGCGCGATCCGATCGTTCGAGGCTTCCGGGAAGAGGGAGACGTCGGCGATGAGCGCTTCGAGGGTGGCAGCCACATAGGCGTCGCCGGAATTTTGCGAGCCGGTCGCCGCGCGGGCAAAACGGCGCAGATAAGGCAGGTGCGGAGCGATCCGCGTAGACAATGTCATGAAGTGACTCCCCTGGGACGCTTTTCGGTCGTGAACCCCTTCAACGACCCTATGTTAACAATAGTTCCGTCGAGGTTGGAACTTTCTGGGCATTGAAACATTCTGTCCCCCAACGAAAACATGGTTTCAGACGGCTAGGCTACATGATCAAGGATAAGATGACGGTCCACCGCCGGGGACGGCTCCACTCCGGACGGCAGGACGAAGGGCTGGGCCCCAATACGGATATCGGCTCGCGTTTGCGTGCGCTTTACGGCTCGGTGCAGGAGGAGGTGGTCCCCGATCGCCTGCTCGAACTGCTCGAAAAGCTCGATAGTGCGGAAGCGGCCCAGCGCGCCGCCGATACGGAGTAGGCCGACCATGGCGGAAACCCCCTCGTTCAAAAGGGAAATGCTTGCCACGTTGCCGAGCCTGCGCGCGTTTGCCGTCTCGCTGACCGGCCGGCACGACAAGGCCGACGACCTGGTGCAGGACACCATCATGAAGGCCTGGGCCAAGCAGGAAAGCTTCGAGATGGGCACCAATATCAAGGCCTGGCTCTTCACGATCCTGCGCAACGAGTTCTACAGCCAGATGCGCAAGCGCGGCCGCGAGGTCCAGGACAGCGACGGGGTCTTCACCGAACGACTGTCCGTGCACCCCTCGCAATACGGGGCCATGGATCTCGAGGACTTCAAGAAAGCCCTCGATTCCCTGCCGGCCGACCAGCGCGAGGCGGTGATCCTCATCGGCGCTTCCGGCTTCTCCTATGAGGAGGCGGCCGAGATCTGCGACTGCGCCATCGGCACGATGAAGAGCCGGGTCAGCCGCGCGCGCGTGCGCCTGCAGGAGCTGCTCGACATCAACGGGGAGTCCGACTACGGCCCCGACGCGGTGTCGGCGCAGGTCACCAGCCATCCTCATTCGGCCTGAGGCGCGCTCCGGCGCGCCAGGGCCGATCGCACGGCATCCAGCAATTGTTCGCGGCTGAACGGTTTGGCGAGAAGCGGCAGGTGCGCGACGTCGGGCAGGCCCTGGCGCGGGTCGTGGTCCGCGCTTGTCAGGATACAGGGCGTGCCGAACGAGTCGAACCTGCGGGCGAGCTCGGCGCCGTCCTCTTCGCCAGGGGCGATCTCGACGATGGCGATATCTGCCTGCGGCAGCGATCCATCGAGGATTTCCCGGCTCGAGCGCGCGAAGATGATGTTGTTGGCGTTTTCCTCGGCGAGGTCGCGCTGAATATCGAGGGCGATCAGCACCTCGCCTTCGACGATAACTACAGTCTTGTCTTTGAGCATGTGTCCGACTCGGTTGAGCGGTACACTAAGTACGTAGGAGCGGCGGGTGTCATTTAAGTTTGACGTACCGCGGCATGCTCGTCACGTTTGGGGGCCGGAAGGGCGCGCTTCCTGGCTGGAAAGAGTCGTGAGGCGATGAACCAGATCTTTCGGAATACGGCCCTGCGGGTGTCGTGCGACCAGTGTCCCCTTCGCGTGCTTCCGCATTTTCGCGAATTCAGCCAGCCCGAGCTCGATTTCGTCTCGTCGTTCAAGACGGCCGAACTGGTGGCCGAGCCGGGCACCGTTCTCCTGGCGGAGGGCATGCACAACGCCCACCTCTACACGATCCTTTCCGGCTGGGCCTTCCGCTACAAGACCCTGCCGGACGGGCGCCGGCAGGTGCTCAACTACATGCTGCCGGGCGATCTCATTGGACTTCAGGGTACGGTCATGGGCGAGCTCGACCATTCCGTCGAAGCCCTGACGCCGCTCATCCTCTGCATCTTCCAGCGCGACCGGCTGAACGAGCTCTTCGTCAACTACCCGAGCCTTGCCTTCGACGTCACCTGGCTCGCTTCGCACGAGGAGCGCATGCTCGACGACCATCTCTTGAGCGTGGGCAGGCGTTCGGCGCTGGAGCGGGCGGCCTATCTCATCGCGTTCCTCTACAAGCGCGCATTGGCGGTCGGTCTCGTCAGCGACGGGCGGGCGCGCCTGCCCATCACGCAGAACCTCGTCGCCGATACGCTCGGACTTTCGATCGTCCATACCAACAAGACCTTGCGGCGGCTCGTGACGCTCGGCCTTATCCGCTGGCAGGGCAGGGCCTGCGAGGTGCTCGATATCGAGGCCCTCGTCGATGTCGCCGGTTGGGAGCAGGCGCCGGAGAAGAAGCGTCCGTTTATCTGACGCAAGACCTTGGAACGATGGGGCCGGCGCGGCGTTTCGCTCCCCAACTAGCCAAAAACAAGCATGTATGTGACGAACGGCGAGACCTCCAGTGACTGAAATGCGTACCCTGTTCCCGGACCCGGTCAGGGACGTGGTGGAGGATGTGTCGCGACGGGAAGTCCTTGCCGCGCTCGAGATCGTCGACACCGGCGACGATTCCGATTTCGACCGGCTGACGCGGCTGGCCAGCCGGCTCATGGATACCGAATTCGCCCTCATCACCCTCGTCGACGAGAACCGGCAGTGGGCCAAGTCCCGCATAGGTCCGGACGAGCTGCAGGAATTGGCGATCGAGCATTCGTTCTGCGCCC
Source organism: Devosia geojensis (assembly GCF_000969415.1). Taxonomy (GTDB): domain Bacteria; phylum Pseudomonadota; class Alphaproteobacteria; order Rhizobiales; family Devosiaceae; genus Devosia; species Devosia geojensis. The sequence goes on along the minus strand of NZ_JZEX01000105.1, from coordinate 15,608 downwards.
ATGCGCTGGCCGCGCTTGAGGCCGACTACATCGTCGTGCCGGACCTGACGCGCGACCAGCGGTTCGCCCATCACCCGATGGTCGTCGGGCCACCAGGACTGCGCTTCTATGCCGGCGCGCCGATCATCGTGCGCGGGCAGCGGCTCGGCACGCTCTGCGTCCTCGACCGTCAGGCGGACCGTCCCGTCAACGAGGCCGAGCTCGCCCAGCTCGTCGATCTCGCCGGCATGGCTGCCACCCTCATCGAGCTCAAGGACGAGGCGCGGGTGCGCGCCCGCACCGCCGCCGAACTGATGCGCGAGGAGTGGCGGCATGCCCTGACGCTCGAGGCCGGCAAGGTCGGCAGCTGGGTGTGGGACGTGCGCAGCGACGACGTCTCGTGCAACGATACCTTCCGGCGCATGCACGGCCTGCACGAGACCGGCGCCATATCGTTCGAGGCCGTCCTCGCCACCGTCGATACGGCCGACCTCGCACGCGTGCGCGAAGCGATCGGGGCGGCGTTCGAGACGGGCGTCGACTATGCGGCCGAGATGCGTATCGCCGAGACGAGACGGTGGGTGAGCGTGCGCGGACGCGTCTACCAGCGCGACGCCTCGGGCAAGCCGCTGATCATGATGGGCGCCAGCCTCGACGTCACCGAGTCCCGTGAGTCGGCCGAGCGCATGCGCCTGCTGCTGCGCGAGCTCAACCACCGGGTCAAGAACACGCTGGCGGTCATCCAGTCGATCGCGCGCCAGACGATCGGGCGCAATCCCGAACCACAGGAATTCCTCGCAACCTTTTCGGGGCGGCTGCGCACGCTTTCGGACGCGCATACCCTGCTCGCCGACCAGGACTGGGAAGGGGTGCACCTCCACGACGTCATCGCCGGCCAGCTCGGCCCCGATTTCCTCACCAAGCCCGACCGCGCCAACGTCGTCGGCGAGGATATATTGCTGCCGGCCGACCATGCGCTGGGTCTCGGCCTCATCCTCCATGAACTGACGACCAACGCGCATCTGCATGGCGCCTGGTCGGGCGAGGAGGGGGTCGTCAACATTTCATGGGAGGTGCGTGCGGGGCCCGAGCGCGGGCTCCATCTCACCTGGAAGGAGACTGGCGGACCGGCCGTCGCGGCGTCGCCGCCGCAGGGGCTCGGTACGCGGCTCATCGAGCGCAGCCTCTCTAAGGTCATCGACAGCCGCGTCGATCTCGCCTTCGAGGCCGATGGCGTGCGCGCCGACATATGGATGCCGCTGCCGGCGTGACCGGCCGGCAAGGCTCAATCGTCGGCGCGCGTCTCGCTGGAATCGCGCAACAGCATGAAAGCCAAAAGCGCCGCTAGCGGCACCAGCGTCTTGCCGAGCGGCGAGCGCAGCAGGACGGGCGCAGCCGTCGCCGCGGCGGTCGCGATCAGCGCCGTCGTCTCGCCCTTGCGCCGCCGCTCGCGTTCGCGCTGCACGCGCTCGCGGGCGCCGATCCGGCTGCCGAGATAGACGGCGAGCGCGAAGAGGAACGCCGCGCCGGCGATGATCACGGCGGCAATGAGCGGATCGGTGGCGGCCGAGAGGGCGACATAGGCGGCAACGAGCAGGAAGGCGACGCCGATCAACACCAGCAGCGCGATCGAGCCATTGACGATCGCGCTGCGCCGGAGCTGGTCGGAAAGCGCCTCCACCTCGATGCCGAAGATCCCGGCAAGCGTGGTGAGGAACGCCATGGGACTACCGGCGCGTCAGGAGGGCCAGGAGGAAGCCGATGCCGACGGCGCTCGCAACGGCCGTCAGCGGGCGCTCGCGGATGGTGCCCTTCAGCTCGGACTCGAAGGCGCTCGCCTGGCTCTGCACGTCGTCGATCACGTGCTGGGCCTGGCGCTGGAGATGGCGAACCTCGCCCTTGGCGGTGTCGCGCGCCTCGGCCACCTTGTCGCCGCTGATGCGTGCGAGCGTATCGGCAATGCTCTTGAGGTCGGCCTGGAGCTGGCTGACCTGGTCTTCCAGGCTCTTCTGCTTGCCGGCGGTCGCGCGCGGCGTACCGTTGCCGCTCTTGCGGGTCGTGGTGGGGGTGGCATCGGCCATGGTTTGTCTCCTTGAGCTTGTTCCGCCCGATCAACGCTTTGGTCGCGCCCCGGTTCCGGCGGTAAAAGATCGCCCCGGCCGGTCAGGGCCGGAGCGATCGGTTGCGGGCGGTAGGGGGGCGACCTAGGCCCGCCTGAGAGCGCTGGTCCCGTGCGTGGGAGCCGGCGGATGCCGGCGGCGCCCTGTTCGGTTGCGTCAGATCCTGCCCATCAGCACCAGGATCAGCACGATGACGAGGATCACGCCGAGGATGCCGGAGGGGAAGTAGCCGAAGCCGCGCGAGTAGCCCCAATTGGGCAGCGCGCCGATCAGCAGCAGGATGAGGATGATGATGAGAATGGTGCCCAACGTCATGGGAACTCTCCTTTTTTACGACGCTAAAGTTCCTGGGGGGTCAGGTCAGTGCCAGCATGACAGCGACTGCGGCGGCGAGCGTGATGGCCGCCGGAGCGAGGCTGAGCAGAAGTTCGTAGGTTCCGGGGCGGGTATCGTAGGCGACTTGCACCTCGTCGGCGCGGTGGCGGACTGGCGTCCAGGATTGCGATTTGTCCATCTCAGGTCTCCCTGGACAGTAACCGGCGCTGCATTCAGCCGGCATCGTCCGTTTCGGCCGCAGCTTTACTGGGCTGCACCGGGGAAACGGCCATAAAAGGAAATAGTTCCAGCCAGATGCCGGCTGCGGGATGCCGCTATTCTACGCGCACCACGTCGACAGCTTGCTTGGCCTCGTGCGAGCCGCTGGTGCGCAGCACGCCGACTATGGGCGAGATGTCGGCATAGTCGCGCCCATGGCCGATGGTGATGTGGTCGGGGCCGGCGAGCATGGCGTTGGTCGGGTCGAACTCGATCCAGCCGACGTCGAGCCCGCACCAGGCGCGCACCCATGCGTGCATGGCGTCGGCGCCTTCGAGACGCGGCTTGCCCGGCGGCGGGTTGGTGCGCAGGAACCCGCTGACATAGCCGGCCGGGATGCCGACGCCCCGCAGGCCCGCGATCATCACATGGGCGAAGTCCTGGCAGACGCCCTTTTTCAGGGCGAAGGCCTCGGCCGGCGTCGTCTCGACGTCCGTCGCGCCGCTCTCGTAGACGAAATCGCGGTTGATGGACATGCAGAAGTCCGTCACCGCCGCCTGCACCGAGATGGTGCGCTCGACCGACTGGCGCGCGTATTCGGTCATCGCCGGGCTGATCTCGATGCGCGGGGAGGGGGCGAGGAAATGGTGGGGCGAATCCGGGGTCAGCGACCAGGTGCGCGCGATGTCGTCCTTGAGCCGCTCGAGCGGCGGCGAGAGGTCGGCGGGCGGGTGGATGTCCTCGACCAGCACGCGGGCGGAGAGGCGGATGTCGAGAGTGTCGTGCGCGTCCTGGAAGACGATCGAGGTGACGTGATTGCCGAAGAAGTCGACGAACTGGCTCTCGACCACGGGCCTGGGGTCGTAGCGCAGCGTCGCGGCAATGACGCGTTGGATGCCGGGGATGGACGCGGGGGTGACGCGCACCAGGTGCCGCCCGCCCTGCACGGGGGCGTCGTAGTCGTAGTGCAGTTCGAGGCGCACGTCGTAAAGCATGGGCGTCAGGTGAAATAGGCGCTGGCGACGAGGCTTGCCAGCATGCCGATGTCGCTGGCGAGCTTGTCGAGGGCTGCCGGGGTCATGTCGCCGGGCTCGGCGATGACGAGGTCGGTGTGAAGCTCGAGCGCGAGCTTTGCCGCCGGCGAGAGCTGCCCGTCCTCGATGCCTCCGGGGAGCGTTTCGAGCTGCACGCGCAGTTCGGCGAGCTGGAAGATCGCCGAGCGCGGGTTGAGGGGGTCGAGCACGAGAAGGTCGATGGCGCTCTGCGTGCCCGCGCTCACCGAATAGCGGCGGCGGTGCGACATGACGCTGTCGCCGATCTCGAGCAGCATTTCGAGCGCCCCATCGGGCGCATCCTTGCCGGTGAACCAGCCGGTGACCCGCGCGATCTGGATGCTGCGCTCCAGCCGGCGGCCGATCTCGAGGAATCGCCAGCCGGCAAAGCGGTACATGTTCTCGTGGACGAGGCCGGAAAAGCCGGCGAGCTTCCTCAGCAGCACCGTCATCGCCCGCGTCGCGTCGTCTCCCGAATGGATGCGCGTGCCGAAGCGCTGCGCGGTCTTCTGCAGGTCGTTGAGGGCGAGCCAGCCGTCCGGCGAGAAGCGGTCGCGGATCTGGCTGGCGCTGAGGACCGCGCTGTCGATCGCCTGCAGGAGCCCGAGCGGCAGGGCTTCGGTTGCGTCGACATCCACCGCTTCGAGGTAATCGCGCGTGTGCTTCAGAAGCGGGATATCCGGGTTGGAGAGCTCGGCGACGCGCGCGTTGTAGGCGCGCAGGATGCGCACCGTCGCCTCGCAGCGCTCGGCATAGCGGCCGAGCCAGATGAGGTTGTCGGCAGCCCGGCTCGGCAGGTTTCCGGCAGGATTGCGCACGAGCTTCTCGCCCTCGCGGGGCAGCAGCGAGACCCGCTCGACGGGGGTGGAGCTCACCACCCAGACGTCCGCGGCCTGTCCGCCGCGCTGCATGGCGATTGCCGAGGTATCGTGCGAGGAGCCGACGCGGGCGAACCCGCCCGGCATGATGGTCCAGCCGCGCTCGGTACGCGCCGCATAGACGCGCAGCGTGATCGGCCTCGGCTCGAGCTTGCCCTCGACATAGACCGGCGCGGTCGAAAGGCGCACCGGCTCCTGGCCGACATAGTCGGCGCCGTGGGCCGCGATCCGGTCCTTCAGCGCCTCTTTCTGGTGCTCGGGTATCGCCGAGCCGAGCGCGGTGCCGCGGGTGTCGTCGAACGGCAGGCTCATCGAGAAAGCCGGTCCGATCATCATCGCGTCGAAACTGTCGAGGACGTGCTGCCGTTCGGCGTCCTGCCCGCACCACCAGGTGGCGATCTCGGGCAGCAGCAGGTCCGTGCCGAGGACGGCGTTGGCAAGGCGCGGCATGAAGGCGGCGAGCGCGCGGGTCTCGAGGATGCCCGAGCCCACCGCGTTGATCATCGAGACGGTGCCGTTGCGCAGCGCCTCGACCATGCCGGGCGTGCCGATGCGGCTGTCGTAGCGCAGCTCCAGGGGATCGATGAAGGAGGCGTCCATGCGCCGCCAGAGGACGCTGACGGGCTGGAGGCCGGCGACGGTCCTCACCATCACCTGGCCGTCGACGACCACCAGATCCTCGCCTTCGAGCAGCATGATGCCGAGGTAGCGCGCGATATAGGCGTGCTCGAAATAGGTCTCGTTGTGCTGGCCGGGGGTGAGGATGCCGACGCGCCCGTCGAGGCGCTTGCCCTGCGCTTCCAGCGCATCGCGGAAATCGCGGAAGAACCCGGCGAGGCGGTGGATGTTCATGCCCGCATAGATGTCGGAGAGGGCCCGGGTCGTCGCCACGCGGTTCTCGAGCGCAAAGCCGGCGCCGGACGGGGCCTGCGTCCTGTCCCCCAGCACCCACCAGGTGCCGTCGGGCCCGCGCCCGAGCTCGAAAGCGCAGAAGTGGAGGTAATGGCCGCTGGCGGGCTTGATGCCGACGAGCGGGCGCATGAACTCGGGGTTGCGAGCGATAAGCTCGGGCGGCAGCAGGCCGCGCGCCACCAGCTCGTTGGCCCCGTAGATGTCGGCGACGACGCGCTCCAGCAATTCGGCGCGCTGCGTCAGCCCCTGGGTGATGGTCGCCCACTCGCTCTCGTCGATGAGCAGGGGAATGTGCGCCAGCGGCCAGGCGCGCTCCTTGCCCTCGGCCCCGTCATATTTGCGGTAAAAGACTCCGGCGTCGCGTAGGTACTGGTCGGCGCGCTCGAAGCGGGCGGCGAGCTCGTCGTGCCCCAGCGCGTCGAATGCCGACATCAGCGCGGCCCACCCGGCACGCACGTTGCCGTCCGGATCGATCATCTCGTCCGGCACGCCCGGCAACTGGGCGTAATCCTTTATGAGGCTGGGACGGCGGGGTATTTCTCCGCCCGTCCGTTGATTCCGCATGTCCATGCCTTCAGGTGAAGCGCGCCGGGCGACGCAGGTCAAGCGTTGTCGGGAATTCCTCCGATGGCTTTTCCGCAACGAGCGGGTAGCCGCCTGCCGAATAGTCCTGGGCCAGGAACCGCGCGAGCCGGCGCGCCTCAGCTTCGTTGCCGTTGACCGGGAACGTCTCGTAGTTGCGCCCGCCGGGGTGTGCCACATGGTAGACGCAGCCGCCGACGGGGCGTTGCGTCCACTTGTCGTAGATATCGAAGATCAAGGGCGCGTTGACCGGCAGCACCGGGTGCATGCCGGAGGCCGGCTGCCAGGCCTTGTAGCGCACGCCCGCGACTGCGACGCCGGCCGTGCCGGTTTTGCGCAGCGGCACCGGGCGCCGGTTGCAGGCGACGGCATAGCGTTCGGGGTCCGCGCCCTCGAGCCTCACCTGCAGCCGCTCGACTGAGGAATCGACGAAGCGCACCGTGCCGCCGATGGCCCCCTGTTCGCCCATCACGTGCCAGGGCTCCAGCGCCTGGCGCAGCTCGAGCTTCACCCCCTCGTATTCCACCTCGCCGCAGAAGGGGAAGCGGAACTCGAGCTGGGCGGCGAACCACTCGGACTCCAACTGGAAGCCATGGCGGGCGAGGTCGTCGAGCACGCCGAGGAAGTCCTGCCAGACATAGTACGGCAGCATGAAGCGATCGTGGAGGCTCGTGCCCCAGCGGGTGAATTGGCCATCGAGCGGGTCGGCCCAGTAGCGGGCGATGAGCGCGCGGATCAGCACCTGCTGGGCAAGGCTCATGCGCGCGTTGGGCGGCATCTCGAAGCCGCGGAATTCGACAAGGCCCAGCCGTCCCGTCGGTCCATCGGGCGAATAAAGCTTGTCGATGCAGATTTCCGAGCGGTGGGTGTTGCCGGTGACGTCGACGAGGAGATTGCGGAAGAGCCGGTCGACGAGCCATGGCACCGGCGCCTCCCCCGCGCCGGGCAGCGGCACCTGGGCGAGCGCGATCTCCAGTTCGTAGAGGCTGTCGTGCCGTGCCTCGTCGATGCGCGGCGCCTGGCTCGTCGGGCCGATGAAGAGGCCGGAGAAGAGGTAGGACATCGAGGGATGCCGCTGCCAGTGCAGCACAAGGCTCTTCAAGAGGTCTGGCCGGCGCAGGAACGGACTGTCGCCAGGCGTTAAGCCGCCGACGACCACGTGGCTGCCCCCGCCCGTGCCGGTGTGGCGCCCGTCGATCATGAACTTGTCGGCCCCGAGCCGGGAGAGCCGCGCTTCCTCGTAGATGGCGGTGGTCGTCGCCACGCACTCGTCCCAGCTCGACGCCGGATGGATGTTGACCTCGATGACGCCGGGGTCGGGCGCGACGCGGATCACGTTGAGGCGCGGGTCAGGCGGGGGCGGGTAGCCTTCGAGGTGGATCGGTAGGCCGATGTCGCGGGCCGCCGCCTCGGCCGCCGCGACCAGCTCGAGATAGTCTTCCAGCGCTTCCACGGGCGGCAGGAAGACGCAGAGCCGGTCGTCGCGCACCTCGACGGTGACGGCCGTGCGCACCTCGCCCTCGATCTCGCTGATCTCCTGCTCCACCCGCTCCTGCTGTTCGCCCGCTGCGGTGAACGAGGATTGCTGCTGGGCGCGCGGATCGGCCGAGAGCCCCGGTTCGGCATGAACAGGCGGGGCCGGCAGCTGGGAAGGGTCGGGCAGGGGGCCGCGCGGCACGCCGGGGTCCATGGGCACGACATGCGGATAGGCCGTCGGCTGCAGGTGGTTGAGCGAAGACAAGGGCAGGCGGTAGCCGGCCGGGGAATCTCCGGCGGCAAGGAAGAGTTTGCCGCGCCGGGTCTTCCATTTTTCTGTCACCCAGCGTCTGCCGGTCGCCAGCGCGTTCCAGCGCTGCACCGGCAGCACATAGCCGGTCGGGTTGGTCAGGCCGCGCTCGAACACCTTGGCTATGCGGGCGCGCGCTTCCGGATCCTGCAATTCGGAGTTGGCCGGATCGACATTGGCGGGCAGCTTCGCCTCCTTGAGCAGCCATTCACCCGGATCCTCGAATGCCGGGGCCACGGTGTCCGTGGTCAGGCCCAGGTTGCGGGCCATGCCGCCGATGAGCCGTTCAGCGTCCTCGGTCCTGGCCTGCGTCTTCCTGCCTTCGCGTGCGATCAGGTTTTCATCCTGCCAGACCGGCTTGCCGTCGCGGCGCCAATAGAGCGAGAAAGTCCAGCGGGGCAGGGTCTCGCCGGGATACCACTTGCCCTGCCCGTAGTGCAGAAGGCCGTTGGGGGCGAAGCGCTCGCGCAGTCTTCGGATCAGGTCGTCGGCGAGCTCGCGCTTGGTGGGGCCGACGGCGGCGGTGTTCCATTCGTCGCTCTCGAAGTCGTCGATGGAAACGAAGGTCGGCTCCCCGCCCATGGTCAGGCGCACATCGCCTTGGGTGAGCGCCTCGTCCACCCGGTGCCCAAGCGCATTGAGCCTTTCCCAGGCATCGTCCGAGAACGGCTTGGTGATGCGCGGGTGCTCGGCGACGCGCGTCACCTTCATGTCGAAGGCGAATTCGACCTCGGCAAAGCTGGTAAATCCGGAGATCGGCGCGGCGTTGCGGTAGTGCGGGGTGGCGGCGAGCGGCACATGGCTCTCGCCGGTCAGGAGCCCCGAGGTCGGATCGAGACCGATCCAGCCGGCGCCGGGCAGGTAGACTTCGCACCAGGCGTGGAGGTCGGTGAAATCGTGGTCGGTGCCGGGTGGCCCGTCGAGCGAGACGAGGTCGGGCTTCAGCTGGATCAGATAACCGGAAACGAACCGCGCCGCGAACCCGAGGTGCCGCAGCGCCTCGACCAGCAGCCAGCCGGTGTCGCGGCACGAGCCCTGGCCCCTCGCCAGCGTCTCCTCGGGCTCGTAGACGCCCGGCTCCATGCGCACGATATAGCCGATCTCACGCTGCAGGCGGGTGTTGAGGGCAGTGACGAAGTCGACCGTGTTGGTCGGTGTCCTGTCGATCGAGTCGAGAAACCGCTGCAGCAGCTGTCCGGCCGGCTGCGGTTTCCTGTAGATGGAAAGGTCCTCGCGCAGCTCTTGCGGATATTCGAACGGCCAGGTCTCGGCGCTCTCCTCGACGAAGAAGTCGAAGGGGTTGTAAACCGTCATGTCGGCGACGAGGTCGACCTCGATCTTCAATTCCATCACCGGCTCGGGAAACACGAAGCGGGCGAGGAAATTGCCGTAGGGGTCCTGCTGCACGTTGACGAAGTGCTTGGCGGGGGTGACCCGCAGCGAATGGCTCAGCACCTTGGTGCGCGAATGCGGCGCCGGCTGCAGGCGGATGATCTGGGGCTGAAGGATGACCGGGCGATCGTATTTGTAGTGCGTCAGGTGATAGACGGCAGCTTTGATCGACATGCTGACGCACGCTCGCTAATTCGGCCACAAAGCGCTTCCCGCAGAGGAGCTTACAGCGGGATTGGGATGGGGGCTAGGTAGCGCTTGAGATTGCGGTGCTCTCCTTGCGACGTTGAAATTGTGCCACGCCCTCGTGGTTCGAGGCCGCTTCGCGGCACCTCACCATGAGGGCTGATGTTGCTCCCGCGAACCAGTAGCCCTCATGGTGAGGCGGGAGCGCAGCGACCCTCGAACCACGAGGGCGTGGCACAATGCTGCCCTGCTCAGGAAACTCACCCCATCGCGTCGATCGCCTGCCGCTGCTTCAGCATTTCGAGGAAAATCCGGTAGTCTCGGCCGAACTGCGCCCGCGCCTCGGGTTTCGGCGCGCGTTCGCGCCCGCCCTGGTGCATGGCGGCGCAGGCGGCGTCGAGCCTCGGATAAAGCCCTGCGGCGGTTGCGGCCACCATGGCCATGCCAAGAAGCGTGGCGTCCTTGGTACCGGGCTCCACCACCGTGCAGTTGGTGGCGTCGGCATAGAGCTCCATCAGCAGCGGATTCTTGGTGTGGCCGCCGGTCACGTGCAGGGTGTCGATGGCGTAGCCCTTGGTGTTGAGCGTTTCGAGGATGTGCCGCACGCCCAGCGCGATCGAGACGGCGGTGCGCCAATAGAGCCGGCAAAGGCTGTCGAAATCGCTGTCGAGCGTCAGTCCTGAGATGACGCCCAACGCCTGCGGATCGGCCAGCGGCGAGCGGTTGCCGTGGAAATCGGGCAGGACGTGGAGGCGGTGGGCGAGGGCGAGGCCTTCGCCCGCGCGCAATTCCATCACCCGCTCGCAGATGCGCCGATGCATGGCTGCGTTCGGCTCGCCGCCGGCGCCATGGTAGCGGATGACATGGTCGAGCAGGGCCCCCGTCGCCGATTGCCCGCCTTCGTTGAGCCACGCGCCCGGCAGCACGCCGCCGAAGTAGGGGCCCCAGACGCCGGCGGTCGGCCGGGCCTCGGCCGAAAGCGCCATCACGCAGCTCGATGTGCCCGCAATCAGCGCCAGGTGCTTGTCGATGGTGTCGACATCTCCGGCGAATGCGCCGAGCACGCCGAGCGCCCCGGCATGGGCATCGATCAGCCCGGCGCCGACCCGGCAATTGGTGGTGAGCCCCAGTTCCTCGGCCGCCTTGGCGGTGAGGGACCCGAGGTCCGTGCCGACGGGTGTCGCCTTCTCGGGCAGGCGTCCCTTTTCGATAATGTCCTCGACGTCGACGGTCGCGAGGAAATCGCGCTGCCAGCCGGGTTCGAGGTGGCTGAGATACGTCCACTTGCAGGTGAGCGTCGATTGGCTGCGGGCGAGCGACCCGGTCGCCTTCCAGGAGAGATAATCGGCAAGGTCGAAGAGGTGCCCGATGCGCGCCCAGCTCTGCGGCAGGTTGCGCTTCAGCCACATGAGCTTGGGCACTTCCATCTCCGGCGACATCACCCCGCCGATATAATCTAGGACGAGGTGACCGGTGGCCGTGCACTCCTCGGCCTGCTTCAGAGCGCGATGGTCGAGCCAGACGATGGTGTCCCAGCGGTCCTCGCCGTTGGTCGAGACGGAAACGGGATTGCCGGCCCCATCGCGCACCACCAGCGAGCAGGTGGCGTCGAACCCGATGCCGGCGACGTCCTGCGGCTTTGCCCCGGCTTCGCGCATCGCGTTGCGCACGGCCGCGCAGACAGCCGCCCAGATCTGCTCGCTGTCGTGTTCGGCGAAGTTGGCGTCCGTGCGGTTCATGGAGATGGGGTGTTCGGCGCGCCCCAGCAGTTCGCCACCAGGCGTCACCACGCCGGCGCGCGCACTCCCGGTGCCGACGTCGACGCCAACCAGCAGATTGTCCATGAGCTCCCTCAGCCTGCCGTCTTCTTGATTTTGCCCGACCCTATAAGATCGGGAAGCGTCTGCATATCGTCGAAGATGAGGTCCGGTCCCAGCGCTTCGAGCGCGGCGCGCAACCCCGCCGGCTCGGCATGGCTGCCGCCGAGAAAGCCGAAGACGCGCATGCCGGCGGCCTTGGCCGCTGCGATCCCCGCCGGGCTGTCCTCGATGACGAGGCAGCGCGCCGGGGCCGCCCTCATGGTCCTGGCCGCATGGAGGAAGAGGTCGGGCGCGGGCTTGCCGTTCTCGACCATGGTCGCCGAAAAGATGTTGGGCGCGAAATAGTCGATGAGCCCGGTAAGCTCGAGGCTCAAGCGTATGCGCTCGGGCTGACTGGACGAGGCGACGCAGAACGGTACCTCGAGCCGTGCGAGCGTTTCCACCATCCCCGGCGTCGGGCGCAGTTCCTGCCGGTAGAGCGCGTAGAGCTCGCCGCGCATCGCCTCCAGCGCCTCGGCCGCAAGCGCCATGCCATGGCTGGCTTCTAGGCTCTTGGAGATCGTCGCGAGCGAGCGGCCGAGATATTCGCGATAGGCGTGGTCGGCGTCGATGGTCAGCCCCTGCCGGGCGACAGCGGCGATGAGCGTGCGCATGGCCAGCGGCTCGCTGTCGACCAGCACGCCGTCGCAGTCGAAGATGATGAGATCAGTGGATTTTTGAACCATCGCCGTCACACACCCACCGCTGTCATCCCGGCGAAGGCCGGGATCCAGTAAACGGCGCCGTTTCGGCTCGCGCCGAGTTGCACCGGTTTGCAACATCGCCGCGCAAAACTCTGGTCCGGCGTGTACTGGGTCCCGGCTTTCGCCGGGATGACATCATCGGTGAAACAGCCATCCCGCCTTCTTTCGAACTCAGAGCCTGCCGGCTAAATACCTCTCCAGCGTCTCGCGCGTGCCGACCTGCCAGAGCGTCTTCAGCGCGTGCGAGAACGCTTCGACATAGCGCGAGTCGCGGCCGACATCGCCATGGATATCAGCCATCTCCAGCCACGCGGCCGGGTTTTCCCGCGCCCGTTTGGCCTCATGCGTCAGCCGGTCCCAGCTCGGATCGTTCGGCTCGATCACCGCGCCGCTGTCGGTCGTGCCGTAGCAGTAGCGGCACCAGAGCGCGCCGACGAGGGCGAGGCCGGTGATCGGAGCGCCGGCCTTCAGCCGGTCGGCGACCGAGGGCAGGATGAACTTGGGCTGTCGGTTCGACCCGTCGAGCGCAAGCCGGCGCACTGTGTCGCCGATCTTGGGATTGGAGAACCGCCGCTGGCAGAGCGCGTGGTAGGAGTCGAGGTCCGTGTCCGGCACCGGCGGCACGACGGGGATGATTTCCTCTTGCTCCACCTTGGTCAGGAAGTCTCGCACCAGCGGTTCTTCCATCGCCTCGTGGACGAAGTGGATGTCCATCAGCCCGGCCGGGTAGGCGATGGTCGCATGCCCGCCGTTGAGGATGCGGATCTTCATCAGCTCGTAAGGGGAAACATCCGGCACGAACTGCACGCCGACCTTCTCCAGCGCCGGCCGCCCGGCGGGGAAATTGTCCTCCAGCACCCATTGCTTGAATGTCTCGCAGAAGACCGGCCAGCCGTCCTCGATGCCGAAGTCATCGGCGAGGATTTTCCGCTCGCGCTCGCCGGTCGCCGGCGTGATACGGTCGACCATGCCGTTGGGGAAGGCGACATTGTCCTCGACCCAGCGGGCGAGGTCCGGATCGAAGAGCCGCGCCAGCCCCGCCACGGCGTCACGCGTCACGCGCCCGTTGTGGGGGATGTTGTCGCAGCTCATGACGGTAAAGGGCTCGATGCCCGCCGCCCGCCGCCGCATCAGCCCGGCAAGGATCAGCCCGAAGGCGGTTTTCGGCGCTTCGATATGCGCCGCATCGTAGGCGATTTCCGGATCGGCGGGATTGAACTGCTGCGTTGCCGCGTCGATGAAATACCCGCCTTCCGTGATGGTCAGCGAGACGATGCGGATGGCGGGATCGGCGAGCTTGTCGAGGATCGCGGCGGCATCGCCCGGGCGGATGTAGTCGATCATCGCGCCGGTCACCCGCGCGCTGCTGCCATCCGCCTCCTGCTCGACGACTGTCGTCAGCCAGTCCTGGGCCTTGAGCTTTTCACGCATCGCCTCATCGGCGGCGCGCACGCCCGAGCCGACGATCGCCCAGTCATGCCCCTCGCCGAGGTTGAAGAGCGCGTCGAGATAGACCGCCTGGTGGGCGCGGTGGAAGTTGCCGACGCCGAAATGGAAGATGCCGGGGGAGAGCGCGTCGCGGCGATAATTCGGCACGCTGGCCCGGGAGGCGATCTGCGGCAGGGCGGCGGCGGCAAGTCTGGTGGTCATGTCGGAGTCCTTCAGGCCGCGAGCGCTTTGCCGTCGACGCCGAAGCGGTAGATGCGGTTGGGGTCTGGGGTCAAGTAGACGGAGTCGCCGTGCCCATAGGCTTCCTCGCCGCCCGTGCGGACCGTAACGAGCCCCATGCCGTCGACATGGACGTGGAGGAACGTGTCGGAGCCGAGCTGCTCGGCGACCCCCACCGTCCCCCTCCAGGCGCCACCCTCTCGCGAGAGCGAGAAGTGCTCGGGCCTAACGCCGATCGAATGGGCGTTGTGCTTTGCCGCCTCGGAGCCGTCGACGAAATTCATCTTGGGGCTGCCGATGAAGCCGGCGACGAACCGGTTGGCCGGCGTGCGGTAGAGCTCGAGGGGCGTGCCGAACTGCTCGACCGTCCCGGCGTTCAGCACGACGATGCGGTCGGCCATGGTCATGGCCTCCACCTGGTCGTGGGTGACGTAGATCATCGTCGTCTTCAGCTGCTGGTGCAGCTCGGTGATCTCGAGGCGCATGTTGACGCGCAGCGCCGCGTCGAGATTGGAGAGCGGCTCGTCGAAGAGGAAGGCTTTGGGCTCGCGCACGATGGCGCGGCCGATGGCGACGCGCTGCCTCTGTCCGCCCGAAAGCGCGCGCGGGCGCCGGTCGAGATAGTCTGAGAGGTTCAAGGTGCGCGCCGCATATTCGACCTTCTGGTCGATCACCTCCTTGGGGGCCTTGGCCATCTTCAAGGGGAAGGCGATGTTGTCGCGCACGCTCATGTGGGGATAGAGCGCGTAGCTCTGGAACACCATGGCGAGGCCCCGCCGGGCCGGCGGCGCGTCGGTCATGTCCTGCCCGTCGAGCAGGATGCGTCCGCGCGTCGTGTCCTCGAGCCCGGCGATGAGCCGCAGCAGCGTCGACTTTCCGCAACCCGACGGCCCGACGAAGACGATGAACTCGCCGTCGCGGATATCGAGCGAGATGTCCGGGATGACCTGCACCTCGCCGAAGGACTTGTTGACGTTCTCTAGGGTGATGGAGCCCATGTTTTGGTCCTTATTTCACGGCGCCGAAGGTCAGGCCGCGCACGAGCTGCTTCTGGCTGAACCAGCCGAGCAGCAGGATCGGCGCGATGGCGAGGAGCGATGCCGCCGAGAGCTTGGCGAGGAAGAGCCCCTGCGGGCTGGAAAACGAGGAGATGAAGGCGGTCAATGTGCCCGCCCGCCCGGAGGTCAGCGTGATGGTCCAGAACGCCTCGTTCCAGGCGAGGATGACGTTGAGCAGCAGCGTCGAGGCGATGCCCGGGATCGCCATCGGCACCAGCACGTGGACGATCTCGTTCCAGAGTTCCGCTCCGTCCATGCGGGCGGCCTCGAGGATGTCGACCGGGATCTCCTTGAAGTAGGTGTAGAGCATCCAGACGATGATCGGCAGGTTGATGAGCGTCATGATGACCGTCAGCCCATGCACCGTGTCGAGGAGCCTGAGGTCCCGGAAGATCAGGTAGATCGGGATGAGGACGCCGACGGCCGGCATCATCTTGGTCGAGAGCATCCACATCAGGATGTCCTTGGTGCGCTTGGACGGCGCGAAGGCCATGGACCAGGCCGCGGGGATGGCGATGGCAAGGCCGATGAGCGTCGAGCCCACCGAGACGACGATCGAGTTGATGGCGTGCTTGATGTAATCCGACCGGTCCTGCACCGCCTCGAAATTGTCGAGCGTGAAGGTCTGCGGCCAGAACGTCGGCGGCGAGGCGATGGCCTCGGCCTCGGTCTTGAAGGCGGTCAGCGCCGTCCACAGGATCGGCGCGAAGATGAGGAGCGCCACCGCCCAGGCGAGGACGGTGAAGCCGGCTTTGGTGGAGGTCGAGACGTTGCGGGCCATGGGTCAGCTCCTCGCCTCGGAACAAAGCTTTCCGCGAGCACGATCGGCCTCCCTCCCCCTTGAGGGGAGGGATTGAGGGTGGGGGTGGTTTTGTGAGTCGCCGATGGACCCCCACCC
>NZ_JZEX01000104.1 GCF_000969415.1 Devosia geojensis | reverse complement strand
GCGAAGGAGCCGCCGATTCCGATAGAGCCTGACGTGCCCTAGTTGATCGTCATGTTGAACGCAGCGCGCCGGACCGCCGCACGGGCCTCGTCGGCATAGCCGAGTTGATCGAGGCATTCGGCCATGCGTTCCCAGACCTTGGTCGAGCGCGGGTTGACCGCAAGGAGACGCCGGTAGAGCCGGCCGGCCTTGCCGTAGTCGCCGCGCGTCTCGAGCAGCTGGGCATAGCGGTAGATGGCGTGCAAATTGTCGGGTTCGAGCTCCAGCACCTGGATATAGGCGGCCTCGGCTTCGGCAAATCTTCCCTTGCGGTGCATCTGCGTTGCTCCTTCGATGACGAGGGGGAGCGAGCGCCTGTCGAGGCACCCGCCGAGATTGCGGCCCGAGCGCGTTGTCACCCGCAGACATTGCAGGTTGAGCGGCTCGCTGCCGAAGAGCCATTTGTACGGCTCGTTGCCACGCATGAAGTCGTAGGCGATGCACCCTTCGCCGATGAGCTGACGGATAGACCAGGCATGGAGCAGGAGACCGGGAGCGGGACCCTCGAAGCTTTCGTCCCGTCCGGTCATGTAGAAATGCGCCGCCTTCTTCTGCCGGTCGAGAAAGGTCGCAAGGACCGCGACCACCTGACCGTTGCGCCTGAGGACAGGCATGAAGAGATCGCCGGCGCCCCACACCTGGCGCACCAGCGAGCGGCTGGCGTTGAGCAGCGAGTCGATGCGGGCGGCGCCCTTGCGCTCGACCCACTTGTCCGCCCACAGACGCCCGAGCGCGGCGAGGTCCTCCTCGAACGTTCCGGGCGTCGAAAGTCCGACGGTCAGTTCCGGATCCGCCTCGAGCGCGCGCAGCAGCCGGCGCAGCTTCTGGCGCATGTTGGCGCTGAGCGTTGCAAGGTAATCCTCGAAGCTTTCGGGCAGCCGCACCCAGGGGCAGACGAGGTTGTCGACGTTGTCGCGCAGGTTGACCCGCTGCTCACGGCCGACCGCGAACGTCGCCCTGGGGAAATGCGCCGCCAGATGCTGATAGCGGGGATCGTCGGCCGGCACGTAGTCGAGGACGACTGACTGCCAATGCATCTGCTTGAGGCGCGCGGCGAAGGCCGTCACCGCGTCCCGCTCGACAGCCGGCTCGCAGATCATGCCCGTATAGTCGGCGCCGTAGTTGCCGGCCATGTAGACGATGTTGACATAGGTGCCGTCGCGCTGCCGGACGGCGCTGACGCGCAGCGGAAAGAACGCGCGGCAGGGTCCGCCGCCCTTGTCGCGCGCGGCAAGGACGAGCCAGGCGCCCCTGATCGTCGCCAGCCAGCCGGAAAGGAACGGATGCGAGAGGAAATAGCGCGCACGCGCGTCGGCTCCGTAGACACGGTTCCAGTCGTCCGCCAGAGCGGCGAAATCCTCGATCCTGTCGATCACCTCGACGCGCATACCCGTTGTCCCCCCTGCCCGTCATACTAGCGTCACGCATGGAATTGGGAATCGGCAGATCGGATTAGCTCTTGATGATGAGAGGACGTCCCCTCACGCTTTGATGCCGTGCGCGTTGAGGAAGCCCCAGATGTCCCTGTTGACCGCGGTGACGGCCGATATCGTGGCGTTGATGCGTTCCATTTCGGCTTCGTCGAGCACCTCGATCTTGCCGTAGCGGATATCGTCGCTGACGTCCGAGATGCGCATGAGCTGGGTGAAGGCGCGCTCGCCCGTCTCGTCGAAGGAATAGATGCAGTGGTTGTACTTGTTGCGCAGCTTTCCCTCGCGCCCGAGCCGCTTGGCGAAAGCCTCGATCTGGGCGCGGTCGGCCGGATCGGTGCCCGGCAGCTTCGCCAGGCGCTCGATGAGGTCGAGCCGCGCCCGCGTGGTGTTGAGCGTCAGGAACACTACGATCGCCGCTTCCTTGGACGTGCCCATAAGGTGGCTGATCAGGTAGATGAACAGGCTCTCCGTGTTCGTCCACACATAGTTCAGCCGCCCGACCAGCAGCAGGATCTCCTGCATCGCGGGCATCCCGTCACCAGACCGGGTCGGAGACGCTCCCCGGCCCCGGCACGAGGCCACCGCCCGATCGTGCGGCCAGGGTGCCCAGATATGCGCTCGCCGCCTGAGTGCGGTTATGGACCCGCAGCTTCCGGATGACGTTGCGCACATGGATCTTGACCGTGTGCTCGGAAAGACAGAGGCGCGCAGCTATGATCTTGTTCTGGTATCCTTTCGACATGTAGTCGAGGACCTGGTGCTCGCGTGGCGTCAAGACATCGGCGCTGCCGGAGTGTCCGGCGGGGCGGACATCGAAAGCGTGCACCGCGGATGTCTCGACATCCTCCGGGCGGCGGAACCTCTGGTTGAGGACCGAAGCCGGGAAATACTCTTCGCCGCTGAGCAGCAGGCGGATCGCTGCATTCCAGATGGCGATGGGCTGGGCGAGGCTGAGCACGCCCTGGACCATGCGCTGCATCACGATCTCCTCGATGGTGCGCAGGTCCCGCTCCAGCTGGCCGAGCACCAGCGTCACCGGCACGTGGGCGAACCGCGAGCGTATGCCTGCAAGCATCGGCACCGGATCGCGCAGCGCGCTCGCCTGCACCAGCACCAGGGCAAGAGGCGGGCTATCCCCCACCAGCGATTGCCGGACCTCCGTGGTATACCCAGGCAGCTCCTTCTTGATGATCTCGGCTAGTCCTTCAAATATTGCACCCGGCTCTGCAATGAAGAGTATATGCGAGCGCACGCTCTCATACTGCAGTCCCCGGGTGGCGAGTTCGACGTCTTGGGGCTTAGCGTCGTCCATTTCGCCCTCCCTCCAGTTTCCATGTTCATCCCTTGACCCTGATTTTCGCAGTTAAGAAGAAGCGCAGACTAGCTCGTTAATGGTTCATTTGCCTTGATAGGCGTCATGCGCGGAGAGCTAGCTCGCGCGATTTTCGCCGTTGCGCGCTCGTTTGCGCCGGAGATCCGGGCAAAGCGAAAGGAAACGCGCCGCAAAGAACGAAATGGCGCAAGCCAGTTGGATTAGATCGCTCGCCCGGCGCGTTCGCCGCCGGCCTAGCTCCAACTGGCAGCTTACCTCGGACACGTCCATGGGGCACGCTCCGATTGTCCCGGGTGGGCCTCGGGACGGCGCTGATCCCCTTTGGACCCGCGCCGAAGTCGCGGCGGAAATATGGCCGCCCCGCCTTCCATAGCCCCCGACAATGCCGGTTCGACGTTGCCCGCCCGGAGCCCTGCGCTCCGGGGACGGACGGTTGTGCCCCGACATTGCCGGTAACCGCGGCACGGCACATGCCCCCTTTTGAGATGAGTGGGGGGTAGCCTGGCCGCAGCACCTTTCGGAGACCCCGAACATGTCGCGCAGCAGGAACAACCACCACAACTACTTCGATCCGACCCAGGATCAGGAACAGGCTCAGGCCCAGGCCGAACTGCAGGCCCAGCTCCAGGCCCAGGCCGAACTGCAGGCCCAGCTTCAGGACCAGGATCAAAAGCAGGACCAGGATCAGGACCAGAAGCAGGACCAGGGTCAGGATCAGGACCAGAAGCAGGATCAGGACCAGTACCAGTCCTCGACCAGCGAGAACACCAACGAGAATGCCAACGGCAATCTCAATGGCAACCTCAACGGGAACCTGAACGACAACGTCAACTACAACGAGAACGTCAACTACTCCGAGACCGATGTCGATGTGGACGTGAAGGTCGACCTCGATCTCGGCATCGACGATCTCCATATGCCCGACGACAACGACTTCGCCGACCTCGACATGAAGGACGTCAAGTTCGACAACATCCTCATGACCCAGAGCGGCACCATCGACTTCGATCCGGGTGACGACATCAGCTTCGAGGACGTCTTCAACGACGCCTTCGGCTCGGGCAACAACAACTCCGCCTTCGCCGTCAACCAGGTCGCCGACCTGACCGACAATGACGATCTCAGCACGATCGGCATGGACAACAGCGGCACCTACGACATGAAGTGGGAAGCCGATGGCGGCGAAGCCGACGCCGGCGACGGCATCGGCGGCGGTGGCGGCTCGGGCGGTTACGGTGGACACCACCGCGGCGGCAACGACGATCCGTCCGGCGGCTGGAACATCGATGCGGGCGACGATATCGCCGCGTCCGCTGCGGCGAGCGCCGCGGCTTCGGTCACCTCGACTGCCTTCACGCAGGAGATCGTGGTCGGCGCCAACCTCCAGCAGAATGCGGTCGACGTCAGCATCGTTGGTGGCAACAACAACTATACCAGCGCTGGCGGCGACGACTCCGAGGCCTGACCTCCCCGCGGGATCAACCCGCATCACGCCTGGAAAAGGGCCTGCGCGCTCAAGCGCGCAGGCCTGACGTGAAGGCACCGGCGGCGATCAGCCGCCGCTCTGCCTGGAGGAGGTCACGGTCATGTTCATCTATTGCGAACGCGCAGAAGACATCATCGCCCATTTCATCGGCCAGTTCGAGCTCCGCCTCGACGAGGAACGCATGCGCCTCGACTATGCCGAGTTCTCCTATCGCGCCCGCGCCCACGAAATGGCCGAACCGCCCCCCACCCTGCCGGCTGACGCCGCTCAGCTCCACCGGGTCAAGTATTACGAGCCCGGCGTCGAGCATGCGCCGCAGTTCTGGCACCCGAGCGGCGAAGCCCCCTTCGGATACCCGCCGCTGACGCGTCCGGAGGCGGACGCGCCGCGCCTCGAGGCCGAGCGCGAGCTGCCGGCCGATCGCTTCGACATCCACCCTTCCGCCGACTTCGACTGGGGCCAGCAGATCGGGGTGTCCGAGACTCCCGTGTTCATACCGGCGCCCGGCCAGGTCATCTTCGTCGTCAACCAGCAGATCAGCCTTCAGGACAACGACGTCGTCAACCTCGGCGGCGGTCCCGACCCCGTGCTCGATCCCATGCTCGAGGTGCGCCTCGCCGACCTCGTCCTCGACGCGCACTCCGTCGCGCCCGGACTGACCGATACGCCGATGCCGACGAGCATCGAAGCGCTGCCCCAGTTCGTCGCCGACATGTCGCAGGAGATCGGAACGCTCGCCGAGGACGACGAGCACGTGGTCGCGAGCGGCGAGACGCTCGACGGCACCTGGGTCAACGGCGCTGCGGCAGATGCCGCTCCGAACCTCAAGGACGCGCTGCCGGCCAAGTTCAAGCCCGAGGAGCCGGCCGAGGAGCCGCCGGAAGCGGCGAGCGCCCATGAGACGAGCGACGGACCGGAGCCGGCCCTGACGCTCGAGGCGGGCGGAAACCTCCTCAACAACTCCGCCGTGCTGACCAACGCCGGCCTGACGGGCGGCGTCGTCGCCGTCAATGGCGACGTGCACCGGATCGACGCGATCGTCCAGGTCAATGCCCTCAGCGACAACGACAACGGGCTTGGACCGGGCGGGACCTCGAAAGCCTACAACGTCGCCACCTTCGCAACGACGCTTCCCGAACCGCCCGAGGGCGCCGCGATCGACACCACGATCACCCCGCAGGGCTGGCAGATCAGCGTCGTCGAGGGCGACGTGGTTTTCCTCAAATGGACCTCGCAGGTCACCTTCGCCTACGACAACGACCTGCACGTGCTGACCGCGACGGGCGCCGACAGCACGATCACCACTGGCGGCAACATCGACCAGAACATCGTCACCTTCTCGGACCTCGGCAACTATTACGACGTCATCCTCGTCGAGGGCGACTTCTACGACGTCAACATGATCAGCCAGGTGAACGTGCTGCTCGACGACGATACCGGCTGGGGGACAGATGCGGCCAGCAGCAGCGGCAACCTGCTCTACAACCAGGCGACCATCGTCAATGTCGGTTCGCAGAACTGGCTCGAGGGCATGCCGGACCATTATCGCGACGCCATGGACGGGCTCGACCACGGACGCTTCAGCATGCCCGAGGGCTTTGGCGGCGACACGACCTATGCCGGCCACGAAGGCCTGCGGGTGCTCTACGTCAAGGGCGACGTCTACGACCTCAACTACATCAAGCAGATGAACGTTCTCGGCGACGCCGACCAGGTGAGCCTGGCCGAGGCGGCGATGCTCGACCCCGACGCGACGAGCGACTGGGACATCTCGACGGGCTCCAACGCGCTCGTCAACACCGCCGCGATCCTCGACGTCGACGTGATGGGCGACACGGCCTACGTCGGGGGCGAGGAATACTCGGACGCCATCCTCATCCAGGCCGACATCCTAAACGCCGGCCCCGAGGACAACGATCCCGACGAGCTCGTCGCCGAAGTCGTCGCCTTCCTCGACAGCGACGATTGCGGACCCCCGACAGATGACGATATCGGCGCGCCCCTCGCGGACAGCGGCGCGCCGCTCGATGCCATGCAGTCCATGTTGGCCTGAGCCGGGAGAGCCAGATGCGTAACATCGATCCCGACACCAACGAGACGCAGGGCCTTCCGCCCGCCCCGGCTCCGCCCACCGGCGAGCGCCCCGACGCGCTGATGGCGCAGGTCGAGGCCGCCGCCACGACTCTCACCCGCTTAGCGGGCGAGATGGACGGAGCGATCGGGCCGCGCTCCGGCGAGGGGGCAAAACCGGCCCCTGCAGCCCCCTCGCCGGCCGCGACGAACGACAATCACGCCGATGCCAGGACCACGGCTACCCCCGAAAGCAAGGGCGAAGCGCCATTGCCGGGCACCGGGGATTTCCCGCGCACCACACGCGCGCTGCCGCCCACCATCGACCTCGACCGCGGGCCGCTGCGCACGAGGCCGGAAGAACCGGGCGGCGGCGGTCCCACCGGCCCGCGCGACCCCGGCCGTGGCGGCGGAGGCGGCAACGGCAGCAATTTCCACCGGCGCATGCACCCGGTCAGCTTCGCCCAGAGCTACCACAACGCCATCGCCGCCGTGCGGCGCAACCTCGCGCTGGTGCTGCTCTTTACCGTCTTCGTCAACGTGCTGGTGCTGGCGATCCCGATCTATCTCTTCCAGATGTCGGACCGGGTGCTGACCAGCCGCTCGCTCGACACGCTGGTGATGCTGACTCTCTTCGTCATGGGCGCGATCGTCATCCAGGTGCTGCTCGACTCGACGCGCCGCGTGGTGCTGATGCGCACCGCCGTCGAAGCCGAGGTGCAGCTCGGTGCCCCGGTGCTGAGCGCTGCGGCGCGCGCCTCGCTCGCGAGCAACGGGCGCGAGTACCAGACGCTGGGCGACCTGCAGCAGCTGCGTTCGTTCCTGACGTCGGGCACGCTGCTGGCCTTCCTCGATGCCCCGCTCGCCCCGCTCTTCATCCTCGTCGTCTATCTCATCCACCCGCAACTGGGGCTGATCATCATCGTCTCCTCGCTGATCCTGCTCGTCATCGCCAGCCTCAACCAGAAGGCGACGGCCAAGCCCTTCGGCGACGCGAACGCCTATCTCAGCCGCGCCAATTCGCACCTCGAATCCATGTCGCGCAACGCCCAGATCATCAACGCGCTCGCCATGATCCCCGAGGCGGTGCGTATCTGGGGCAAGGACACGGCGGGCTCCCTGACCTCGCAGGTGAAGGCCCAGGACCGCAACATCGTCTTTGCCGGATTTTCCAAGCTGACGCGCCTGACGACGCAGGTCGCCATGCTCGGCTGGGGTGCCAAGCTCGCCCTCGACGGGCACCTGACCGGCGGCATGGTCATCGCCGCCTCGATCATTTCGAGCCGCGCGCTCGCACCGATCGAAGGGGCGATCGAGGGCTGGTACCAGGTGGTGCAGGCAAGAAGCGCGCTCAGCCGCATCAAGGCGCTGCTCCAGGGCTCGCCATTGAACTTCGCCCGCCTGCAGCTGCCCAGCCCGCAGGGCAAGCTCGACGTCGAGCGCATTCTCTTCGTGCCGCCGCCGAGCAAGCGCGTCATCCTCAACGGCATCTCGTTCTCGCTGCAGCCGGGCGAGTCTATGGCCATCATCGGCAATTCGGGGGCCGGCAAGACGACGCTGGGCAAGATGCTGGTCGGTTCGATCCTGCCGACATCGGGCAACGTGCGGCTTGACCTCATGGACCTGCGCAACTGGGACCAGCGCCAGTTCGGCGAAAGCATCGGCTACCTGCCGCAGGACGTGCAGCTCTTTCCCGGCTCGATCAAGGCCAATATCGGGCGCATGCGCGAGGATGCGACCGACGAGGCGATCTTCCGGGCGGCGGTGCTGGCGGACGTCCACGAATTGATCTCGACCTTGCCGCAGGGTTACGAGACGTTCGTTGCCGCCGACGGCGCGCCGCTCTCGGGCGGGCAGAAGCAGCGCGTGGCGCTGGCCCGCGCCTTCTTCGGCGATCCCAAGCTCGTGCTGCTCGACGAGCCGAACTCCAACCTCGACAGCCAAGGGGAGGCGGCGCTGGCGCGCGCCCTCAAGCAAGCCAAGGAGAACGGCATCACGGTGGTGACCATCACGCAGCGGCCCGCGCTTCTCAACTGCGTCGACAAGATCATGGTCCTCAACAACGGCAGCGTCTCGCTCTTCGGCAGCCGCAACGAGGTGATGCGCAACCTCGCCCAGCGCAAGGCCGGCAACGACCTCAACCGCCCGGCGCCACCGGCGCCCTATGACGGGGACGGCAATGACTGACATCGATGCGGGTTCATTGAGCTGGTACAAGGACGTGCCGCGCGGCATCGGCCGGCAGGTCGTCTTCGGGCTCGCCATCATCGGCCTCGCCTTCGGCGGCTTCGGGGTGTGGGCCTCGACCGCGCCGCTCGCCGCCGCGGTCATCTCCTCCGGTTCGTTCGTCGCCACCGGCGAGAACAAGATCGTCCAGCACCTCGAAGGCGGCATCATCAAGGATCTCGACGTGCGCGAGGGCGAGCAGGTCCGGGCGGGCCAGGTGCTGGTGACGCTCGACGAGACGGCGGCGCTTTCCAACGAGCAGCAGCTGAAGCTGCGGCTGGCGCGCCTCGAAGCGATCAAGGCGCGGCTGGTGGCGCAGGCGTCCGGCGCCGAGCGCTATACCGCCCCGGCGACAGTCCTCGATGCAGGCTTTGCCATCAGCATCGCCGAAATCCGCGAGAGCCAGCGCGCGCATTTCGAGGCCTGGCGCGACAAGCTCATCAACGAGCTGCAACTCTTCGAGCGCAACATCGCCGCCCTCGAGTTCCGCCGCGGCGGCGAGGTCGCCCGGCTCGACTCGATGAACGCCCAGCGCGAACTGCTGGTCTCCGAGATGACCTCCAAGGCGACCCTGCTCGACAAGGGGCTGGTGACGCGCTCCGAGCTCTTCGATATCCAGCGCGCCGTCGCCGACGCCGACGGCGACATCGCCCGGCTCGAGGCCGAGATCCAGGAGATCGATACGCAGATCCTCAAATACCAGGGCGAGCTGATCGCCGCGCGCGACGCGGCGCGGCAGGCTTCGCTCCAGGAGATGCAGTCGGTCGAGATCGAGCTCGACGCCGTGCGCGAGCAGATCCGCAGCGCGCGCAGCGTCCTGGCGCGCACCGAAATCGTCTCGCCGGTCAACGGAACCGTGGTGCGCCTCTATTACCACACCACCGGGGGCGTGGTGGAAAGCGGCAAGCCCATCCTCGAAATCCTGCCGAGCGGCGTGCCGCTCATCATCGAGGCGCCGATCCTGCGCAACCAGATCGACGACGTGAAGCAGGGCCAGGAGGCGACCGTGCGGCTGGTTGCGCTCAACCAGCGCACCACTCCGGTGCTGACCGGCGAGGTCTACTACGTCTCGGCCGACGCCATTCCCGATGCCGGCAGCAAGGACGACCGCGAGGTCTATCTCGCCCGCGTCAGCATTCCGACCGAGGAGATCGCCCGCATCCCCGGCTTCAGTCCGACGCCGGGCATGCCCGCCGAGATCATGATCCAAACGCGTGAGCGCACGTTTTTCGAGTACCTGATCAAGCCCGTCGTCGACAGCATGAGCCGCGCCTTCCGCGAGAACTGAACGGGCTGGCGTTTGCCGGCCCTGCCGCCATAATGCCTCCCGTTCTGACACGAGGGAGGTGCGGATGGAGTTCGAAGGCAAGGCGGCGCTGGTGACGGGTTCGGGTTCGGGTATCGGCAAAGCGACGGCGCTGCGGCTGGCGCGGGACGGCGCCCATGTCGTCGTCCTCAGCCGCACCGCCCGCGAGATCGAAGCGACGGCCGACGAGATCGCCGCCGCCGGCGGCAAGGCGATACCGATCACCGCCGACATCTCCGACGAGGCGGCCATGCGCGACGGGCTCGGCCGGGCGATGGACAAGCTCGGCCGGCTCGACATCGTCGTCGCCAACGCCGGCATCAACGGCGTCTGGGCGCCCATCGACGAGATGACGAGCGAGGAGTGGGACGCCACCATGTCGATCAACCTGCGCGGCACCTACCTGACGCTGCACCTCACCGTGCCGCACCTCAAGCGCGCCGGCGGCGGCTCGATCGCCATCGTCTCCTCGATCAACGGCTCGCGCACCTTCACCACCGCCGGCGCCACCGCCTATTCGGCAACGAAAGCCGCGCAGGTGGCGATGGCCCAGCAGCTGGCGCTCGAGCTCGCCCGCCACCGCATCCGCGTCAACGCGGTGCTGCCGGGCTCGATCGTGACCTCGATCGGAGAGAATACGGTGAAGCGCAACACGGAGTCGGTGCGCATACCCGTCGAGTGGCCGGAGGGCGATATCCCGATCACCGGCGGCAAGCCCGGCGAGAGCGAGGACGTGGCGGACGTGATCGCGTTCTTGGCGTCAGACGCGGCGCGGCATGTGACGGGGGTGCCGGTCTATGTGGATGGGGGGCAGTCGTTGCTGAGGTGATCGAGCCCCCGGCTGTCATCCCGGCGAACGCCGGGATCCAGTAAACGGCGCAGATGCGACTCTTGGGCGATATCATCCTCACCGGTCATCCCCGCGAAAGCGGGGACCTCCGTTTGCGGTGCGGAGGAAACAGAGGTTCCCGCTTTCGCGGGAATGACCCGGTGGTGTTGAGAGCCTGGTGCAGACTTTCAGGCCGGTATGTACTGGATCCCGGCTTTCGCCGGGATGACAGCCGGTGGATGTGGATGGCGCGGTGCCGCAGAAAGAACGTGGCGGGCCCCGCGTGTTACCCACCACACCATCAGTCGAAGAAGTTCGTGTCCTCCTCGAGCAAATATTTCCGCGCCCCCTCGGGATCGATGTCGAGCCCGAGGCCCGGCGCTTCCAGCAGATCGATGTGGCTGTCCCTGACGATCTGCTTCGGCAACCCGATGACGATCTCCTCCCACCACGGGTCGGAGGCGCTGGGGTATTCGAAGGCGATGTAGTTGGCCGGGAGCGTGGCGCAGACGTTAATGAGCGCGCCGAGGCCGAGGAGACCGTTGGCGGTGCCGTGCGGGGCCATCATGATCGAGTGCATGTAGGCGTGCTCGGCCACCCATTTGAGCTCGGCGATGCCGCCGATATCGGCCGGGTCCGGGCCGATGACCCGCACCGCCTGCGTCTCGATCAACTCCTTGAAGTTGTGCCGCAGGTAAATCTGCTCGCCGGTGTGGATCGGCGTCGAGGTCGAGACGGTGAGTTCCCGGTAGGCCTGCGGGTTGACCCAGGGCACGTAGTCGCCGGTCAGCATGTCCTCGAGCCACATGAGGTTGTACGTCTCGACGGCCTGGGCGAAGCGGATGGCGTCGGGCAGGAACCAGCCGGGGCCGCAGTCGAGGGCGAGCGAGACCTTGTCGCCGAGGACCTCTTTCATGGCGATCACGCACTCGAGCATATGGTTGAAGCCGCGCTCGCTGATCTGGCCCTGGTCCATGGCGCCATGGTAGCCGGACTTTATCTGCCGCACGCCATAGTGGAAGTCCTCCACGGTGTCCTTCATGTTCGAGTGGAAGCTGATGCCCTGCTTGACCATGAAGAAGTTCTCGGGCCGCTCCATCATCCACTTGACGTCGGCGGCATAATCCTCCGGCCTGTCGCCGGTGCGCTTGCGGCGGATCGAGCCGTTGTAGACGCGCACCTTGTCGCGGACCTTGCCGCCGAGGAGCTTGTAGACCGGCACGCCCGCCGCCTTGCCGGCGATGTCCCAGAGCGCGTGCTCGATGGCGCTGACCGCCGCGCCATAGGGCTTGAAGGAGCCGCGCTGGCGGATCTTGAGCATGCAGCGCTCGACATCCGTCGGGTCCTCCCCGATCAGCGCCTCGCGGAAATGCAGCACCCACGGCTTGAGGTAGGTCTTGGTGAACTCCACTTCACCCAGACCATAGAGCCCCTCGTCGGTGACGATGCGCACGATGGGGTGCCGCCCGATGACGGCGCAACGCAGGTCGGTGATTTTCATTTTTGCCCCCTATTTGACCGACGAGAACGATGTCGGCGCCAGCAATTGGTTGGAGACGTTGGCGAGGAGGGGGCCCTCCCTTTCCGACTCCTCCTTGACCCTTATCCATTCGGGATCGGTGACGAACGCCTGCCATTTCTTCTCGCGCTCGGCCAAAGACTCCCAGGCGAGAAGGTAAGTGAGGCGCAAATAGCTCTCGCCTATCATGGTCGTGAAGAAACCCGCCTGCCGGATACCGTGCTTGTCGAAGAGCCCCAGCGTGTGGTTCTCGAAGCGCGCGAGCAGCGCCGGCATCTTGCCGGGCATGGCGTCGTAGATTCTCAGCTCGTAGATCATTCTCAGCTCCAGGTCCGGTCCCAGGAATATTCGTGGTCCCAGTGATCGGTCGGCTGCCAGATGCCGGTGACACCGGGCTGCAGGTGCTGGCTGATGACCTCGTCGACGACATCGTCGATGCCAAGGCCCGGCTTATCGAGCACGGTGATGAACCCGTTCTTGACCAAAGGCTTGGGCAGGCCCGTGACGATGTCGTCCCACCAGGGCACGTCGACGGTATGATATTCGAGCGCCATGAAGTTCTCCGTCGCGACCGCGACGTGGGCGGCCGCCATCGCGGCGATCGGGCTCTCGGCCATGTGGATGGCCATGGCGATGCCGTGTTCCTGGGCGGCGTCGCCGATCTTCTTGGTCTCGAGAATGCCGCCCGAGGTGAGCAGATCGGGGTGGATGACCGAGATGCCCGATTTCAGCAACGGCTCGAAACCTTCGCGCAAGTAGATGTCCTCACCGGTGCAGATCGGCACGGTGGTCGCCTCCTGCAGCTGGCGGTACTGGTCGGCGTATTGCCAGGGGATCACGTCCTCGAGCCAGGCGGGCACGTATTTCTCGATGCGGCGCGCCAGCCTTATGCCGTTCTGCAGCGAGATGTGGCCGACATGGTCGATGGCGAGCGGGATCTCGTAGCCGATGACCTCGCGGACTTCGTGGATGTACTGCTCGAGCAGGTCGATGCCCTTGTCGCTGAAATGGAGGCCCGTGAATGGATGGCGCACGTTGTGGATGTCGTAGACCGCATTGCGGGCCCGGCGGTCCTCCATGGACCGGACCGGACCGCGACCGGGGCGCAGGCGATAACTTTCGAGCGAGCCGGCCGGGGCGACGACGGCGCCGGGCACGTCGGCGATCTGCATGAGGCCGAGGTCCATCTTGAGGAAGGTGTAGCCGAGGTCCATGCGCTCCTTGAGGCGCTTGCCCGTCTCGGCGCCGCTCGGAACCGTCGCGTCCGTGTCGCAGTACATGCGCACCTTCTCGCGGAAGCGTCCGCCCAGCATCTGGTAGATGGGAACGCCATAGGCCTTGCCGGCGAGGTCCCAGAGGGCGATCTCCACGGCCGACACGCCCCCGCCCTGCCGGCCATGGCCGCCGAACTGCTTGATGCGGCGGAAGAGCCGATCGACGTCGCAGGGGTTTTCGCCCAAAAGCCGGCTCTTGAGCATCAGCGCATAGGTCGCGCTCGCCCCGTCGCGCACTTCGCCGAGCCCGACGATGCCCTGGTTGGTGTAGATCTTGACGAGCGCCGAGGTGAACGGCGCGCCCACGATCTCGGCGACCCGCATGTCGGTGATGCGCAATTCGCTCGGCCGCGAGGCCGTGCGGATGTTATTCTCGATGACCTCGCCGGCCTCGCGTTCGTTAAGCTCCAACGTCAATGTCCCCTCCTCTTGACCATTGTCGCGCTCCCGAACCGCAAAAGTGGTACCCACTTTTGCTGGGAACGCTCCGAAATTCGGCCGCTAGGCCGGCCGTAAGTATTTCGCCGCCCGCATCTGCTCGATGATGTGGCGGCCCGAACCTTCGACGTGCCGGGCAACGACCGCCGCGGCGCCGTCCGCGTCCTGCGCCCTGATCCGCTCGATGAGTGCGCGGTGCTCGGCGATGACCGAGGCGCGGCGGGTGAGCGACGTCGGGTATCGGCGGGCGATGGCACGCAGGATCTCGCGGTGCTTCCACCAGAGCTCGGCCGCGTGCCGGTTGTAGTGCCGGTCGTAGATGATCTGGTGGAAGCGCGTGTCGAGCCGGCCGTGCTGGGCGGCATCGGCAAAATTCAGCGCCTCGATGTCGGCCTGCGCCTCCTCGAGCGTGACGATGTCGGCATCGGTCGCGATCGAGACGAACCACTTGGTCAGGGCTGGCTCGATCAGCATCTCGATCTCGATGATGTCGCGCACGAAATCCTCGTCGATGGCGACAACCCGCGCGCCGCGGTTGGGCTCCATCGACACGAACCCCTCCCCGCGCAGCTGCTGGAGCGCCTCGCGCACCGGATTGGTCGAGGTGCCGTAGCGTTCGGCGAGGTCCGCGACCTTCAACCGCGCGCTGGGCTCGAGCCGGCCCGAGATGATGTCCTCCCGGATCATCTCGTAGATCGAAGCGGGCGCATCGAGGCTGCTCTCGGCAAGGCCGGCAAGGGTGGTGACATCGCTCATAGCGCCTGTTTATGCGCCTTTTTTGGGCAAGCCAAGCCGGTTCGCACGCTAAACTTGGAAAATAATGTACGATCCAAGCAATATTGACAGATAAGTTTGAGTCTGAAACTCTCCTTTGCGGAGAAACGGGGAAACAAGCCCGACCCGAAAAGGCGCAGCCCGGACTGCGGCAGGCCAGGTGCGATCGAGGGGGTCGCGCGGTCATCCGGCGTTGGAGGAGGGAATATCGATGACGAATTCGCAAGGCCGCGCTCCGCGGCCCGCACGGTCGACTCGTCGCCAGGCCGCAGGCCGCGCCGTGGCGGCGCTGGTCATCGCGTCGCTGCTGTCGAGCACCGCCTACGCCCAGAGCGTCGACCTCAGCCAGTGGTCGCCGGAATACATCCGGTCCATCGCCGGCACCGAGGAGTTCGACACCGCCGGCCACTGCGCCAGCGTCGTGCCGCTCGATTACGAGGGGCGCCTCACCTACTGGTGGACCGGCCCGACGGAAGCCTCGCCCCAGATCGAGCACCAGATCAACGAGGAGTTCTGGGCGGCCTGGGCCGAAACCTATCCCAATATCGAAACCGACGCGCAGAACATCGACTACAACCAGCTGCTCGACCGGCTGCGCACCACGCTCCTCGGCAATGCCGGGCCGATGGTGGTGCGCCTGCAGATCCTGGGCGGGGTGGAGTTCGCCTCCAAGGGCTATTTCCAGGAACTGGCGCCCGAGGACATCGGCTACCCCACCGCCGACTTCTGGCCCGGCGCCATGAAGTCCGTGACCTGGCAGGGCACGACCTATGGCGTGCCCACCAACAACGAGACCATGGCCCTGATCTGGAACGCCGACATCTTCGAGCGGGCCGGGCTCGACCCGGAAAGCCCTCCGGCGACCTGGGACGATCTCGTCGCCTACTCCAAGCAGATCCACGATGAATTGGGCATCTCCGGCTACGGGCTCGTGGCGCGCCAGAATGCGGGCAACACCCCGTTCCGCTTCATGCCCCAGCTCTGGGCCTATGGCGGCGGCGCGCTCGACGAGGCCGAGGAGAACCCGACCTACGAGACCGTCCAGCTCAACAGCGAGGGAGCCGTCGCGGCGCTGCAGGCCGCATATGATATGTACGTGCGCGACAAGTCCGTGCCGACCTCCGCCCTCACCAACACGCAGAACGAGAACCAGGCCCCGTTCATCGCCGGCCAGTTGGCCATGATGATCGCCCACCCGTCCGAATACGCCAAGATGGTGGACCTGGCGGGCCTGGCCACCGGCGCCGACAAGGAGATCGCCGACACGGTGGTCGAGAACATGCGCTACGGCCTCATTCCCGAGGGTCCGGAGCGCCGCGCCGTGGTGTTCGGCGGCTCCAACATGCACTTCGTCCAGCCCGACTATGTCGAGGGCGGGTTCGACGAGCAGGCCGCCAAGGCGTTCGCCTGCTTCTGGAACAGCCCGGAATGGTCGACCAAGCTCGCCTGGACGGGCTCGAATCCCGGCAATCTCGCCGGCTTCAAGACGCAGTGGATGAAGGAACGCCTCGACACCATCAAGTTCCTCGACGTCACCACCTCCATGCTGCCCAGCGGCATCCCGTTCCCGGTCATCCCCGAGGCCACCGAGATCATGAACATCATCGTTCCCGACATGCTCCAGAACGCGCTGACGGAACGCATGAGCGTCGAGGAGGCGGCGGCCGACGCCGCGGCCAAGGTCGAATCCCTGCTCGGCGGCGGCCTCTGACCGCCACTGCTCAAGCCGGCGGCGCCAGCCGCCGCCGGCACCTTACTCTCGCAGAAAGGACGGGCCCCGTGAGCATCGCGACGGGACGGGCCGCAGGCCCATCGACCAGCCAGGCGGCGAGCCGCGCATCCGGCATCCTCGGCCGCGTCATCGCGCACCGTACCGATTATCTCTACGTGCTGCCGGCGCTGATCGTGATGCTCGTGGTGATCGCCTTCCCGATCTACTACACCATCGAGCTGAGCTTCTTCAGGACCCCGCCCAACCTGCAGATGCGCGACAAGATCTGGACCGGGCTCGACAACTACGTGACGGTCCTGCGCTCGCCGGTCTTCCACGAGGTGACGATCAACACGATCATCTGGACCGTGGCCTCGACGCTCGTCGCCTTTCTCCTCGGCCTCGGCGCGGCGCTCTCGCTGCACCGCGAGTTCGTCGGGCGCGGGGTGATGCGCGCCCTGCTGCTCATTCCCTACGTCGTCAGCGCCGTCGCCGCCTCCTACGTCTGGAAATGGCTCTACCACTCCGATTTCGGCGTCATCGGCGCGATCGCCGTGCAGCTCGGCCTCACCAGCGAGCCGATCAATTTCCTCGACAACCGCCAGACGGTGCTGGCCTCGCTGATCGTCGTCAACATCTGGAAGGAATTCTCGTTCGCCATGGTGATGCTAATGGCGGGCCTGCAGACCGTGCCCGAGCAACTGCTGCGCGCCGCCCAGGTGGATGGCGCGAGCGCCTGGAACCGCTTCTGGCACGTGACATTCCCGCACCTGCGAGGCGTTTCGATGGTGACCGTGCTGCTGCTGATGGTGGCCAACTTCAACTCCTTCATCATCCCGTTCGTGATGACCGGCGGCGGCCCGGCCGACGCTTCCCACATCTGGATCACCCACATCTACCAGCTGGCGTTCGGACGCCAGCAATGGGGCGTGGCCTCCGCCTACGCGGTGATCCTCTTCATCGTGATGATGACGCTCGGCTACTTCTACGTGAAGGCGCTGACGCGCGGCGACGAGAACCGGGCGGGAGGCTGACCAATGGCGACGATCTCCGAAACCGCGATCCGCCCCGTCGTCCGGAAACCCATCGACTGGTGGCGCTGGGCCGGCCGGTTCTTCCTGACGTTCCTCCTGCTCTTTACCGTCCTGCCCATGGCCTGGATGGTGCTGACCTCGGTCAAGTCCCAGTTCGCGGCCATGCAGTACCCGCCGCAATGGTGGCCAACCGAGCCGACGCTCAACAACTATTTCAAGCTTCTCGATCCGCGCAACCGCATCGGCCAGGAGTTCCTGCGCTATTTCTGGAACAGCTTCTACGTCTCGCTCTTGACCACCATCCTCGGGGTCGTGGTGGCGGTGCCGGCGGCCTACGCCTTCTCGCGCTTCCGCTTTCCCGGCCGCAACTTCCTGTTCTTTGCGGTCCTGGTGCGCAACATGTTCCCGGCGGTGGTGTTCCTCATGCCCCTCTTCCTGCTGATGCGCTGGATGGGGCTGGTCAACACCCACGGCTCGCTGATCCTGACCTACCTCACCTTCGGCCTGCCGCTCTCGATCTGGCTCCTGAAGGGCTTTTACGACAACATCCCCATCCAGCTGGAGCAGGCGGCGCGCATCGACGGGGCGACGCGCTTCCAGGCGTTCCTCTTCATCGTCATGCCGCTCTCGACGCCGGGCATCATCGCCACCTCGATCTTCTCGTTCATCGGCGCCTGGAACGAATACGTCTACGCCTACACGTTCCTGTCGCGCGACCACCAGATGACGCTGCCGGTCGGCATCCAGCGGTTCTTCACCGAGTTCGCCACCGACTGGCCGGGCCTGATGGCGGCGACGTTCATGATGAGCGTGCCGGTCGTGGTGCTGTTCCTCGTCCTGCAGAAATATTTCGTGCGCGCCCTCACCGAGGGTGCGGTCAAGCATTAGGAGTTCGTCCCATGGCCGAGGTGGTCCTCAAGGACGTCATGAAGAACTACGGCAGCCTCTATGCCGTCAACAACGTCTCCTTCACCGTCGAGCACGGCGAATTCGTCGCCCTCGTCGGCCCGTCCGGGTGCGGCAAGACGACGACGCTCAACCTCGTCGCCGGGCTCATCCCAATGTCGGGCGGCGACATCTCGATCGGCAACCGCATCGTCAACGACCTCGACCCCAAGGACCGGGACATCGCCATGGTGTTCCAGAACTACGCGCTCTACCCCAACAAGTCGGTGTTCAAGAATCTCGCCTTCCCCCTGCAGATGAGGAAGCTCCCGAAGGCCGAGATCGAAGCAAAGGTGATGCAGGCGGCCAAGATCCTCGACATCACGCACCTGCTGGAGCGCCGCCCGCGCGAACTCTCGGGCGGGCAGCAGCAGCGCGTGGCGCTGGGACGCGCGCTGGTGCGCGATCCGGCGGTGTTCCTGATGGACGAGCCGCTCTCCAACCTCGACGCCAAGCTGCGTGTCGCCATGCGCTCCGAGATCAAGCGCTTCCACCACAACCTCAACGCTACCGTCATCTACGTCACCCACGACCAGCTCGAGGCCGTGACCATGGCCGACAAGATGGCGGTGATGCATGGGGGCGTCCTCCAGCAGTACGACTCGCCCGCCAATGTTTTCGCCAACCCGGTCAACACGTTCGTTGCCAGCTTCGTCGGCAGCCCGGCCATGAGCCTCATCCCGCTCGACGTGGTGGGCAAGGGCACGGACGTGGCGCTGAAGAGCCCCGAGGAAGGCTGGGAGCTGCCGCTTTCGGCCCAGAACGCCAGGAAAGCGACGGCATCCTCCCAGGGCACCGTGGTGCTGGGCGCGCGGCACTCGACCTTGAAGCTGCACAAGTCGCCGGTGGCGGGAAGCGTGCCCGGCAAGGTTTATACGGTCGAGCCGACCGGCGACGTCACTTTCGCCCAGGTCTTCGTCAGCGGCGCCGTGGTCAATGTCAGCCTCGAGCCGACCGCCCCGATCGCGCCGGACGAGGAGGTCTTCGTCGAGTTCGACCAGCAGCGCCTGCACCTCTTCGACGGCCAGACCACCAACGCGCTGAAGGCGGCATGATTGGACAGGTCCTTTATCTCGAGAAAGGCCCCCTCACCCGCCGCTGCGCGGCGACCTCTCCCCCAAAGGGAGAGGTGTTGGTGGCTCAGCCCCGATGCCCCTTCACCTCTCCCTCGGGGGAGAGGTCGGCCCGAAGGGCCGGGTGAGGGGGCCTTCCTTCTTCGTCCATCAGGCCAATAAATGAAAATCACCGCTATCCTGCCTTACCCCGTCTGGGTCGGCACCCGTAACCAGCTCATCGTCAAGATCGAGACCGATGAGGGCATCCATGGCTGGGGCGAGAGCGGCCTGTCCGGCCGCGAGAAGGCCGTCGTCGGCGCCATCAAGCACTACCGCGAATTCCTCATCGGACGCGACCCGATGGCGATCGGCGCGCTGTGGCAGGAAATGTACCGCAGCCAGTATTTCGAGGGCGGACGCGTGCTGACCGCCGCGATCTCGGCCATCGACATCGCGCTCCACGACATCAAGGGCAAGGCGCTCGGCGTGCCGGTCTATGAGCTTCTCGGCGGCAAGCAGCGCAACCATATCCCGACCTTCGCCACCACCCGCGGGCCCTGCGGGCCGGAGATGATCGAGCAGGCGAGGGAACTGATGGCCGGCGGCTGGACCGCCATCCGCCTCTTTCCCGCCGACCATGGCAGCCGCGGCATCTACGAGCCGCGCCAGAGCATCGCCGAGACCGCCAAATGGTGCGTCAAGGCGCGCGAGGAGCTGGGTGACGAGGTGGTGCTCGGCGTCGACTACCACCATCGCCTGTCGGTCGCCGAGGCCGCGAGCTATTGCCAGAAAATGCCCTCGGGCACGCTCGATTTCCTCGAGGAGCCGATCCGCGACGAGACGCCGGAGGCCTACGAGGCGCTGCGCAAGATGACGGACGTCCCCTTCGCCATCGGCGAGGAGTTCGCCAGCAAATGGCAGTTCCTGCCCTACATCGAGCGCAACATCCACCAGTTCAACCGCATTGACGTGTGCAATGTCGGGGGCCTCACCGAAGCCATGAAGGTCGCCGGCTGGAGCGAGGCCCATTACGTCGACATGATGCCGCACAACCCGCTGGGGCCGATCTGCACGGCGGCGACCATCCATTTCGCGGCGGCCGTCGCCAACTTCTCCTGGCTCGAGACGCGCGCCTCGCCCGGCGAGCTCTACCACGGGTTCGACAATGCCGAGATCTTCCCCGTCCAGCCCCGGCTCGAGGGCGCCGTCTACAAGGTGCCGGAGACCCCCGGCCTCGGCGTCGAGGTCGACGAGGAGCTGGTCAAGAAGCAGAGCTTCAAGTTCTGGGAAGCCCCGCATCTGCGGCGTATCGACGGGTCTATCACCAATTGGTAGCCGCGCACGTTTTTCTCAAGGAGATTTGAGCCATGACGCATACGCCCGACATCGTACGGCCGCCGAGGGAAATCATCGAGGCGCTGAAAGGCATCGGCGCGGCAACCGTCGCCGGCACGCTCGGCCACATGGGCATCCGCAACCCGCATATCATGGGGCCCGTAAGCTGGAATCCGGGCAAGTCCGTCGTCGGTCCTGCGCTGACGCTGCAGTTCATGCCCAAGCGCGAGGACCTTTACGGCGAGGGCGAGTATTCCGATCCGGAAAAGCAGCTCCACCGGCACGTGCTCTACCATGTGCAGGCCGGCGATATCGTGGTGGTCGACGGGCGCGGCGACATGACCGCCGGCGTCTTCGGCGACATGATGTCGACCTACTTCAAGGGCCGGGGCGGGGCCGGCATGATCATCGACGGATGCCTGCGCGATTACCCGAACCTCAAAAAGCTCGACCTGCCGCTCTGGGTGCGCGGCTGGACACCGAACTTCCATACACAGACCGGCCTGATGCCGTTCGCCGTCAACGTGCCGATCGCCTGCGGCGGAGTGACGGTGATGCCCGGCGACATCATCGTTGCCGACGACGACGGCGCCGTGGTGCTGCCGGTGGCGCTGGCGCCCGAAGTCATCGCCAAGGCGGCCGAGCACCATGAGTGGGAGGATTTCTCCCGCATGAAACTGAAGGAAGGCGCGCCTTTACAGCGGTACTATCCGCTCCATGCCGACGCGCGCGGCGAATATGAGGAGTGGAGGAAGCTCAACCCGGTGAAGCCGTTGTAGCTACCGCACCCGCTTGCCCGCCTCATCGAAGATCAGCGCGTCGGCCGGCTTGAAGCCGACGGTGATGCGCTCGCCGGGCTTGGCGCGGTCGCCGCCGCGCTGCTCGATGACGATGGATTGCCCATCGCTCATGCGTGCGTAGGCGACAGAGGTGCCGCCGAGGTTCTCGACGACATCGACCGAGACGGATAGATCGGCGCCGCCGATGCCGGCCTCGTCGAACTGCTCCGGGCGGATGCCGACGGTGACGGGCTGGCCGGCGAGCTTGCCGGCGACAGCCGTAGCTATGGAAATGCCGCCGAACGCGACGGTGCCGTCGGCATTGGCGGTGCCGGAGAGCATGTTCATCTTGGGGCTGCCGATGAAGCCGGCAACGAACGTGTTGTCGGGATCGGCATAGAGCGCGGTCGGGCTGCCGGCCTGCTCGATGCGGCCGGCGCGCAGCACCACGATCTTGTCGGCGAGCGTCATCGCTTCGACCTGGTCGTGGGTGACGTAGATCATCGTCGCGCCGAGGTCGCGGTGGAGTTTGGCGATCTCGACGCGCATCTGCACCCGCAGCTCCGCATCGAGGTTCGAGAGCGGTTCATCGAAGAGGAAGGCGCGCGGCTGGCGCACGATGGCGCGCCCGATGGCGACGCGCTGGCGCTGGCCGCCGGAAAGCTGGGCGGGCTTGCGGTTCATGAGCTCGTCGAGCTGCAGGATGCGGGCGGCGTCGAGCACGCGCCGGTCCGCCTCCTCCTTGCTGGTGCCGGTCATGCGCAGCCCGAAGCTCATGTTCTGGCGTACGCTCATATGCGGATAGAGCGCGTAGGACTGGAAGACCATGGCGAGGCGCCGGGCGGACGGCTCGACGTCGTTGACCACCTGCCCGTCGATAGCGATCTCGCCGGCGGTGACATCCTCAAGGCCGGCGATCATGCGCAAGAGCGTGGACTTGCCGCACCCGGAAGGGCCGACGAAGACGCAGAACTCGTCGTCCTCGATGGCAAGGTCGACGCCGTGGATGACCTTGTTGGCGCCGAACGATTTCTCCACACCGCGCAGCTCGATTGCCGTCATGCCTTGATCCTTTCCCACCAGGCCGAGACCGCTTCGGCCTCGACCACCGGTCCCCGGGTTTGGCCATTCGCCGCATAGTTGGCAAGCGCCTTGCGCAATGCGCGCGCGACGGGACGGCCCGAAAGATCGCTCTCGAGGTCGATGGCGCAAACAATGAGCCGGCCCTTGCCGACCCGTGCCTCGGCCAGCATCACGAGGTCGCGGTTTTCGTTCCAGTCGTCGATGACCCGGATGATCGGGGCAAAGCCGATGCCGGCGATGTCGAGGGCGCGACGCTTGAACGTCAGCTCCCAAAGATGCCAGTCGCTGTGGCGGGCGATGGGGAACTGCGTAAAGACCGGATGGTCCGTCTCGTTGAGGAGGCCAAGCGTGTGCGGCTCCTGTCCGTCGGTCCAGAGCGTGTTCCAGAAGGATGAGGTGTGGCCGAGCGCGGCGTTGGGCTGCATCGCATCCGGCGCCGGGCTGAAGACGATGGTCTCGCCGGCGGCGACGCGGGCGAGGATGGCATCGTCGAGGGCATCGACAATGGTGACGGGCGCGGCCGCCTTGTCGGCGGGCATAACCCAGACGCCCCAGCGGTTGCGGTACTCCGTGCCCTCGACGGCAACCACGAGCTCATAGCGACCTGGAGCCACGAGGCCGTCCGTCGCGACCTCGATGCGGCCGACGTCGTGGAGATGGCCGGTCGTGAGCTTGCCGGGTTCGAGCACGCCCGAGGCAACGGCAGTCCCGCCGTCGTTGAGCGACCAGGCGATGCGCGGCCCATCGAGATCGGCCGGGCCGAACTGGGCCACCTGCACGTCGGCGGCGAAGGTTTCGCCGGCCTCGCAGACGAACCTCTCCGCGCGCACCAACGGCACGATCGGCGCGCAGAACTCGCGGAACTGCTCGGGCATGACGTAAGGCTTCTCGTCCCAGAAGGAATCGACGACGCCGACGAGGGCGGTGCCCTGCCCCGGAAAATCTTGGAGGCCGAGGAGCTGCGTGCCGGGGAAGTCGCGGGTGCGGAGCGCCGCTTCCATCTCCTCCTTGTAGAGGGCGGTCTGCAACGCGCCGCTCGCGAGCATATAGTCGCGCGCCAGCGGCAGCAGGCCCTTCTTCTCGAGGTCGTCGCGCACCATGATGAAATTGCGCGCCTCGAGGACGCCGGTGTACTTCTCGATCTCCTCGAGGTTGGGATAGACGCACCACTGGCCGGTCTCGTGGCTGACGAGGGGCATGGGCACGCTGTCGCGCCACTCGCTCCAGTCGGTCAGGGTTTCGAGCGGACGCGCATTGAGGCGCCCGTCGAGGCCCTCGCCCCAGCGCTGGTTGCGCGGCTCCGGCTTGGAGATGTAGTCGGCGCGCTTCATCGTCGGCCAGCCGGAGCCGCCCGTATAGACGCGCCGGTCATCGCGCGCCTTCCACTCGTCGACGAAGCGCTCGATGAAGGGGTGGAGGCCCGAGCCGTTGAGTTCGTTGCCGACGCACAGCATCACGAAGCTCGGATGGTTGCCGTAGTCGGCAACGATCCGCTCGGCCTCGGCGCGGATATAGCGATCGAGATTGGGGTCGGAACCGAGCACCGGCCAGACCGGCGTCTCGACGTGGAGGAGCATGCCCATCTCGTCGGCGACCTCGAAAGCGGCGCGCGGCGGGCAATAGGAATGGTAGCGGATGTGGTTGAGGCCGTAAGCCTTGGCCGTGCCGAAGACTTTGCGCCAGCCGGCGTGGTCGGTGGGCGGGTAGCCGGTCAGCGGGAAGATGCAGCAATCAAGCGTGCCGCGCAGGAACACCGGCCGCCCGTTGAGCGTCAGCCGCCTGCCCTCGCGGCGGAAACTGCGGATGCCGAAGGCGACGGCGCGCCGGTCCTGCGGGACGCCGTCGCGCAGCCACTCGACGGTGAGGCGATGGACGACGGGGGCGAACTCGTCCCAATGGCGAGCTTCGCCCGGCAGGTCGACCTCGATCTCGACGGGCGTATAGCCGCTGTCGATGGTGACGGGGTGCGTGAGCTCCAGCGGCGCTGTGCCGTCGCCGAACGCGAAGCGGAGCTTGAGCCGGTCTTCATGCGGCTCGGTCCAGTAGAGCGGCCAGCGGTTATCGGGATCGAAGGCGTCGAGCTCGATCCGCACCCGCGCCTTGTGGTCCGGCGCGAAGACGTCGACCCGGGCAATGGAGGCGCGCGCCGCCTCGATGCGCAGGTATCCGACGACGCCGTTCCAGTTGGTCTGCGTGTGCTCGGTCTTGGAATGCGCGACATCGGGCATGCCGTTGCGCGCGATGGCGTCACCGACCGCCTCGAAGCGGGAGTTGTCGATCATCAGGACCACGCGGTGCTTTCCGGCGGCGAGCGGACCGATGAGGAAGCGGTTCTGCGTCGAAAGGCTCTCGTCGCGGCCGATCTTCAGGCCATCGACCCAGACGTTGACCTCACCATGCGGACGCTCGAGCGCGAGGTGGTGGAAAAGCCCGTCGGCCTCCGCCGCAACCTCGAACTCACGCGCGTACCAGGCCTTGCCGACATATGGGTGGCGCCGGCTTAGATGCGCCATGGTGCGGCCGGTGGTCAGCGGCGTTTTCTTGGCCTCGTCGACGCTGCCGGGCAGACGGATGGTGTCGGAGAGCTCGCCCTTGAACCAGGCTTCGGCCTCACCGCGACCTTGCGGATCGAGCGCAAAGGACCATTCGCCGTCGAGCGGGGTGGAAAAGAGCATTTCGCAGAACCTTGCCGATGAACGTGGGACGGCGGGCGCGCCACGCGCCCGCCGGAAGGAATGGTGCCTGGCCTACATCCTGGCTTCGACTTCGGCCTTGGCGGCGGCGAGCGCCTCGTCGACCGTCGCGACGCCGCGCGCGACGTTGTTGATGGCGGTGCGCATGGCGGCGATGGCGACGGTGTCGCGCGCGTCGAGCTCGACCGGGATCAGCTCGGCCTGGACCGGCGCGAAGATCTCGTTGACGTTCTGCTCGCCGTAGTAAGGGTCGGCGAAGTTCATCCAGTCCTGCTCGAGGGCTGGCATATAGGCCGGGTAGAGGTCGTCGTTCTGGTACTGCTGCTTCAGGCTCTCGTCATTGGTGACGAGCCAGTGGACGAACGCCCAGGCGGCTTCCTTGTTCTGCGAGGTCTCGAGAATGCCGATATAGTCGCCGC
This sequence comes from Devosia geojensis, assembly GCF_000969415.1. GTDB lineage: Bacteria > Pseudomonadota > Alphaproteobacteria > Rhizobiales > Devosiaceae > Devosia > Devosia geojensis. The sequence continues at coordinate 46,030 of NZ_JZEX01000104.1, read as the reverse complement.
CGCTGTTGAACGAGCGGTTGCCCTCGGTGCCCGGCGCCGCAGCGACCGCCCACTGGCCCGACTGGTCGGTGGCATAGGCGCGCTTCAGGAGCCCGCCGAACCAGTTGCCGTAGAGGACGGTGGCGAGCTGCCCGCGCTGGAAGGCGCCCTGCCATTCGGGCGACCAGGCGGTGAAGGGCGAGATGAGCCCGGCTTCGCCGGCCTCACGCACGCGCTCCAGCGCCTCGCGGAACACCGGCTGGTCGAACTGCAAATTGCCCTCGGCATCGAAATAGCTGATGCCGGTCTGGGCGATCATGGCGCGCAGGATCTCCTCGCCATTGCCGATGAGCCAGCGCTCGTTGGGCACGACCAGTTTCTTGCCCTCTTCGATGAACGCATCCCAGTCAGAGAGGAGCTCGGCGACTTCCGCCGGGTCGGTGGGCAGGCCCGCTTCCTCGAAGATATCGCGGCGGTAGAACATGCCGCCCGGCCCGGTGTGCTTCGGGAGCGCGACGATCTTGCCGTCCGGCAGCGTCACGTTGGAGACGGTGAAGGGGGCAAAATCCTCGATGAACTCGCCGGCGTTGTAGGGCGCCTGGGCGAGATCGACCCATTGCGGGCGCTCGCGCAGGAGCGCCAGCTGCGCGATCTCAATCATCGCCACGTCCGGTCCGCTGCCGCTCAAAAGCGCGCGCTGCAGGTTGTTGAGATAGGCGTCGTTGGCGTTGGGAAAGCCCTGCACGTTGACGGTGATGTTGGGATAGGCCGCGTTGAACGTCGGCATGAGCGCGGCGAACGTGCGGTCGTTGTTGGGCCACGTCCAGACGCTGATCGTGCCCGAGATCTCGGTGTTGGGCGTCGCCGCCCCGGTTGCCGCCTCCTGGGCGAGCGCGGGCGTTGCGAGCGCAACTCCCAATGCGAGGGCCGCGAGACCCTTGGTCCATAGTTTCATGAGCATTCCTCCACTTGGCTATCATTGCCGCCGCTTCCTTGCGGCGCGTGTTGCCGGCGCGGGGCATCCTTGCCGGTTCATTTGACGGCGCCCGAGGTCAGCCCGGCGATGAACTGCCGGCTGAGGAGCGCAAAGAGCACGAACACCGGCACCAGCCCCATAAGGGTCGCGAGCATCACCGCCGGCATGTCCGAATAGTGCGTGGTCGAGAGCATGGTGAGCGCCAACGGCACGGTGAACTGCGAGCCTTCGGCGAGCACCACCAGCGGCAGCTGGAAATCGTTCCATGTGCTGATGAGGGTCCAGACGGCGAGCGCCGCGAGCCCCGGACGGATGATCGGCAGCACCACGAAGAAGAAGGTCGAGAGCCCCTTGGCCCCATCCATCTCGGCAGCTTCGTAGAGCTCGCGCGGGATCGTCGAGCCGATATAGGTGTACATCCAGACGACCCCGAACCCGGAAGCGAGCGCCGGCACGATCAGCGGCCAGAAGGTGTTGAGCCAGCCGAACCAGCTCATCTGCAGGAAGAACGGGATGAGCGCGAGCGAGGGCGGGAAGAACAGCGTCGCGAAGGTCATCACCAGCAGGAACCGGTGGCCGGGCGCGCGGGTATAGCGGGCAAAGCCATAGCCGGCGAGCGCGCTGACCAGCACCAGCCCGGCGGTCTTGGGCACCGCGACGACGAGGCTGTTCCAGATCGGCCGGAACGGCGGGAAAACGTTGGCGATATTGAAGTAGTTCTGGACGATGTTGCCCCCGTACCAGAGCGGCGGCGGGAACTGGAACACCTCGGACAAGGTGCGGGTGGCAAAGACCGTCGTCCAGTAGAGCGGCACGATGAAGAGCAGCGAGACGAGCGCCAGCACGACCGTCACGAGGAGGTTGAAGCGCCGTTCGCGGTTGGCGAGGAGCTTCCTCATGCCGCCGCCCCCGCCTGTGAGCGCCGCACGATCACCTGGTAGACGACGGTGAAGACCACGACGGCGGCAAAGATGTACCAGGAGACGGCCGAGCCCAGCCCGAAATTGAACTGGGTGAACGCCGTTGCATAGAGGTACATGCCCAGCGTCGTCGCCGCGTTGTTGGTGCCGCCTGTGCCTTGCGTCAGGACATAAGGCTCGTCGAACATCTGCAGGCCGCCGAGGGTGGCGGTGATGATCGAGAAGGCGAGCGAGGGCAGGAGCAGCGGCACGGTGATGCGCGAGAAGATCGGCCAGCGCCCGACGCCATCCATGCGCGCCGCCTCGTAGATATCGCGCGGTATGGCCTGGAGGCCCGCAAGGAAGATGATCATGTGCCAGCCCGTCCAGCGCCAGACGACGAGCAGCACCACGAGCGGCTTGATCCAGGCTTCCGAGCCCAGCCAGTCGAAATAGCTGGGCGTGCCGGTGACGGCGCCGGAAAGGAGGTTCACCAGCCCGCCATTCGAGGTGAAGAAGACGCGCAGGATGATCGCCGCGATCGCCGGCGCGACGAGCAGCGGCAACAGGAACACCATGCGGAAATAGGTCTTGCCGGAAACGACGTACTCGTTGACCAGCACCGCGAGCCCGAGCGCGAGCCCGACGGTAATGAGCGTCGACCAGAACCAGAGATAGACCGTGTTGCCGATCGCCTTCTGGAAGATCGGATCGCGCAGGGCCTGCGCGTAGTTGGCGAACCCGACGAACTGCGGATCGGAGAACCCGTCCCACCGGTTGAAGCCGAGATAGAACGAGAAGGCGACCGGGAAGACCGAGAACACCAGGAAAATGAGGAAGAACGGCGCGATCGACGCGTAGAACGCGCCGTTCCGCCGGATCTTCAACATGCTCCTACCGCCGCGGCCCTGCGCCATGCGCGCCACCTCTCGTTCCATTGCGATCAAATAATCAGATGTTTAATTGCAGTGTCAAGGTCGCTTTCGGCGACTTGACCGCTCGACCATGCATCGTTACACCTGAAACATCTGATCTTTGGGTACTGGCGTGAAAATCACCTCTGTCTCGACGCGGGTCGTCAACGCGGAAATGCGCAACTGGGTGTTCGTCAAGGTCGAGACCGACGAGCCGGGGCTCTTCGGCTGGGGCGAGGCGACGCTCGAATGGAAGACCCGGGCCGTCGTCGGCGCCATCGAGGACCTCGCTCCACTCCTCATCGGGCGCGATCCGCGCGACATCGAGCAGGCTGTGCGCGCCATGACCAAGCAGTCCTTCTGGCGGCTGGGCGCCGTCGGCATGAGCGCGGTCTCCGGGATCGAGGTCGCGCTCTGGGACATTTTCGGCAAGCACTTGAATGTGCCCGTCTGGCGGCTGCTCGGCGGCAAGGTGCGCGACAAGGTGGCGGTCTATACCCACCTCGGCATGGGCGACATGCGCGCCGTCTACGAGACCAACGACGTCGAGCCGCTGATCGAGCGGGCGCGCGAGGTGGTGGGGGAGGGCTACAAGGCGTTCAAGGCCGTGTTCGTGCCCTATACCCACTTCCATGCCCCGCTCCCGGCCGTCGACAAGGTCGCGCGCATGATGGAGGGCCTGCGCGAGGCGGTGGGCGACGCGGTCGAGATCATGGTCGACTTTCACGGCCGCCCCGCATCGGCGGGCGCCGCGCTCGCCTATATCGAGGCGCTGGCGCCCGGCCGGCCGATGTTCGTCGAGGAGCCGGTGCAGCCGGGCGATTTCGCCAGCCTTACGAGCCTTTCGCGCCGCACCTCGGTGCCGCTGGCGACCGGCGAGCGGCTGATCGACCGCGGCGAGTTCGACGCGCTCTTTGCAACGGGCGCCATCGACATCGTCCAGCCCGACATCTGCCATTGCGGCGGGCTGCTCGAAGCCAAGAAGATTGCCGCCCGTGCCGAGGTGCTGGGCATCGGCGTTGCCCCGCACAATCCGCTGGGACCGATCGCCGGCGTCGCGGCGCTGCATTTTGCCGTCTCGACGCCCAACCACGTCATCCAGGAGGAGATGGTGGGCGCCGTGCCCTGGTACTACGAGGTGGTGGATGGCCCGATCCGCCGGATCGACGGCTTCTGGCAGGTGCCGGAGGCGCCGGGCCTCGGCATCACCGTCGACGAGGCGGCATGCGCGCGCTACCCCTATGCCCAGGAAGTTCTCCACACCCAAAACGCGGTGCTGGAGGACGGCACCATCGTCGACTGGTGATCCCATGCGCCTCAAGGACAAGATCGCCATCGTCAGCGGGGCCGGACGCGGCATCGGCAAGGCCATCGCCGAGGCATTCGCACGCGAGGGCGCGAGCGTCGTCATCGCCGAGCGCGATGTGACTACGGGAACGGCGGCGGCGAACGAGATCGGCGAGCGGGCGCGATTCATTGCGACCGACGTGACCGATCAGGGCTCCGTCGATGCTATGCGCGACGCGATACTCGCCGCCTACGGGCGCATCGATATCCTCATCAACAATGCCGGCATCAACGTCTTCCACGACCCGCTGGAAACGAGCGACGCCGAATGGGCGCGCTGCATGTCGGTCGACCTGGAAGGCGTCTGGCGCATGTGCCGGGCGGTGCTGCCCACGATGCGGGCGCAGCAGGATGGCGCCATCGTCAACATCGCCTCCTCGCACGCCTTCACCATCATCCCCGGCACCTTCCCCTACCCCGTCGCCAAGCACGGGCTGCTCGGGCTCACCCGATCGCTCGGCATCGAGTATGCGGCAGACAATGTGCGGGTGAACGCCATCTCGCCCGGCTACATCGAAACCCAGCTTGCTCTCGATTATTGGAACGAGTTCCCCGACCCGGAGGCCGAGCGTCAGCGCACCTATGACCTCCATCCCCCGAAGCGCATCGGCCGGCCGCTGGAGGTGGCGATGACCGCCGTGTTCCTCGCCAGCGACGAGGCCCCCTTCATCAACGCCGCCAACATCGTCATCGATGGGGGCCGCTCGGTGCTCTACCATGAATAGGCCCGATTGCCGGATGTCCGGACCGTTGCTACCAGATGGAACGAGCCATCGCGGAAAGGCGCGCATGTGACCATCGATCCGGACGCAAGGACGCTGATCAAGCCACGCGTGCACAAGCACGTGGTCAAGACGCTGGCCCAGCGGATCCTGCGCGAGGACTTGAAGCCCGGCGCCCTGCTGCCGCCCGAGGCCGACCTTTGCGAGGAGCTGAAGATCAGCCGCAGCGCCTTGCGCGAGGCGGTCAAGGTCCTCGGCAACATGGGCCTCGTCAGCACCCGCCCGCGCACCGGCACGGTGGTGCGCAACCGCGAAGACTGGAACTTGCTCGACCAGGACCTCCTCGCCTGGTCGATGGAGATCGCCCCGAGCCCGGAACTGGTGCTGAGCCTCATCGAGGCGCGCCAGGCGATCGAGCCGGCCGCGGCGCGGCTGGCGGCGCTGCGCGCCTCGGCCGCCGAGCTCGTACCGCTCGAAGACGCCTATAAGCGGATGAGCGAGGCCAAGGCGCGCCAGGACTTCAACGCGTTCAACCGCGCCGACATCGATTTCCATACTGCGCTGCTGCGCGCCAGCGGCAACATCGTCTTCCAGCAGCTCTCCAACACCATCGGCGCGGCGCTCGCCTATTCGTTCCGCATGACGGTCGAGCGCGCCCGCGAGCCCGGCGCGTCGCTGCCCAACCACGGCGAAGTGATCGAGCGCATCCGCCAGCGCGACAGCGAAGGCGCCGCCGCCTCCATGGCGCGGCTCCTGCGGATCGCGGTGATCGACTTGGGTCTCTAGCCGAACCGGCTTGCCGCCAGCCGCGTCACGGCCGGCGCGACGGTGGGATTGGGGAAGGCCCAGCGCTTGCCTTCGACGCTGAGGCCGTCATGCCAGCTGAGGCAAAGTTCCGGCGCATCGGGGCGGGTGAGCCGCAGCGTCATCGCCATCTCGTCGAGCGTCAGCGTTGTCCGGTCAAGCACAGCATGGAATTTGGCAAACGCCTGCGCTCCACTACCCTCAGCGACGACAACCACCCAGCCGGTGCGGCGGCCGCAGACGCGGAATTCGCGGCCGGCGCCGGGGCCGTTCCTGACGGGCGCGATCGGCCCGGTCGCCCCGAAGGCAGCAAGGCCTTCGCCAGACTGCACGATGAGCCAGTTGCCGTGGAGCTGCCGGTGCGCGAAGCCTTCGGCTGAGACATAGGCGTGAGTGAAATCGATCCGCGCCCTCTCCCCGACGTCGAACAGCATCAGCGCGGCGTTCTCGAACTGGCCGACGCGCGGCATGACCCCGTTGCCGGCCCAGTAGGACGGACGCTGGTGACCCCAGGGATCGTCCTCGCCCGGATGGTTGACCCAGGCGCGCGCGAACGGATGCGCGGCAAAACGCACGTCGATGAGGTGCTGCTGGTGCCCCTTGGCGCCCGGCCTGCCGTCGACGGTCGTCGAGAGCTGCACGTGGCGGGTCTTGTAGAGCGCGAGCCGCCCTGCCGCCCCATGCCCTTGCACATAGTGCGCACCGATCGCGGCGCCCTCGGGCGGGCTGACATAGTCGGCGAGCCCCTCGGGCGGCGCGTAGCGGCCAAGCAGCAGTTCGGGCAGCGAGGCGACGCCCGCGTTGAGCCAGCCTTCGCCGAAGGCGACGGCGACAAAGGGCGCGAGCTCGGTCAGCGGGCCGGCGCGAAGCTCCTTGTCGTAGGCGCGGCCCATGCTGCCCGCCGCGACGCCGCCGAGGGTGTGCAGCGCGATCATGGTGAAGAGCCGGTCGGTCAGTGCCCGAGCCCGCCCCAGGATCGGCTCCGGGGCGAGCTCGGCAAGGGCGAGGAGGCCGATGAAATCGACCGGGTAGTAGGCGGCCGAGTTCCACTCGGCGAGCCCGTCGCGCTCGACGGCGTCGAACCAGCGGCCGAGCCTTTCCTCGGCGATCCGCGCCTGCTCGGCGCCGGTGCGCCCGGAGGCGGTGAAGGTCTCCTCGGGGAAGAGCCGGCCGGCGAGGAGCTGCGAAACGTGGAAGCACAGCACATGGTTCTCGCTCCAGAACCACATCACGTCGTTGCCCGGCTCGTCGACCCAGTAGCGGTAGTCGAGCACGGCGCGGTATGTGCGCGCAGCAAGATCGGCAGGCAAGCGCCCGCACCAGGCGCCGTAGGCCCAGAGCAGCGGCACCATGACGAAGTCCGAGCAGTCGCGGCGCTCCTCGATGCTGAGGAGCGTCTCCTCCAGGATCAGGCGCAGGCGCGGATCGTCCTCGCGGCCGGTCGCCAGCAGCACCAAGGCCGTGCCCATGCGGCTCTCGCCGTGGATGGCGAGATGCTCGAGCGCGACGCGCTTGCGTTCCTCGAGCGTTGCGCCGAGCGAACGTGGCAGCGGATCGTGGAGGATGGCGCAGCCGATGCTGCGCCGGGCGCTCACCCCGCCGGCGGTGAAGGTGAGGTGCAGGTCGTGGACGCCCTGCAAGAGCTCGCCGCCCTTGCAGATGTCGAGTCTCGACATGCCGGCTTCGAGGGTGAGGTCACGCGCGAAGATGACGGCGCGCGCGTGCGACGCGCGCCGGATTTCGACATGGACGCCGACCGTCTCGGGCACCGGTGCATCGAAGACGAGGCACAGGGGTTCGTCGCGCGCGACGAACTCGCCGGTCGGCCGCACGCTTTGCGCCAGCGCCTCGAGCACGGCGCTCGCCGCGACCGGCACGGCGCCGGGCAGGCGTGCATGCATGGGGGTGGGTGAGATCAGGCAGAGCTCGAAGAACCAGTTGGTGTCGCGCTCGGCCATCTCCTCGGTCAGCACCACGACCTCGCTGCCGTTAGCCTTCAGCGGCAGGCCGATCTCGCGGCGCTGCTCGACATTGCGGGTATAGGGCTCGAAGCGCGCCTGAAGGACGCCATCGACCCAGACCTGGACGCCGCCGCAGGTCGCGATCTCGAAGCGGTATTCACCATCGGCCGGCGGCACCAGCACCGTGCGGCACCAGCGCGAGAGGCGCGTCGGGCGGTGGCAGAACCGGGTGAACTCGACCCGCCGGTTGGCGCCCGGCAGGTTGAGGCTTTCCACGGGCCAATCCGTCTGGAGGACGAGCACGCGCTGCGCCAGCTCCTTAAAGAGTGCGATGCGGCAGGGGAGCGTGCCGACGTCGACGAAGCCGTTGATGAAGTGGTAGTCGACCCGATCCTCGGCCAGCGACGGCTCGCCCGGATAGTAGCGCGCATCGATCGGCGAAAGCGCCCAGGCGGTAACGCTCCCGCCCGGCAGCAGGGCGAAGAGCGCCTGCGCTTCGGCGCCGGGCGACAGGTTCGTCTTCTCGTTCATGCGGCGACACCCGAAAGGTTGAGATCCTCGGCGAAATGGCAGCGCACCTGCCGGCCCGCCACCGGACGCAGCGCCGGCACCTCGGTACGGCAGCGCTCCTGCGCGTAGGGGCAGCGCGGGTGGAACGTGCAGCCGGTGGGCGGATTGGCCGGGTTGGCGATCTCGCCGGTGATCTTGATGCGCTTGCGCGTGCGGTTGCCGCGCGGGTCCGGCTGCGGCACGGAGCCCATCAGCGCTTCGGTATAGGGGTGGAGAGGCTTGGAGAAGAGCGCCTTGGTGTCGGCGATCTCCATCAGCCGCCCGAGATACATGACCCCGATACGGTTGGCGATGTGCTCGACCATGCCGAGGTCATGGGTGATGAAGAGGTAGGTCAGCCCAAACTGCTCCTGCAGATCCTGCAGCAGGTTGATGTTCTGTGCCGCGACCGACACGTCGAGCGCCGAGACCGCCTCGTCGGCGGCGATGAACGAGGGATTGAGGGCGAGCGCGCGGGCAATGCCGATGCGCTGGCGCTGGCCGCCCGAGAACGCATGCGGATAGCGCAGAATGAATTCGGGCCGCAGCCCGACGACCCGCAGCAGTTCCGCCACCCGGTCGCGGATTTCGCCCCGGCTGCCGACGCCGTGGATGACCAGCGGCTCGCCGACGAGCTCCAAGAGGTTCATGCGCGGGTTGAGCGAGGAATAGGGATCCTGGAAGATCATCTGCATCTCGCGGCGCATCTCGCGCATCTGCCGCTCGGAGAGGCGCGAGATGTCGACGACCTCGCCGCTGCCGCGCCGGAAGAGGATCGAGCCGTCGGTCAGCGTATAGGCGCGCAGCATCAGGCGCGCGACGGTGGACTTGCCCGACCCGCTCTCGCCGACGAGCCCGAAGGTCTCGCCCTTCCTGATGTCGAGCGAGACGTCGTCGATGGCCCTGACCTCCCCGATCTGCCGGCGCAGCCACCCGGCATGGATGGGAAAGTACTTCTTGAGGTTGCGCACGGAGATGAGGGTGTCGTCGTCCATCGCCGGCATGTTGGCTCGGTCAAGCATGGGCGGCCTCGGCGAAGGTGTCGGCGAAATGACAGCGGGCGGATTGCCCGTTGGCGAACTGGCGCTGCGGCGGGGTCTCGACGTCGCAGACGCCCGCGACCGCATGGGTGCAGCGCGGGTTGAAGGCGCACCCGGCCGGCACGCTGAACGGATCCGGCACCATGCCGGGAATGGTCGGCAGGCGCCGGCCTTGGTCGACGCCGAGCCGCGGGATCGAATTCAGCAGCGCACGGGTATAGGGATGCTTGGGCGCATAGAAGATGTCGTCGACGCTCGCCGTCTCGACGATGCGCCCCAGATACATCACCGCCACCCGATCGGCGATGTCGGCCACCACGCCGAAATTGTGGGTGATGAAGACGATCGCCATGCCGGATTCGGCCTGCAGCTCACGCAAGAGGTCGAGGATCTGCGCCTCGGTGGTGACATCGAGCGCCGTGGTCGGCTCGTCGGCGATCAGGAGGCTCGGATTGCACGAGATGGCGAGCGCGATCATGGCGCGCTGGCGCATGCCGCCCGAGAGCTGGTGCGGATAGTTGTCGAGCATCTGCTGCGGGCGGGGCATGCGCACACGGGCCAGGAGGTCGGCGGCCCGCGCCCGCGCCGCGCGCTTGTCGAGCCCCATATGGAGCTGGATGGTGCGGCAGATCTGGTCGCCGATGGTGTGGACCGGCGAGAGCGCCGTCATCGGCTCCTGGAAGATCATGCCGATATGGTTCCCGCGCACCTGCCGCACGGCGCGGCTGTTGCGCTCGAGCGCGGAAAGCTCGAACTCCTCGCCGGTGCGCGGACGCAGGCGTATCCGCCCGCCGGCCGCCTGAGCGTTGCGCGGCAGCAGCCGCATGATGGCGCGCGCCGTGATCGACTTGCCCGAGCCGCTCTCCCCGACGATGCCCAGCACCTCGCCCTTGTCGACGTGGTAGGTGACGCCGTTGACGGCCTTGACCAGCCCCTCGCGCATGGGGAAGTGCACGTGCACGTCCTCGAGGTCGAGGAGCCGTTCGGCGGGCATTGGTGCTTTGGTGTCCATCGCCCGCTCCTATTGTCCATAGGGATCGGCCGCGTCGCGCAGGCCATCGCCGAGGAAGTTGAAGGCCAGCACCGTCAGCACCACCGCAACGCCCGGCGAGAGCAGCCACGGAGCGAGGGAGATGGAGCGGAGGTTCTGCGCGTCCTGCAGCAGCACGCCCCAGCTGACCACGGGCGGGCGCAGGCCGAGCCCGAGGAACGAGAGCGCCGTTTCGCCGAGGATCATCTCGGGCACGGCGAGGGTGAGCGCCGCGATGATGTAGGAGGTCATCGCCGGCAGCATATGCCTGGTGATGATGCGGTATTCGGAGGCGCCAGCGAGCCGGGCGGCGAGCACGTAGTCCTCGTTGCGTATGGCGAAGAACTGGCCCCGCACCACCCGCGCCAGATGCGTCCAGCCGATGAGCGCCAGGATCAGCGTGATGATCACGTAGACGATGATCGGGTCCCAGGCGATGGGGAGCGCCGCCGCGAGCCCCATCCACAACGGGATCGTCGGGATCGAGCGGATGAACTCCATGAGGCGCTGGATCGCCCCGTCGATCCAGCCGCCGAAATAGCCCGAGATCGAGCCCAATGCGAGGCCGAGGACGAAGGCGAAGATGACGCCGACGAGTCCGGCCGAGAGCGTCACCCGCGCCCCGTGCATCAGCCGCGAGAACACGTCGCGCCCGAGATTGTCGGTGCCGAGGAGATTGACCTGCTCGCGCCGGTCGTCGACGCCGAAGAGATGCAGGTCGCTCTGGAAGAGCCCGAAGAAGCTGTAGCTGTGGCCGCGATAGAGGAACTGGATGGGCAACACCGTCTCGCGGTCCTCGGTGAAGGTCACCCGGGCCGTATCAGCGTCGCGCTCGCGCTCGAGGCCGTAGACGAACGGGCCGACGAAACGGCCTTCATGGAAGATGTGGATGGCGGTCGGCGGCGCCAGGGTGCGCAGCCGCTCGAACTTGAAGGGGTCATAGGGCGCGACGAACTCGGCAAACAGCGCCGACAGCGCGAGAATGATGAGAAACCAGAGCGAGACGACCGCGAGCACATGCTTGCGGAAGCGCCGCCAGACGAGCTGCCATGGGCGCGCGGTATAGAGGTTTTCCTTGGCTGCGTCGGCAGCGGCGGGCGCCGGAAGAGCCTGATCGGTCATGTCGCAGCCTTTCTCACGCGTAGCGGATGCGCGGATCGAACCACGCCAGGAGGATGTCGGACACCAGCGTGCCGATGACGGTGAAGACGCTGAGGATGAGGATGAAGCTGCCGGCCAGGTACATGTCCTGCGTCTGCAAGGCCTTGAGCAGCAGCGGTCCCGTGGTCGGCAGATTGAGGACGACGGCGGTGATGACATCGCCGGAAAACAGCGCCGGCAACGACCAGCCGACCGTCGAGATGAACGGGTTGAGCGCGACGCGCACGGGGTAGTTCCAGACGACCTGCCGTTCGCTGAGCCCCTGCGCATAGGCGGTTTCGACATAGGGCTTGCCCAGTTCGTCGAGCATGTTGGCGCGCATGACGCGGATGAGCCCGGCCGCCCCGCCGGTCGCCAGCACCACCAGCGGGATCCACAGATGCGTTAGCAGATTGATAACCTTGTCGAGGCTCCACGGCGCGTTCTGGTACTGCGGGGAGAACAGCCCGCCGACGTCGATGTGGAGATAGGCAAAGCCGATCCACATGAGGACGAGCGCGAGGAGGAAATCGGGCGTACCCTTGCCCAGGAACCCGAAGATCGTGAACAGGTGATCGAAGAAGGAGTACTGGCGCGTGGCCGAATAGACGCCGACCGGAATGGCGATGAGCCAGGTGAAGACGAGGCTCAGCGACGAGATGGCGAGGGTGAGGCCGAGCCGGTCCCAGATCAGCGTCGAGACGGGCGCGTTCCACTCGAGCGAGAAGCCGAAATCGCCACGGAACACAATGTTGGTGATCCAGCGCCAGTACTGGACCAGCATCGGGTCGTTGAGCCCGAACTGCTCGCGCAGCATCGCTTCCTGCGCGGCCGAAAGATATTCGCCCGACTGGCGCAGCTGCGCGGCATAGGCGGTGACGAAATCGCCCGGCGGCAGCTGGATGATGACGAAGGAAATGAACGAGATGAAGATGAGGGTGGGGATCGAAAGGAGCGCCCGCCGGAAGATGAAAGCTGTCATGGTACCCTCCCCCGGTCAGAAGGGCGGCCAGTGACGGCCGCCCCTCAAGCCTACTGCGCGATCCACATCTGCTGGGGCTCGGCAAGGCCCACCCCGCGATGGACGTCGTCCATGACAAGGCCCGCACGCACATTGTGGAAGTTGTTGGAGACGATGAAGGGCGTGGGCTCCTCGCCGACGACGCCGATCACCCAGCCGGCCTCGACCACATTGCGGATGATCTGGTTGACCGCCTCGTCGGCCTCGGCAACGGAGGCCGCCTGCGAGGCTTCGTCCCAGAGGTCGAAGATCGCGCGGATGCCGTGGTCGGCGGGCGGCTCCATGCCGCTTTCCCCGTCGGTGTTGTACCAGACGAAGTATTGGTTGGCGAAACCGTCCCAGCCCATCATGCGGCGGGGGTCCGCCGGCACGACCGAGAGCCGGTCGAACGGCAGCCACTGCATCTGGAAGGTGTTGTTGGTGCGGTTGTTGTCCCACTGGGTGCGGTCGATGATGCGCACCAACATCTCGATGCCCATGTCGGCGAAGTTGTCGGCCAGGAGCTCGAGCGTGTCGGAGTGGACTGGGTCATTGGCCTCGACGACGATGGCGAGACGCTGCCCGTCCGGCCGCAGGCGATAGCCGGCGCTGTCGGTCTCGGTGAGCCCGACGCCGTCGAGCAGCTCGTTGGCCAGGTCCGGATCGTATTCCGTCCAGTGCTGCTCCAGCTCCTCGTCGAAATAGGGCGAGCCGGTGATGGGCGAGGCCTGGCGCGCCTCGGCGAGACCCGAATAGGCAAGCTCGTTGACGAGCTCGCGGTCGATGCCGATGCTCAGCGCCTGCCGGAACTCCCGCGTCTCGAAGAGGCCGCGCAGCACCTCGTCCTCGACGTTGAGGTTGGGAACCAGCGACCAGGTGGTGGCGCCGATCTGCTGGACGACGTGGTAGTTCCCGCGCGCCTCGTTCTCGCGGTAGAAGGTGAAGTTGTTGAGCCCGACATGGCGGTCCTGCATGTCGATCTGGCCCTGGGCGACCATCAGGTTGAGCGTTTCGGGATCCTGGAACAGGCGGTGCTCGATGCGGTCGATATAGGGCAGCTGGTTCCCCTCCTGATCGACGGCATAATAGTAGGGGTTGCGCACCATGGTGACGACCTCGGCCGGCGGCGGGGTCTCGATCTTCCAGGCGGTGATCACCGGCAGCTCGGGATTGGTCCACCAGGAGGTGGCGGCGCCCTGCGAGCCCCAGAGGTTCTTCCAGCTCTCGACGCTGAACCTGGCCGCAGCCGCCTTCAGCTCGTCCTCGCTGGCGTACTTGTTGTTGAACTGGCTGAGATAGTGCTTGGGGAAAATGAAGCTCGGCCGGTCGAGGCTCGGCTCGCCGGTCGAATCCTTGGCCAGGATCTGGAGGAAATAGACGTAGGGCTGCGCGAACTTGACCGTGAACGTGCGCTCGTCGGCGATCTCGACCGTCAGCGGCTCGCCGCCCGGCGCGAAGGTCGGGTCGATGGTGGCGACGATTTCCGGATTGAGGAAGATGTCCTCGTACCAGAAGCGCACATCCTCGGTGGTCACGGGCTCGCCGTCCGACCATTTGAGGCCCTCGAGCAGGGTGAAGGTGAACTCGGTCGAATCCGCGTTGACCTCGTAGGATTCGATGTAGCCCGGCACCAGCTGCGCCGCGCCGTCCTCGCCCGGCGACCACTTGAGCACGCGCTCTTCCATGAGCTTGGTCGGCCCCCAGCGGTCACCCGGACCGTTGTAGGCGCGATTCCAGGTGCCGCCATAGGACCCGACTTCCATGGCGTTGACCACGGTCGGATTGGCCGGCAGGCGCTCCTCGACCGGCGGCAGCGCGCCGGCGGCCACCTGCTCGGCGAGCATCGGCGCTTCCTGGAATGCGAGAGCTGCGGTGGCAAGGCAGGTCGATAGAGCAAGACCCGCCGCTAGGGCAGTCGAAATACGGGTGGTGAACTTCACTTGAGCCTCCCTGGTTCAACGAAAGACGCAGCCACAGTCCGGCCCCTCAGCCGAAGAAATGCCGACCACGTCGTCGGAGATTTTAATGAAAGTATTTTCATCAATCCTCCCACATCTCACGCGTCACGACCCTCGGAATGTGCGATTGACTCCCACTTTTCCAACCGAACGCGACGATCGTAGCGCGAACCATTGCGCCAAACATGGGCTATTTCAATCGGAAAATTCTTTCACAATTTCGTTTTTTCACCGTTTGGTTACATCGACAAAATGGAACAGATGTGCCATAATGATAGAGAATGGAATGAACTCAGCGGTTTGTGGGCGAGCTCGATAAGCACGCTGACGGGAGACGATGCCGCCACCGGGTCATTCCCACGCAAGCGGAAACCCTTGTTTCATGCAGCCTGGCCCGGACGAACGTTGATCCCTGCTCGCGCGGGATGAGATGATGAGCCGGTGGCTCTGCCATGCACCTTGCGGCTGGTGGGACATCTCGGGATGGGTCCCGGCCTGCGCCGGGACGATATCTGGGGGATTTGCCTTTCCACCTGACGGGATGGCGCCCTAACGCGCGGCCGGCCCCGGAGCGACGCTGTTGCGGATGACGAGGCGGCAGCCGAGTTCGAGCCGGTGCGAGGCGCGGTCGGGGATGCCGCTGGTCACACGTTGTTCTATGAGCTGGAGCGCCGCCGGCCCCATCTGCTCGAGGGGCACGTGGACCGTGGTGAGGGCGGGCGAGGTGAACTCGCCGGGCGCCACCCCGTCGAACCCCATCACGGAGATATCCTCGGGGATGCGGTAGCCGGCGACCTGCAGGCCGCGCATGACGCCGAGCGCCAGGTTGTCGGCGGCGCAGAAGACGGCGGTGACGTCTCCCAGTCCCGAATTGGCCTTCAGCCACTCGCCGATCGCCTTTTCGCCGAAGCGCGGCTCATAGCCTTCGGCATGGCAGAAGACCGCATCCTCAACCGGCAGGCCGTTCTCGGCGAAGGCGTCGGCAAAGCCGTCGGCGCGGCGGCGGATGGTGGCGCGGCCGCGCCAGGTCATGTGGAGGATCCTACGGTGACCCTGCCGGATCAGCCAGTCTGTGGCGAGGCGCGCGGCGAACCGGTTGCCCGGCGTCACGCTGTCGAGCCGCATGGAGCTGTCCTCGCCGTTGATGATCGCGGCGGGAATGCCGGCGGCGGCGATGCCGTCGATGGTCTCGCGCCGGTCGACGTTGAGGAGGATGATGCCCTGCGCCCCGCCCGACCGCGCCGCCTCGACGATCGCCTTGGCCGAAGCGGCGGACCCTTCGAGCGGGAACGGCAGGAGCCTGATGCCGCGCCGCTCGCATTCGCGCCCGAGCGCGCTTAGCACCGTCCACGAGACGAAGTTGATGTTGTTCTGCGGCAGGGTGTCGGGCGGGACGGCGAGAAGGATGGTATCGAGCGCGGTGATCGTCGCCTTGGCCTGCCGGTGCGCGAGGTATCCCAGCCGCCCCGCCACCTCCAGCACCCGCGCGCGGACCGCCGGCGAGATCGAGGCGGTGCCGTTGAGCACGTGCGAAACCGTCGAGATCGACACCTGCGCCTCGCGCGAGATGTCCTTGATGCCGACCTTCCTTCCCCGCTTCTCACCTGCCGGTGCCCTCGCCATCTCAATCTCTCCGCAGCTTGATCGTCTTGACCTCGAACGGCTCGAACGACAGGTGCGCGGCCGCCCCATCGACGGGGAGCGGCTGCGGCCCGCGCTCGAGAAGATCGACCTCCGCGACGCCGGTAAAGCCGGCCGGCAGACCGAGCCGGGCCATGGCGCGCGCGCCGCGCGCTTCCCAGAGGCGCAGGATCAGCCCCTCGCCGTCCTCGGCCTGCTTCAGGGTTTCCGCAACGATTCCATCGCCCGCGACAGAAAGAAACGGGGCCATATCCGCAGCGTCGCCCGCCGCGCCGTTCTCGATCGCCAGCAACGGCTGGTTGAAGTCCTCGGCCGCGGCGACCACCGCGCCGGTATCGCCGTCATGAACCATCAGCGCATAGCGGAACCGGTGCTCGCCCTGGTCGGCCTGCGGCCAGGGATAGGTCGGCGAGCGCAGGAGCGTCAGGCGCAACGTCGTGCCACGGGCGTCGTACCCGTATTTGGCGTCGTTGAGGAGCGCGATGCCGAAGCCGGGTTCGCCCATCTCGACCCAGCGCTGCATGGAGCACTCGTAGCGCGCTTCATCCCAGCTGGTATTGGCGTGCGTCGCGCGCTCGACATGGCCGAACTGGATCTCGGCCCGGACCTTGGCGGCATTGAGCGCCAGCGGGAAGGCGGCCTTCAGCAGCGTGTTGTGCTCGCGCCAGTCGATGAAGGTCTCGACCTCGACCTGCCGGGCGGCCGCTTCCAGCGAAACGACCTGCACGATGCGTGAGCCCTCATAGGTCCACTCGAAGCGGATGGCGGCGCGGTGCGGCCCGGTCTCGGTGACGCGGGCGGAGACGAGATCGTCGACCTCCCAGACCTGGTCCTCGAACGAGCGGTCGATGTCCCAGGCGTCGTAGCGCGCCGGCCGGTCGCGATAGGCCTGCAGGCGATTGCCGAGGGCGCCGTCCTTCAGCACCTGCCGGCCGGTCGCTCGGTCGAGGATGGACGTCATCCGGCCCTGCGCATCGAACGCGACTTCGATCCGGCCGTTGGAAAGACGCCGCTCGGAAACCGAGAGCTGATCCTCACCCGCTACATCGGCAAGCCGAGTACCGCCGAAAGCCGGCACATCGCAGACCCGCGCGACGCGCGCGGCGCGTCCATCCGCATGCTCGATCGGCTGGCCGCCATCCGCCACCTCGACGAGGCCGCCGCGGGCGCGACCGAGGACGTTGAACACCACCCTCCTGCCGGCGGGCGCCAGCGCCCGGCCGAGCGCCGCGCGCAGCGTCCCGGCGCGGGCGAAGAACTCGGCATAGTCCCGGTCGCTGTCGTCATAGACGGGGCCGATCGAGGAGCCCGGCAGGATGTCGTGGAACTGGTTGAGCAGCACGATCTTCCAGAGCGCGTCGATCTCCTCGCGCGGATAGGCAAGGCCGACGCGCGCGGAGGCGATGGAGGCCAGAACCTCGATCTCGCGCAGCGCCGCTTCCGCGCGGCGGTTGTTGGCCTTGTTCTTGGCGACGGACGTCAGTGTGCCGCGATGGTATTCGAGGTAGAGCTCACCGACCCAGGTGGGGAACCGGCCGGGCTCGGCCGCCATCCTGGCCAGCAGCCGCTCGAAGAACGGGCGCATGGGCTCGTGGCTGACCTTGGGGCAACCGGGAATGCCGCGCGCCATGCGCCGCACGTTCTCCAGCATCTCGCGCGTCGGCCCGCCGCCGCCGTCGCCGTGCCCGTAGACGAGGAACAGTTCGTCGTTGATCGGCTGCTGCCCGTAGCGCTTCCAGGCGCCCATGACGTGCGTCGGCTTCAAGTCCGGGCAATAGGTGGTGCCGATGCTCTCGGACCCATAGGGCTGGGTGGTGAGGAAATAGGCCGCGACCTTGGTCCCGTCGATTCCCTGCCAGTGGAAGGTCTCATAGGGCATGCGGTTGGTGTCGTTCCAGCTGAGCTTGTGGGTGACGAAGGTGTCGAGACCCGAGCGCTCCATCAATTGCGGCAGGGCCGCCGAATAGCCGAACGTATCCGGCAGCCAGAGGATGCGCGGACGCACCCCGAACGTCGCCTCGTGATAGGCGACGCCATAGAGGATATGACGCACCAGCGCCTCGCCGTTGGAGACGTTGACGTCGGGCTCGAGCCACAGCGCCCCCTCGATCTCGAACTGGCCTTCGGCGACCTTCTCTCCGATGCGCTCAAAGAGCTCGGGGTAGTCCTCGGCGAGATAATCGAGCAGCACGCACTGGTTGTACATGAAGCGGTAGTCGGGATAGGCCTCCATCAGCGACAGCGCCGTCGCCATGGAACGCGCCATCTTCTGGCGCGTCTCGCGCACCCGCCAGAGCCAGGCGACGTCGATATGGGTGTGGCCGGTGGCGACGATCCTGGGCATCGCCTCGGTGTCGGCGAGGGCGTAGATGGCGTCGGCATGGCTTTCGGCGGCGAGAAGGCTCTTACGGAAGCGCTCGGCATTGCCCGGCCGAAGGTCGAGGACGGCGAGCGCCGCCTCCACGTGCTTGAGGATCGCATGGCGTCGGTTGTCGTCGGCGGGCAGCAGGCGGGCGACGTCGGCCGGGACCTTCAGGTCATAGTAGAGTTTCTCGGCCAGCGGGTCGTGGACGACCAGTTCGCAGGCGAAGCCGAGCTGACGGCGATCCTCGATGGTGCCGGCCTCGATGACGATCTCGTGGCGAGCCCCTGCCCTCGCGGCGCTGCCGAGCGGCACGGTGCGGTGGTTGGCGTCGGCGCCCTGGACGATCCTGCCGTCGATGCGCACCAGGCATTGCGGGTCGGAGCGGCCCATGACGTTGCCGAACTGCGCGTCGATCCGCAGGTGCACGCTGAGACCCCCGAGCTCGGGCGGTATGGTCACCTCGCCGGCGAACCAGTAGTATCCGTCCGGCTCGCCCCAGACGAGGTCGCGGTCGACCGCACGCCAGCCGGCGCGGTCCTCGGCCAGCACCGCCTGCCGGTCCTCGTAGCGGGCCGGCCGATAGCGCAGCGGCACGAAGACGCCGGCCGGCGTGAAGATGCGGTCCTTGAGGGCGGTAAGGAGCGTGTCGATGGTATCGAGGCGCTTGGCGACGAGGTTCATGCTGCAGGCGTCTTTGCGATGAAATTTCTTGCATCGCTACACCTGCAAATCCGCTTTGCAAAGCGGAAACTTCGACACTTTCTGCCTTATACTCGTGAAAACTATTTCATCCCGTCATCGCCTCAGGCGCGGCGCGCCTGGGAGTCGAGGTTCTCGTTCTTGAAGCCGTGCCGCTGGAGCGCCCGCCCGGAGGTGTCGAAGAGATAGACGTTGGCTGGGTCGACGGCGAACTGCGTGCGCTCGCCCGGACGCAGGAAGAGGTGCTTGTCGAGCCGGGCGATGATCTCCGTCTCGGTCCCCTCCAGCGTTCCGTACCAGAAGGACGAATGGCCCATGTTCTCCACCTGCCGGGCCGTGCCGGCCAGGCGTAGCGCCTGACTGTCGCCGGCGGCGGTCGTCAGGTCCTCGGCGCGGATGCCGATCTCGATGGCCTCGCCCGCCGAGAGGCCGGAGCCGTCGGCGGGAATGACGACCGCCTCGGGGCTGATCCCCTGCGCATGGAGCTTCACCTGCGCGCTGTCGGCGACGATGACGGTCGCCGGAATGAAGCGCATGCGCGGCGAGCCGACGAAGCCGGCAACGAACTTGTTGGCCGGATGATAGTAGACCTCGAGCGGCGAGCCGGCCTGCTGCAGCACGCCGCGGTCGAGCACCACGATCCGGCTGCCCAGCGTCATCGCCTCGACCTGGTCGTGGGTGACGTAGACCATGGTCGCCTTCAGGCTCTGGTGGAGGTTGGCGAGCTCGAGGCGCATGTCGACGCGCAGCTCCGCATCGAGATTGGAAAGCGGCTCGTCGAAGAGGAAGACCTGCGGCTCGCGCACCAGGGCGCGCCCGATCGCGACGCGCTGGCGCTGCCCGCCGGAAAGCTCGCGCGGCAAGCGTCCGAGATAGTCGGAGAGGCGCAGCTTCGCCGCCGCCTCCTGCACCTTGCTCTCGATCCTCGTCTTCGGCTCGCCGCGCATGCGCATGCCGAAGGCGATGTTCTTGTAGACGTTGAGATGCGGAAAGAGCGCGTAGGTCTGGAACACCATACCGATCTCGCGCTCGGCCGCCGGCACGTCGTCGACGACGCGCTCGCCGATGCGGATGGAGCCGGCGGTGATGCCTTCGAGCCCGGCGATGGAACGCAGGAGCGTGGTCTTGCCGCAACCCGAAGGCCCGAGGATGACGGCGAAGTCCCCGTCCTCGATGGTCAGGTCAATGCCCTTCAGGACCTCGATGGGTCCGAAGCTCTTGCGCACGTTCGTGAGAACGACTTCGGCCATGATCTCTCCCTCAGATGCCTTCGATGCCGCGCAGGAACTGCCGGGTGAAGAGGCTGAACACGATGATGAGCGGCGCCGAGATGGTGACGTACGCGGCAAAGATCGCCCCGTAGTCGACATTCTCGTTGCCGCGGAACAGCAGGGCCGTCGGCCCGACCGGCAGGTTGTTCTGGTCCGACATCGTCACGATCGGCCAGATCAGGTCGTTCCAGGTGAAGAGCAGGTCGAGGATGGCGACCGACCCGAGGCCCGGCAGCGCCAGCGGAATGGCGACGAACAGCAGGACCTTCCACTCGCTCGCCCCTTCGACGCGCGCCGCATGGAAGAGCTCGCGCGGCAGCCGCTCGAAGAAGAGGCGCATGAGATAGATGCCGAAGACCATCTCGAACCCGGTCCAGGGCAGGACCAGCGCCGCCCAGGTGTTCATGAAGCCGAACTGGCGCATCTGCACGAAGAGCGGCACGATGGTCAGGATACCCGGCACCATCAAGAGCATCAGGATGGCGAGGAAGAGGATATCCTTGCCGCGGAAATTGAACCGCCCGAATGCGTAGCCGCCCAGAAGCGAGAAGAAGAGCGTGAGCGCCAGCGCGAGCCCCGAATAGACCAGCGAGTTGAGGATGGCGCGCGAGACGCGCGGCCACACCTCCACATAGTTCATCCAGTCGAAGGGAAAGGTGAACCACCAATAGCTCTCGAAGAACTGCTGGCGGGTCTTGAGCGAGGTCGCCAGCATGAAGACGAACGGGTACCAGGTGACGAGGGCGAAGAACGAAAGCCCCGCCGTCGGCACCACCAGCCCCCAGGGGAACCGCCCCCGCCGCGCCGCGCCTGCCTCACTGACCGACATCGTAGGCTCCTTTGTAGCGGGCGCGGACGGTGTAGTAGGAGAAGACGAGGCCGACGAAGACCATGACGACGCCGGCCGCCGCCGCCAGCCCGAAATCGCCGTACTGGAAGGCGGCGCGGTAGACGTACCAGCCCGGGGTCTCGGTCGCGGTACCCGGCCCGCCCTTGGTCAGGATCAGCTGCGGCTCGACCGCCTGGATGCCCGAGAGCACCAGCAGCACCGCGATGAAGATCAGCGAACCGCGCAGCATCGGGATGTCGACGGCAAACACCCGCCGGATGCGCCCGCATCCTTCGATCTCGCAGGCATCCATCACGTCGCGCGGGATGCCCTCGAGCGCCGAGACGAAAACGAGGAACGCCAGCCCCGAGATGAACGGGAACTGGACGAAGGCAATGGAATAAAGCGCGGTCGCAGAGCTCCCGAGCCAAGGCCGCGCCATCTCGGCGAGCCCGATGGCCTGCAGGAGGGAATTGAGCATGCCGTTCTGCGGCGCGAAGATGAAGCCCCAGAGCAGGTACGTGACCGAGATCGGCACCACCATCGGCACGACGAAGACGATCTTCCAGAAGGTGCGGACCGCCGCGCTCCTGAAGCTGATGACGAACTCGGCGGCCAGGAACGCGAAGGCGATGAGCAGCACGACCCGCAGGGACGTGTAGATCGCCATGTTCCTCAGCCCGTCGAGGAACACGTAGTCGGCAAACAGGTCCTCGAAATTGCGCAGCCCCAGGAACCGGCGGATGCGGATGCCGTCCCAGTCGGTCAGCGAATAGAAGAACGCCGAGAAGGTGGGGATGTAGCGGAAGATGACGAGGTGGACGAGGACCGGAGCCAGCAGGATCCACGGCAGGTACTTGTTGACGTAATACCCCGCCGACCGGCGCTCGCGGGTCCTCCTCCGGCTGGTTTCGACGCTGCCGCTCATCGAGCTCATGCGCTCTCCTTTCCACCCTCTCTCAACATGTACCGGTGCGGCCCCCTCCCCTCGAGGAGTTGGGGTGGGGGAAGCATCGGTGGCTCACTCAGCCACCCCCACCCTCGATCCCTCCCCTCAAGGGGGAGGGAGGCGATGGAGCCGCCAGCTCCGCGGCTGAACCGCTACTCGGCGCACCAGGTCCATTCGGCTTCGTTCTCGAAGCACATGTCCTCGACGGCCCGGTCGAGGGCGCGCTGGTACTGGTTCTTGAGCTGGGCGGCGTCGATCTCGCCCAGCATGAAGCTCTGCATCAGCCGGTTGTGCTCGGTGCCGAACTGCTGGTTGAGGCGCCCGATGGGGTCGGTGAGGCCGCGCTCGGGCAGCTGGGCGATCTCCTGGAAGGCGGTGGCGACCGCCGGCGGCTCGACGCCCTCGATGACCGGAATATAGCCGCTGTCGGCCGCGGCGACGCGGGCGTAGTTCTGCGGGGCGGTGAAGAACCGCAGGAAGTCGATGGCGATTTCGGCCGTGCCGCGCTCGGCGGTGCGCGCCGTCAGCCCGAACTGGCCCGAACTGGAGGGGCCGCCCACACGATAGGACGTGTCGTGGATGGCGTAGGGGCTGTCCTGCTTGCTGAAGGGCGGCATGTAGCCCGAGCCCACCGAGAACGGCACGTCCTCAAGGCTCGGCGCCGACCAGGAGCCGAGCCAGACCATCGCCACCTGCTGGTTGTAGAACATGTTGAAGAGCGTGTCGTATTCGGGAATGCCGGCGAACCCTTCGACGAGGCAGTTGTCGGCCATGTCCTTGGTCAGCTGCAGGTAGGTGTCGAAGCGCGGATCCTCGACCGAGAACTTGCCCTCCTTGACCGCCTTGGCGAATTCCTCCGGGTTGAGCTGGCGCCAGGGCAGGAATTCGTTGTCGTACTTTTCCAGGTACCAGCTCTGCATCACGTCGGCGAAGGCGCCGGTGACGATGATGTCGTCGAGCCACTGATAGGTGCTCCATTCGGGCGTCATGAAGACGCCGATCGGCTGGATGCCCTGCTCGCGCAGCTGCCTGCAGGTGTCGATCATGTCGCCCCAGTCCTGCCAGCTGGAGATGTCGACGCCGTTGGCCGAGAGCATGTCCTCGTTGACGTAGAAGCCCGTCTCCACCCAGTTGGTGTTGACCTGGTACCAGCTGCCGTCGCCGGCGCGGATCTGGGCGAGGACATTCTCGAAGAAGCTGTCGATCCAGCGCTCACTGCCGGGCTCGCCCGCCACCGCATACGGGTTGGGCGCCTCGAGGTAGTCGTTGAGCGCCAGCCAGTTGTCGCCCCGCTCGGAATTGCGCTGGTAGAACTGCTGCCAGGCGATGTCCGGCTCGTCCCCGGCGGTGAAGCGCGTCGTCAGCCACGCCTGGTAGGCGTTGACGTCGGCGATGTGCGCGATGAGCTGGATATCGACGTCGGGATGCTCGGCCTCGTACTCGACCACCAGCTCCTCGGTCACCGCCGAGAGCTCCGGATTGGTCTCGGGCGCATAGTACTGGTTGACATAGGCGCTGATCGTCGTCTGCGCGCTCGCCGGCATTGCCGCGAGCAGCACGGCACCGGCCGTGGCAGCCGTCAGTCTTGCGGATAGGCTCATTGCGTTCTCCTCCTCAAAACGCTGGGATTTCGGTGTCCGGCCTCCCGACCGGCGCAGCCCTCCATTGCTGCGTCGGTCGGGGCAATGTTCTAAGAGCCGATGCGGAAACTGATCTCGTGCGGTCCCGGCCCAAGGCGGCTCGTGGTCTTGCCGGTCGCGGCGGCTGCCAAGGGCGTCCCGTCGACGACGACCTCGCGATAATCCGGCGCCAGCACCAGCAGCCCTTCGGCGCCGTCCGGCACGCTGACGCGATAGTCGACCTTGTCCCCTTCGAGGGTCCAGCCGGCCTCGATCCGTCCGGCGGGGCTGTCGTGATGGGCCAGGACCGGCGAAAGCGGCGCGATGATGGTCGGCTCGAAGACGATGCGCTTGAAGCCCGGCTGCTCGGGATCGGGCCGGAAGCCGGCGACCGCTTCGAACAGCCACTGGCAGACGGCGCCATAGGCATAGTGGTTGTAGGAGTTCATCCCCTCCGGGTGCGTCGACCCGTCGGGCATGATCGCGTCCCAGCGCTCCCAGATGGTGGTGGCGCCTTTCTTGACCTGGTAGAGCCAGCCGGGCACCTCCTCCTGCAGGAACACCCGGCCGGCAAGCTCGCGTTCGCCGATCTTGACGAGGGCGGGCAGCAGCGCCGGCGTGCCGATGAAGCCGGTACCGATGCGTCCGTCCGACCGGGCGATCGCCGCCTTGAAGTAGCCCTTGGCCGCCTCGGCGTGCTCGGGCGGAATGAGGTCGTGGACGATGGCGAGCGCGTAGGACGTCTGGTCGTCATAGGCGAGCCGGCCCGAGGCCGTGACGAATTCGCGCGCGAACGCGGCCTTGACCGCCTCGGCACGCTCGCGCATGCGCTCGGCCGTCGCCGTCTCGCCGACGATCGCTGCGGCTTTCGCGGTCAGGACCGAGGAGATGTAGAGATAGATCGTCGCCGCCGCGTCGTCGCCGATGGTGGGCAGGGGCTTGACCGTCGGACCGCTCGGCTGCAGCCAGTCGCCGAAGGTGAAGCCGCGCGCGCCCCAGGGCCGGGGCGGCTTGACGACCGGCCCGTCCGAGATGCTCCAGACGAAATCGACCCACTTGACCATCGCCGGCAGCGTCTCGGCCAGCACCGAAGCGTCGCCATAGTGCTCGTAGAGCACGTGCGGAATGACGCAGATGACGTCGCCCCAGCCGGTCGAGCCGTAAAAGCCCGGCAGAATATCGGGGTGGAGGCGCGTCGGATCGGGCGTCACGTGGGCGATGGCGCCGTCCTCGCGCTGGTCGACCATCACGTCGCGCAGCCATTTGCGCAGGAACGTGCCGCTGTCGTTGAGGTAGCAGGCGGTGGGCGCGAAGACCTGCGCGTCGCCGGTCCAGCCGAGCCGCTCGTCGCGCTGCGGGCAATCGGTCGGCACCTCGATGAAGTTGGCGCGCAGCGACCAGAGCGTGTTCTCGACCAGCCGGTTGACCAGCGGGTGGCCGCTGGTGAAGGCCGCGGTCGGCCGCGCCGCCGACGAGACCGGAACCGAAACGATCGAGGTGATCCGCGCCTGCCCCTCGATGGCGACCTTGGCATAGCGGAAGCCCTGGAAGGTGAAGTACGGCCGGTAGCTTTCCGGCCCGCCGCCCTTCAGCACATATTCGATCCGCGCCTCGGCGGCGCGCAGGCTCGCGCGGTCGAACCGGCCGTTCTTGTCGAGGATCTCGGCATGGTCGACGACTACGCGCGCGCCGGGGGCGCCCTCGACGGTGAAGGCGACGTAGCCGGCGCTGTTCTGCCCGAAATCATAAACGGTCGCGCCGTCTTCCTCGAAGGAGGCGACAACCGGCAGGGCCTCGAGTTCGCGGACCGCGCTCGTTTCGTGAGCGACGAGCGTGCTCTTATCGAACGGCAGCACTTCGCTGCCGGCGTCCGCCGGCAGGCCTTCCTGGCGGGCATCGTAGATCTCGCCGAAATAGATGCCGGACTTGAGGACGGGCAGAAGCCCGCTCTTCCACGAGGCGTCGGTCGCAACGATCGGCTGCGGGCCGGCGCCGCGGATCTCGGCGATGGCTGCGATCCGGTCGCCCCAGCAATTGGGAATGCTGCTCGACGGCCACATCATGCGCGAGCGGTACCAGCCGTCGCCCAGCCAGATGTCGATGACGTTGCGACCGGGGCGCAGCAGGTGCGCGACGTCGTAGGTCTGGTAGGAGAGGCGGACGTCGTAGCAGGTCCATCCGGGGGTCAGCACATCGTCCCCGACCCGCTCCCCGTTTACGAAGGCGCGGTAGAGTCCCTGGGCGCTGATCAGCAGCCGCTCGTTGCCGGCAATTTCGGCAAGATCGAACTCCTTGCGCAGGAACGAGGCCTGGGTCCCCTCCCCGGCGTCGGCGGACGGGCGGACCATCTCGGCGGTCCAGGCGACTGGATTGCGGCTGTGCGCGGCGACCGGCGCCGACGCGACGTGAGCGTCAGACATGCACTTCCTCCACTTGGCATTCTCTGCGCGGACTGCTGTCCAGTCTCTCCCTTCATCCTGTCTGACAAGCAGCGAACTTGCAAGGGGTTTATGAGGGCCGGACGCGGATCCGAGGCAGAGAGGGGTTCGTAAACCGTTCTACATCAATCACGGTCGCGGCTGAAAAACAATCATGCTTGCGCAGCAACGGGTACAATCCATCAGACGATGATCGGACTCGGCGGGAATTGCGGGCGCAGCGAAGATTTGGCCACGCAAAGGGCTTGCCGCCATTGCGGCGGGCGTGGATGCTCGCCGGGCAGCAGCCGGAACCGCCATGACCATTTCTCAAAAGAACGCGCGCATCACCATCCGCACGGTCGCCGCCGACGCCGGGGTTTCGGTCGCCGCCGTCTCCAAGGTGCTGCGCAACGCCTATGGGGTGAGCGAGGACCTGCGCTCGCGCGTCGAGGCCTCCATCGCCAGGCTCGGCTACCGCCCGCGCGCGGCCGCCCGCGCCATGCGCGGCCAGGCAGACACCATCGGCGTGCTGCTGCCCGACATCCGCAATCCGTTCTTCTCCGACATCATGGACGGCGTGCACGCGGCCCTGGAGCGCACGCGGTACCAGAGCCTCGTCGGCATCAGCCAGTCGGCATGGAGCATTGAGCTAGCGCTGGTCGACGCCATGACCGACCGGCCCATGGACGGCCTGATCCTGGTGGCGCCGCGCATGAGCGCGGCCGATGTGACCGTCACGGCGCTGCGCACCCCGACCGTGCTCATCGGCCACCATGAGCCGGACGCGACGCTCTTCGATACCGTCAACGACGACGACGAGCTCGGCGCGCGGCTGGTGGTCGGCCACCTCGTCGCCGCCGGCTACACCGATATCGCCTTCCTCAGCCTGGCGATGGAGGACCCGATGAACCTGGTGGTCACCAGCCGGCGCGAGATCGGCTATCGCGCCGCCATGGTCGAGCACGGGCTCTCCGCCCATATCGACATCGTCAGGGCCAGCGGCAGCCCCCGCGCCAGCCAGGCGGCGGCGCGCCGCCTGCTGCAGGGCCGCCAGCGCCCGCAGGCCATCTTCTGCTGGACCGATTTCATCGCCCTCGAGGTGCTGAGCGTCGCGCGCGAGCTCGGCCTCTGCGTCCCGCGGGACCTCGCCGTCGTCGGCTACGACAACACCAGCTATTGCGACCTGCTGCAGAACGACCTGACGAGCGTCGACCAGTCCGGCCAGGTCCTGGGCCTGCAGGCCGCCCGGCTGCTGATCGAGCGCATCAAGGGACGCACGACCGCCGAGCACTTCCTCGCCACGCCGCGGCTCGTGGCGCGGGGCAGCTCGCGGCCGAGAAGCCCCGAACGGGAAACGCTCTAGAGGTCGTTCAGCGTTTCTTTGAACGCTGAACGACCTCTAACTCTTTGTTTGTCACGTTTCCGAACCGGAAAAGTGGTGTCCACTTTTCCTGGAAACGCTCTAGGATTCACCCATCACGGCCATTGTCGTCCGGCGGATGTTCTCGACGTGGACGCCCATGGCCGCGCTCGCCGCCTGCGGATCATGGCCGGCGATGGCCTCGGCGATGGCGGCATGGTCGGCGGCCGAGACCTTGAGGACGCCGGGCTGCGCCGAGGCCTTGCGCCGCTGCTCGATGGCGAGGCTATAGAGGGCGTTCGACACTTTCTCGAGAAAGTCGTTGTTGGCGGCCGCCGCGATCAGCTCATGGAACTGCGCGTCCATGACGCGGAAGCCGACGGGATCGTCAACCAACCGGTGGCCGGCCTCAGCCAGCTCGCGCGGCGTGCCGATCTGCTCGTCGCTGGCATAGCGCGCCGCTTCGGCCGCGATGCCGGTATCGATCACCTGCCGCGCGCGAAAGAGGCTCTCGATGGTGTAGTCCTTGAGCGAGAGCGCAAAGGAGAGCGGCGCCATCAGGCGCTGCGGGGTGAGGTCGGTAACGTAGCAGCCGCCGCCCTGGCGGCTGGCGACGATGCCCATCATGGCGAGCCCCCGCAGCGCCTCGCGCACCACGGGGCGCGACACCTGCAGGGCCTTGGAAAGCTCGTTCTCGCTCGGCAGCTTGTCGCCCGGTGCGATGTTGCCCGAGGAGATGAGGCCAATGAGCCGCTCGGCCACGCGCTCGGAGGCGGAAGGCTTCTGGTCGATGGGCGTCAGTTTTTCGAGCGTGGTCATTTTGCTCCCCCGCCTGCCGGCTTCTTGTCATACAGGTTAGCAAGATGCCGCGCGCGCTTCACCCGCCTTTGCCGCGATCCCACAGGTTTGGCGGTCATTTGAACCTCACCGGGCCGAAAAGCCCGGATATGTCCTGCCCGGCAAAGAGGGTTCGCGTGGGCGAGGCGCCCTTGAGATAGGGGGCGAGCGTGTTGAAGACGCGGATGACGATGCGATTATCGCCTGAGTGAAGCCTGCCCGCGATATCGAAGCGGTAGGGCGACCAGACGCGCACCCCCGCCGCCTCTCCGTTGACTTCGACCTCCGCCGTGCCGCGCACCTGCCCGAGATCGAGCACCGACCAGGCGGCGGGATCCTCGATCCTCACCACCTGCTCGTAGGCGAGGCCTCCCGAATAGAATTCGAGCCCGTTCTCGCGCCAGTCGCCGAGGGGAATGGTGCCTTGCCCGACGTCGAACTCGACCGCCCCATCCCAGACGGCGCCGCCCGTGCGCCCGTCGCTGACGGAAACGCGAACGAGGAGCGCGGCGCCCGGCGGCACGGCCGATGGAAGCTCGACCAGCCCCTTCGTGACGGCGAGCTCGGCGCCGTCGAGGAAGGCGCGAAGCTCAGCGTCTTCCGCGGGCAACGTGACCTTGCGCGCACCCGGCGGCAGCGGCAGACGGAACCATTGCGCGGACTTGGGCAGATCGGGATAGGGCTCCGGCACGATATCAAGCACGCCCCGAAGCGGCGCTTCCGGATCGATCCAGCCGGTGCGCGGCAGCGGATGCGGGCGCGGGCGCAGCCAGTAGAAGCGCGCGTCCTGGCGGGCGTTGATCCGCATGGCGAGTTCTACCGGCCGGCCTTCGCGCTCGGCCGACCAGCTCCTGTCGGTAACGAGGTAGCGCTCGCCCCCATCGGCAGCGCGGATGACGCCGTCGAGAAAGAAGGCGAGTTCCCGGCCATCGTCGGTGAAGCGCACCTCTATGCGGTTGTCGCCGGGCTTGAGATGGGAGGTCAGGTCGTAACGCATGACGCGCGCGCCGCGCCATTCCGCGTAAGGATCGAACGCCCCCTGCATCGCGACCTCATGCCCGTTGACCACCAGATGCGCGACGCCGATCGAGCCGAAATGCACGGCAAGGGTTTCGCCCGCTACGATGGAAACACTCTTGCCGATCGAGAGCGTCGTGCCGGCCTTCCAGCCGTCGGTCGGGGCCAGCCATTCGGGGCGGGCGAAAGCCTCGGCGTCCGTGGTCAGCGTCCAATAGGCCTCGATGTCCCCCTCCTCGACGGCGGTAACGCGCAGTTCGAGACGATTGAGCCCCGCCCTCGCCTCGACCGGGCGCATGTAGAGGTAGCCGCCTTCGTCCGAAGGCAGCGGCTTGCCGTTCCACCACACCTGCTTGCGGCCATTGCCGCCGACGGCGAGGGTGAGCGCCCCCGCCGTCTCGACCGGCAGGCACGTGCGCACCTGCACGGTCTCGCCGGCCGCCACCTTGGGCAGCCGGATCAGCGGCTCCAGCACGCGCCCCTTGGGGCCGAGGGTCTTGTCGTGCTGCGGATCGTGGGCGATGCCGCGCGAGAGCGAATAGCTGACCGGTTGCCAGCCGGCACCCGAGAGCGGCCCCTCGTGTCCGGCGGCGAGCGGCACGGGCAGGTCGTCCGCCTTTGCCGGCCCGTAGGACCAGGCCCGCACGCCATCGGTCAGCGCGACACGCTGCCAGTCGGACCAGTCGGAAGGCGTCTCGGCCGTGTCGGCGCGCCAGTCCGCCTGCCAGAGCTGCACCGGCAACGGGCCGGGACTGGCCGGCAGAGTGAAGTCGCCATGGCGGTTGTCGATGGTCGGCACGAGGCGCGCGGTCCAGGTATCGCCGAGGACCAGCTCCCGGCCGCTCTCTTTCGATGGCTCCGGCACCGCCGCCTGCCCGGCCGGCGACCAGACCAGCACCGTCATCGGAGACTGGCTGAAATCGACATCGGCCTCGACGAACCCCTCGTGCCGGCACACCGACACCGGCCGAACCGCGCCCGTCGCCGGGTCCCACTGCTCGATGGCGCCGACCGGACCGGCGATGCGCACCGTCGCGCGTTCTCGCTGGGCGGCGAGGTCGAAGCCGATGCCTTTTTCGCGCAGCTCCTCGCTGTAGCGCGAGAAGGAGAAATTGCCGTGCTCATAGTCCCACTCGGCCCAGGGGAGCCGCTCCTCGGCGCTGGCCGAGCCGGAGGCGGCAGCGGTCAGGAAGAGCATGCTGACCTCCCCGTCGCGGCGTAGCAGCGTCGGCGAAGTCGTCTCGATCTCGACCGGCACCTCGCCGAGCACGGCTTCGAGACCCTCTTGGCCTTTGACGAGCTTGGCCTTGCCGCTCTCAACGAGCGCGGCGAGCCTCGCGATCGCCGCCTCCCCCCTTTCGCTGTCCGCCGCGTCCGGCAGCCGGTCGACGAAGACAAGCAGTCCGCCAGCCTCGGCAAAGGCAGCGAGCTTTTCGGCCGTCGCCGTTTCCAGCATCCACATGGCGGGAACGAGCAGCACCTTGTAGCGCTCGCCGCGCGTACGGATGGCGCCCTCTTCGATGCTGGCGCCGGCGACCGTGTCGTCGTCGAGCACGTCGAAATCGCGCCGCAGGCGCTTCAACGCGCCGGCGCGGGCATTGAACCACGTCATCTGCCCGACGAGCGCCTGGTAGGCGTCGTGCGCCACCCGCGCCGCCGACCCGCAGCGGTCGAGGAAGAGGTCGGCCTGCACGGTGGCGCTCGGAAAGAGAAGGCCGATGTCGCACTGGTGCTCGCCCCGGGTCGCCAGCCAGCAGAGCCGCGAGACCGCATCGGCGAAGTGCCTGTAGTGCCGCCAATAGGGCTGGCGCCAGCAGGTCGAGGGCGCGGCCCACTCCCATTGCCCGCCCTTGGTCGAATAGTAGACCGCGTGCGGATCGTAGAGATTGGCGCCGGCGAGCAGCCAGGGCTGCAGCCAGTCGAAGGTTTCTTCCAGCGTCCCGCCCCAGCCGGACGAGTGGAACGCCTCGATCCAGGTGCGCGGGCGCCCATAGCTGTGGGCGAGCGAGGAGTGGAACTTGGCCTCGCCCCAATGGTCGCTGCCCGGAGCCGAATACCAGCGGTGGGTGCGCGCATAGTCGGCATACTGGTCGACGGTCGAGATCGGCTGGGCGGCGCGCGACGGGCTCTGCTGGTCGAAGCCGATGATCAGGCCATGGCGCTCGTGCCAGTCGAAGACCGGCTTGAAGATCGCCTCCTCGGCAAGCTCGGCGCGCACGCGCTGATAGTCGATGCGGATGCGGGCGCTTTCGAGCCCCCAGTCCTCCCAGAGCGCCGCGATCCTGGGCTTGAGCGCATAGCCGCAGCGCCTCTCGAACTCGGCGGCGAACCGCTCGCTCCAGGTCGGCACCGAGGGCAGCTCGTCCTGGAAGGAGCCGACGATGGCGCTGCCGAAATACTTGCCCAACCGCGCTTCGAACGCGTGATGGACGACATCCATCAGCGCCCGGCAGGCCTCGGGCGAGTGATAGTCGAACCCCTTGCGGATGGCATAGGCGAGGATGAGCCGCGCTTGGCCCTCGCCCCGCCAGTTGATGCGGCCGCCTTCGAGGGCAAGGTCCTGCGGCGGACCGGCGACGCATCCGTCCGCCGACAGCGGCAATGCCTGGCCCGAGACGAACACCCCTGCTTCCGGCAGCGCGATCCCGCCGCTCGCCTCGACGTCGAGGACGACGCGGTTGAGGTCCATGCCGACATAGGAGGGGTTGGCGACGGCCAGCCGCCCCTGCAGGTTGGCGCCGGAAAAGCCGATCTGGTCGTAGAACCAGAAGCGCATGCCGACGTTCTGCGCGTGCTGGCAGAGCGCGTCCCAGAGCTCCCACCACTCTTCGGTGAGGAAATGTGGCTCGTCGCTCAGCGCCCCGTGCATCGGGCCGGTCGGCGCGAGGTTGAGCACCACGGCGTTGTGGACGCCCTGCGCCACCAGCTGGTCCACCTGCCAGATCATGCGCTCGAGCTCGAGCCTGTCGCCGCTCCACCACCAGATCGGCACCGGGGAATATTCGGGATCGGGCGTCATGAAGCCCCGGTGAAGCGTGGCGCTGACCTGGCTTTCGGGCATTCTCGTCACCGTGCTGGAGAACTGGCAGGACAGGCGAAGGCATGCCCGCGCACCAGCGCCGCGCATATCTCCTCCCGAGCCGAACGATTGCATTCACCTCGCAATTTGTCAAACAAGTTAGCGAGTGCGAAATCCGGGGTGCCAAGCGGGCTCTTTGCGGCTAGTTTGGCGCGACCAATCGTTGCGAGGGAGGACACCATGAGCAAGCCGCAAATCCGCATCGGCATCGGCGGCTGGACCTACGAGCCCTGGCGCGGCACCTTCTATCCCGATACGCTGACGCAAAAGCGCGAGCTGGAATACGCGGCGAGCAAGCTCACCTCCATCGAGATCAACGGCACCTTCTATGGCGCGCAAAAGCCCGAGAGCTTTGCCAAATGGCATGACGAGACGCCCGACGATTTCGTCTTTGCGCTCAAAGGCCCGCGCTTTGCCACCAACCGGCGGGTGCTGGCGGAGGGGCGCGAGTCGGTCGAGCGGTTCCTGATGGGCGGCATTCTTGAATTGAAGGACAAGCTCGGACCGATCAACTGGCAGTTCGCCCCGACCAAGAAGTTCGACCCCGAGGATTTCGAGGGGTTCCTCAAGCTTCTGCCCAAGAGCATCGAGGGCCGCGAGATACGTCATGCGCTCGAGGTGCGCCACGAGAGCTTCCGCGATCCCGCCTTCATCGCGCTCGCCAGGCAAAACGGCGCCGCCGTCATCACGGCGGCCGATGCCAAATACGTGCAGATCGCCGACATCACCGCGCCCTTTGCCTACCTGCGCATCATGGGCACCAGCGAGGATGAGGAGCTCGGATATTCCCCCGCCGACCTCGACGCCTGGGCAGAGCGGGCCAAGACCCTGGCGACGGGCGCGGTGCCCAAGGACCTTTCGGCCGTCGAGGAGAAGCCCGCCAATGCCGGACCGACGGAAGTTTTCCTCTACGTCATCTCGGGCTTCAAGGAGCGCAATCCGGCTGCCGCCATGGCGCTGATCGAGCGGTTGGGGTGAGGGCGTCGTAGCGCACCCGACGTGCAATCCTCACCGGGTCATCCCCGCGAAAGCGGGGACCTCTGTTTGCATATTCGGTACTGGGAAACGGAGGTTCCCGCTTTCGCGGGAATGACCCTGTGGTTGCCGGAGTATTGCAGGCGCAACGATCTTCAGACTGCCTCAGCGACCTTCTCCGCCGCCGCCTTCGGCGCCGACGACCGGCTCGCCGGGATGCACACCGGGCTGCCGTGGACGGGATCGGTGATGATCGTGGCGTGGACGCCGAACACCTCCCCGATGAGGGATGCCGACATCAGCTCGGTGGGCGTGCCGCGCGCGGCGATGCGGCCTTCGCGTACGAAGACGAGCTCGTCGGCGTAGCGCGCCGCGAGATTGAGGTCGTGCAGCACGAGGACGATGGTGCGCCCGTGCTCGCGGTTCAGCCGCGCCACGAGATCGAGGCACTCGAGCTGGTGGGCGATGTCGAGGTGGTTGACCGGCTCGTCGAGGCAGATGACATCGGTCTCCTGCGCAAGGACGAGCGCGATCCAGACGCGCTGCAACTGCCCGCCGGAAAGCGAGCTGATCGGACGGGTGCGCAGTTCGGCGACGCCGGTGCCGGCCATGGCGCGCTCGACGGCCTCGGCGTCGCGGGGGCTCCAGGGCTGCATCATCGTCTGGTGCGGGTAACGCCCGAGGCGCACCAGCTCCTCGACGCTCATGTCGCCGGGAGCCGACGGGTTCTGCGCCAGGAGCCCGATCTTCAGGGCCAGGTCCTTGCCGCTCATCTTGGCGATGTCGACATCGTCGAGCAGCACCTGGCCGGCGGTACCCTTCAACAGGCGGCGAATGGCGCGCAAGAGCGTCGACTTCCCGCAGCCATTGGGGCCGGCAAGCACCGTGATCTTGCCCGGCGCGATGGGCAGCGTCAGCGCGTCGAGCACGCGCGTCTGCCCGTAGGCGAGCGTCAGGTCCCGGACGGCGATGCGGTGGGTGCGGTCATCCGTCATAGCTTTGCTTCCGCATGAGGAGATAGAGGAAATAGGGCGCGCCGAGGATGGCGGTGACGGTGCCGGCCGGCACCTCGATCGGCGAGAACAATACGCGCACCAGAAGATCGGCCGCCACCAGCATCATCGCGCCGATGAGGAAGCTGCCGATGAGCCCCACATGGACGCCGCGCCCGAGCAGCATGCGCGCCAGATGCGGCGCCATCAGCCCGATGAAGCCGACGCCGCCGACGAAGGCGACGCCGACTGCCGTCAGCGCGGCGGCGAGCGCGAAGATCAGCAGCCGGGCGACCGGCACGTTGAGCCCGACGCTTTGCGCCGACACCTCGTCGAGGTCGGCGGGCGGCAGGCGGCGGGCGATCAGCAGCGTGATGGCGAGGAGCGGCACGAGCGCGACGAAGGTCACCTGGATCTCGCTCCAGTTCACTTCATTCACCGCCCCGGCGATCCAGCGCGCCGCTTGCGTCGTCCGGTAGATCGGGCCGATCAGCATCATCACCATCGTCAGCGCCTTGGCGACGGCGGCCACCGCGATGCCGAAGAGCAGCAGCCGCACGGCCGAGGTCGCCTGGTTGCCGGCGAGCGCGAAGACCAAAGCGATGGCGCAGAGCCCGCCGACGGCGGCCGCCAGCGGCTGGAAGGCGATGCTGGTGACGAGGGCGTTGGACTCGTTGGAGAGCGCGGCGAGGAAAATGACGACGCCGAGCGCCGCCCCGTCGACGACGCCAAGGACGCCGGGCGAGGCGAGCTCGTTGCGGGTGACCTTCTGCAGCAGATAGCCGGCGACGGCGATGGCCCCGCCCGAGAGGATCGCCGCGACGACGCGCGGCAGGCGCAGCTGCAGGACGATGAGGTTCTGCGTCTTCTCGCCGAACCCGGCGATGACCTTGGCCACCTCCTCGAGCGGGATCCAGGTCGACCCGAAGGCGACGCCGCAGAGGGAAAGCAGCACGAAGAGGCCGAGCATGGCGACGAGCACGACCGGCGCGCGGGGAAAGGACGAAACGGGTGCGCTGGCGCCTATGCTGGTCATGCCGCTCTCCGCTTGAGGAGAATGAGCAGCATCGCGCCGCCGACGACGGCGGTGACCGCGCCGACCGGCGCTTCGATGGGATAGATGACGAAGCGGGCGGCGACATCCGCGGCGGTGGCGTAGATCGCCCCGATCAGCGCCGCCGCGACGATCTGGCGGGAGTGCCGTAGGCCCACCAGCCAGCGCGCCGCATGCGGCACGACGAGGCCGACGAAGCCGACGGGCCCGGCCATGGCGACGGAGGCGCCCGTCAGCAGCGAGACGGAAAGGAACGCCGCGCCGCGCACGATGAAGAGCGGCACGCCGAGGCTCGCGGCGGTGGAATCGTCGGCCTGCAGGGCATCGAGCGCGCGCGACAGGACGAGCGCGACCAGCCCGCCGACGATCATGAACGGCGCGCCGTTGGCCGCGAGCGCCAGCGGCCGGTCGACGAACGCGCCCGAGAGCCAGAAGAGGAGCTGCTGCATCTGCGCTTCGTTGGTGGTCAGCACCACCTCGACGACGGAGTGGCCGAGGCCGGCGAAGGTGACGCCGATGAGGACGATGCGCAGCGGCGAGAGCCCGCCGGCGGTCGCCGCGATGCCGAAGACGAGGAGCGCGGCGCCGAGTGCCCCCAGCGCCGCAGCAAACGAGAGGCCCATCAGCGAGGAAACGCCCAAGACCGAGCTTGCCATGACGACGAAGAGCGAGGCGCCGGCATTGAGCCCGAGCGTGTCTGGCGAGGCGATGCGGTTGCGCGAGAGGGTCTGGACGAGCACGCCCGCGATGCCGAGCGCAGCCCCGACCATCGGCGCGACCACCGCGCGCGGCAGGCGCAGGTTGGCGATGATGACCGAGGTATCGGTGCCGTCGAACGCGAAGAGCG
Organism: Devosia geojensis; assembly: GCF_000969415.1. Classification (GTDB taxonomy): domain Bacteria; phylum Pseudomonadota; class Alphaproteobacteria; order Rhizobiales; family Devosiaceae; genus Devosia; species Devosia geojensis. The sequence goes on along the minus strand of NZ_JZEX01000104.1, from coordinate 9,757 downwards.
CGCGGTAGACCTGATCCAGCGAATAGATGCGATAACCGAGGGTGAGGCTCATGGCCATCACGACGACGAGCACCACGGCGAGCCCCGCATAGGTCGCCGAGACCGGCCAGGCAAGCGCCGCCGTGCGTGGTTTCATGGCCGCCAGATCGGACAGGGCGCGCCCCTCAACTTGATATTGACAGTCAGTTTAAATTCTGACTGTTTGCCACAACCATTTTCTGAAGATGGTTGTCAAGTTTGGGACGCAAGAAATGATTACCTTCCGCCACGGTTTGGCAGCGCTGGCCGTCACCGCCGCGCTCCTGTCGGCCTCCGCCACCCTCGCCCGCGAGATCACCCACGCCATGGGCGTGACCGACGTGCCCGACGCTCCCCAGCGGATCGTCGTCCTCACCAACGAGGGCACCGAGGCGCTGCTCGCCGTCGGCATCACCCCGGTCGGCGCCGTGCGCTCCTGGACCGGCGACCCATGGTACGCCCACATCGCCGAGGACATGGCTGACGTGACGGTCGTCGGCGAGGAATCCGCCGTCAACCTCGAAGCGATCGCGGCGCTGCAGCCGGACCTCATCATCGGCAACAAGACCCGCCAGGAGAAGATCTACGAACAGCTTTCCGCCATCGCACCGACCGTGATGGCCGAGCGCCTGCGCGGCGACTGGAAGATCAACATGGCGCTCTATACCGACGCCGCCGGCAAAGGCGAGGAGGGTAAGGCCGCTCTCGACGCTTTCGACGCGCGCGCCGAAAAGCTTGGGCAGGAACTGGGCGATGCGTTGAACGAAGAAATCTCGCTCGTGCGCTTCGCCTCCGCCCTCACCCGCATCTACTATCTCGACACCTTCGCCGGCCTCATCCTCGACCAGGTGGGCTTTGCCCGTCCGGCCGCGCAGGACAAGCAGGAGTTCGCCGACGATGTCGGCAAGGAGCGCATCCCTGACTTCGAGGGCGACCGCCTGTTCTACTTCACCTACGAGACCGGCGACGGCGCCGCCGAGGCGCAGGCCGCCGAGTGGACCGCCGACCCGCTCTGGCAGAATCTCGAGGTGGTCAAGGCCGGCAAGGCCCACGCGGTCGACGACGCCATCTGGAACACCGCCGGCGGCTATATCGCGGCCAACCTGCTACTCGACGACGTCGAGCGCATCTATGGGGTGCCGTCGACGCGCTGAGCCGTTGGGACGATCGTTCCACCGGCGCGGACCGTCCCGGTGGGCGGTGGGCACGATGCACCAACACCCACCGGGTGTCATCCCGGCGAAGGCCGGGATCCAGCCCTGATCGCGCCGACGGGCGCGGAGAGATCAGCAACCACCCCTTTTCGCTCTCTCACACACTTGGCGGCTGTTGGAGCAGCTCAAGATGGGCCCCGGCCTTCGCCGGGGTGACATCCTGGGGATGGGAAGCACCGTGCAAAGCACATCGGCGCCCCGTTGCCGAACCGAGGGCCCGCCTTCATTTATCTTGATCTGACCTATCAGCTTTGCTAGTCCACCGCCAAACCTGACGAACTCAGTCAGATATGAGGTCGTACCGTGCACGCGGGCGTTGGCAGAAAAGACAGTGTCGCAGCGGCGCCATCGCGGCTGGAGGCCCTTTCTGTCGATGCCGGCTATGCGGGCGTCGGCATCCTCAAGGGCGTCGATCTTGCCGTGCCGACCGGCAAGGTCACCATCCTCGTCGGCCCCAACGGCAGCGGCAAGTCCACTTTCCTCAAGACGCTCGCCCGCATCCTTGCGCCGACGGCCGGCGCGGTGCTGCTCGACGGCAAGGATATCCATCAGACCAACACGCGGGCCGTTGCCGAGAAACTCGGCCTGCTGCCGCAGGGGCCCGTCGCGCCCGAGGGGCTAACGGTGCGCGAGCTCGTCGCGCAGGGCCGCTATCCGCACCAGTCGCTGCTGCGCCAGTGGTCGCGCGCCGACGAGGCGGCAGTCAACCACGCCATGAAGGTCGCAGGCGTTGCCGACCTCGCCGAGCGGCCGGTCGACACGCTCTCGGGCGGACAGCGCCAGCGCTGCTGGATCGCGATGGTCTTGGCCCAGGAGACGGACCTGCTGCTGCTCGACGAGCCGACGACCTTCCTCGACCTCAAGGTGCAGGTCGACCTGATGGAGCTATTGGCAAGCCTTGCCCACAAGACCGGCCGCACCCTCGTCGTCGTTCTGCATGAGCTGAGCCTTGCCGCCGCTTACGCCGACCATCTGGTGATGATGCGCGATGGGCAGATCGTCTGCGCCGGCGCGCCGAAAACCGTGTTCACCGCCGAAAGGCTGCGCGAGGTGTTCGACCTCGAGGCGCATGTGCTCGACGATCCGGTGACGGGCCGGCTCGTCTGCGTGCCGTTCGGCGCCCGCGCCCGCGCGGCGCTGCCGGCATGAACGACATCGCCGCGAGCCCGGCCCCGAGTGCGCCGCCGCTGCGCGCCTGGAGCGGCGTGCCGCTGCTCATCGCCGTCCTCGGCGCCCTCTTCCTCCTCCACATCGCCGTCGGCGCCAAGAGCCTGCCGATCGGCACCGTCGTCGATGCGCTGACCGCTTTCGATCCAGCAGAGTTCGACCACGTCATCGTCATGAACCTGCGCCTGCCGCGCGCGGTGATCGCCGTCGTCGTCGGCGCGTGCCTCTCGGTCGCCGGTGCGCTGATGCAGGGCGTGACGCGCAACCCGCTCGCCGATCCGGGCCTGCTTGGCCTCACCGCCGGTGCATCCTTCGCCGTCGTCATGGCCACCGCCCTCTTCGGATTGACCAGTATGGCGCTGATCCCGTGGATCGCGGCGGCCGGGGCGCTCGCCGCCGCGCTCGTCGTCTACTTCATCGCCCGCTGGGTGCCGGGCGGCGCGACGCCCCTGAGCCTGACGCTCGCCGGCGCCGCCATCAGCGCGTTCCTAGCCGCCTGCATCTCGATCGCGCATCTCCTCAGCGAAGACACGTTCATGAACCTGCGCGTGTGGCTCACCGGCTCGCTCGCCGGCCGCGACATCACCGTGCTCGTCTATACCGGCCCGTGGCTCGCCATCGCCATGCTGCTCTCGCTGGCACTCGCCCGGCAGGTGACGGTCCTCGCCATGGGCGACGAGGTGGCGCAGGGCCTGGGCGTCAGGACCACCTCGCTCAAGCTCCAGATCCTCGTCGCCGTCGTCGTCCTCACCGCCGGGTCGGTGGCGCTCGCCGGACCGTTGGGCTTCATCGGCCTCGTCATCCCGCACGTGGTGCGGCTCTACGTCGGGGCCGATTATCGCTGGATCGTGCCCTATTCCGCGCTTGCCGGCGCCGCGTACCTCCTCGCCGTCGATATCGTGGCGCGCATCGCCATCCCGCCACAGGAGATCTCGACCGGCATCATCACCGCCATGGTCGGCGCCCCGCTCTTCGTCCACCTGGTACGGCGCAGGTCGCGATGACGAGCCTTGCGCCCGCCCGCCACGTTATCCTGCGCTCGCCGCGCGAGCGCATTGCGCTGCGCCTGCCGGTGCGGGCGCTCGTCGTCATCGGCCTCCTCGTCCTCGCGCTCCTCGCCCTCTCGGCGGTGAGCCTTGCGACCGGCAGCTACGGCGTCTCGCTCAACGAGCTCGTCGAGACCCTGCGCGGCATCACCATCAGCCGGGCGATCGACAACGTCGTCTGGGAGTTCCGCTTCCCGCGCACCCTCGCCGCCGCGCTCGTCGGCGCGATGATGGCGCTCTCGGGCGCGGCGCTGCAGACGGTGACGCGCAACGGTCTGGCCGACCCCTCGCTCGTCGGCGTCAGCCAGGGCGCAGCGCTCGCCGTGGTGGCGGTGATGGTGCTCTTTCCGCAGCTCGGCCCCATCTACCGGCCGTGGCTCGCCTTTGGCGGATCGATCCTCGTTGCCGTCCTCATCCAGTGGCTCTCGCACACCCGTGAGGGCAGCAACGCCATCCGCTTCATCCTCATGGGGCTCGGCGTTTCCGCGTTCATCTCCTCGATCACCTCGGCGCTGATGACCTATGGCGAGATCGACCGGGCGCTCTCGGCGCTCGCCTGGCTCGCCGGCTCGATCAACGCGGCGACCTGGGGCGACGTCCTGACCCTCGCCGGCTGGTCGGCGGTGCTGCTGCCGGCCTTGCTCGTCATGAGCCGCGCCATGGCGGCGATGCGCATGGGCGAAGCGGCCGCCATCGGGCTCGGCGCGCCGGTGCAGCTCGTGCGCCCGGCGCTCGTCACGGTCGCGGTCGGCCTTGCCGCCATCGCCACGAGCGTCGTCGGACCCTTAGGCTTTGTCGGCCTCATCGCCCCGCATGCCGCAAGGCGCCTCGCCCACGCCGGCATGGGCTTCCACCTCGTCCTCACCGCCCTCATCGGCGCGCTGCTGGTCGGCGCGGCCGACCTCATCGGGCGTGCGGCCTTCGCCCTCATCCAGATCCCTGCGGGACTCCTCACCGCGCTCATCGGCGTGCCGATCTTCATCGTGCTGCTGGCGCGGGCGCAGGTGCGGCCGCAATGACATCACGCAAGGTTCGCCCATGACCCACCACGTCTTCTGCCGCGATCTCTGCCTCGAGCGCGGCGAACCGCTGCCGGGCACCGGCAACATCGCCGAGCGGGTGCTGATCCTCGCCTGGCCGCGCGGCAAGTGGCGCGTGCCGCGCTTCGAGTCCGTCGGCATGGAACCCGCCCTCGCCGAAGCCGTGCGGCTGGCGATGAAGGCCGGCATCCACGTCGCCCTCGTCGACCGGGTGGGCGAGACGCAGACGCTGCCGAGCCTCCTCGCCGACGGCGTTGCCGCCGACTTTGCCGACCAGGACGCGCTGGCTGATGCCGTCGTGCGTTTCACCGCCGGCGAAATGTTCGAGGGCCGGCGCGACGAGCGCACCGTCATCCTCTGCTGCACCGACAGCCGCCGCGATGCCTGCTGCGCGCGCTACGGCTTTGCGACCTTCAAGGCGCTAATGGCCGCCGCGGACCCGGAAAAGTTCAACGTGCTGCAGGCGACCCACGTCGGCGGCTGCCGCTTCGCCGCCTCGCTGGTGGTGCTGCCGCAGCGCCAGCGTTATGGGCGGGTCGCGCCCGAGCAAGCGGCAGAGTTCCTCGCCACCATCGCGCGCGGCGACATTTACCTCGCCGCCTATCGCGGCCGCACCGGACTGCCCCAGCCCGCGCAAGTGGCCGAGCACGCCGCCATGCAATGGGCGCAGGATCACGGTCTCGATCAGACCGCCGTGCGCCTTGGCGAGACGGCGTGGCCGCAGAGCGAGGCGGGCGGCGACGTGCTGACGGTCTCGGCGACCGCCGGCGACACGCCACTCGAATTGCACCTCGTTGCCGAAACCATCCCCGTCCACGGCAAATGCGAAGGCCTTGCCGAGAAGGCCCCGGAAATGACGCCGCGCTGGCGCCTGGCCTCGATCCACGCCCATTCCTGAACCGATACGAAAGCCTTCAGCCTTTCGGCCGTGACCGCCACCCTCTCGCGCTGATGAGCGCGCAGGAGATCGAGACCCGGAACGAGTGACCCCCTCGGAGGACGCCATGATGAAGTTCGCCACCGCCGCTCTTTTCGCCCTGGCGCTCGCCACGATGCCCGTTGCCGCCCAGGAGACGCGCAGCTTCACCGACGACGACGGCCGCACCGTCGAGATTCCTGCTGAACCCCAGCGCATCGCCTCGCTGCACGACCTCTTCTTTTCCGTGCCGCTGATCGAGCTCGGCGTGCTGCCGGCCGGCAGCCACGGGCGGGCGGCAGAGGACGGCTCGTCCTTCATGCGCTCGTCCAAGATGATGACCGGCGTCGATTTCGACACCGCCGACATCGCCTTCCTCGGCACCGGCACCGAGATCGATCCCGAAACCGTCGCCGCCATCGAGCCGGACCTCATCATCCTCTCGACCAACCAGGATCCGGAGCTCTTCGCCCATATCGCCCCGACGATCCTTCTCGACTTCGACAGGAGCGACAAGTTCGAGCTCTACGAGCGCCTGGCCGAGATCACCGGCACGCAGGACCGGCTGGCCCTGCTCGAGGCGCGCTACGAGCAGCAGATCGGTCAGCTGCGCACCCTGGTCGATACCGGCTCGACCTCCGTCAACGTCATCGCCGCCGTCGAAGGCCAGATCCGCTCCTACCGGCACTTCGCCGCCCTCGGTCGCGTGCTCGACGATGCCGGCTTTGCCATGCCCGAGGCGGTCGAACAGGTCGCTTACGGGCAGATGTCCGACCACAGCCCCGAAATGCTGCCGACGATGGATGCCGACCTCGTCTTCGTCACCTACCGCGCCGAGATGGGCGAAACCCCGCAGGACGCCTACGACCTGCTCGAGGCGACCGTTCCCGGCTATTGCGCCTTCCTCACCGCCTGCCAGAACGGGCGCCTCATCGCCATCCCGCGCGACGAAACGTTCGTCTCCTCCTATGGCGCGCTCGGAATGCTCACCTACACGCTCCTCGCCCTGACGACACCACCGGCCGGTCAATAGGCCATATTCCGGAAAGGACTTCACCCATGAAGACCGCATACGCGCTCGCCATCGCCGCCCTCTTCGCCCTGCCCGCCGCCGCGCAGGAGACGCGCTCCTTCACCGACGACCTCGGCCGCACGGTCGAGATCCCGCTCGAGGCGCAGCGGATCGCCTCGCTGCAGGACCTTGCCATCACGGTGCCCCTCATCGAGCTCGGCGTGATGCCCATCGCCAGCCACGGGCGCACCACGCCCGAGGGCGAGGGTTTCATCCGGGGCAGCAAGGTGCTGACCGGCGTCGACTTCGACAATTCCGACATCGAGTTCCTCGGCAATCTGCCGGTCGATATCGAGGCGGTCGCCGCCGCCGAGCCCGACCTCATCATCACCACGCCCTGGCAGACGGCTCCCGTCGAGCAGCTCGAGGCCATCGCCCCGGTCATCGTCCTCGACGACGAGGCGCGCGGCGATTTCGAGATCTACGACGTGCTGGCCGAGATTACCGGGACGCAGGACCGGCTGGCGGTCCTGAAGGACCGGTATGCCGGCCAGGTCGAGCAGATCAGGCGCCTCATCGATACCGTCGACATCTCCGTCAACGTCATCCAGGGCGTCGACGGGCAGGTGTTGAGCTGGCACACCTATGGCGCGCTCGGCAAGCTCCTGCGCGACGCCGGCTTCACCTTCCCCGAACGCGTCGAGGCCATTCCCGAAGGCCAGTTCGAACGCATGAGCCCGGAAACCCTGCCCGAGCTCGATGCCGACTTCCTCTTCGTCACCTACCGCACCGACACCGGCGAGACCCCGGCCGACGCCTTCGCCCATCTCGAGGCGGTGATGCCGAACTTCTGCGAGTTCCTCTTTGCCTGCACGAGCAACCAGATGATCGTCATGCCGCGCGAGGAGGCCTCGGCCTCGTCCTACTATGGCCTGGGGGTCCTGAGCTACACGGTGCTCTCCCACATCTCGGGCCGCCAGTTCGAGCACAAGCCCGAATAACGCGGGAAAGGTGGAAAGCTCCATGAGCCGGTTGGCACAGTGCCGTCTCCTCGACCGGGTCATTCCCGCGAAAGCGGGAACCTCCGTTTGCCTTGCCGGTCCTGAACAGAGGTCCCCGCTTTCGCGGGGATGACCCCGTGGGTGGGGGAAATGGTGCAATCCCGTCCCGGCGGAGTGAACCCAGCTATCCCAGCTCGTCGGCGATGTGGATCGAGACGATCTCGTCGAAATCCTTGTCCGCCGTGAAGCCCAAAGCCACGGCCCGGTCGGCGGCGAAGGCCTGCGGCCAGCCGGCGACGATGCGTGCGATGGTCTCGTCGGGCTCGCGCCGGATGAGCGCGACGGCCCGGTCGCCGGCGGCGCGGCGCAGCGCCTCGATCTCCTCGGCAACGGTCGCGGCGACCCCCGGCATAGTAAGGCTGCGGCGCGCGCCCAGCGGCGCGGTATCGATCGTTGCCGCATGCAGCAGGAACCCGACGGCGGCGCGGGGACTGGCGAACCAGTGCCGGACCGTATCGGCGACGGGCAGCATCGCCTCGACGCCGACGAGCGGCTCGCGCACGATCCCCGAGAAGAATCCGGACGCCGCCTTGTTGGGCTTGCCCGGCCGGATGGCGATGGTCGGCAGGCGGATGCCGACGCCATCGAGGAAACCGCGCCGCGAATAGTCGGCCAGCAGCAGCTCGCCGATGGCCTTCTGCGTGCCGTAGCTGGTCAAGGGTGTCAGGTGGAACTCGTCGCCGATCTCGGCGGGGAACGGCGCGCCGAACACGGCGATGGACGAGGTGAAGACGAGGCGCGGCGTATAACCGTCGACGAGGTGCGCCTGGCGGACCGCCTCGAAGAGATAGCGCGTGCCGTCGAGATTGATGGCGTAGCCCTTGTCGAAATCCGCTTCCGCCTCGCCCGAGACGATGGCGGCGAGATGGAAGATCAGGTCCGGCCGGCCGGCGACGAGGCTTTCGGCGACGCCCGCATGCGAGAGATCAGCGGCGACCGTATCGATGGGAATCGCGCTCGCCGGCGCCGAGGGCGTGACCACATCGGCGAGCGTCATAGCCGTGACCTGCCGGCCGCCGACCGCCTCATCGGCCAGGATGCGCTTGACGAGCTTCCTGCCGATCATGCCGGCCGCGCCGATCACCAAAATCTTCATGAACCTTCTCTCCCTGCCTGCCTGCCGTCGCGTCTGCTTTGTCTCAAGTTTACCTGGCTTTCTCCAAAAGAGAACGGCGCCCGCAGGCGCCGTTGCAATTCGATCGCGACGTTCGGGGACGTCAGAAGCGATAGCGCAGCGTGCCGCGCACTTCGTGGATCCAGGCGTCGGACACCGAGAAGTCGTGCGGCACCGGCTGCTCGTTGGCGACTTCGGCGATGTAGAGGGCGCGGTAGCCGAGATCGGCGGTGAAGGCGCCGAAATCGTAGCCGACGCCGACCATGCCGGCCGCCGCAAAGCTGGTGTTGTCGCCGCTGTTGACCGGGTTGGTGGCCGGCGAGTCGACATGCACCTCGTTGAAGGCGACACCCGCGCCCGCGCCCACATAGGCGAAGGGACCGCCGGCGGCCGAGTAGCCCGAGGGGCCGTAGCCATAGGCGTCCGAGAAGCTGAAATCGTAGTAGACGTTGGCGAGCAGCACCGTCGAGCGGAGCTTGAGCGAATATTCGCCATCCACCGCCGCGCTCTCGCCGCTGCGCACGATCGAGGCGCCCTCGTTGGAGAGGTAATCGACCGTGGCGTCGAACCGCAGGCCCGTGCCGGTTTCGTAGCCGAAGCCCGCGCCGACGCTGTAGCCGTAGCCGACATCATCGGTATCGAAGGTGACGGGCACAAAGTCGGTGCCGCAGCCCGGAGGACAGGCCCAGCTGTCGACGTCCTTGGCCCAGAGCACATTCCACGCGCCACTGCCGCGCAGGTAGAAGTTTCCACCCAGACCGTAGTCAACCGGAGGAAGTTCCGGAACGACCGGCGGGTACACCGGAATATCAGCCGCCAGGGCCTGTGCGGCGATCGAAGCGGCTCCTGCCACCCCGATCGCGGCGATGAGCTTGCGCATGTCACGATCCTCGTTATTGCCGAAATGGCAGTTGAATCGCGCACAATATCGGACAAAGTTCTTAAACGAGCCTTAACCACGTCGCTTAACCCTAACGCGGTGCAAATAACGACACGTGGGTTGCTTCCGCTCCGACTCCAGCCCCTCCCGCCTGCTCTGCCACAGACCGTTCGTCGCGACCTGGCGGTCTCGTGGCGGGTGAGGGCGGTGCGAAGGTGCAGAGATAAGTTTCTGGCTCGGTAGCAGGATCAAAGGGTTGGCACTGCCTCCCCTCCCCCTTGAGGGGAGG
>NZ_JZEX01000103.1 GCF_000969415.1 Devosia geojensis | reverse complement strand
GGGATCTGGACGCGGCCGGTGCTCGTCGTGACGGTGCCGTAGCTCTCCCGCGCCAAGGGAGAGGCCGGATTCGCGCCGCTCACGCTCCTCGATGCGTTGCTGCCGGCCTATGCCGACCTCCTCGCCGCCTTGAAGGCCGAGGGGGCCGAGTGGGTGCAGGTGTCCGAGCCGGTGCTGGTGCTGGACCTGAGCGAGGCGCAGAAGGCCGCCTTCGCCAGGGCCTATGCGGCGCTAGCGCCGCATAGGCCCTGGCGAAGGCGGCCTTCTGCGCCTCGCTCAGGTCCAGCACCAGCACCGGCTCGGACACCTGCACCCACTCGGCCCCCTCGGCCTTCAAGGCGGCGAGGAGGTCGGCATAGGCCGGCAGCAACGCATCGAGGAGCGTGAGCGGCGCGAATCCGGCCTCTCCCTTGGCGCGGGAGAGCTACGGCACCGTCACGACGAGCACCGGCCGCGTCCAGATCCC
>NZ_JZEX01000102.1 GCF_000969415.1 Devosia geojensis | reverse complement strand
ACCTACAACAGCGCAGACGTGCTCGTCAGTCTGCTCGACAGCCCGCGCGCCGCCATCGTTCCCGGCGCGGCTGTCGTCATCGCCGCCAACCACCCCCGCGACGGTAGCCCGGCGATACCCCAGCCCCCTCCACTCGGCCCCCGGCTCCTCCCCCCGGGGCGCCACGCCCGCCCCCCGGCCGCCCTCCATGCCGCCCTCGCGCTGGTGCCTCCCGCTGCCGCCGTCCACCTCCCACACCCCGGTCTTGCTCACCCGCCCGACCTCCCACATCCCACCGCCGCCCGCGCCCCACGACCCGAGCCCCCCAGTCGCGACCGAGTGAGCCCACGGCACGCGCCACGACAGCCGCACCGCGCCCGCCTCACATGTACCGCTCCACGCTCGGCCGGTGCCCCTACGGATGGACATCCGCACACAGCTCGGCCCCTCCGCCACTGCGCCTCCGTCGCAGCCAACCGCCGCCAGCGTGCCTCG
>NZ_JZEX01000101.1 GCF_000969415.1 Devosia geojensis | reverse complement strand
TCGGCCGCGCAGTCAGATAGCGCCATCGGGAAGACGCGGGCACCGCAGGCTGGCGGGACCCGAAGAGCGACTCGGGCGGCGAGGGGAAACGGAGGCCGACGCCGACGAGGATATCGATTATCAGCAAGGGGCCGCAGAACTGCGGCTGGTGGATCACGAGGCCGGGCATTTGACACCGCGTGGTTGGTGTGCAGGCGAAGAGGGGGCTCACTCGACTAACGGCGGCGCCTCAGGTGGGTTCAGCACAAGCACGGCTATTGTGGCGGAACACGATGGCGACGCGCGGCGGGGCGGGCGGGTGGGCGGTCAGGTCGGTGCCGCCGATGGCTATGGCCGCGCCGGTGACCGGGTCGAGCCGGGCGATGAGGCGGAGAAGGGGCGAACCGCCGCAGCCGGAAGGCCCGGCGAACACGGCGAAGTAGCCGTCCGCGATCTGCAGCGACACATCGCGCAGGGCGTTGAGCGCACCGTAGGC
>NZ_JZEX01000100.1 GCF_000969415.1 Devosia geojensis | reverse complement strand
GCCTTGGCCCAAGCCCATGCAGCGAGCCGGTTCAAGCGAGCGCCGCCTGAGGTCTTGGGATTTGGCGTGATGACTTCGACGCCGTCCTTGATCAGATCGCCCCCATCGGCGATGACGTCAGGATTGCCCTTGCGAACCAGGCACACGATGGTCTAGGTGTAGGGCGCATTGTTGTTTTCGAACGTGCCGCGCCAATCGGCGGGGATCAGCTTGGGATTGGCATCGGAAATGGCGTTGATGTCGGATTCAAGCGCTAGGGTCACCACGTCGGCTTCGAGGCCGTCGATGACGGTACGGGCCTGAGCGCCGGAGCCGCCATGGGTATTTTCGATAGCGACAGTCTCGCCCTTTTCAGCCTTCCAATGGGCAATGAACGCCTCATTGAACTGCTGGTAGAGTTCACGTGTCGGATCGTAGCTGACGTTGATCAGGGTGCGATCCTGAGCATGCGCCGTGACCGCAAAGCCCAGCGTGAG
>NZ_JZEX01000099.1 GCF_000969415.1 Devosia geojensis | reverse complement strand
CGCGGCGGTCTCGCCAGGATCAAGGAGCTGGTGACCGTCGGCCTGGTCCGTGGGACGGAGCGCGTCAGTCACGTGCCGGTCTTCGCGATCGATCGGGTGCTCTACGTACTGGTGACCCTCACCGTCGTCATCTCGGGGCAGGTGCTTGGAAACATTCTGGTACTCGCGCTGCTGGTGACCCCGGCGTCCACGGCTCGTCTGTTCACCAATCGGTTGTCGACGATGATGGTGCTGGCACCGGTCATTGGCGCCGTCTCACGGTCCAGGCCGACGGTCACCAGCTCCTTGTGCAGGGCACGCTCGGCGGCGAGGATCAGCGCACCTGCGACGCACACGATGACGATGTCGTCATTGCTGATGCCGGTGATCGACCCGAAGAGGAACTGCTGCAGCGACCCCGAGTACCCAGGGGCTCGGGAGATGATGACGATGCCCAGCGCGAAGGCGCCGGCGAAGAGGATCCCGATGACGGAGTCCTCC
>NZ_JZEX01000204.1 GCF_000969415.1 Devosia geojensis | reverse complement strand
ACCCCGTTGCGGGTAGAACGACCGATCTGTGATCCTCTGTCCCGTCCTTCGCCCCTGCACTTGGCCGCGGCACGCCTGTACGAGTTCTCACCCGCCTACCGTCCGCACGTTCTCTCCGTCGTCGAACGGCCCGCTCGCGTCTTCGGCCCCGTCTAGCTCCGCCTGCCTGCCTCACGCCGCGTTGGCCGCGAGGCGTGCCCTCCCGACGCCAGTCACCGCGCCACGGCGTGGCGGCTGTCGCGCACCGCCCTTGACGTCTCCCTCGCCACGCCCTCCCCCCCCCGCGGCCGGCGCGCGGCGGGTGGCGCACCATCGTCCCCCACCAGGCAATCGCGGCGCCCCGGCTCGCCGGCCTCCCCCACCCCGCCGCCTCCTGGTACGCCCCTGTCCCCCACCACCTCGTCGTCCGCCCTCCACACTCGACCGCCCACGACCCGCCACGCGTCCCGGACCCACCCCGCCTCTCCGACCACGTCATGTGGCCTGCCGCCTCCGCTTGTCGC
>NZ_JZEX01000098.1 GCF_000969415.1 Devosia geojensis | reverse complement strand
AAGGGAGGGGGGAAGAAGGAAGGAAAAAAAGAGAGAAAGGGGAAAAGAAGGAGAAGGAGGAGGAAAGGAAGGGAAAAGAGGGGAGGGGGGGTAGAAAGACAAGGGGAGGGAGGCGAAGGAGAAATGGCAAAAGAAGAGGAGAAGAACAGGAGGTGGGAGGAAGAAAAAGAAAAAGGAAAGAGCGAGAGGGTAAAGAAGGAAAAAGAGAGAAAGAAAAGAGAGAAAAGAGGAGAAGAAAAAAAGGAAAAGGTGACGAAAGAAGAGAAAGAAGGAGAGAAAGAGAGAAAAGAGAAGAAAGAGAAGGAAGAGAGAGAAAGGAGGGAGAAAGGAAAGAGAAAAAGAAGGAGAGAGAGCCACGACCAGCACAAGCAACAACACGAAGAAGAAGAAGAGAACCACCCAGGGCGAGGCGAGGAAGAAGAAGATGATACAGAAGAAGAGAGCGATCGGAAGGATGAGCGACGAACATGAAAGGAGTTTGAGAAGGACGAAGAGAAAGGGCGGGTGGACGTAGGGGGGGGGGGGGGGGGGGGGGGGAGAAAGGGGAAAAGAAGGAGAAGGAGGAGGAG
>NZ_JZEX01000097.1 GCF_000969415.1 Devosia geojensis | reverse complement strand
TTTCCGCGCCACATCGATCTTCTGGGGCGGGGCGGCCGGGTTCGGGCTGACGGCGGGCGTCCTTTATTTCCTGCGCGAATACATCCTCTACATGGTCAAGGCCGGCCACATCGCCGTGCTGGTCGAGCTGATGGACGGTCGGTCGATCCCGGAAGGCCGTCCGCAGATCGAATATGCGACGCAAGTGGTGCGCGATCGGTTCGGGGCGGCCAACGTGCTCTTTGCGGTCGACCAGCTGGTCAAGGGCGTGCTGGCGGCGATCACCGGCATCGTGCAGGGCGTCGCCGCGCTCGTGCCGATTCCCGGCCTGCAGCAGTTCATTGGCATCATCCGCGCGTTCCTGCGGATCGCGGTCGGGTTCGTCGACGAGGTGATCCTCGCCTACGCCATCCGCACGCGGGCGGACAATCCGTGGGCGGCGGCCAAGACCGCGCTGGTGCTCTACGGGCAGAACTACCCGGCGATGCTCAAGAACGCGGCGTGGCTGACGATCATCACCTATGTGCTGGCGTTCCTCGTCTTCCTCGTCATGCTGGCGCCGGCGGCCGCGGTGGTGTGGGTGCTGCCGGGCGCCTGGTCGGCGGGCGGGTTCGTCTTTGCCATTCTCTTTGCGTGGGCGGTTAAGGTCGCGCTCATCGAGCCCTTCGCCATCGCCTGCATGATGCAGGTCTACTTCCAGGCGATCGAGGGGCAGGAGCCCGATCCCGTGTGGGAGGGGCGGCTCTCGGCGGCGTCCAAGAAGTTCAACCAGCTGAAGGACAGGGCGTCCTCCTGGATCGGCCACAAGCCCTCCGGCGAGGAGGGGCCGGCGGCGCCATCGACCCCGCCGGCTTGAGGCTTCAGGTAAAGCTGTAGTGCAGGCGCACGCACCCCTGGCCGACGTCCTTGGCGGAGATGAGCCTCGGCGAAGCCTTGAAGCCCGTCGGCGGGAAGAGCGGGATGCCACCACCGATGATCTCGGGGATGACGTAGATCTCGATCTCGTCGAGCGCGCCGCGCTCCATGAAGGTCATCTGCAGCCTGCCGCCGCCGAGCATCCACACATCTCCGTCATTGAGCGCGCGCAGCTCTTCGATCAGAGCGTCGACGTCGCTCCGAGCCTCGAGTGGTCCCTTGGGATTGTCGATGGGCTTGGAGGTGACGACGATCACCCGCTGGTCGCCGTAGGCCCACGGGCTGGATTCCTTTGCGATCCAGTCATAGGTCCCACGCCCCATCACCACCGTGCGGATGCGCTTGATGAAGAAGCTGTAGTGGTGCTCGCCCCCGAAGTCGGCGCTGTCGTATTTGAGCAGCCAATCGAGGTTTTCGTCCTCCGTCGCGATGAAGCCATCGAGGCTTGTGGCGATGTATCCGAGAATTCTAGCCATGGTGAGTCTCCTCGTGTATCATCGTCACGATATATAAATGAACGTTCATTTACAAATGGAATTTGCGATTGGCTCGCCAAAAAACGGTCACTGACGAGGCGGTCCTCGACGCGGCATTGGGGGTGATGACGCGGGCCGGGCCGGAGGCGGTGACGTTCGCCTCCGTCGGTCGGGAAGTGGGCCTCTCGGCGGCAACGCTCGTGCAGCGCTACCCGACCAAGCCCGAGTTCCTGCGCGCGGTACTGCTACGGGCCTGGGACCATCTCGATGCGCAGACCGCCGAGCTCGACGCAACGGCCGAGATCAGCCCGGAGGGGGCGGTGGCGATGCTCGTCGCCATGTTCCCGACCGGGGATGGGGAAACGGACTATGCCGAGGGCTTGCTGATCCTGCGCGAGGATATGCGCGATTCCGTGCTGCGGGAACGCGGCGCGCGCTGGGGCGAGGTGCTGGCCAGGGCGCTGGGACGCCGGCTCACCTCCGATCTTTCCCGGCAGGAACTTCTCGGGCGCCTGATGGCCAGCCAGTGGCAGGGCGCCCAGCTCTGGTGGGCGTTCGAGCGCAAGGGCGATCCGGCGAGCGTCATCGGCCGCGAGCTGCGCCAGTGGTGCGAGGTGGTGCTGGCGGGAGAGAAGCAGCCCTAGTGCAGGTTTTAGCGAATCCTGCGGCTTCTTTGCTCGTCATCCGTTGATGGGAGGAATGAGGTGGGGTGAAGCTTCGGCGGCCCACCGGAGGCCCCCTCACCCGGCGCGATGCGCCGACCTCTCCCCCCAAGGGAGAGGTGAAGAGGGGCACTCAGTCGGTGAGCCCGCCACCTCTCCCTTCGGGGGAGAGGTCGGCTCCGAAGGAGCCGGGTGAGGGGCCTTCATCTCCCGCATACCAGCCCATGGCCAATCCGGTCTTGCCAGGAATTTAGCGAGCGGCTCCATCGCGACGCCCCCTCAGGAGGAGGGAGCTCCCGGCTCGGGCTTGCGTCAAGATCCGAACCCCTCCAGCCCTTGCGGTGGCGTCCGCTCCGCTGCACAATCGGTAGGTGCAATGCGGGAAGGCGCCATGGCTTTCTGCCTCATCGAAACCGATCTCGGCTGGTTCGGGCTCGTCTGGAGCCCGCAGAGGATCACGCGCGCCTATCTGCCGGGCGAGACGCCCGAGGCGATGCGTGCCCGCCTTGCACGCCACGGGCCGGAGACGACGGAGGGGCCGGTGTTCGTCTCCGAGGCGAGGGCGCTGATCGCAGAATATGCGCGGGGTGAATCGGTCTCGTTCGCGAGCCTGCCGCTCGACCTTTCCGGGGTCAGCGATTTCAACCGGCGCGTCTACGAGGATATCCTGCGCCTCAACTGGGGCGAGACCACCACCTATGGCGACATCGCATGGCGGCTCGGGGACGTTGCGCTCGCGCGCGCGGTGGGGCAGGCGATGGGGTCCAACCCGATCCCGCTCATCATTCCCTGCCACCGGGTGCTGGGAAGCGGCGGCAAGACCGGCGGATTCTCCGCGCCGGGCGGCAGGGAGGCGAAGCTACGGATGCTCGCGCTCGAAGGCGTCGAGGCCGACCCGCAGGCCGGTCAGCTCGCTTTCGGCTTCTAGAAACGGCGGCGACATCGTAAGGTCCGGCCTTCGGGACAGCCGGATACAAGCGTCATGGTTTTCAGGTTCCTACCCGACGACAAGTCCGCGGCTGCCGCCGTACGGCGCATTGCGCGCCAGGAGATCGCGGCTGCGCTCGCCGAGACTGCCGACGAACGGCAATCGTTCGATACGCGCGTCCACGGCGCTCGCCGGCGCTGCAAGCGCCTGCGGGGGCTTGCACGGCTCGTGCGGCCGCAGTTCGGCGGCTATGCCCGCGTCAACACGGCCGTGCGCGAGGCGATGGCGGGGCTCGCCCATACGCGCGACGCCGCCGTGATCGTCGAGACGCTGGACGGCCTGACCGCACACGGCGCGGACGGCGTGGCGGAGGATACGTTCGTGCGCGTTCGCCAGGCGCTTTCTGCACGGGTGGAGCAGGTCGGCGGCAACGAGCAGCAGCGGCTGATCGCCGATCTTTCGGGGCACCTACGCGCCCTCGCCGACGAGGTGGAAAGCTGGCGACTGGATAGGAAAGGCTTTGCCGCACTCGAGGGCGGGCTGACGCGGATCTACGCCGGCATGGGCAAGGCCATGCGCGCGGCGCTCGCCGCGCCCGACGACGAAGCGCTGCACGAGTGGCGCAAGCTCGTCAAATACCATTGGCACCACATCACCCTGATGCGGGAGACGGCCCCGGACGTGCTCGGGCCGCAGCGGGCGCTGGCCGATGAACTCGGAGAAGCCCTGGGCGACCATCACAATCTCAGCGTCCTTATCCGGATGCTTCCGGTCCTCGCCGAAGAGAGCGACCGCGCGGGCATTGCCGCTGCCGCGCGCCGCAAGCAGGAACGGCTTGCCGAACGCGCCTTCTTTATCGGCCGGCAGGTTGCGGCGGAGCCGCCCAAGGCGCTCGCCAAGCGCTTCGGCGGGTACTGGAAGCTGATGTACGGGTAAGCCATGGGCGTGGAGATCGAGCGCAAATTCCTCGTCACCTCCGATGCCTGGCGGAAGCAGGCGACGGGCAGCGTCGCGCTGGAGCAGGGATATCTCGCCCGCTCTTCTGGGGTCTCAGTGCGGGTGCGCATCCATGACGGCAGCAGCGCTTTCCTTACCCTCAAGAGCGGCGGACAGGCGCTGACGCGGGCCGAGTACGAATACGCCATCCCTGTTGCGGACGCGCGTGAGCTCATGGCGCTCTGCCAGCCCAACGTCATCGTCAAGCGGCGGCACCTGGTGCCGGCGGGCGATCTCACTTGGGAGGTGGACGTGTTCGAAGGACGGCACAAAGGGCTGGTGCTCGCCGAAATCGAGCTCGATGCGGCCAACAGGAAGATCGAGCTGCCGGATTGGATTGGGGATGAGGTCACCGGCGACGAGCGTTATTACAACGCCGTGCTTGCCTATCGATGAAGTTGGAGCCTTGCCAGCTACTGCCAGCGCTTGAACGACTTGAGGTGATTGACGGCTTTGGTGACGGTCTGCGTGATCTTCTCGACGCTGTCGGTCACCGGCACGGGTAGCACGTTCTCGGCAGCCGGGTCGGGCACCTCGAGGGTGGCGAACTGGCTGTCGAGGAGACTCAGGGGCATGTACTCGTGCTTGCGTCTGGCCATACGCTCGGCGATGACCTCCTTCGTGCCGTCGAGATAGACGAAGAGGATCGGCTCGCCGGCCTTTTCCACGAGGTAGTCGCGGTAGATCCGGCGGAGCGCCGAGCAGGCGCCCACCGCAACGCCCTTGCGGTCGGCCGCCTCGGCAAGCGCCGTGGCGAGTGCCGCCAGCCATGGCCAGCGGTCCTCGTCGGTCAAGGGAATGCCGGCGCGCATCTTCTCGACGTTCGCGGGCGGGTGATAGCCGTCGCCGTCGAGGAAGGGCGCGTGCAGCCGCCGGGCGATCGACTGGCCGACGGTCGACTTGCCCGACGAAGACACGCCCATGACGATGATGATGCGGGCCGGGGTCATGTCAGACGACTGCGGTGAAGGCGCCATCGACATAAAGGATGTGTCCGTTGACGAAGCTGGCGGCGTCGGAGGCGAGGAAGACGGCGGCTCCGCCCAGTTCCTCGACCTCGCCCCAGCGGCCCATGGGCGTGCGCTTTTCCAGCCACGCGTTGAAGTCCGTATCGGCGATCAGCGCCTCGTTGAGTTCGGTCTTGAAGAAGCCCGGCGCGATGGCGTTGGCGTTGATGCCATGCCTCGCCCAGTCGGCAGCCATGCCGCGCGTGAGGTTGGCGATGGCGGCCTTGGCCGCGCCATAGGGTGCGACGCCCTGGCGGGCGTGGTCGGTCAGCACCGAGCAGATGTTGATGATGCGGCCGCGCTTGCGCGCGATCATACCCTTAGCGGCCGCCTGCGAGACGGCGAACGTCGCCGTCACATGCGTCATCATCAGCGCTTCGAATTTTTCGCGGGGAAACTGGTCGAGCGGGGCGCGGTGCTGCTGGCCGGCGTTGTTGAAGAGGATGTCGATGCCGCCGAGTTCGTCCTCGCAGTAGGCGATGCCGTCGGCGACGCTCTCGTCACTGGTGACGTCGAAGGCGACCGCTTTAACCGTAAGGCCCTCGGCGGCGAGGTCCTTGGCCGCGCTGCCGAGCGCCTCGGTATCGCGGCCGTTGAGCACGACCTCGGCGCCCGCTTGCCCAAGCGCCCGCGCGATGGCGAGGCCTATGCCGCGGCTGGAGCCGGTGACGAGCGCCCGACGGCCGGCGAGGCTGAACTGGGAGAGGATGGACAAGGCAGGCCTCCTGACGTGGCGCGACCCTAGTTCATCGATCGCGCAAAGCGCAATACGATCTTCCATACAAGAGCGTCGATTTGCTCGAAAAATGCGCCGGGGCCACTTCCGTTGGCGACGCGTTTGTGGTCAGGTTCGCCGCCCGCGGTGACGCGGTTCAAAAGATGCGACTTCAGTAGAGGACTGGCGAATGTCGACAGCGGATATCGGCCTTATCGGCCTTGCGGTTATGGGCTCGAACCTTGCTCTCAACATCGCCGAAAAAGGCTACACCATCGCCGTCCACAACCGATCGTCCGGCCGCATCGACGAGTTCGTCGCCGAGGCCAGGGAGCAAGGTCTCGACGGCAAGACCATCGCCAAGTACGACCTCGCCGACTTCGTGCAGTCGGTAAAACGCCCGCGCTCGATCATCATCATGGTCAAGGCCGGCAAGCCCGTCGACGACATGATCGAGCAGCTGCTGCCGCTCCTGGAGCCGGGCGACGCGATCATCGAGTGCGGCAACTCGCTCTTTACCGACACGCAGCGCCGGTTCGATTACCTCACCCCCAAGGGTATCGGGTACCTCGGCGTCGGCGTTTCCGGCGGCGAGGAAGGGGCCCGGCACGGTCCTTCGATCATGGTCGGCGGCTCCAAGGAGCAGTGGCACAATGCCGAAGCGGTGCTGACCGCCATTTCCGCCAAGTTCAACGGCGAGCCGTGCTGCGCCTATCTCGGGGAAGGCGGCGCGGGGCATTTCGTCAAGACCATCCACAACGGCATTGAATATGGCGACATGCAGATGATCGCCGAGGTCTATGGCGTCATGCGCGATGGGCTTGGTATGAATCCAAAGGCTTGCGCCGAAGTCTTCAAGGAATGGAACAAGGGTCCGCTCAATTCCTACCTCATCGAGATCACCGGCCATGTGCTGGAAGCCGTGGATGAGGAGACCGGCAGGCCGCTGGTCGAGCTGATCCTCGACAAGGCCGGGCAGAAGGGCACGGGCGTATGGTCGGCGATCGCTGCCCAGCAGATGGGCGTGCCGGCGACGGCCATCGAGGGCGCGGTCGCCGCCCGCTCGATCTCGGCGCGCAAGGACGAGCGCGTCGCCGCCGAAGCCGCCTACGGCAAGCGCGCCGACAAGAAGGCCGATGTGACGCTCGCCGACCTCGAGAAGGCGCTGCTCGCCGGCAAGATCGTCTCCTATGCGCAGGGCTTTGCCGTCATCGCCAAGGCCTCCGAGGAAAACGGCTGGGGCCTGCCGCTCTCGATCATCGCCAAGATCTGGCGCGCCGGCTGCATCATCCGCTCGCGCTTCCTCGACCAGATGTCGGCAGCCTACGCCAAGGGCGAGGCGACGAACCTCCTCATGGTGCCGGACTTCATCGCGCTGATGAAGGACAGCCATCCGTCCCTGCGCAAGGTCGTTGCCGCCGCCGCCACCGCCGAATTCCCGATGATCTGCCTTTCGGCCGCGCTCTCCTACTTCGACAGCTACCGGCAGGCGCAGGGCACCGCCAATCTCATCCAGGGGCAGCGCGACTTCTTCGGCGCCCACGGCTTCGAGATCGTCGGGCGCGGCACGGACCTGCACGGCAAGTGGCCGTCGACGCTCGGGAACTGAGGCGGGTACGATGACGCCCGAAGACGTCCTCGCCCAGTACGAAGCCCGCATCAACCGGCACGATTTCGACGAGCTCGTGCCGCTGATCTCGGGCGAGGCGGTCTTCTGGTTCAACGACGGTTCGTTGTCGGGCCTTGCCGAAATCAGGCAGGCGTTCGAGGCAACCTGGGAGCGCTTTCCTCTCGAGGACTATTGGCTCACGGACAAGCGTTGGATCGCCCATGGCGAGGGCGCAGCTGCCTGCCTCTACCGCTTCAACTGGAAGGCCGAGGTGGACGGCAAGCCGCTCTCAGGCGCCGGGCGCGGCACGACTGTGCTGCGCCGCGAGGCCGAGGAATGGAAGATCGTGCATGAGCATTTGAGCGGGTTGCCGGGCTGATCGCTAGGGGCACCATCCTGCCCGACCCACCGGCTGTCATCCCGGCGAAGGCCGGGACCCAACCCTGACGTTCTCCACGAGCACAGAAAGAGCAGTTGCGCCCCTCCTGCCTCGTTCACACACCTTGCGGCTGTAGCTGTATCTCAGGATGGGTCCCGGCCTTCGCCGGGATGACAGCCGGTGGTGGGGGCGGCACGGGGGCAAGCCGGGCAATGACGACCGTTGGATGAGCGGCGCGATCGAGTACTACAGCCTCCGAAACATCACATAGCTGTCGACATACCCCTCCTGCGGGTGCCGGAACGCCTCCGGCAGCGTGCCGACGATGTCGAAACCCAGCGACTCCCAGAGCTTGACCGCGCGCGTGTTGGTCGAGACCACGTGGTTGAACTGCATGGCGCGAAAGCCGCGTTCGCGGGCGCGTTGCAGGGAAAATTCGCACATCGCGCGGGCGATGCCGCGGCCGCGGGCGGCTTCGGCGGTCATGTAGCCGCAATTGGCGACGTGCGCGCCCGGCCCCTGCTGGTTGGCCTTGAGGTAGAAGGTGCCGAGCACAACGCCGTCGTCTTCGGCGACGAACGTCTCGTGCGCCGGGCCGAACCAGTAGGCGAGCACCTCGTCGTCGGTGAGATCGGTCGGCATGGCATAGGTCTCGCCGGCCTTCAGCACCGGCGCGACGATGGCGAGGACGGCGGGCCGGTCGGCCTCAGCGGCGGGGCGGATTTGAACCATTCTCGTTGGGGTCCTCGTCGAGCGGCGGCACGCGGATCTGGCCGGGCGGCGCCATGTCGGGCACATGGGGGCGATCGGCGATGGAGGGGCGTCGGCCGAGATCGTAGCGCAAAGCCGCAAAGATGAAGAGCAGGACGCCGGTGATCACCAGCCCCGCCGAAGCGATGAACGGCGCGCCGGGGAAGTAGTCGGGCTGGTCGGGGTGGCGGGTGAAGAAGGAGAAGATCTGCGTCGCGGCCAGCGGCCCGATGATCGTCGCCAGCGAGTTGGCGGCGTTGACCGCGCCCTGCAGCTCGCCCTGGGCGTTGTCCGGCACCTGTCGGGACAGCACGCCGTTAATCGCCGGGGCGGCGAGGCCGGAGAGGGCGCCCAGCATGATGTAGCCGTAGAGCCAGATGACATCGGTGTTGAAGGAGACGCCGATGAAGGCGCCGGCCGCCGCCAGCATGCCGAATATGGTGATGGCCATCTCGCCGAAGCGCTTGACGAGCGGACCGACGAGCAGCGCCTGGCAGATGGCGAAGCCGATGCCGAAGGCGCCGAGGGCGCGCCCGATCTGGCTCGAAGAGAAATTGAAGACCTCGATGGTGAAGTAGTTGAAGACCGAGGGGAAGGCCTGCGCCGAGAGGGTGAAGCAGAACAGCACCAGCAGCAGCCAGAGGACGATCGGGTAGCGGCGGAGCGCCGCCACGGCGCCGAACGGGTTGGCGCGGCGGATGTCGAACCGGCGCCGCTTCTGGCGCGGCAGGCTCTCGGGCAGCACCAGCAGGCCGAAGAGGAAGTTGGCGAAGGCGAGCGCCGCGGCGGCATAGAACGGCACGCGTGGGCCGAATTCGCCGAGCTCGCCGCCGATGACCGGGCCGATGATGAAGCCGAGGCCGAAGGCGGCGCCGATGAGGCCGAAGCGATGGGTGCGCTTATGCGGAGGGGTGATGTCGGCCATATAGGCCGTCGCCGTCGCCACCGCCGCGCCCGCGACGCCCGCGATGAACCGGCCGATGAAGAGGTACCAGACGACCGGGGCGATCGCCATCATCAGGTAGTCGAAGGTGAGGCCGAGCAAGGAGGCGAGCAGCACCGGGCGGCGTCCGAACCGGTCGGAGAGGTTGCCGAGCACCGGCGAAAAGACGAACTGCATCAAGGCATAGACGAAGACCAGGTAGCCGCCTATGACGGCGGCTTCCGCGACGCTCCCGCCGGTCAGTTCCTCCAGGAGCTCGGGCAGCACGGGCACGATGATGCCGAGGCCGATCATGTCGAGAAGGATGGTGATGAGGATGCAGACCAGGGTCAGGCGGGAGCGCGTGGTGGTTTGCATGCGATTGACTGGACTCTCAAATGTGCCGCGCAGTTGACATAAGGCGGAAGGCCAAAGCAAGGCCTCGCGGATCGCCACAGCCTGCCCTTGAAGACACGCGCAAACCGTTGCTGCCATTTAGGCGCGTTCGAATGCAATGACTACCCGGCTCGGCAAATTTGCCGGTTGACTGCCGTGTTCAGTCCGTGGACGCGGCATCCCGTTCCGCGTCATAGCCGTAGAGCCAGTCGAGCCGCCGGAAATGCGCCTGCGGGCCGCCGAGGCGCATGGCAGCATTGCGCGCCAGCGTGAAGGGCCACCGCATGTGGAAAATCGCGCCGTTCGCCTTCGAGATGCGCGCGACCCTGGCGACGCGGTGCTTGCGCGCCGCCTCGTAGCGCGCGAAGGCCGTGTGCGCGTCCGGCGCGCTGGCAAGGAGCGGGGCGAGCACGGCGGCATCCTCGATGCCCATGGCCGCGCCCTGCGCCTGGAAAGGCAGCATGGCGTGGGCGGCGTCGCCGATCAGGCCGACATTGCCGCCATGCCAGGTGTCGGCCGCAACCGTATAGAGGGGCCATGCCGTCCAGCTGTCCCCGGCGAGCTCGACGAGCCCGGCAAAGCGCGGGTCGCGCAAGGCCGAACGCGGCGGGTCTGGATGCGTCGCCCGCGATTCGGCGTCCGTTGCCGGATGGCGGGCCGGCGAGAACAGCACGACGTTGGCAAGGCCGCGATGGGGCAGGGGATAGGCGACGAGGTGATGGCTGGGACCGAGCAGCAGCGAGGTGCGGTCGGGCGCGATCATATCTTTCGTCGCTTCCAGCGGCACCAGCGCGCGCCAGGCGAGGCGACCGGCGTAGCGGGCATCGGGGCCGTTGAGGATCCTCCGCCGCGTCGGGGAATGCACCCCGTCGGCGCCGACAAAGGCAAAGCCTTCGCCCGAGCGGCCGATGGCGGCGAGCTCGCGAGCCGAAGCGAGGATTCCTGCGCCCTGCGTTTCGGCGGTGAAGTCTGCGACCCCGAAGACGATCTCGATGTTGGCGAAGCGCCTGCAGGCGGCGTGCAGCACTTCGGCGAGGTCGGCGCGGTGCATCACCGCATAGGGGCTGGCGTAGCGGGCGCGGGACGCTTCGCCCAGTTCGAGGGTCACCAGCGGCTTGTCATGGCCGAACGGATAAACGTCGATGCCTTCGGGCTCGAGGCTTCGCGCGGCGATCGCTTCGCCGAGGCCCAGGCGGTCGAGAATGCGGCGGGCGTTGGGGCTGATCTGGAGGCCGGCGCCGAACACGGATGGGGCGGTGTTGCGCTCCAGCACGACGACGCTCACGCCGAACTTGGCAAGGCCCAGCGCCAGCGTCAGGCCGGCGATGCCGGCTCCGGCGATATAGACGGTGCGGCCATTGGCCGGCATGACGCGCCTGTCAGGCGTGAGCGGTCTCGAAGACGGCGGTGGGCGGGTTGGCGGCGCCGGCCGGGAGCTTGGGGTCGTAGACGTAGAGCGTCGAGCAATAGGGGCAGACGATCTCGTTGTCCTTGCCCATGTCGAGGAAGACGTGCGGATGATCGAACGGGGGCTTGGCGCCGATGCACTGGAATTCCTTGGCGCCGATCTCGATGCGGCGCAGGCCCTCGGTGTTGTGGTAGTGGGGAATGGAAACGTGGGCCATGGCTTTACCTCGGCAGTCTCGGCGGCGTCGGCGCGGACCATAGTCAATCGCCGCGCGGAATGAAAGGGTTGGTGCGCGGGCTCTCGCTTGCTAGAGCGTCGCAGCGACAGCCGCTTCGTGGAGACCGACCTTGCCCACCTTCGAGCACGACGATCTGACGCTTGCCTACGAGATCCACGGCGAGGGGCCGCCGGTGCTCTGTATCCACGGCTTTGCCTCGAGCGGGCTGGTCAACTGGGTGCAGACGGGCTGGGTCGAGACGCTGACCGGGGCAGGGTACCGGGCGATCACCCTCGACAACCGCGGGCATGGGGCGAGCGAGAAGCCGCACGATCCCGAGCTCTATTATCCGCGCGCGATGGTGGCTGACGCGCTGGCGTTGCTCGATCACCTCGGAATCGAGAAGGCCGCCGTGCTCGGCTATTCCATGGGCGCGCGCATTTGCGCGTTCCTTGCCTATGAGCACCCGGAGCGGGTCGCCTGCGCCATTTTCGGGGGCATGGGCATGAACCTCGTCAACGGCCTCACGGACGGCAACGACATCATCGCGGGGCTGCTGGCGCCCTCGCTCGACGGGCTGACCCATCCGACGGCGCGGCAGTTCCGCATCTTCGCCGACCATACCGGCTCCGATCGCGAGGCGCTGGCCGCCTGCATGGAAACCTCCCGCCAACCCATGCCGCGCGCCGACGTGCGGCGGATCGAGGTGCCGGTGCTGGTGGCGGTCGGCGAGGCCGACGAGATGGCCGGGCGGCCCGAGGAACTGGCCGAGTTGCTGCCCAGGGGCGAGGCGTTCCTCATCCCCCGGCGCGACCACATGCGCGCCACCGGCGACACGAAATTCAAGCAGGCGGCGCTCGAGTTCCTCGGCAGGATGTTCCCCGCAGTCAGCCAAACGTGAACCAAACGTCCCGGCGGGGCTTTGTTAGAGGGTACGGTTTGGCGTATAGGAACGGGCGAAAAGGAGTCTCGCCATGAGCAGCAGCCAGGCGCGCACGCCGCAGATCGCCTCCGTCGATCCCGTCTGGGATGCGGTGGTCGCGGGCGCGCGCGAGATCGTTTCCAACGAGCCCTCGATGTCGAACCTCGTGGTTTCGGCCATCCTCAACCACGACACGTTCGAGCAGGCGCTGGCGCACCGCATCGCCGCCCGCCTCCACCATGACGACGTTTCGGCCGACCTCATCCGCCAGGCGTTCCACGATGCCCTGGCCGACTATCCCGAGATCGGCGAGGCGGCGCGTGCGGATCTTGCCGCGACCCTCGAGCGCGATCCGGCCTGCCACCGCGCGATCGAGCCGCTGCTCTACTTCAAGGGCTACCAGGCCATCCAGACGCACCGCTTCGCCCACGCGCTCTTCCTCGCGGGGCGGCGCGATTTCGCGCTCTACCTGCAGAGCCGCTCAAGCCAGGTGTTCCAGGTGGACATCAATCCGGCCGTCAAGATGGGCCGCGGCATCATGCTCGACCACGGCACCGGCCTCGTCATCGGCGAGACGGCGGTCGTCGGCGACAACGTCTCCATGCTGCAGGGCGTGACGCTCGGCGGCACCGGCAAATCCGACCAGGACCGGCATCCAAAGATCGGCAACGGCGTTCTTATCGGTGCAGGCGCCAAGGTTCTGGGCAATATCCGCATCGGCGACTGCTCACGGATCGGCGCCGGCTCGGTGGTGCTGAAGGAAGTGCCGCCGCGCGTGACGGTGGCGGGTGTGCCCGCCAAGGTCATCGGCGAAGCCGGGTGCGCCCAGCCGGCGCTGGTGATGGACCAGATGATCCTGGTCCACGACATGAAACAATAGAGGGGACGGCGGGGATAAGTCCGATGCGGACTTGCCCGCCGCGCCTGAGCGGCTAAAGTCCGGCTCCCCGAGGCATATGAAGCAGGAATAGCGCGTGAACCAACCCGAAATCATCAAGCTGCAGAACTACCTGCAGCGCACGTTCAACAACCGCAACATCGATGTGCGGCCGCGCGCCAAGCTCAACGACTCGGTCGAGGTGTTCATCGGAGAAGAGTCGATCGGCCTCATCCACGTCGACGACGAGGACGGCGACCGGTCCTACATGTTCTCGATGTCGATCCTCGACATCGACCTCGAGGACTGAGCCGAGATCGTTCGGCCGGGCGACAGCACCGGCCGGATGCCTACTAGGCGCCGATGGCGGTCATCATCCGCTGCGTGACGGCGTCGAACTCCTTCCAGCTCGCCAGCACCGTCTCGTCGAAGGCGTAGACTGCGCCGATGCCGCTCGGCAGGATGACTGTCCTGAGGCATCGCGCAGGCGATTCCGGCTGGATGGGGGCCATGCACTTGGCGACGAAGGGGGCGGGCGAAAGCGGGTCGTACCAGACCGTCTCGCCCCCATAGCCGCGAGCAGGCCTTAGCGGCTTGCCGACGAGTCCCGGTGGGCCTCGCAGCGTTTCCGCTTCGAACTCATGGACATAGACGGTGTCGAGCAGCACCTCGCTCGGCCGCACGCGGCTGCGCGGCAGGAGCGTGACGTCGATCGTCGCCGGTTTGTCGAAGCCGTCGAGGGTGACGGTGGCCGCAAGGTCGATCTGCGTGGCGAATTCGTCCGTGAGGTCGGCGCCGCTGCGGAACCAGCCATAGGGAATGCGCAGCTCCCGCGCGCCGATGGTGCGGGTGACGATGCTCGTCAGCGCCTTGGCCGAAGGCGCGGCCTGGCGGGAAGACATATGGAAATCGAGAAGATAGGCAGCGCCCACAGCCGCCAGCGCGGCGATGACCGCGAGGCCGGCAAGGTTGTAGGCGATGGCCGGGGCCCGGCGCGGTGCGGAGGTGGCGGGCGCTGAAGCCATGCGCGTTAACCAGAATTGCCGAGGGCGGATGACAGCCGATAGGGCGCCGAATATGCTTAACAAAGCGTTAACGAATGACCAGAGATGTGCGGGGAGCGGCGGTGCGATGGTGAGAGAATTGCTGCTGGCGGGGTTCATCATGGGAGTGGGCCTGTGCATCGCGGGGGCAGGCACGCACCTCTATCAGTGGCTCGTCCGGCAGGAGGCGCTGCTGCGCTACGACGGCGCCACCGTCCTCCATATGTTCGGCAACCTCATCATGAGTTTCGTGTGCGGCCCCTACATCGTCCTGCAGCTCGGCTGGCGCCCGCGACCGGGCGAGACGATAGAGCTGAGTTCGGCCCTGATCACGGCCCTCGTCGCTTTCGGCTGGGCATTCGTCACCGGCCTGTTGTTCGTGGGCATATACGTCGGGCTGCGCTATTGAATCAGCGCGGCCGGCTTCGATTTCTCGAAGCCGGCCGTGCTCTTCAGACCCCATACTTGTCAGGGTATCGGCGGGGCCCGGAAACTTAGTGGCTGGCGGTAGTGGCGACGGCCATGGTGCGGTTGTCGATCATGTCGACCCAGCGGCCGGCGTGGGCCTGGTCCTGGCGCTTGACGAACTGGTAGGGGGTCTCGTTCCACACGCGGATGAGGCCATCCTGGTTGTCGAGCACGAGATCGCCGCGGTCGGTGCGCACGATAAGGACCGCGTGGCCGTCGCCGTTGGGCTCGCGCACCACCGACATCAGCAGGGCGCTGGCGGGCCAGCCGGCCTCGATCAGCGCGCGGCGCTTGGCCAGAACGAAATCCTCGCAGTCGCCGTAGCCGTTGGGATAGGTCCAGAACTCCTCAACGCCGTAGAGATCGTTGTCGGAGACGGCGACGATGGTGTCGTTGTAGTAGGCGTTGATCTCGAGAAGCTGCGACCAGCGCGCGTCGTCGAGGGTGACGGCCAGCACCGGGTTGGCGTTGGCCTGGCATTCAGCCGGACGGCTGTTGCAGAACTCGGCATGGCCGACCGGGATGCTGGTGTTGCCCGTCGCGGTCTGGACGAAAGCCACGTTCGTCAGGTCGAGCGCTGCGGCCGGAGCGGCGCAGAGCGCTGCGAGAGCGACGACGATGAAGCTTTTCAGACCCTTGAAGGTGGTGGACATGGCGTGATCTCCCTGACGGAGACCACGTTAGAGACCGGCAATTGCCCCGGTCCGAAAACTGCAACGCAGTTTTTATGCGTGTTTTATGGGTTTGCGGAAGGTTTGATTAAGCATGAGGATCGCAAGAGCTCGCACCTCACCATGAGGGCTACTGGAATTCTGCGGCACCGGCAGTAGCCCTCATGGTGAGGTGCCGCGCAGCGGCCTCGAACCACGAGGGCGTGGCATTAAACTCAGTTCACCCGCAGATTCTGCTGCACGACGGTGATCATCTCCTGCGTCGAGGCGAATTCCACGGCGACGCCGTTGTGGAAGTGCCGCACGACGCGGGCGCGCATGCGGCCGAGGCTGACGCGCGTGCCGATGGCCGGGCGCACATCGAGCTCGATGGCGGCTCCCGAGAGCGAGATGTCGATGATCTTGCAGTTATAGCGGCGCCCGTCGTCGAGCACCACGGTCGAATGCCGGTTGTCGGGCACGACGCGCTCGTGGCGGCGATCCTCGGGCAGGTTGAGGATGTCCTTGTTGGCGAGCCAGGTGAGCTGGGCCGCCATCTTGTCGCGCTTGCGGATGGTGGCTTCGATGTTCATCAGGAACCCGCCGTCGACCTCTTCGACGATCATGCCCTCGATGCGCCCGATATGATCGAGGTAGGCGATGACCTTCTCGCCAACGAGGCCGGTGACCGGCGCGATGACCAGCGCATCGCCCGGCGACATCTCCAGCACCTGGCAGGGGAACTCGCGCTTGTCGGCCAGCATGTAGCGGCCGAGCACGGACACCTTCACGCGCTGGAACCTCGTGGGTCCCGCGTTCGTACGGGTCGCGACCGCCGGGGGCGGTGAAATGAGGTCGTCGCTGAACATGCGCCAAGCCGATCGGAGCGGAACAATCCACAGCAATCGTAATGTGGCTTGGTTAATGCATGGTGAGGACCTACGCGTGTTTGCGCATGGGCGTTTAGCGAATCCGCGGGCCTATTGCCGTCCACCGTCGATGACGGCCAGATGCGCGTAGCGGCGGGCGCTGCGGCCGAAGACAGTCGCCGGCGTGCCGCTGGACGGCGCGGTCGAGAAGGGCGGTTCACCCGAGACGTTCGCGGCGACCTCGGCCACCAGATCCTGCTGCGGCACGTCGTCGGGCCAGATGAGGCGAAGGCCCGTGATGCGCTGCTCGACGATCGGCTGCACGCCCAGCCAATAGGGCTGGTCGAGGGCCGTCATGGCGCCGAGCACGCGCGTATAGGTCGAGCCGTTGTGGCGGAGCGGCAGGAGGATGGTCTCGAAGGAGACCTTGGTGTTGATCGCCGTCGTGCCCTGGAAGGTAACGAGGGCGACGGCATGGTCTTCGGTCACCGCGCGGATCAGCGTCTCGATGGCGTCCCTGTCGCGCTCATGCCAGAGGGTCGAGAAGGAGCGGGCCTTGAGCTCGCGGCAATAAGCGGTGCAGAGATGCGAGCCGGCAAGGCGGAAGGCAAAGCCGCCATTCTCCTCGAGCTCGAGGATGAAGGTATTGGCCAGGGCCTCGCGGATGCGGGTCGGGTCGATATCGCGGCGGTCGGGCGCGCTACGGGCGCCACGCAAGGTGTTCCAGTAGTCGTAGAGCGTCTTGGTGCTCGCTTTTTGCATTGTTCTTATCCGCCAGAATCGTGCGAGCCATCTCGGATTGGATGCCCCCGCCGCAACACCCGGAGAGTGGCAAAACCGGCCGTCAAAATCGCCTTTAAACAATGGTTAAGGTTAACGCGGGCGGCGCGGTGTGGAAAACATGTCCCGAAACCGGCCAGGCCGGCCCTCACGGAGAAACCGCATGAGTGAACAAGATGGGGACGGCCAGGGAGAGGCGCAACCGGCCCACGAGCCCGCGATCCTCATACCCGGCGGGGCGCTGGCGCTGATCGGGCTGCTGGTCGCCGTCTTTCTCGCCGAGACGCTGGTTCTTAACCAAGAGGCGCGGCTCTGGTTTCTCAACCTCTTCGCCTTCATGCCGTTGCGGATCCTCGCGGCGGGCGAAAACCTGGCGCTCGCCTGGCCGCTGGTGTGGACCCCGTTCACCCATGCTCTGCTGCATGCGGGCTGGGAGCACCTGCTGGTCAACGTCGCGTGGCTGGCGGCCTTTGCAACACCCGTGACCCGGCGCTACGGCACCTGGCCGATGCTGATCCTCTTCTTTGCGAGTGCGGCGGCAGGCGCGGCGGCGTTCGCTATAACGAACTTCATGACCGTTACTTACCTGATTGGCGCTTCGGGAGGCGTCGCCGGGCTGACGGGGGCAGCGATGCGCTTCATCTTCCAGCCGATCATCGTCGGGCAGGACCCGGAGACCGGAGAGCGGGTGATCCTCGGCCGGCGCCTCGCGTCGTTGTCCGAGATGATGCGCAATCCGCGCTCGCGGGTCTTCACGCTCTTCTGGCTGCTGATCAATGCGGCCGTGCCCTTCCTGCCGCTGGTCCTGGGCGGGGAGGGGGTGCAGATCGCCTGGCAGGCGCATCTCGGCGGCTTCATCGCCGGCGTGCTGCTGGTGCCGCTTTTCGAACGCGCTCCGCCGACGGCCGATCAGTAGAGGCCGGGAATCCACTTGGCGCGCACGCTGTAGGTGTACTCGGCATAACCGGGCAGTTCCCGCTGCAGCGTGCGATCCTCCATCTCGGTCCGCATGATGAGGAGGATCGTCGTCAGGAGCGCAGGGACCTGCGCGACCACCGATCCCAGCGCGAAGCCCCAGCCGAACGCCATGAGGCTTGCCCCGACATAGCCGGGATGGCGGACGAAGGCATAGGGGCCGGTCTCGACGACCTGATGGTTGCGATCGGTCTGGATGCGCACGCTCGGCTCGAAGTGGCGGTTGACCGCCTGCGCCCAGGCGATGATCCAGAAGCCGCCGACGAAGAGCACGTAGCCGAAGATGATGACGTTGAAGGGCAGGGCGCTCCAGGCGAAGCGGGCATTGTCGAGGGCCGCGACCGGCAGGATCGAGACGAGGCCGAGGAGCGTCAGCGGCATCAGGACATAGTCCCATGCCTTGGTGTTGGCGCCGATGCCCTGGCGTGCGGCGATGATCTCAGGATTGACGCGCTGCATCCACGCGAGGGCGAGCCACATCTGCGCGGCGAGGGCGAAGAGGAATGCCCAGCCGAGGCTCCAGCTCCAGGTGCCCGCAGGCCAGAAGAGCAGGATGGCGATGATGACGACGGTCGCGCCCAGCGAAACCGCGGTGCGGCTTGCCGGTACGTCCGGATTGCTGGGGGACACGCTCACGACACCCTCCCAACTCGCATATGGCGCCAGTATACGCGCCGGCGCGCAGAAAGTCTTGGCGAACGAAAACTCCGCACGACTACCGATAGGCCTGCAAACCGTCGAATTTATGGATACGCGAAGCTAAATCCGTGGAGGATTTTTCGGATGTGAGGCGACGCCGGTCACCGGCGGAAGCCAGAACATCGAAGAAACTCAAGACCCGCTCCAACTATCCCTCGTGGGGCGGTCCGTTCGGGTTATTTGTCGGGCGCTGACTAAGCCGTCGCTTTGATCTTGTCGCGCGCGGCGGCGGCCAGGAACGCCGACCGGGTGACACCGATGCGATGGGCCGCCTGATCGATATCGGCCAGCAAGCCGACATCGATCGAGATGTTCGCCCGCGCCAACCGGCCGGTATCCATAATCAAAGGCACCGAAGCGAGGATAGCGCCACCCGCGAGCGCCTTCTTGACGTCGGCATCCGCCAGCAATTCCTCGAGGCTGCGCGGCGCTGGCGCTTCATTCCCATCAGCCAGTTCGTCGGCCGCCCATTCGGCCAGGGCATCGGCCGCGTCGTTGATGGCCTCATCCTGAGTGGATGCCATTGCAGTGCAGCCCGGAACGTCGGGAAAAGAAACCCCATATGCACCGTCGGCGAAGTCAACGAGGGCGATATATCGGGTCATTTTGTTCGCTACGGTTTCCCGTAGATCTCCTGTGGTTGTAGAGGCGGCGGAAGCTACTTCGTCCAGCCTGCCGCCTTGGCTATGGATTGAGCCACGCCGGGGGTGACGGTGCGATGCCTCGGCACCATGATCGGCTTGAAACCGGGCTTGCGGTACTTGTCGTGCTTGGTACCGTCGACCAACTCCCAGCCTTCCCGCTCAAGTCGGGCCTTAATCTTGCTGGTGTTGGTCTCGCGCTGCACCTGCTCGCTCCGATCATGTGCATATATTTGCGCAGAAACGGTACAAATCAAGCAGATATGCGCAATATTTTGCGCAAAAATCCCTTAGGAGAGGCGCCCAACGCCCTCGTCGGCGAGCCCGGCGTCGACCTCCAGGCGTACATGACCGCAATGGCACGACACCCGGTATGTCACAGTCAGCTCCCGTAGACGGCTTTGGGATCGAAGAGGCGCGGCTCGCCGGTGTCGGTGAGGGATGTCTTGCCGTCACTGACCTCGACCCGGCGATAGAAGCAGGACTTGCGGCCGGTGTGGCAGGCGGCGCCCCGCCCGGTCTGTTCGACGACCATGACCAGTGCGTCCTGGTCGCAATCGGTGCGCAGCTCGACGAGCTTCTGCAGTTCGCCCGAGGTCTCGCCCTTCTTCCAGA
Source organism: Devosia geojensis (assembly GCF_000969415.1). Lineage (GTDB taxonomy): Bacteria > Pseudomonadota > Alphaproteobacteria > Rhizobiales > Devosiaceae > Devosia > Devosia geojensis. The sequence goes on along the minus strand of NZ_JZEX01000097.1, from coordinate 58,720 downwards.
TCTTGGCCCGCGAGCGGGACCAGTAGTGGGCGATGCCGGTCTCGAGGGTCAGCGACAGGGCCTCTGCATTCATATGCGCGAGCATCAGCACGGCATTGCTGCCGGCCTCGACGGTCACGACCGTGACGAGGCCGTTGGAGTCGAAGGCGGGCGCGAAGGCAGCGCCTTCTTCGAGCTCTTCGTGGGAGAGCGGCTTGGGATCGGCGAAGGTGAGTGTCATGGTGCGGGTTTTATCCCGCGCCATGACGGTTTGCCAGCGTCAGTTCGTGACGCCTACCCAGATCTCCATGGTTCCGTAGCCGGTCTTGGGATTGAAGTCGGGGCCGTAGTATTCGAGGAAGCTGTAGTTCTCGCCGGTCTCGAACTCCATCCTGGGGTGCCAGTCGCCATAGATTGCCGCGCAGGTGGCGCTGATGGTGCTGACGTGACCCTTGTGGGTGAACTTGGCCCAGGTGCGCGCCGGGATCGCGACGCTCGCGAACTCCGGTGGCAGGTCGGCGTCCGGGCGCATTTCGACGCCCGTGAGGTAGTCGTAGCCCTGGACATCGTCCGAGAACGCGCCGACGACGCCATAGGTGGCGCCGCCGACCATGCCGTCGATGTTACCGATATAGGGAGCAAGCTTCTGCCACTGGTCGGGAATGCCGGCGGCGCCGGCCATGCCGTAGCGTTCGCTGAGCCCGGCAATGCGCAAGGCGCCGTGGCGCTCGATGCGCGGGGGATCGAGGGTGACTTTGGTTGCAGCTTCCATTCTGATGGCCTCCACGAGGTCGAGGTTTTCGATCGAGCGCCTCCGGCGGACCTCTTCAGGCGTCAGGCCGAAGTGGTCGCGGAAGGCGCGGGTGAATGCCTCGTGCGAGCTGTAGCCGGCCTCCAGCGCCACCGAGAGGATATCGGGGGCGCCGTCGGCCAGGGACTTGGCGGCCTCCGTCAGCCTGCGGCCGCGCAGGTAGCCGGAGACCGTCAAGCCGGTGGCCATGGGGAACATCCGCGACAGGTAGAAGCGCGACAGGCCGGTGGCCGCAGCCAGGTCCTCGAGGCAGAGGTCCTCGCGGAAGCGGCTTTCGATGTACCACAGGGCCCTGACGATCGCGGACATGGGTTCACTCGCGTTGAGACGCCCAGCTTATCGCATGGCGGCGAACGCGAGGTTTGATCGCGGTTGCGGTTGCTAGAGCCTCATGCGTTCTCGAACGCCGGCTCTAGATTTGTCGTCGCGACGCCTTTCGCGAAAAGCCGGTACCCGCCTTCTCGCACGTGTCCTAGCGCTTGCCCACCATCGAGAAGAAGCGGTCCTGCTCTTCGCGGTCCTCGGCGAAGACGCCGGTGAAGCGGTGGGTGATGGTGGCCACGCCATGGGCGCGCACGCCGCGCATGGTCATGCACATGTGTTCGGCTTCCAGCATCACCGCGGCGCCGCGGGGCCCGAGGTGCTCGTTGATGGCATCGAGGATCTGCGCGGTCAGGTTCTCCTGCGTCTGCAGGCGGCGCGCGAAGACATCGACGAGGCGGGCGAGCTTGGAGAGACCGACGACGCCGTCATGGGGCAGGTAGGCGATGTGCGCCTTGCCGACGAACGGCACCATGTGGTGCTCGCAGTGCGAGTGGAAGGGGATGTCGCGCACGAGGACGATATCGTCGTAGCCGCCCACTTCCTTGAAGGTGCGCTCGAGCACTTCCCCGGGTTCCTGCTCGTAGCCCGAAAAGAGCTCGCGGTAGGCCTTGGCGACGCGCATGGGGGTGTCGCGCAGGCCCTCGCGCTCGGGGTCGTCACCGGCCCAGGCGATGAGGGTGCGCACGGCTTCTTCCACTTCCTTGAGCGAAGGGCGCGGAACGGGCGCATGGTCGAGGGTGATCACCTCGTGCGGCTTGACGCGGGCATCCATCGGGAAAATCGGGCTCCTTGTTGCCGGGACAGCCATTCGCGGCGCCCCCACGCAAACGGATCGTGCCGGCTAAAGGCCTGACACTGCGCTTGCAAGCACTTATATAGGCTAAGGCGCCTGCGTCTCAAGAAACAGATTTGTGCCGACCGATGGACCTCAGCGATCTCTATTCCGAAAAAATCCTCGATATCGCAGCGAACGCCCCCAAGGCGCCGCGGCTCGCCGAGCCGGACGCGACGGCGCGCAAGGTCAGCCGCATCTGCGGGTCGATCATCGAGGTCGACGTGGTCGTGCGGGGCGGCGTGATCACCCAATACGGTCACGAGATTTCCGCCTGCGCGCTGGGGCAGACCTCGGCGGCTATCGTTGCGCGCCAGATCGTCGGCACGACGCCGGGAGAGTTCCAGGCGCTGCGCGCCGAGATGCACGCGATGCTCAAGCAGAACGGCGCCCCCCCGACCGGCAAGTGGGCGGACCTCAAATATCTCGAGCCCGTGCGCGACTATCCGCCGCGCCACACCTCGACGCTCCTCGTCTTTGACGCGGTGGCGGCAGCGCTCGAAAAGATCGAGTCGCGGGAATCGGTTGCGGCGGCGAGCTGATGCAGTCGTTCATCGCCGGATTTTGGCGGGCCGTCGATTTTCCGTTCAAGCTCGCGGCGGTCTTCCTCATCACCGTTTATCGCTACACGCTCTCGGCGTTCACCGGGCGCACCTGCCGCCACCTGCCGACCTGCTCGGAATACACGCGCGACGCCATTTGGCGCTTCGGCTTCTGGCCGGGCGGGTGGATGGGGCTCGCGCGGTTCACCCGCTGCCGACCGGGCGGGACGCATGGGTACGATCCCGTTCCGGAGGCTTTGCCCGCCGATGCGCATTGGTATGCGCCATGGCGTTATGGGCGGTGGAAATAAGTGCCACGCCTCGTGGTTCGAGGCTTGCCTGCGGCAAGCACCTCACCATGAGGGCTACTGAAGCTGCGCGGAACCAGCAGTAGCCCTCATGGTGAGGCGGGAGCGCAGCGACCCTCGAACCACGAGGGCGTGGTGCGATCCTATGGGCTGGCATCTACCGAAAACCATGCTAGACAACCCCGCTCGCGGCGATGGTCGCCGCGATAACTCTCATTTCCGGAGAAGGAAAAATGATTACGGTACGATTCCCCGATGGCGCCACACGCGAATACGCGCTGGGCACCACCGGCACTACCGTGGTCGAGTCCATCTCCAGGTCGCTGGCCAAGGCGACGGTCGCCATGCGCGTCGACGGCGTTCTTTCGGACCTTTCGGACGAAGTGCCGGACGGGGCGACGCTCGAATTCGTCAAGCGCGACGATCCGGCGGCGCTCGAGCTCATCCGGCACGATGCCGCGCACGTGCTTGCCGAAGCGGTGCAGGAGCTCTGGCCCGGCACGCAGGTGACCATCGGACCGGTGATCGAGAACGGGTTCTACTACGACTTTTACCGGGAGCAGCCGTTCTCGGAGGAGGATTTGCGCGCCATCGAAAAGAAGATGGCCGAGATCATCGACCGGGGCGCCGCGTTCACCAAGGAAATCTGGACCCGCGACCAGGCCAGAGCCTTCTTCGAGACCAAGGGCGAGGCCTTCAAGGTCGAGCTCGTCGATGTGATCCCGCAGGACCAGCCGATCAGGATCTACCGGCAGGGCCAGTGGCTCGACCTCTGCCGCGGGCCGCACATGCGCACGGTCAAGGATGTCGGGCAGGCCTTCAAGCTGACCAAGGTCGCCGGCGCCTATTGGCGCGGGGACAGCAACAACCCGGTCTTGAGCCGCATCTACGGCACCGCCTTTGCGAGCAAGGACGAGCTCGACGCCTACCTCACCATGATGGAGGAGGCCGAAAAGCGCGACCACCGCAAGCTCGGGCGGGAGATGGACCTCTTCCACCTGCAGGAGGAAGCACAGGGCAGCGTCTTCTGGCACCCGAAGGGCTTCGTCATCTACAATCAGATGGAAGCCTATATCCGCCGCCGCCTCAACGGGGCGGGGTACAAGGAGATCAAGACCCCGCAGCTCATCGACAACAAGCTGTGGGTGAAGTCGGGCCACTGGGGCAAGTTCCGCGAGAACATGTTCATCGTGCCCGACGAGATCCCCTCGACGGAAGGCGAGCAGCCGGAAATCTCGTCGGAGGTGAACTTCCTGGCATTGAAGCCCATGAACTGCCCCGCGCATGTCCAGGTCTTCAACCAGGGGATCAAGTCCTACCGCGATCTGCCGCTGCGGCTTGCCGAATTCGGCTGCTGCCATCGCAACGAAGCGCATGGGGCCCTGCACGGGCTGATGCGCGTTCGCCAGATGACGCAGGACGATGCGCACATCTTCTGCCGGGAAGACCAGATCCAGGAGGAGACGGAAGCGTTCTGCAACCTGCTGGACTCCGTCTACGAGGACATGGGCTTCACCGAAGTGAAGATCCTGCTCGCCACGCGTCCTGATACCCGGGCGGGTGACGATGCCGTGTGGGACATGGCCGAGAAGGGTCTCGGCGATGCCCTCGCGGCAACCGGCCGCAAGTTTGAGATCGCCGAGGGCGAGGGGGCGTTCTATGGCCCCAAGCTTGAGTTCCACCTCAAGGACGCCATCGGCCGATCCTGGCAGTGCGGAACGCTGCAGCTCGACTTCGTGATGCCGGAGCGGCTCGACGCTTCGTATGTCGCCGAGGACGGCTCGCGCCAGCGCCCGGTGATGCTGCATCGCGCGATCCTAGGATCGCTCGAGCGGTTCATCGCCATCCTCATCGAGAACCACGCCGGCAAGATGCCCATGTGGCTGGCACCCGTGCAGGTGGTGGTCGCGACCATCGTCTCGGATGCGGACGGGTATGCGCAAAAGCTCGTCGACCAGCTCAAGGCCGCCGGCATCCGGGCCGAGCTCGATACCCGTAACGAGAAGATCAACTACAAGGTGCGCGAGCATTCGGTCGGCAAGGTGCCGCTGATGTTCGTCGTCGGCAAGCGCGAGGCCGAGGAGGGCACCGTCTCGGTGCGCCGTCTCGGCAGCGAGGGCCAGGCGGTGCAGCCGTTCATGGACGCCATGGTGGCGCTGATGGCGGAAGCCGCGGCGCCCGACCTCAAGGCCAAGGCGGCCGCGGCCGCCTGACGCACACTGCCACGCCCCTCGTGGTTCGAGGGTCGCTGCGCTCCCGCCTCACCATGAGGGACTACTGATTGGTCACGAGATCTCAGTAGCCTCATGGTGAGGTGCGCCGGAGGCGCCTCGAACCACGAGGCGTGGCACTCTCACGAGAACGACGCATGACCCGCCCGTCCAACCGAGAACTCAAGGTCCTGACCCATCTGGGCGAGGAGAATGCCCTCGGCCCCGATGACTTCAAGGACGTCGGCGAGAAGGTGTTCTCGGGCATGCTGAAGAAGGGCTGGATCGTCCCGGCCGAAGGGCTGGACGGACGCTACCGCGCCACGATCAGGGGATTGACCGTCCACGAGGGCGAAATCATCTTCAAGGGGCGCTGGAAGCGCTGACCGGACCGGTCGGTCCATTTTCGATGAGGACCACCCATGGCCGACCCTATCGCTATCACCCGCACGATCGCCATCGATCCCGGTGAAATCGAGGAAAGCTTCATCCGCGCCTCCGGCCCCGGCGGGCAGAACGTCAACAAGGTGTCGAGCGCGGTGCAGCTGCGGTTCGACCTGATGAACTCGCCGTCGCTGCCCGAGCCGGTGAAGCGCCGGGTGGCGACGCTGGCGGGCAGCCGGTTGACCAAGGAGGGCGTGATCGTCCTCACCTCCAACAGCTACCGCACCCAGATGCAGAACCGCGATGCGGCCGTTGCGCGCCTGGTTGCGCTGCTGCGCGAAGGCGCGATCGTCCCCAGGCGCCGCATTGCCACCAAGCCGACGGCGGCCTCCAAGGAGAGGCGCCTGGCGGCAAAGGTGCGGCGCAGCGCGGTCAAGCAGATGCGGCAGGGGCCGGCGGGCGAGGAATAGGGGAGCCTATTCCAAAGCCGTGTCCGGTGGAATTTCAGCCGAGCAGGCAAGCACCACGCCATTCACCGCCTCGGTCTGCTCAGGAGTCGGCGTCAGCGTTTCCACCGCCTCCCACAGCCCGCGTGCTTCGACTTCGTCGCGGGCGCAGGCGCAATAGGCTGTGCAATAGGCATCGCTCGCGCCCGTATCCGTGCAGCCGATCTGGCACGTGCGGTTGAAGGAGTTGGTGGAGGCAGTGTGCGTGAACATGGTGTTGGCGGCCGGGTAGAGCACGGCCAGCAGCAGCGGCTGATGCACGAGATAGATCACGAGGCTCCAACGGCCCGCCGTGACCAGCGCGCGCGAGAAGGCGCCTTCGGCCCGCCACGCCCCGATGCGCTCCGCCCAGCCGCCGGCGAGGACGACACGGGTTATCCCCATGCCGGCGAGGGTGAGGCCGAACCAGGGGAAGATCGGCACCAGGTCGTTGGTCGGCGGCGGGACGGGCCAGAAACCGATCCACGACCAGATGCGCTCGGAAAATACCGGTGCGGTGAAGATGAGCGGCGCGCCCACGAAGAGCACCGCCAGAGCGAAGACGAGCCAGAGCGGCGCCCGCAGGAACGCGAGGCCCAGGACGCTGAAGAGCGTGATGGCGTGCAGGACGCCGAAATAGACGAAGGTCTCGGGAAAGGCGACGAGGGTGCCGGCGGTGACGAGGAGGGCTGCGCCGCCGATGATCGCCAGCCGCCGCCAGAAGGCCGGCCAGCGGATGCCCTTGCCGTGGGCGAGGACGAGGCCGACCCCGACGAGGAAGACGAAGCTGCCGAGGAGCGTGCGGGCGAAGGCGACCCAGACCGGCTGGGTGCTGACGTCGACGGGAATGAGCCAGAGATAGCTCAGGTCCCAGAAGAAGTGATAGACGACCACCCCGATGATGGCGACGCCGCGGACGGCGTCCACCAGGGCGAAACGGGGGCGGGCGGCGCCGCTTGCGTCAGGTGCGCGTGCGGCGCCGGCCACGGTCATTGCGAAACGGCGTCGATCTTGACTTTGCTCAGGAGCGTCGTCGGGTCTTCCTGGGCGGCCATCAGCTCGAAGAGCGACAGGCCCGCCTCGTCGAGGGCGGTTGCCGTCAGCGAAAGCGAGGTGTTGCCGCGCACGAACGCGGCGATGGCCGCACCGACGCTCGAGGCCTGCTCGTCGCCGCCAAGGACGCTCATCACCATGCCTTCGGCGACGCCCGCCATCATCGGGCGCATGCTGGCCGGATCGACGCCCTGCTCGGCGCCGGCGATCCCCAGGAGGATGTCGGAGAGCCCGGCATCGGTGAGATCGAGCCGCACGTCCTTGAGGGTGACACCGAGGCCGGCCATCGAGGCGACGGTGGTGTCGGTGGAGAAGAGCTCGGCGACCGCGTTGCCGACGGTGCCGGCGAGCTTGATCGTGGCGAGATTGGCGCCCTCGAAGGTGATGTCATTGACGGCGATCGTCTCGCTCGCCTCGTCCCATGCCAGGGCCAGGTTGAAGCCGACATCGAGCCGGTCGATGCCGGCGTCGATGAGCTGCTGGATCTGCGGGGCGCCACTGTCGGTCGGCAGGTCGATGATGACGTTGCTGGCAGAGCTCTGGATCGATGCCGGGATGCCGTTGACGTAGTTGGCGAGCGAAACGTCGAAGGCGCCGACATTGGCGGCGATGCGCGCGCCCGGATTTTCCGGATCGGGGATATCGAAATCCACGCCGGAGAACGAGAAACCCTCGAAGGCCGGGATGAGGCTGCGGGCGTTGGCCTCGAACCAGCTCTCGTCGACATCTTCGGGCGCATTGCGCAGGAGTTCGACCTGCCGCGAGAAATCGAAGCTCTTCAGCACCACCTCACCGATATTGAAGGTGCCGGCTTCCGGACCGCTTTCCACCGCGACCGCGATGTCGGAGATCGTGACCTGCGGATAGGTGCCGGGCACGAAGCCATCGACCGTCATGCTGCCGAGCGCGAAGGTCATCGGGCCCTCTTCGACCTCGCCCTCGCAATTGATCCCCTCGAAAGTCATGGGGGTGGATTCGAAGGCGGTGATCATGTCGGCATAGACCGTCAGGAACTTGGCGATCGTCGCCGGGGGCGGCTCCTCGCCGGAGGCTTCCATCTCGCTGGCGAGGGTCATGATCTCGGTGAGCGGGGTTTCGAGGGGACGGGCGCGGAACTCCTCGGCCGATGCGGCGCCGATATTGCAGGTCATGCCGTCGCCTGCGAAGGTTCCTCCCTCGAACGAGAGGTCGCGGTAGATGGTCTTGAACCCGGTATCGGCGCCGGGCTCGACGAAGCCGTAGAAGGCAAGGGTTGCGCCGATGTCGAAATCGGCGGCGCTCATGGCGCCGAACTCGATGGTGAAGTCCTGCGGACCCGTGCTCGTCAGGCCGCCGATGGTGGCCGAGGCGGCGATGCCGCCGGACACGTTCGAGAGCTCGACGTCGTTGTAGGAGAACTGCGTCGAGGCATCCGGATCGTCCGGAATCGTCACCGAAACAAGCACCTGCGGGATGACGATGCGGTCGGCCTCGAGGCGCGCCAGCTCCTCGGCATGGCCGGCGACATTGCCGGCGGTCAGGATATCGCGGATCGCGTCGGCGTCGAGGGTCGAACCTTCGGCGGTGATCTCGGGAATCTCGACCGCGATTTCCGGCGGGGCCGAGGGGGCGGACGTCTCCGCCGGCTCGGGGGTCTTGACCTTGTCCTGCGCGACTGCCGGCGCGGCGGCCAGCAGGAGCGCGCAGGCGATCGCCGGAAGGCGGCGCGTTCGGAACTCGAAGGTCATCTCGTCATCTCCTCTGCACGAGTTGCCGGCAATGTGTGTCATCGCGCCGGCGGCTGCAATAGCGGAACGCTGTACCTTCTCTCGCCGATCGAGGTGACAGAAGGGCGACAGCGGTGCGTCAATAAACGGCTGTCAGCACCTCGACCTCCTGGGGCGAGCCGGAGCGCACCTCGAAGTCGCGGTTGAAGACCGACTGGGCCTGTTTGGCGATCACCTGGTAGTCGCCGGCGGCGAGGACCGTCGAGGGAAAGGCGCCGAGGTCGGTGAAGAGGGTGGTGCCGTCCGGGGACTGCACGGTCCATTCGACGTCGGCGATGGCCTCGCCGCCCGGCTCGGAGACGAGCTTGAAGGAGATCTGGCTTGCCTGGTGGTAGAGGGTGGCGTCCGTCAGCTGGCCCGGCTCGACGCGCAGGTCCGCACGCACCACCGCATTGATGCGCCCGAAATGCGAGACGATGTGGTAGGTCCCGGCGTTGAGCGTGACGATGTCGTTGGGCGAAACGCCCTCGGCCACCAGCGTGCGTTCGGATTCCGATCCACCGGCGGTGAAGAGATCGAAACGCAGGAGATCGGAGGGTATCGGGATGTCGCCGGTCACCGCCGCGTTGAGGCGCAGCGCCCCGGCCTCGATGGCGATCGACTTGGCGTTGGCGCCGGGCGCGACCGTCATGGTGTCGCTGGTCTGGGCGCGGCCATAGGCGACGTGGACGACATACTCGCCCGGCGGCAGAGTGATGCTGGCGGTCGCATCCTCCGATTTGGCGACCATCGCGAGCTCGCCCTGGGCGTCGGGCGTGGTGTCGAACACGCGCCAGGTCAGGCCTTCGGTCACCTGCGCGCCCCCCGTCGAGATACTGGCGGTGAGCGTGACCGGCTGCGGCGCGTTGGTGAGGGCGCTGATGGCCTCGGTGGCGGTCGCGGCCGGGGAGGTCGTAGTGGGCGCGGCGGGCGCCGGCGCGTTCCGGTCCGGCCGGGGCCTCGGCAGCGGGGGCATCTCGCTCGCTTCCTGCGCCAGTACAGGAGCAGGCGATTCCAGCCCCGCCAGCAGCGCGCCGGCGACGAGGGCGACCATCAAGAACCCGAGACGCATGAACACTCCGCACACTCATCCTGCCCGGCGGAATTTGCCGCGCCCGCGCACGGCTTAGGCCGGGAATGGGGAAAACCTGTGTCACAGTCGTCGCCGGATTGGAACAGGGGTCGGCGCGGCAAACGCGGAAAAACTTGCGCTGCCATATGGGCGGCGCGGCGCAAACGTCGTATCCAGCGAAAAGCTGAATGCGAGGAGCAAGTTTATGGCCGAGAATACCGCCCTCAAGTCCTACCTGATGACCCGCCGCTCGGTGGGGCAGGCCTTTCTCAGGGAGCCGGGGCCGGACGCCGGGCAGCTCGAGGAACTGCTGACCATCGCCACCCGCGTGCCCGACCATGGCAAGCTCGCGCCCTGGCGGCTGGTGGTGTTCGAAGGGGCGGCGCGCGAGCGCGCGGGCGAGCGTTTGGCAGAGATCGTCGAGGCGCGCGAGCCGGCGGCGGACGCAGCGCGGCTCGATATCGAGCGCCGGCAGTTCCTGCCGGCGCCGCTCGTCGTCGGGGTCCTTTCGACGGCGAAGGAACATCCCAAGATTCCCCAGTTCGAGCAGCTGATCTCGGCGGGAAACGTGGCGTTCAACCTGGTGCATGCCGCCTATGCGCTGGGGTTCGCCGCCTCGTGGGTGACCCGCTGGTTCGCCTATGACGAGGAGGCCGCCGCGATGCTCGGGGCCGCGCCCGGCGAGCGGTTCGTCGGCTTCGTGCATATCGGCACGCCGGCTACGGCGATCGAGGACCGGCCGCGTCCGGTGCTTGGCGACATCGTGACGCGCTGGAACGGTTAACGTCACGTTAACCGTGGGTGGGGTTTGTTAATTCAATGTGAATCATTGGGGCATCCTGCTCGATGGGCGTCCAGCCGATAGCCGTGCCGCAGAGCCTCGCCCGCGTCCTCGACGCGGCGGGAACGCGCAGCGGCGTCGACTTCGGCTATCTGCTGCAGACGGCGATGCGCGAGAGCAGCCTCAATCCCCAGGCCAAGGCGCAGACGTCGAGCGCCGTCGGGCTCTTCCAGTTCCTCGAGGGCACCTGGTTGCAGGTGGTCAAGGAGGAGGGGCCCCGCCTCGGCTATCAGCGCTATGCCGACGCGATCTCGGTCGACCGCGAGGGCAACTACTATGTCGCCGACCCGCAGGCGCGCGCGCAGGTGCTCAAGCTGCGCGAGGATCCGCAGATGGCCGCCGACATGGCCGCGGCCTTTACCCGCTCCAACGGCGAGTACCTTCGCACCCGGTTCGGGCGGATGCCGAGCGCGGGCGAGCTCTACATCGCGCACTTCCTCGGAGCTTCGGGCGCGGAGCGGATGTTCAACGCGGGATTGCAGAACCCCGACCAGATCGCGGCCGAGCTCTTCCCGCGCCAGGCCGCGGCAAACCCGGCGATCTTCTATGCAAACGGGCAGCCGCGCACGATCCGCCAGCTCTACCAGGCGCTGGTCGCCAAGCATGAGGGCGTGACGCAGAGTCCGGCATTCGCGGCCCAGCAGATGGCGAGCCAGCCGACGGCGGCGCAACCGCAACCCGAAGTCGTTCCTTCGCGTTTCTCGCCGGCCGACATGTCATTCACCGGCCTCTTCCGCACCGAGCCGGAAGCCGCCGCTACCAAGCTGCCTGAGCTTGCCCCGCCGGGGGAAACCGCGGCAGACGTGCTCTTCACCACGCTTTTTGCGCGTTAGCTGCAAATCGCGGCATCGTTTTAATGGGCCATTAAAACGAGATGACGCAAATGGGCGACGCGGCAGAAGCCGCCAGAGAGGTGCGACATGGCCACCACCCGTTCCGAGAACCGGAGCGTCACGCAGTCCTTGCCGAAAGGCTGGATGATCATTGGCCTCGCCGGGCTATCGTGGGCAGGACTCATCGTCATCGCCCAGGGCGCCTCGGCACTCTTTCAATACATTGCCGCCACTCTTTGAATCGACCGCCATTGCCGCCGCGATGAGCGATCGATGGGTTTTGCCGTGAATACATGCCTCTGCCTTCGGGGATTCTCGCGAAATCGGGAATCCCCGCTTTTTTAGCGTCGAGAGAGCGGGCGGCGCTCAGGCGCAGCGCCATCGTTATGGTGAACCGTTCCTTAACGGCTTGCGGATAGCTTGACCGTCAATGGGGCCGGAGCGTGCGATGGTTGGTTACGACGAGTTCATTTGCCTGTCCCGGTCTCCCGACAGCGGAGAGCGGGGGATGGCGGCGCATCTGGCCGCGCTCGCCTATCTGCGCCATGACGGTCCGGCCGACGAGCATGCGGCGCTCTATGCATCGCTTTTCGGCTTCCTCGAGGACCGCTCGGTCAAGGTGCGCGCCTCCATGGCCTATGGCCTGCTGCACGCGCGTGAGGCGCCACGGCCGATCATGCTGGCGCTGCTGCACGACAGCGCGGTGATCGCGCGGGCGGTGCTGCAGTATTCGCCCGTGCTGGTCGATGCCGATATCCTGCCGCTCATTCCCGGATTCGACGAGGCGATGCTGCTCTGCGCAGCGCAACGCGCCCTGGTCAGCCAGCGCTTTGCGGCGGCGCTGATCGGGCGGGGGATGTGGGCCGTGACGATAAAACTCCTGCGGCGGGGCGAGGTCGCCATCGGCAGCGAGATGCTGCGGCATCTGGCGCGGGAGCAGGGCGGTGACGCCGAGATACGCGGGGCGTTGCTGAAACGCGCCGACCTGCCGGCCGACGCACGCCTCACGCTGGTGCGTATGGCGGCGGCGGCGCTGCGCGGGGCGCGGGTGGTCGCGGGGGCCATAGCGCCCGAACGGCTCGAGCGCCTGCTGCGCGACGCGACCGATACGGCGCTGACTGGCATCGGCGAGCGGGAAGCTGCCGGCGACGGCTCCACCTACGCGGCGGGGCTGGTCTCGGGCGATGCGGTCAACACCCGCGTTCTGCTCCACGCCATGGTCAACGGCCACGTGCTGTTCTTTGCCGCCTGTTGCTCCGAACTTGCCGAGATGCCGGAAGGCAAGGTGCTGACCATCCTCGAAAGCGGCAGCCGCGCCGCGCTCAACGCGCTCTTTGCCCGTTGCGGGCTTGCCGAGGGCGTGCGCAACCTTCTCGCCCGGCTCATCGGGCATGCCCGATCGGTGGACCTGGCCGACGACATCGCTGCCCGCCACTACGTGGTGACAGCGCTGACCGAGGAGCTGATCGGCGAGCACGAGGGCGACATTCCGGACGACCTTGCCGAGGCGTTCGCCTATCTCTGCGAGCAGAACGTGCTGCTGGCCCGCCGCGCCGCACGCGGCGTGATGTCGACCTTCGCCGGGGAAGCGTCGACAGCGCTCACCATCGACGTCGAGGAACGCCTGGCGCTGCCGGCGGCTTAGAGCTCTTCAAAGATGAATAGAATCAGCGGCTCTGGCGCCTCCCTCCCCCTTGAGGGGAGGGATCGAAGGTGGGGGTCGTTCAATGGGTCACCGATGGACCCCCACCCCCAGCCCCTCCCCTCAAGGGGGAGGGAGGCCGACCGGTGGGACAAGCCTGCCTGGGGTCAAAGCCGCCAGGGCATCTCCGCCCGCGCCAGTCTCGGTCAATGCGCTCGCTCTCCAACCGTATCAGGATTGTCTCTTAAACCTCCAACCTTGAAGGCGAAGAAGCCCGCGGTAAGGACAATGGCCAGCATCCCGATATTGTGCAGGTATTTGGGCAACGGCTCTACCTCGCCAACAAGCGGAAAATAGGTGAAGGCCAGCACGCCACGGCTGAGCAGGTAGCCCAGTGCTACAGCTGCAGAGTGCCTCACTGTCCAGACATCCCGCTTCCTTATCCGGATGATCATGCCCAGGATGATGATTGCCGAACCCAGCCCGACCGCCACGCCGATCCAGCCCTCCGCGAAATTGCCCGGCACAGCCACAGCGAACGTCATTGCCAGCACCACAAAAGGGTTCATACGGCCGGTTGGTATCGACCGGGCGCCCACTTTGCGGCGGCCTATCAGGACGGCCGCCAGAAAACACGCCGCGACCAGGAGCCATGAAACAACCAGTTGGGTCTGCGAGGCACTTTGCGATCCGGGGTCCGAGATGATCAATGCAGCCGATCCCACGTAGGAGATGGCTGCAACGATCGTTCCGAAGGGACGCAGCCAAGGCGCTTCCGCACGCTTGGGCCACCAGGCTTCCGCCACCGCCATGGGACCGGCGAAGCTGAAGATGATATGGCCGACGATGAAGTTGTAGGCGTTGTACGCGCTGATGCCGAGCGGGGCGATGAAGGTCGCCGATCTGTTCTCTTGCCAGCCGGCGTATCCGCCATACTGATCGGCAAACATGGACTGGTCGATTATGCAGGCCTGGAGTATCCCCAAAGCGGCGCAGAGCATCAACAGCGAAGGCCAGCCCCATCCGAAGCGCCGGGCAAGCTCGCGCACGAGCAAGGCGGGCGCCCCATAGAGCGCCATGAAAAAGACCAGGGCGAACAGGATAGCGCCGATATCGCCCGTGCTATCGGAGTATGCGGCCAGAAGCTCAGCGCCGATGGCGCAAAGAGCTGCCAAGGCCAGGACCTGGGCGCTGCCGAAAATCCAGTCCCTCACGCCACTCGCCTCCCCCTGTTTGTACTCCCCTCTGTCGCAGCGACGACTGCACTTGGCGTTCGGCGCAACGAGGCCGAACATTTGCCGGCGCCGCCATTTCCGCCGCCTCGTCCCCGACGCGGGCCATGCCCTCAGTACCTGAACTGTTCGATCAGCACGCGCTCTTCGAGGCTGGTGCCCGGATCGAAGAGCAGGGTGACCCCGGCCGCGCGGTCCTCGCGCACATGCACTTCGATGACGTTCTGGAACTCGACGTTATCGGCGACGGCGCTGACAGGGCGCTTGTCGGCCTCGCGGGTGCGGAAGGTGACGACGGCCCGGTTGTTGAGGATCGCGCCCCGCCAGCGGCGCGGACGGAAGGGCGAGATGGGCGTCAGCGCCAGGAGCGGCGAGCCGATGGGCAGGATCGGTCCGTGGGCGGAAAGATTGTAGGCGGTCGAGCCTGCCGGGGTCGAAAGCAGCACGCCGTCGCAAATCAGTTCGTCGAGCCGCGTCTCGCCATCGACGAGGATCTGGATCTTGGCGGCCTGGTAGGTGGAGCGGAAGAGCGACACTTCGTTCAGCGCCAGCGCCTTCTGGCGGTGCCCGGAGGCATCGATGACCTCCATGGCGAGCGGGTAGATCTGGGTCGCCTGGGCGGCGGCGAGGCGCTGGGGCAGGTCCTCGCGGGCGAAGTTGTTCATCAGGAACCCGACCGAGCCGAAGTTCATGCCGTAGACCGGGAGCTTGCGCTGCATGACCTTGTGCAGCGTCTGCAGCATCAGGCCGTCGCCGCCGAGTGCGACGATCGCTTCCGCCCCGTCGAGGCCCGCCTCTCCATAGACGGAGCGCAGGTCCGCTAGGGCAGCCTCCGCTTCCGGCGTGCCGCTGGCGACGAAACTGATCTTGCGGGGGGCGGTGCTCAACAGGTCCACTCCTCGTTGGCCCAGGCGGTCGTCGCGGGCGGCATCGGCGCGGACGCGCCGCGCTCTGCGCTTATCACGCCGGGGCGCGGGTTGCCAGACAGGCCAGTCGCGACTGGCGATCCTTGCAGCCGGACCGATGTGCGCCGAGATTGCAGTCGGCGTCATGTTTTCGAGGTCGGCCGGAAGTCGTTAACCGTCGAACAAAGTTGTTCCGAAAGAGATTTGCGTATCAACAATTTCTGATAGAAGTTGACGTTGTTGGTTAAACGCTCATTAATCACGTTTTCACCGGGTGCATGAGTGCGCGGATGAGCAGTTTCAGCGGGCCTGGCGAGGCCGGACTCTACCAGCCTGAACGAGGCGCCGCCCAAGCGGTGTGGCCTGTCGGCGGGCCAGCCGGCAGGGCTCGGGTGCGCAGTCACATCGATGCGGGCGGCAGTCCGCTCCATCTGATGAACGGGCAGCCGACGCCCGTGTTTCCCTCGCGCGACCGCATTCGGCAGCTGGCGCTGAAGCGCCTGTTCGATATCGCAGTCGCGCTCGCGGCCTTGATGGTGCTGGCGCCGTTGTTCTGCCTCGTTGCGGTCGCCATCCGGCTCGGCAGCCGCGGGCCGGTGTTCTTTCGCCAGACGCGCGAGGGATACGAGGGCAGGGCGTTCCGCATGTTCAAGTTCCGCACCATGCACGTCGAGGACTGCGACGTCTCCGGGGTGTCGCAGACGATCGAGGGCGATCCGCGGGTGACGGCCGTCGGCCGTTTCCTGCGCCGCACGAGCATCGACGAGCTGCCGCAGCTCATCAACGTGGTCCTCGGCGACATGTCGATCGTCGGCCCGCGCCCGCACGTTTCCGGGATGATGGCCGGCGGCATGCTCTATACCCAGCTCGTACCTTACTATTCCGCCCGGCTCGACATGCTGCCGGGCATCACCGGGTGGGCGCAGGCCAACGGGCTGCGCGGCACCACGCAGGATTCCGCCGTCGCCAAGGCGCGCATCGACTACGACATCGCCTATATCCAGAACTTCTCGCTGATGCTGGATCTGCGCATCATCTGGATGACGTTCCGACGCGAGTTCATCAGCGGCACCGGAAGCTGAACAGGCGCGGCGTGAAATCCCGGTCATGCCCCTGAATTTCCTCAGCCGGGCAAAACTCTTGCTCTTGCCGTATATCGCAGGAACCGTTGCTCGCAGGCGAGCGATGCGCGGAAAGCGCTTGCTCGCCAAGCCCTTGAGCGCATGCGCGCACGCCTCTATTTCACTAGGGTCCGCATTCGATCCACAAAAGGCGCCAACGCCGGGCTCGACCTGCCGGGCGTATCGGCACCATTTTAGGCTATTAGGCTCAAAGATCGGCGCCTGCATTCCATGTCGGCCCAGCCGACATTCGACGGAGTTCGTCCCTGATGGGTCAAGTCACCGCGCAGCCCCAGCTCAGCCACCTGCGTTTGCTGGAATCGGAGAGTATCGAGATCCTGCGCGAGGTGGCGGCGAGCTTCGACCGCCCGGTGATGATGTATTCCATCGGCAAGGACTCGAGCGTGCTGCTGCACCTGGCGCGCAAGGCCTTCTATCCTTCAAAGATCCCGTTCCCGCTGCTCCATATCGACACGACCTGGAAGTTCCGCGAGATGATCGCATTCCGTGACCGGATGGCGGAGGAGTACGGGTTCGATCTCATCACCCACACCAATCCCGATGGCCTGCGCGACAACATCAATCCGTTCGACCACGGTTCGTCGCGCTATACCGACATCATGAAGACGGCGGCGTTGCGCCAGGCGTTGACTGCCGGCAAGTACGACGCGGCGATCGGCGGGGCGCGGCGCGACGAGGAGAAGAGCCGCGCCAAGGAGCGCATCTTCTCGCACCGCAACGCCAGCCACGCCTGGGACCCGAAGAACCAGCGGCCCGAGCTCTGGCGGCTGTTCAACACGCGGCTCAATCCAGGCGAGAGCATGCGGGTGTTCCCGATCTCCAACTGGACCGAGCTCGACATCTGGACCTACATCTACGCCGAGGACATCCCGATCGTGCCGCTCTACTTCGCGCGGCCGCGCCCGGTGGTCGAGCGGCAGGGGACGCTCATCATGGTCGATGACGACCGGCTGCCGCTAGCCAAGGGCGAGACCCCGCGCGAGGAAATGGTGCGGTTCCGCACGCTCGGCTGCTATCCCTTGACCGGCGCGATCCGTTCGGACGCGGCGACGCTCGCCGAGATCATCATGGAAATGCAGGCGAGCCGAACCTCCGAGCGGCAGGGGCGGCTGATCGACAGCGACCAGGCCGGCTCCATGGAAAAGAAGAAGCAGGAAGGGTATTTCTGATGCTGCGGGCCACCACTCCGGCGCTGGAGGCAAGCGCCGACACGGACATCGCGCTCTGGCTCGAGCAGCAGACGGGCAAGTCGCTGCTGCGGTTCCTGACCTGCGGCAGCGTCGATGATGGCAAGTCGACGCTGATCGGGCGGCTGCTCTACGACAGCCAGCTGATCCTCGACGACCAACTCGCCTCACTCAGGAACGAAAGCCGCAACCGGCATGTGGGCGAGGAAGGGATCGACTTTTCGCTGCTGGTCGACGGGCTGACGGCAGAGCGCGAGCAGGGGATCACCATCGACGTCGCCTACCGGTTCTTTTCGACCGACAAGCGCAAGTTCATCGTCGCCGACACGCCCGGCCACGAGCAGTACACCCGCAACATGGCGACGGGCGCCTCCAATTCCGACCTGGCGCTGCTGCTGGTCGACGCGAGGAAGGGCCTCCTCACGCAGACGCGGCGGCACAGCTTCATCCTCTCGCTCATCGGCGTGAAGCACATCGTTCTGGTGGTCAACAAGATCGACCTCGTCGACTACTCGCAGGAGGTCTTCGAGACGATCGTATCCGATTACCGCGCATTCGCGCAGGAGCTGGGCTTCAAGACGCTCAATGCCGTGCCGGTCTCGGCCCTGCGCGGCGACAATATCGTCACCAGGAGCGAGCGCATGCCCTGGTACAAGGGCGAGCCGCTGCTGCCTTATCTCGAGGCCATCGAGGTCTCCGAGGATCGCGCAGTGCAGCCGCTGCGCTTTCCGGTGCAGTGGGTCAATCGGCCGAACCTCGATTTCCGCGGATTCTCGGGCACGGTCGCCTCGGGCGTCGTCGCGGTGGGTGACGAGGTGCTGGTGGCGGCCTCGCGCAAGCCGGCGGTGGTCAGGCGCGTCGTGACCATGGATGGGGACCTCGACCGCGCGGTGGCGGGGCAGGCGGTGACGCTGGTGCTCGACCGCGAGGTCGACATCTCGCGCGGCGACATGCTGGCGCATCCGGGCGCGGTGCCGGAGTTCTCCAACCAGTTCCAGGCGCGGCTCATCTGGATGAACGACGAGCCGGCTTATCCTGGGCGTTCGTATCTCCTCAAGATCGGCACGCAGCTGGTGCCGGCGACGATCACCGGGCTCAAATTCCGCACCAACGTCAACACGCTGGAAAAGAGCGCGGCCAAGACGCTGGAGCTCAACGAGGTCGGCACGGTGACCGTGGCGACGGACAAGCCCATCGCTTTCGATCCCTACACCGAGAACGGGCTGACCGGCGGCTTCATCCTCATCGACCGCATCTCCAACCGCACGCTCGGTGCCGGCACCATCGACTTCGGACTGCGGCGGGCGCAGAACCTCACCTACCAGACCTTCGACGTCAACCGGCAGGTGCGTGCGCAGATGAAGGCGCAGACGCCGCGCATCGTCTGGTTCACGGGGCTTTCGGGCTCGGGCAAGTCGACCATCGCCAACCTCATCGAGAAGCGCCTGACCGCCGAGGGCCGGCACGCCTATATCCTCGACGGCGACAACGTGCGGCACGGGCTCAACAAGGATCTGGGCTTCACCGATACCGACCGCATCGAGAACATCCGCCGGGTGGCGGAAGTCGCCAAGCTGATGGCCGATGCCGGGCTCATCGTCCTCGTCTCATTCATCTCGCCGTTCCGCAACGAGCGGCGCATGGCGCGCGAGATCGCGGGAGATATCGACTTCCTCGAGGTCTATGTCGACACGCCCCTCGAAGTCTGCGAGGCGCGCGACCCCAAGGGGCTCTATGCCAAGGCGCGGGCCGGCCAGATCAAGAACTTCACCGGCATCGACAGCGCCTTCGAACCGCCCGAGCGGGCCGATGTGGTGCTGAACGGGGCCGAGCACGATCCGGTCGAACTGGCGGACGAGCTTTATGGGCGGCTGACGGGGTAGGGGGCCGACGCTTTCCTCCACCAGATCCCCTAGGGGCGGATTGGGAGTGGGCACCCAAACACCCCAATCCCCCGGCTGTCATCCCGGCGAAGGCCGGGATCCAGCCCTGAACACATCAGCGAGCACAGGAGGAGCGGCCAAGCACGACCTGCCCGTTTCACACCCCTTGCGGAAGGAGCGGCATCTCAGGATGGGCCCCGGCCTGCGCCGGGGTGACATCGGAGTGGTGGTGGGGCTGGTGCATAAGCCGCAGGCCGTGCAGGTATTGGTCCCGGTCTTCGCCGGGTTGAAAACCCGTGGGGCTATCCTAAGCCTCCTGATAGTACCCGCCATACTTGCGGTAGTAAGCCGTCTTCGGTTCGTCCTGCTGGTTGAGGGCGGTGACGATGGGCGTTTCGGGCCGCTTGGCCTGGGTAAGGCTTTCGATGGCCTTGCGGGTGTCGTTCTGTGCGGTCGAGGCCCATTTGGTCACGAAGACGATGCTGTCGGCGAAGGGCGCCACGTAGAGGCCGTCGACGATCGGGTCGATGGGCGGGGTGTCGAGGATGATGATCTCGAAACTCGACCGGGCAGCCTCGATCAGCTTGCCGAAGGAGGCGCCGGCGAGGAGTTGGTCGGTCGGAACGTCGCTCTTGCGGGCGCCGACGATCACTGTCGCGTCGGTCAGTTGGTCCCTGGAGACGACGGAGATGAGGTCCATCGGCCCGGAGCCCGAGGGGCTGAGGTAGTCGTGCAGCCCGTGCGACGGCTCTATGCCGAGCTGGCGGTGGATGCTGGGCTTGCGCAGGTCGCAATCGATGAGGAGCGTGCGCCGGCCCGAAAGCGCATAGGAGCGGGCGAGCGCCAGTGAAAGCGTCGACTTGCCCTCGCCGGGCGCGGTCGAGGACACCATGATCACCCGCCCGCCTTCGCCAGCCGGAGCGGCTCCCGCGCGCGCCTGCTGGTCGACGACGGTGCGGATACGCCGGATCGCCTCGGCGAAGGCCGAGAGCGGCGCGTTGACCATCAGATCGGACGGGCCGCCTTCCGGCTGCGGTTTGGCGCGCGGGACGGCCGAGGCGACGCGGAACCTCAGCACCGACTCCATCTGCGCCTCGGTGGTGAAGCCCCCGATGAGGTTCTCGTAAAGGAACGCCAGCGCGACGCCGAACCCGAGCGCGCCCAGAGCGGCCAGCGCCAGGATCAGCGTCTTGTTGGGGAAGGACGGCAGTTGCGGGGCGAGCGCGGGCGAGACGATGCGGCTGTCGGCGATCTGCAGGTTGATCTGCGCCTCGAGGTTCCGGGAGCGCGATAACAGCTGCTGGTACTGGCTGCGGGCGATCTCGGCGTTCTGCTGCAACGCGTAGAGTTCGGCAAGCGTCCCGGCGGGGAGCGCGGAACCCAGTACGTCCCGACGCAGATCCAAAGCCGTGGGCGACGTTTCCTCCAGTCCCGGAAGCTGGGGCTCGATCGCCTCGCGGCGCGCTTCGGGGACCGGCTGGATGTGGGTTTCGACGAAAGCATCGAGGGCGCCTTTGGACGCGGCGATCGCGTCGCGTGCCTCGATGATGCGCGATTGCAGGATGTCACGAGAGGCCTGCGTGCTCGCGATCTTGGCGGAGAGCTGATCCTCGATATAGGCGCCGGCAATCGCATTGGCGAGGCGGGCCGCCATCTCCGGGTCCTGTGAGCGCGCCTGCACGGCGATGAGGTAGGTCATGCCCCGGCGCTGGACCGAGAAGGCGTCACGCAGCTTGCCGAGGGTTGCGTTGAGTATGTCCTCTTCGCTCGGCCGGGGCGGTTCGCCGAGGCGCAGCAGGTTCATGAGGCGCGTTCGCAAGCCGGCGGAGGCGCCGAATTCCTCGTTTAAGAGCAGGTTCTGCGAAGCGATGACCTTCAACAGGATGCTGTCGGAGCGCAGGATTTCGACCTCGCTGTCGATGCGGGCATTGTCGGCCGATGTCGCGTTGAGCTGCGCTTCGGGTTGCAGGAGATTCTTGTGGCTGGGGTCGACGAGGATGAGAGCGGCGGCCGAATAGATCGGCGTCAGCGTGAAGGCGACGATGCCGGCAGCGCCCACGACCACCAGGAACGTCAGCGCGATCAGCCGCAACCGCCGTCTCAGGAACCCCAGAATGCCGCGGATATCGATCTCGCTGTCGTCCATGGGGGCCTCGGAGGAGATATGCTCTAGGTGCCGGTCTCGGCGGCGGTGGCGTAGATGAACTGGGCCTGTCCGTCCTCGGTCAGGCGCAGCGCCGTCAGGGTGCCGGTAGCAAAGGCGGCGGTATCGACGCAGACGCGCTTTTCGGTCACCACAGGCCGCGAGGAGGGAGTGTGGCCGTGGACGACGAAAGTGTCGAGGTCGGCTTCGCCGTCGAAGAACTCGTCGCGGATCCAGAGGAGGTCGTCCTCGGATTGCTCGGCGAGCGGCAGCCCGGGCCGCAGGCCCGCATGGACGAAGCACGTGCGCGGCAGCACCAGTGCCGCCGGCAGGCTGCGCATCCACGCCACATGCTCGCCCGGGACATGGCTTTCGAGCAACGCCAGGCGTTCGCGCGCCGTGCGGGTGACGAACCGGTTCACATCGATGCCGTAGGAAGCGAGCGTCTCGACGCCGCCGTACTGGAGCCAGGACGATTCCGGCACGGGGTTGTCGAGGAACGACAGCATCATCACCTCGTGATTGCCGGCAAGGCAGATGCGACGGAAGTCCTGCGGCAGGGGCTTGCCGAGATAGTCCAGCACGCCCGATGAATCCGGGCCACGATCGACGTAGTCCCCCAGGCAGACAATGAGCTTGTCGCCCTCGATGCCGCGGGCATCCTCGAAAATCCTGTCATGCAGCAGGCGCAATTGCGCGAGGCAGCCATGCACGTCGCCGATGGCGTAAACGACCGCCGGCCAGCTCGCGCTCGCGAGGCGCTGGCGGGGTTGAGGCGGGGGAGCCGGCTGGCCGCCCCCGCCGAAGAATCTGCCGAGCACGGCAATCATCGGGCGAGTATCCCGCGTCCGGCGCGCGCCGTGGCGGCGCTATCAAGCACCAGGCCGGCAAGAGCCGGGGCAATCCGCGTGCCTGCCTGCGGCATGCTCTTCAATACCCCCAAAAACACGAACCGCCGCCCCAAACAGGCGTTCCACAAGCGTTGTGGCCGGTCTCGGCCCTTCGGGCAAGAGGATTGCGGCCGGGTCCAGGCAAAAAAGGCGGGAACGGTGAATCCCACAAGGCCTTGCCCCGCAGACCGACCAATGTTAGCCAGCAGGGCGAGCCGGTATAGCTCAGTTGGTAGAGCACCTGATTTGTAATCAGGGGGTCGCGGGTTCGATCCCTGCTGCCGGCACCAGACATCCGCGCTATTTGGCGCGCGGAATTTCCCCAACATTGCTAGGAAAGGCCTTGAGCATGATTCATGCCGGCGAGAGGCTGTTCATCGTCACCGGTGGGCCGGGGTCGGGTAAATCGACCCTGCTCGCTGCGGCGGCGGCAGCTGGATACATCACGGTTCCCGAGGCAGGGCGGGCGATCCTGCAACTGCAGGTCGCCATCGGCGGCACGGCCGTTCATTGGGCGGACCGGGCGACCTATGCCGAGCTGATGCTCGACAGGGAGATGCAGAATCACCGGGTTCATGCGGAGACGGGGCGGGTGACCTTCTTCGACCGGGGCGTGCCCGATCTTCTCGGCTATGCGCGCCTCTGCGATCTTGTCCGGCGCGATCATTTCCGCAAGGCGGCCGAGCTCTTCCGCTATAACCGCAAGGTGTTCATTGCGCCGCCCTGGCGCGAGATCTATGCCAACGATACGGAACGCAAGCAGGATTGGAACGAGGCGGTGCGCACCTATGAAGCGATCGGAGCCGGCTACGACGAGGCAGGATACGACCTTGTGGAGCTGCCATGCGTGCCGGTTGCCGAACGGCTCGCCTTTCTCGTCGAGCATGTGACGTATGGATGAGCCGGAGCGCCTGCCGATCGTCTATGTCGATGCCGACGCCTGCCCGGTCCGCGAAGAAACGATCCGCGTCGCCGGCCGGCACGGGCTGATGGTCGTGATGGTGTCCAATGGCGGCATCCGTCCCTCGCGCGATCCGATGGTGCGGGTGGTGACGGTGCCGCAGGGCGCCGATGCGGCGGACGACTGGATCGTCGCCGAGGCGCGGGCCGGCGACATCGTGGTCACAGCCGATATCCCGCTTGCCGGCAGGGCGCTGGACAAGGGCGCTCTGGTGCTGGCGCCGACGGGCAAGCCGTTCACGCCCGCCTCCATCGGCATGGCGCTGGCGATGCGCGATCTCAAGCAGCACCTGCGCGAAACCGGCGAGATCAGGGGGTTCAATCCCTCGTTCTCGGCGCGGGACAGGTCTGCGTTCCTGGGTGCGCTGGACCTCATGGCGCGGCAGGCGAAATCGCACGCGCAGCAGGCGCGGCGAACCGATTATTAACCATAATCGCAAAATGTGGACACGCCCTTTCTTGAGAGCGAGTCCTCCCGGTGTCCTGTGCGCGTCTTGCGGTTGCGTTGTCGGTTTTGGCGATGATTGCGGGAGGGTGCGCCAAGGCTCCCGAACAGCGCGATCTGGAACTGGCGGCAGCGCCGCCGCTCAGGGCCTACCAGCCGATTGACGCAACGCTTGCCACAGCTAGCATCGGCGTGACGCCACCGAGGGTTCCCGGAATGCAACCCATGCCTCCCAAGGTCTTCACGCACAGCACGCTCGCCGGACGTACCCTGTCGGTCGCCTCGGCCAGCGAGATCGCGCTCGTGCCGGGCGAGGTGATCCTCACCTTCGATGACGGCCCGCGTCCCGGCAAGACGGAGGCCATTTTGGATACCCTCGACACCTTCGGGATCGGCGCGACGTTCATGATGCTCGGCACGTCCGCCGAACGGCATCCGGACCTCGTGCGTCTCGTCGCGCAGCGCGGTCACACCATCGGCACGCACACTTACGACCATGCCGATCTCTCGCAGTTGAGCAATGCCGAGGCGATGGCCGAGATCGCGGCGGGCGAGGAGGCGGTGGCAAAGGCGCTGGGACGTGCGCCGTCGCCGTTCTTCCGCTTCCCATACCTCGCGCAGACCGGCTTTCTGCGCACGAGCCTCACGCAATCGAACGTCGTCGTGCTCGACGTCGATATCGACAGCAAGGACTATTTCTCCGAGACGCCGGCCAGGGTAATGGAGCGCACGCTGGCGCGGCTCGATGCGCGCGGCAGCGGCATCATCCTCTTCCACGATATCCATGCGCGAACCGTCGCCATGCTCCCCGATTTTCTCGCCGAACTCGACAGGCGCGGCTATTCGGTGGTGCGGCTGACGGCCAAGCCGCAGGGTGTGTTCGGCCGTGACGTGATCACTGCGCAGGGCCCTCAGGAGCCGTCGTCGTTCCTGCGCCTGAACTAGGCATTGCATAGCTGATCAACTATCCGATTTTCGGAGTAAGGGCTGTTTACGCGCTCATATGAAGCGTGAGAATTCCCCAGCGCTGGGAGCATGCTTATTTTCGTCTTGACCGATGCATAGCTCTCCGGCTATACGTTTACTCATAGCCAGCGGGGTATCGGTTTGGAAATGTCGAACGCGCCCGACGTGCTCTTCAGGACTTTGGCTGACCCGACGCGGCGGGCTCTCTTCGAGCGCCTGTGCCGTGAGGGGGAAAAGACGGTCGGGGCGCTGACGTCGCGGGCAGGGGTCTCGCAGCCGGTCGTCTCGAAGCACCTCAAGGTGCTCAAGGAGGCGGGGCTCGTGCGCGACCGTCACGAGGGACGGCAGACGCATTACAGCGCCCAACTCGGTGCCCTGGCTCCGCTCGTCGATTGGACGAGCGAGATGGCGGGGTTTTGGCAGAGCCGGTTCGACGACCTCGAGGACCTGCTGAAGAGAATGGACCAATGAACGAAACCGGCCCGGCCGGCGTAAGCGCGGGCGATCGCTCCGCTCCGGTCCCCGGCCCAAGGAGACGCAAATGAACTGGAACAAGTGGATACGGCAGATTCACCGCTGGCTGGCCATCGCCTTCACCGTGACCGTCATCGTCACGTTCATCGCCCTGTCGCAGGAGGATCCCGTCGTCTGGATCTCCTACGTGCCGCTGCTGCCGCTTGCCCTGTTGCTGTTGACGGGTCTCTATATGTTCGTGCTTCCCTATGCTCTCAAATGGCGCGCGAGCCGCGCCGGCGAATAGGAGCGGATGATGGCCGCAGCAGCAAAGAAGTCGAAGACGCCCGCAAAGCAGGCCGAATGGAAGGCGCCGACCGGGGAGCCCGTTCTCCTCTCGGGCGGCAATCCCCAGATCCCGAAGGGGGACGGCGACGCGCCGGTGCAGGCCTATATTGCGGCCATGCCGGGGTGGAAGAGCGACATCGGGCGGCGCATGGACGCGATCATCGAGCTCGTGGTTCCGGGCGTCGAAAAGGCGGTCAAATGGAACACGCCGTTCTACGGCGTCGAGAACCCTGTCTGGTTCCTCTCCTATCACTGCATGACCAAGTACATAAAGGTCACGTTCTTCGATGGTTCGTCTCTGGAGCCCATGCCGCCCGTCACGTCCAAATACGAGAAGGTGCGCTATCTCCACATCTTCGAGGACGAGCCGCTTGACGAAGCGCAGTTCGCCGACTGGGTGAAGCAGGCCAGCAAACTGCCGGGCGAGCGGCTGTAGGTGCGTTCGGGCGGCCGGTCCGCACCGAAGGCGCAGATACGCAAGAGGTTGGAAATGGGAAAGATGGACAAGGCAGCAGGCCCGGCCTCCGAACTTATCGACGCAAGGATCGCAGAGTTGGAGGATTGGCGCGGCCAGACGCTCGCCAGGCTCCGCAGCCTCATCAGGCAGGCCGATCCCGACGTCGTCGAGGAGTGGAAATGGGGTAAGCCCGTATGGTCGCACGACGGTCTCATCTGCACCGGCGAGACGTACAAGAGCGTCGTAAAGACGACCTTCGCCAGGGGCGCGGCGCTCGAGGATCCGTCCGGCCTCTTCAATTCCAGCCTCGAGGGTAACACCAGGCGTGCCATCGATTTCCGCGAGGGCGAGGCGATCGACGAGGACGCGTTCAAGGCGCTCGTTCGCGCCGCCGTGGCGCTGAATACGTCGGCGTAGCCGCCACCAGATACCGCAGGGGAGCAGAAGTCCATGACCGAGGCCGAGACGCGTTCCGCCGTTGTCGAGCGCGAGATCCCGCATCCGGCGGAAAAGATCTGGCGCGCCCTCACGCAGCCGCACCTCATGGAGGAGTGGCTCATGAAGAACGATTTTCAGCCGAAGGTCGGCCACCGTTTCAATCTGCGCGGGGAGTGGGGCGGCGTGCTGGACTGCGAGGTTCTGACCATCGAGCCGAACAGGACGCTCGCCTACACCTGGAACTTCGCGCACGAAGACGCGGCCTATGCTCTCAAGAGCGTGGTGACCTTCACGCTGACCCCGACGGGTACGGGCACCCGCCTGCGCGTGGAGCAGGCAGGCTTCCGGCCGGAGCAGAAGCAGGCTTTCGGCGGCGCCAGGGCCGGATGGCAGCAGTTCCTCGCCAATCTGGAAGAGACCCTGGCGCGCATCGACTGAAGCTTGTCGAGCACGGGCGGCAGGCGTTCGCGCCTTAACCTTACCCAATTCGAAATCCCCCGCCGCCCATTTCGCTCAAATCGCGGCGGTTTTAAGTTCGCTTTTACCTTACGCGTTTAGTGTCTCATTCGTGTTGAGTACCTGCGTACGAGTGAGCTTATGAGTATCCGCGTATCCCGTAGGACGTCCAAGACCGTCGTGGCGATCGCCAGTCTGATGGTCGGCGCCGTGACCTTGTCGGGGTGTACCGCTCTCGGCAGCCGCACCTTCGGCGACCCGGTGACCACCGGCTCGAGTGCGCAGTCCACCCCAAGCAATCTGGGCCAGCCCATGCCATCGAGCCTCGGCGCACCATCCATGCAGGTGGCCGAGAGCCAGTTCCTGCCGCCTGCCTATGTGGGTGGGGGTGGCGGCATGGTGCAACCCGGATTTGCCGCTCCCATGGCGCCCTCGGCGCCATTCGCGACCGGGGCGGGCGCCGCGCCGTCCGTCTCAACCCAGGACCTGCCAGCATTGAGTTCATCCAACACGGGATTTCCGCAAGCCATGCCCGCACAGCAGCCTCTTGCGCCGGTCGCAGCCCAGCCTCAGTCCGCTGCTCTCGGCGCCCCTCCGTCCGCCCTCGGTTCGACTCCGTCGAGCCTCGGCGCTCCGCCCTCCAATCTCGGGACCCTCCCGGTCAACAGCTCGGTTCCGCAGGCGGCCACGCCCAGCGCCACCACCGCGCCGGGTGGCACCTATACCCACACCATCCAGAGCGGAGAGTCGCTCTACACCATCGCGCGCCGTTACGACGTGACCACGCAGGCGCTGGTGCAGGCCAATGCGCTCTCCTCGCCGGATCGGATCGTGGTCGGCCAGAAGATCGTCATTCCGGGGCGGGCAGATCTCCTCGCCACGCGCGCTCCGGCTCCCGCCGCTGCGACGACCGAGGTGGCGACCGCCAGCCCGATCGTGACCCCGACGCCGGCCCAGCCGTCGACGGCGGCGGTCTCCGATGCAAGCGTCCTCAACTCGGCCGCAACGCCCGCCCCGGCGGCGACTGCTCCCGCCCAGCCGACGCAGGTCGCGTCCGCGCCGGCCGGAGAGCCCGCCATGTCGGGCGCCGACAAGTTCCGCTGGCCGGTCAGCGGCCGCGTCATCACCGACTTCGCCGGTTCCAAGGGCACGGGCATCAACATCGAGGTGCCGGAAGGCACCGCGGTCAAGGCCGCCGAGAACGGCACCGTCATCTACACGGGCTCGGGCGTTGAGGGCTACGGCAACCTCGTGCTGGTGCGCCACCCCAACGGGTACGTCTCGGCCTATGCCCACCTGCAGTCGATCAGCGTCAGCCGGGGCGCGGTCATCAACCGCGGCGACACCATCGGCGCCGCCGGCATGACGGGCTCGGTCAGCCGTCCGCAGCTCCACTTCGAACTGCGCAGGGGCGCGACGCCCGTCGATCCGGTGCCGATGCTGGCGGGCTAAAAGGCCGAGCACTCTTTTGCGAATTGCGGGATCCCCGGTCGAAAGGCCGGGGATTTTCGTTTTGGAGTTGACATGTCGGTGGTGTGGCATACGTTACATGTAACGATGGGGTGAGCCATGACCAATTCTGCTCGCGAGAGAGTCCAAAAGCATAGGGAAAAGTTACGCGCCGCAGGATTGAGGCCAGTGCAAATATGGGTGCCCGACACCCGCCGGCCAGGATTTGCCGAAGAGGCCCGCCGGCAGGCGCGCCTTGTTGCCAAGGCGGATGCCGCCGACCGGGACCTGCAAGACTTTATGGACGCAGCGCTCGATGACCTCCTGGATGATCACAAGCCGTGAGGCGAGGTGATCTTGTCACCGTCGTTGTGCAGGGGGACTTCGGCAAGCCGCGGCCTGCGCTCGTCATTCAGTCGGATGCCTTCGGCGAGGACATCACGTTCAATGTCACCGTTCTGCTGATCACCAGCACGTTGATCGAAGCCCCGGTGCTCCGCATAACCGTCGAACCAACGCCCGGGAACGGATTGCGAGAGATCTCCCAGATCATGATCGACAAGGTCATGACAGTGAGGCGGGACAAGATCGGTCCGGTCATCGGAAGAATGGATGGACCGACCATGTTTGCCGTCAATGGAGCCCTCAGCGTGTTTCTCGCTATTGCCTGACGCTAGACCGCCTTGCCCATCTCGCCCGCCAGCGAGCGGATGAGCTGGATCGCCACCCGGCCGGAGCGGGCGCCGCGGGTCTGGGACCATTCGATGGCGCGCGCGTTGAGGGTCTCGTCGTCGATATCGAGCCCGTAGTGGTCGGCATAGGCGCGCACCATGGCGAGGAACGTCGGCTGGTCGCAGTTGTGGAAGCCGAGCCAGAGGCCGAAGCGGTCCGAGAGCGAGACCTTCTCCTCGACCGCCTCGCCGGGATTGATCGCCGTCGAGCGCTCGTTCTCGATCATGTCGCGCGGCATCAGGTGGCGACGGTTGGAGGTCGCGTAGAAGATCACATTTTCGGGACGACCCTCGAGACCGCCGTCGAGAATGGACTTCAGCGACTTGTAGGTCGCTTCGCCGGCATCGAAGCTGAGGTCGTCGCAGAAGACGATGAAGCGGGCAGGGTGCCCGGCAAGGAGCCGCATGAGAGCGGGCAGGGATTCGATATCCTCGCGGCTGATCTCGATGAGAATCAGACGCTCGAAACCTTCGTTGCGGCGCTCGGCGATGTCGGCATGAACGGCTTTGACCAGCGAACTCTTGCCCATGCCGCGTGCGCCCCAGAGCAGGGTGTTGTTGGCGCCGTGCCCGCGGGCGAATTGCTCGGTGTTCCTGAGGAGGATGTCCTGCACCCGGTCGATGCCCTTGAGCATGGCCAGCGGAACGCGCGCCACGCGGCCGACCGGCAGGAGGCGTGCGTCCTGCGCGTCCCAGTGATAGGCGTCGGCTTCGCCGATCTGCAAACCTTCGGGAGCGGCGGGCGGAGCCAGAGCCTCGAGGGACTTGGCGATGCCGGCCAGAGCCGCGGCGATTTCAGCAAGATATCGTTCGTTGGACACGCGGTTTTCCTTGGAGTACGCGGCAATTTGCGGCGCTGTTATTGCCTTTGCAATCGCCGGAGGCCAACTGTATAGTCCGCGCGATTTTGAACGGGGTAGGCCGAAAAGGCCCCATCCGTCCACAATGCCGGCTGGACCGGCGGGCGGACCCCACAGGCAACCCTCCGATAATCAATCCCAATAAGGAGCCCTCACGAATGTTCGTTACCCCCGCTTATGCGCAAGCTGCCGGAGCACCCGCTGGTGGCGGCATGGCCGATATCTTCATCCAGCTCATGCCGATCCTGCTGCTGGTGGTGATCTTCTGGCTCCTCATCTTCCGCCCGCAGCAGAAGCGCATGAAGGCCCAGCAGGCCATGCTCTCGGCCATCCGGCGTGGGGATACGGTGGTGACGACCGGCGGGATCGTCGGCAAGGTGACCAAGGCCGTCGAGGGCGAGGATCTCGAGGTCGAGGTTGCCCAGGGCGTCAAGGTCAAGGTCGTGCGCGGGATGGTGGCGGACGTGCGCAGCAAGGCCGAGCCCGTCAACGACAACGCCAAGTAAGGCCGGAAGGCCGTCAAGTTAAGGCCAGAAGGCCTGGAATTCCTCGACCGGACCAGTTCGACCATGCAGTTCTCCCCGTTTCGGACAGTGATCATCGTGTTGGTTGCCCTTTGCGGCATCCTCTTTTCGCTGCCGAACATCTTCACCAAAGAGCAGTTGGCGTCCTGGCCGGACTGGGTTCCAAAACAGCAGGCGGTTCTCGGCCTCGACCTGGCGGGTGGCTCGCACCTGCTGCTGCAGGTCAACCAGGAGAGCATCGTCACCGAGCGGCTGACGAACCTGCGTCGTGAAGTGCGTGCGTTGCTGGCCAACCAGAACGGCATCGGCAACATCATCACCACCGACCAGGCGACCAACTCGCTGGTGATCGAGCTGACGGACCCGAGCCAGAAGGCGACGGCGCAGGCGCAGCTGCAGACGATGCAGAATACGCTCTCCAACGCGCTCATCGGCGGGTTGGGCGTCAACGAACTGGCGTTCGGGGAAACGTCGGACGGCAAGCTCACGGTCAGCCTCACTCCCGAGGGCATCGCGCAGCGTATGAGCGCGCTGGTCGCACAGTCCATGGAGGTCATCCGCAACCGCATCGACGAGCTCGGCACGACCGAGCCGGTGATCCAGCGCCAGGGCGACAGCCGCATCTTGGTGCAGGTGCCGGGTTTCGAGGACTCCGAGCGCCTCAAGAACATCATCTCGCAGACCGCACGCCTGACCTTCCACATGGTCTATCCCGGCATGAGCGCGGCGCAGGCCGAAGCGCAAGGCCTGCCGGCGGGCACGATGATCCTGCCCAGCCAGGATGGCGGCAACGAGCTGATCTATGACGAAGTCTCGCTTGGCGGCGAATCGCTCGTCGACGCGCAGCCGAGCTTCGACCAGCAGTCGGGCCGGCCGGTCGTGACCTTCCGGTTCGACACCCGCGGCGCCATCACCTTCGGCGAGATCACTTCGCGCAATGTCGGCCAGCGCTTCGCGATCGTCCTCGACAACCGGGTCATCACCGCGCCCGTCATCCAGCAGCCGATCACCGGCGGTTCGGGGCAGATCAGCGGTACCTTTACGCCCCAGTCGGCCAACGACCTCGCCGTGCTCCTGCGCGCGGGCGCATTGCCCGCCAGCCTCGACATCATCGAGGAGCGGACGGTCGATGCGAGCCTCGGCGCCGACTCCATCCAGGCGGGCCTGACGGCCGGTATCGTCGCCGGCGTGCTGGTCATCGGCTTCATGGTGCTCGCCTACGGGCTATGGGGCGTCTTTGCCAACATTTCGCTCATCCTCAACATCACGCTGATATTCGCGGCCCTCTCGCTGCTTGGAGCCACCCTGACGCTGCCGGGCATCGCCGGCATCGTGCTGACGATCGGCATGGCGGTCGACGCCAACGTGCTGATCTACGAGCGCATGCGCGAGGAACAGCGCTCGGGCAAGAGCCCGATCCAGTCCATCCAGGCCGGCTTCTCGCGCGCCTGGGGCACGATCATCGACTCGCACCTCACGCAGCTCATCGCGGCCATCGTCCTTTACTTCCTCGGCTCCGGCCCGGTGCAGGGCTTCGCGGTGACGCTCGCGCTCGGCATCCTCACCTCGCTCTTCACCTCCTATACGGTCACGTCGTACCTGGTGAGCATCTGGTTCAAGCGGGTGCGGCCCAAGGTCCTCAAGATCCAGCACTTCCGCTTCATTCCGGATGGGACGACGATTCCGTTCATGAAGATCTCGCGCTACGTCATCGCGTTCTCGATCGTGGCGTCGCTGGCTTCGGTCGGGTCGGCCTGGTTCAAGGGCTTCAACCTCGGCATCGACTTCGTCGGCGGCACGGCGATCGAGGTGCAGCATGTGGGCGGACCGGCCGACGTCGGCGAGGTGCGCACGTTGCTCGACGGTCTCGGCCTCGGCGAAATTCAGGTGCAGGGCTTCGGGCCTCCCGAGGACGTGCTGGTGCGCGTGCAGGCGCAGGAAGGCGGGGATGATGCCGATCAGATCGCGGTCGCTCAGGTTCGCGACGCACTTGCCGCCGAAAACTACGAGATCCGCCGCACGGAGGCGGTGAGCGGCACCGTTTCGGGTGAGCTCGCGTGGGCCGGCACCATCGCCGTCATCATCGCGCTCGTCGCCATTCTCATCTACATCTGGTTCCGCTTCGAATGGCAGTTCGCGCTGGCGGCGGTGACGACCACCACGCACGACATCATCATGACCATAGGCCTGTTCTCGTTGACGGGGCTGGAGTTCAATCTCTCATCCATCGCGGCGGTGCTGACGCTGGTGGGCCTGTCGCTCAACGAAACGGTGGTGGTGTCCGACCGCATCCGCGAGAACTTGCGCAAACACCGAAAAATGCCGTTGCCGGAATTGATCGACCTTTCGATCAACCAGACCATCGTGCGAACCTCGCTCACGCAATTCACCGTGTTGCTGGCGCTGGTTCCGCTGGTGTTGTTCGGGGGCGAGGTCATCCGCAGCTTCACCATCGCCATGACGTTCGGCTCGCTGGTGGGCATGTACTCGTCGATCATCATCAACGGCCCGATCCTCATCAATTTCGGATTGAAGCAGAAATCGGATACGGACGAGCCGGCTCCGAGAAGCAAAACGCCCGACAAAGCGGCTGTCTGAGCCGTGCCGAAGGCTCCCGAGACCGGGTACTATCCGCAGCAGGCGCCTATCGACGCCTACGGCAATGGCGGGTTCCGGTTCGCGAGCATGTCGCATCGAGGCTCTCTTCTCTGCCTGCCGACCGGCATGCACGCATGGAGCGTCGGATCGCCCGGCGAGCTGACGTTCGACAGTCTTGCGCCGGTGCTCGATGTGGCGGATCGGCTCGACGTGCTGTTCATCGGTCTTGGAAACGAGATCTCCGCGATCGATCCTGCCATCCGGCAGGCGCTGCGTGAGCGCGGGGTGATCGTCGAGGCGGTGGCGACGGGCAGCGCCGTGCGCACCTACAACGTGCTGCTCGCCGAAGAGAGGGCGGTGGGCGCGGCGCTCATCGCCGTCGAGAACGCGCGATAGGCCGGGCGATGGCGCGCGAAAGCTTTGCCCATGCCGAAACGTTCCTGCGTGACCACGACCGTGACCGCTATCTCTCGACGCTGGTGCTGAAAGGCCCCGCACGCGAAGGCATCGTCGCGCTTTATGCCTTCAACGCCGATGTGGCGATGATCCGCGAGCGCGCCAGGGAACCGGCGCCGGGGGAAATCCGCCTGCAATGGTGGAACGACGCGCTGACGGGCGAGGAGCATGGCGAGGTGCGCGCCAACCCGCTCGCCGATGCACTGCTCGAGACCATCGAGCGCTACGCCATTCCCCTCGGCACGCTGCAGCGCCTGATCGGCGCGCGGCGCTTCGACCTCTATGACGACCCGATGCCGGATATCGAGAGCTTCGAGGGCTATGCAGGCGAGACCAATTCAACGCTTCTGCAGCTCGCCGCGATGCTCCTCAACGATGGCCGGCCCGTCGAGACCGGGGATGCGGCGGGGCATCTGGGCGTCGCCCAAGCGATGACCGGGCACCTGCGGGCCTTCGGATACAATGCCGCGATGGGCCGGATTTTCCTGCCGTGGTCGATCCTCTCGGCCAACGGCGTGCGCGAGAGCGAGGTTTTCTCGGGCACGGAGAGCGAAGGCCTGGTCGAGGCGCTGGGGCAGGTGATGGATTTGGCCGGCGAGCACCTCGCCAAGGCCGAGGCTGGGATCGCCGCGCTGCCACGCGAGCTGCGTCCGGCGTTCGCGGGGATCGCCGTAGCCCGGGCCCAGCTCAAGGCATTGCGCAACAGTGCCGCAGGACCGTTTGCGGCAGCACCGGATCTGCCTGACTGGCGCAAGATCGCGCTGCTCAGCTGGTGGACCTGGCGGAACAATTTCGTTTGAGCAACAGAGCTTAGCGGCTCCATCGCCTCCCTCCCCCTTGAGGGGAGGGAATGAGGGTGGGGGTAGTGTGGTGATCCACTGATGAACCCCCACCCCCACCCATCGAGGGGGAGGGGAGCACGAGTTCTCAGCCTGTCGTGAACGCCACGAACTCGCCGTGGAGGCGACCGGCGACGATGCCCTCCTGCTCGAGCACTGCCTCGACGGCGATGCGGGAGCGGCCGCGGCGCGAGAGCATGCGGGCGAACGCCGCCCAATCCGCGTCGGGCGCGAAACTGGACGTGGCGATGAAGTCGCCGGTGGGCGCCAGGTACTCCATGCTGTTGCGCTGGATGACGACGCGGCTCGGCAGCCCTTCCGCCGTCAGCCGCAGGTGGAGCAACGACCAGGCCGAGAGGATGGCGACCGCGGAGGCCGAGCCGCCGAACACCGTCTCGCGGTGATTGATGTTGGGCGCGAGCGGAGCCGCCAGCGTCACGCCATTCTCGCCGATAGCCATGACCCGCACGCCCATGGCGCGCGAGAGCGGGATATGGTCGTGCAGGTAGGTTTCAAGCTCGGCGGGACTCATGAGGCGAGTTTACGCCCAGGTTTTGAGGTCCTCCAATGCCCGCGTGGTGATGGCCTTGCGCTTGGCGATCACCTTGTCGTTGCCGCGCCAGCGCTTGACGCCTTCCGGCTTCGCTATCTCGACGGGCGGGAAGAGGCCGAAGTTGACGTTCATCGGCTGGAAACTGCGGGCGCCGGAATAGGCTTCGGCTTCGAGGTGGCCGCCGGTGATGTGGTCGATCAGCGCGCCGAGCGCGGTGGTGCGCGGCGGAGTCTCGATGGTCTTGCCCAATGCCTCCGCTGCCGCCAGCCGCCCGGCGACGAGGCCGATGGCGGCGCTCTCCACATAGCCCTCGACGCCGGTGACTTGGCCGGCAAAGCGCAGGCGCGGATCGGCCTTTAGTTTCATGTCCGCCCGCAACACCTTGGGCGAGTTGAGGAAAGTGTTCCGGTGCAGGCCGCCGAGGCGGGCGAACTGGGCGTTCTCGAGGCCCGGGATCATGCGGAAGATCTCGGTTTGCACGCCGTAGCGCATCTTGGTCTGGAAGCCGACCATGTTCCAGAGGGTGCCGAGCGCATTGTCCTGCCGCAGCTGCACGATGGCATAGGGCTTGACCAGCGGATCGCGCGGGTTGGTGAGGCCGACCGGCTTCATCGGCCCGTGCCGCAGCGTCTCGCGGCCGCGCTCGGCCATGACCTCGATGGGCAGGCACCCGTCGAAGTAAGGCACCTTCTCCCACTCCTTGAACTCGTGGAGAGGCGCGGCCAGCAGGGCATCGACGAAGTCGTTGTACTGCTCCTGCGTCATCGGGCAGTTGAGGTAGTCGGCCCCGGTGCCGGCGGGGCCGGGCTTGTCGTAGCGCGACTGGGCCCAGACGATGTCATGATCGATGGAGTCGTGGTGGACGATCGGCGCGATGGCATCGAAGAAGGCAAGAGAGTCCTCGCCGGTCAGCTCCTTGATGGCCTCGGCAAGCGCGGGGGAGGTGAGGGGGCCGGTCGCGATGATGACGTTGCCCCATTCGGCGGGCGGGAGCCCCGCGATCTCGCCGCGCTCGATGGTGATGTTGGGATGCGCGGCAAGCGCGGCGGTGACAGCGTCGGAAAAGCCGTCGCGGTCAACCGCGAGCGCGCCGCCGGCGGGGAGGGCATGCGCATCGGCGCTCTTCATGATGAGCGAGCCGGAACGGCGCATCTCCTCATGGAGAAGCCCCACGGCGTTCTGCTCGTGGTCGTCCGAGCGGAAGCTGTTGGAGCAGACGAGCTCGGCAAAGCCGTCCGTCTGGTGGGCGTCGGTCATGCGCATGGGGCGCATTTCGTGCAGCACGACCTTGGCGCCAGCCTGCGCCGCCTGCCAGGCGGCTTCGGAACCGGCGAGCCCGGCGCCGACGATGTGAATGGGTTCTGTTGACATGGCCGGGCTGATAGCAGCCCGGCCGGCCGTGCGCAATCGACGGATCAGGCCGCCTGGCGCTGATGGCGGCCTTCGTTGATCTCCTCGGCGATCTTGTCGCAGAAGGCGTCGAGGTCGCCGGGATTGCGGCTGGTGACGAGGCCCTGGTCGGCGACCACGGGGCTATCCTCCCACTTGCCGCCGGCGTTGATCACGTCGGTCTTGATCGAGGCGAACGACGTGACCTTGCGGCCCTTGACGATGCCGGTCTCGACCAGCAGCCAGGGGGCGTGGCAGATGGCGGCGACGACCTTGTTCTGCTTCCAGAACTGCACGATGAGGTCCAGCGACTTCCTGTCTAGCCGGAGCTTATCCGGGTTGATCTGGCCGCCGGGCAGCACAATGGCGTCGTACTGGTCGGCCGAGGCTTCCCCGACCAGCCGGTCGACGCCGACATAATCGCCCCAGTCGGTCTTGTTCCAGCCGCGGATGCGCTCGCGCTCGGGCGAAATGACCTCGACCGTGGCGCCGGCATCCTTGAGCTTCAGATGTGGAATGGTCAGCTCCGACTGCTCGAAGCCGTTGGTGGCAAGGATAGCGATCTTCTTGCCGGAAAGGTCTTGCATGACGGGCTCCTTTCGTTGGGTGTACTCGACCAACGTATGAGGATTCCGCCGTGTTCCCGTGATTGACCGGGGACGATTGCCGCCGACAATGGCTCGCCTTTTCATGGAGTTGAGTCGTGGGCAAGATCACGCTTTGGGGCCGGGCGAATTCGGCCAATGTGCAGAAGACCATGTGGGCGCTGGAGGAGCTCGGGCTCGACTACGAGCACGTTCCGCTCGGCGGTTCCTACAAGGGTCTCGACAATCCGGCCTATCTCGCGCTCAACCCCAATGGCCTGGTGCCGACGCTGCAGGACGGGGACCTGACCGTTTGGGAAAGCCACGCGACGGTCCGATACCTGGCGGCCGCCTACGGGGCCGGCACGCTCTGGCCGCAGGACGTGCGCGAGCGCGCCATCGCCGACCAATGGACGGACTGGACGGCGACGACCTATCAGCCGGCCTGGGTGAAAGTCTTCTGGAGCGCGGTGCGAACGCCCGTCGAGCAGCAGGACCTGGTGATTATCGCCGACGGGCTGGCGGCGACGGGCAAGTGCCTCGCCATCCTCGACCGGCAGCTCGATGCGCGGCCGTTCCTGGCCGGCGGGAGTCTGACCTATGCCGATATCGTCGCCGGCGTTTCGCTTTATCGCTGGTTCACCATGGAGATCGAGCGGCCGGCGGCGCCGAACGTCGCGCGCTGGTACGAGCGGCTGTCGGAACGCGAGGCGTTCCGGAAGGCGGTGATGGTGAGCTATGCGGAATTGGTGGGGCGCCTGGCGTTCTGAGCGAGGGCGGCTCGCGGTCCACTCATCTGTCATCCTGGCGAAAGCCGGGAACCGGTGGACGCTGGACCGAGGGTGTCTTCAAATCACCTCGTTTCCACCGGGTCATTCCCGCGAAAGCGGGATTCTCTGTTTGCTTACTAGGTCCAGTAACGGAGGTCCCCGCTTTCGCGGGGATGACTCGGGGGGTAGTGGGAGTTGTTGTGCCGATTCGCGGCTTTCGCCGGGATGATAGCCGGAGGTGGGAAACTTATGGAGACAAGGCCCTGCCTAAAAACAGAACACCCGCTTCCGTCAGAGGAAAGCGGGTGTTCGGTGTTTGCTCGTGGGAGCGGCCGGCGGCCGGGTCTTAGAGCGACGAAACATGATCGCGGGCAATGCGATTGATATCGGCGCGCGAGATGCCCAGGTCGCTGAGCTGACGGTTGTCGAGCGAGGCGAGCTCGCGGACGGTCTGCTGGTAGGCGGCCCACTTACGGAGCGTAGTGCGAATACCCATTTGGAAGTCTCCTTTCGTTTACGAGGCATATTTAGGTCCGAGCCGAAAAGATGAGCAGTGGGGAAAAGCTCAAACAAGCCATGCGTGAATCGCAGGGCTTTAACCGTGCCCGTTCAGCTCTCGTTCACCACGGCGAAGCGTGTGGCGATGGACGGAGCGTCGCGGCGCGGCCGCGGGCGGATCTTGAGAAGGGTTGAGCTTCAGCGATCGAACAGGCCGCGCGTCATCTTGGAGAAGTCCGGGCCGGAAATCCCCAGGAGATCGGCGTCACGCGTGGTCGGGACGTCGAGCTCGCGCAGCTGCTGCTTGATGTCGACAAGGCGCTTGATGCGCCATACTGCACGGACGAACATGGCTTCGTCCCCCATTCTTGGGTTGCACCAGATCGAACACATGCGCCGAATCCGTCCGCTATTCCATGGCGGAAAGCTCAAGCCCGACATGCAATGGGCGCATGCCATAATTCATGCGCCCTTCACGGTGGTCTGCGACCAAAGTCTAAAGGCTGCCGGCGTGCGATTTGGGTGGCACCTTGCGACCATCCACCGGGTCATCCCCGCGAAAGCGGGGACCTCCGTTTGCAGAGCCGGTAGGGATGAACAGAGGTTCCCGCTTTCGCGGGGATGACCCGGTGGATGGGGCGGTTTAGTGCCCCTATGAGGGCCTGCGGTAAGTGCCCGATGGGCCTTAAGTGGGAAGGTCTGAAAGACCCCGTCAGCTCTTATTCGGCCGCTTCGCGCTCGCCAGAATGCCGGCGGCTCATCACTTCCTTGAGGAAGGCGCCCGTATGGGAGCGGGTATTTTCCGCGATATCCTCGGGCGTGCCGACCGCGACGATCTCGCCGCCGCCGTCGCCGCCCTCCGGGCCGAGGTCGATCACCCAGTCGGCGGTCTTGATGACCTCGAGGTTGTGCTCGATGACGATGACCGTATTGCCGCCCTCGACCAACTCGTGCAGCACTTCGAGAAGCTTGGCGACGTCATGGAAGTGGAGCCCCGTCGTCGGCTCGTCGAGCATGTAGAGGGTGCGGCCGGTGGCGCGTTTGGAGAGCTCCTTGGAGAGCTTGACGCGCTGCGCCTCGCCGCCCGACAGGGTCGTCGCCGGCTGGCCGATCTTGACGTATCCGAGGCCGACGCGCTGGAGCGTCGCGAACTTGTCGCGGATCGAGGGCACTGCCGAAAAGAACTCGACGCCCTCGTCGATGGTCATGTCCAGGACGTCGGAGATCGACTTGCCCTTGAACTGCACTTCCAGCGTCTCGCGGTTGTAGCGCTTGCCCTTGCATACGTCGCAGGTGACGTAGACGTCGGGCAGGAAGTGCATCTCGATCTTGAGGACGCCGTCGCCCTCGCACTTCTCGCAGCGCCCGCCCTTGACGTTGAAGGAGAAGCGCCCCGGGCCGTAACCGCGCGCCTTGGCTTCCGGCAGGCCGGCGAACCACTCGCGCAGCGGCGTGAAGGCGCCGGTGTAGGTTGCCGGGTTGGAACGGGGCGTGCGCCCGATGGGGCTCTGGTCGATGTCGATGACCTTGTCGAGAAACTCGAGGCCGGTGAGGCTCTCATGTGGGGCCGGGATCACACGGGCGCCGTTCAGCCGCCGGGCGATCGCCTGGTACATGGTGTCGATCATCAGTGTCGACTTGCCGCCGCCCGAAACGCCGGTGATGGCGACGAACATGCCGAGCGGCACGTCGACCGAGACATTCTTGAGATTGTTGCCGGTGGCGCCGGTGAGCGACAGTTTCTTGGTCCTGGAAGGCTTGCGCCGTTCGGCGGGCAGGGGGATGCCGAGCCGGCCGGAAAGATATTTGCCGGTGAGGCTGTCGGCATGTTCGAGGATGTCCTGCGGGGTGCCTTCGGCGACGATCTCGCCGCCGTGGACGCCGGCTCCGGGGCCGATGTCGACCACATAGTCGGCCGAGAGGATCGCATCCTCGTCGTGCTCGACGACGATGACGGTGTTGCCGAGATCGCGCAGGCGCCGCAGCGTTTCGAGCAGGCGCGCATTGTCGCGCTGGTGGAGGCCGATCGAGGGCTCGTCGAGGACGTAGAGCACGCCGGTGAGGCCCGAGCCGATCTGGCTGGCAAGCCGGATGCGCTGGCTCTCGCCGCCCGAGAGCGTGCCCGAGTTGCGCGAGAGGGTGAGGTATTCCAGCCCCACGTCGTTGAGGAAGTTCAGCCGCTCGCGGATCTCCTTCAAGATCCGCTCGCCGATGGCGCGCTGATTGTCGTTGAGGTGGTTGGGCAGGTCCGCGAACCAGTCGAGGCTCAAGCGGATCGATTTGTCGGTCACCTGGCCGATGTGGTGTCCATGGATCTTGACCGCGAGCGCTTCGGGCTTGAGGCGGTAGCCGCCGCAGGCGACACACGGCGACTGCGACATGTAGCGCTCGATCTCCTCGCGCATGCCGGCGCTCTCGGTCTCCTTGTAGCGGCGCTCCAGGTTGCCGATGACGCCCTCGAAGGGCTTGGTGGTCTTGTAGGTGCGCAGGCCATCGTCATAGACGAAGTTGATCGGCGTCTTGTCGGTGCCGAAGAGCACCGCGTTCTGTACCTCGAGTGGCAGGTCGTTCCAGGCGGTGCCCGTCGAGCCGCCATAGTGGCGCACGACGGCGTTGAGCGTCTGCTGATAATAAGGAGCCGAAGTCTTCGACCAGGGCAGGACGGCGCCGTCGCGTAGCGACAGGGTGCCGTCGGGCACGACGAGATTGGCGTCGATCTTCATCTCGGTGCCGAGGCCGTCGCAGACCGGGCAGGCGCCGAAGGGATTGTTGAAGGAGAAGAGCCTCGGCTCGATCTCGGAAATGGTGAAGCCCGAGACCGGGCAGGCGAACTTTTCCGAAAAGGTGATACGGCGGGGTTCGCCCTTGTCGTCCGTCTCGTCGGCGAACTCGACGAGGGCGATGCCGTCGGCGAGCTTCAGCGCCGTCTCGAAACTCTCGGCCAGGCGTCCGGAGATATCGGACGAGACGACGACGCGGTCGACCACCACCTCGATGTCGTGCTTGATCTTCTTGTCGAGGGCGGGGGCGTCCTCGATCTCGTGGTACTGGCCGTCGATCTTGACGCGCTGGAAGCCCTTGCGCAGCAGGTCGGCCAGCTCCTTCTTGTACTCGCCCTTGCGGCCGCGCACGATCGGCGCAAGGAGATAGAGACGGGTGCCCTCGGGCAGCTCCAGGGTGCGGTCGACCATCTGGCTGACGGTCTGGCTTTCGATCGGCAAGCCCGTGGCGGGCGAATAGGGGATACCGACGCGCGCGAACAGCAGGCGCATGTAGTCGTAGATCTCGGTGACAGTGCCGACCGTCGAGCGGGGATTGCGGCTCGTCGTCTTCTGCTCGATGGAGATGGCAGGCGACAGGCCTTCGATATGCTCGACATCGGGCTTCTGCATCATCTCCAGGAACTGGCGGGCATAGGCCGAAAGGCTCTCGACATAGCGGCGCTGGCCTTCGGCATAGATGGTGTCGAAGGCCAGCGATGACTTGCCCGAGCCCGACAGCCCCGTCATCACGATGAGGCTGTCGCGCGGCAGGCGCAGGTCGATGCCCTTGAGGTTATGCTCGCGCGCGCCGCGGATGACGATCTCGCGATTGTGGGAGTGGCTGTCGGGCATACTCATCGTTCCATGTTCATTGCGCCCGGCAGCGCCGGAGAAGTGCCGCAATCGAAAGTCGGGTCTGGCTCGGGAGGTAGAGCGCCAGAGATAGGCGCATCCACCCGCCACCGCAAGCAGGCTCGCGCGCCGGGCCGTCGTCCCGAAGCTCGATCAGCGCGAGGCTAGCAGACCTCATAAGAACATAAAAGGAACAAATCGGATTCGGGTCAAGGGTCTCCTGACAGGATCTGTCAGTGAACGTCGGAGGAGGGGCGGTGAAGCGCCGGCGAAAGCCGGGAACCAGTGCACACCGAAATCGTCGCTCCCGCACAACCCCAACCACTCCCACCGGGTCATTCCCGAGGAAGCGGGAACCTCTGTTTTGCGCTGCCGATTCCGAAACGAAGGTCCCCGCTTCCGCGGGGATGACCCGGCGGTGGAGGTGATCTTGGTGCATCGTCCTCCGGTCTGTGTACTGGGCCCGGTTCTCGCCGGTGACAGTGGGAGGTGGGGAAGCGCTGTGCTCACTGCGCAACCTCGGCTTGACACTCCCCTGCCATTAGAACATATAGAGAACAAGTTCACAATAGATGTGGGCAGCGTACGGAAAGCTTGGGCGCGGGGACGCCAAGCGATTAAGGTGCGTGCCCAAAGCGGGCGGACCCGCACACGACGTCAAGGAAGGAATTCGCCATGGCAGGCAGCGTCAACAAAGTCATCCTGGTCGGCAATCTCGGCGCGGACCCCGACGTGCGCACCCTGCCGAGCGGCGGCAAGGTGGTGAATCTCTCGGTCGCGACCTCCGAGCGCTGGAAGGACCGCAATTCGGGCGAGCAGCG
Source organism: Devosia geojensis (assembly GCF_000969415.1). Lineage (GTDB taxonomy): Bacteria > Pseudomonadota > Alphaproteobacteria > Rhizobiales > Devosiaceae > Devosia > Devosia geojensis. The sequence goes on along the minus strand of NZ_JZEX01000097.1, from coordinate 16,068 downwards.
CGAGCGCACCGAATGGCACCGGGTGGTGATCTTCTCGGAAGGCCTGGCGCGCGTGGCCGAGCAGTATCTGCGCAAGGGCTCGAAGGTCTATCTCGAGGGACAGCTCCAGACCCGCAAGTGGCAGGACCAGAGCGGGCAGGACAAGTACTCGACCGAAGTCGTGCTGCAGGGCTTCAACTCGGCGTTGACGCTCCTCGACGGGCGCGGCGAGGGTGAGGGCGCCGGCGGCGGCTACCAGTCGGGCGGATTCCAGGGCGGTCGCCCCGAAGGCGGCGGCGCGCGACGCCCGGCAGCCAACGCCCCGGCGTTCGAGCCGGGCGGGATGGACGACGATATTCCGTTCTGATGATGCATTGGTGATCGGATCGACCCCGCGCGGGTAATCCGGTTTGTCCGCTCTTGAGCTGAACCCCTGGGTCATCCCCGCGAAAGCGGGGACCTCCGTTAGCGTGCACGCCACAAGCGCCACAAGCAGAGGTGCCCGCTTTCGCGCGATGACTTGGCTTTCCTACCTCGAGAACGGGACGGCCGCGTAGAGGCTTTCGCCGGTTTCGTCGAAGATGGCGTTGAACTCGACGGTGATCCTGCCGTCGGCGAGGACGATGCGGGCGGTGATGGTCAGGTCCTTGCCCTCGGAGCGCTCGCGCTCGTGCAGGTTGAACACCACGCCGTTGCCGCGCTTCTGGCCGATGGCGATGCCGCTGAAGGCGGCGTTGGTGGTCATGGCGGCCTCGTAGCGCTCGAGCGCGTCGATATAGGCGAGAGTGCCGTTGAGCGAGAGGTTCGCGCCGGCAAAGGCGCAGCGGCCCGAATAGTTGATCTTGTCGGCGTTGCCGCGCTTGACGGTCATGTGGCAATCCACCCGGTGCGAGCGCGCGCCGTGGAGCGTGCCCTGGCCGCGCCAGTTGCCGAGATAGGAGTGCAGGAGCGCTATGTCCTCGGGGGCAGCGAGGGCGGGACCCGCCGCGGAAACCGCCAGCCCGACGCAGGCGACGATGCGCGACAAGAAACGGGTCAAACTCATCGATGCGTCTCCGGCGGGGGCGCTGCGCCCGTTCGATTCCGCTTCTGATAGCAGACTCGAACCATCCGGACATAGACCGGCTCGGCGTTTCGTGAACGCCGCGCCGGTTGTCCGTCGTCAGCCGGCGAGCACGGTACGATTGGCCTCGAGGAAGCTCTCGAGGGACTGCGGCTTGCGGCCGGAGAGCTGCTCGACGACGTCGGTGACGATGGCGTGGTAACCCTGGGCGGCGTCGACGTCGAAGCTGACCATCACGTCGGCCATGAACTCCGGAACGCCGGCCGAAATCATGCCGGCGCGCAGGCCGGCGGGCGCCAGGCCGATGCGGGTCACCGGCTTGCCGGAGACCCGCGAGAAGAGGTCGGCGACCTCCTCCTGCGTCACGGCCGCCGGACCGGTGACGTCGAGGACCTGCTTGCCGGTCGCGGTCAGCAGTGCGCCGGCGGCCGCGCGGGCGGCGTCGGTCCGGGTGACGTAGCTGCGGCCCTCGCCATTGGTGGCATCGAACAACTGGCCGGACGCGATGGCCGGCCCCGCGCCCATCAGCGCGATCTCGGCATAGATGTGGTTGCGCAGGATCGTCCAGTCCGTGTTGCCGCGATAGAGGCGGAGTTCCGTCGCGAAGTGGTCGTTGCGCACGAAGCTGCCGGGGTTAGGGCTGGCGGCGGGAGCAGAGGTGTAGACGAAGTGCCGCACGCCCGCGGCCTCGCCCGCATCGATGGCGGCAGCCTGCTGCTCGGCGCGTACGCCCACCGCATCGGTCGAGATGATGAGGGCGCGCTCGATGCCGGCGAAGCCGGCCGCGAGGCTTGCCGCGTCGGCGAAGTCGAGCTTGCGCACCTCGACGCCGCGGGCGGCCAGGTCGGCGAGCTTGTCGGGCGAGCGGGTGCCGGCGACGACGCGGGTGGCGCCGCGGGCGAGGAGCTCCTCGACGACAAGGCGACCGAGATGGCCGGAGGCGCCGGTCACGAGCAGGTTGCTGTTGCGGAAATCGTTCATTCTTGTCTCCTGAGTTCTGCGGCGGATGATGCCGCGTGCCCATCGGTACCCGCTCTTGAGAAACACTCTGCAAGAGAGTAAGTATCGAATGGAGACTGCCATATAGAGACACGGATTTGGTGGCGAAAGGAGGCACTTTCGCCGCATAAGGGCACCCGGAGGTGACTTGTGAGCGAACGGATGGATTGGGATGCGGTGATGGACGCCTGGCGCGCGGGCACGACGATGTCGGTGCCCCTGATTGGTTGTCCCGTGCGCGGCGTTCTCGACAAGATTAGCGACAAGTGGAGCATGCTGCTGATCATGTATCTTGCCATGAAGCCGATGCGATTCAATCAGTTGCGGCGGGAAGTTCCGGATATTTCTCAGAAGATGCTGACCCAGACCCTGCGCCAGCTGGAGCGCGACGGGCTGGTCATGCGCACCGTGTTTCCCACCAAGCCGCCATCGGTCGAGTATGCGCTGACCGAGCTCGGCAAATCGCTGGTCCTGCCCTTCGGGCATCTGATCGAGTGGGCCAACGCCAATCACGCCCGGATCGACGAGGCGCGGGCGCAGTTCGATGGAGCGGAGGCGGCTTGAGCGTCGGCGGCGCCCCGGTGGCCGATGGGCGGACCTCGATGCCACGTGGGTGTTCGTCGTGCCGTTCTGCGGCGCTGCGCCGGCGGCGCCTCTCCACAGGATACGCGCCGCAGAATTAGCAATTTTGCCTGAGATCGCCTATCTATAGGGCACCACGAACGGACAAGAATCACCGAGTGACCGATACGCCAGACAACGCGATGCCGTCCTCCGACATCGCCCCGATTTCAATCACCGATGAGATGCGCAAGTCCTATCTCGATTATGCCATGAGCGTGATCGTGAGCCGGGCTTTGCCGGACGTGCGCGACGGGCTGAAGCCCGTGCATCGGCGTATTCTCTTTTCGATGAACGAGAACGGCTACGAGTGGAACAAGCCTTACCGCAAGTCGGCGCGCGTGGTCGGCGACGTGATCGGTAAGTACCATCCGCATGGCGACGCATCGATCTACTACGCATTGGTGCGCATGGCCCAGCAGTTCTCCATGGGCCAGACGCTGATCGACGGACAGGGCAATTTCGGCTCGGTCGACGGCGACGAGCCGGCGGCCATGCGTTACACGGAAGTGCGCATGGAACGCTTGACCGGCGCGCTGCTCGACGATCTCGACAAGGATACGGTCGACTTCAAGGACAACTATGACGGCTCCGAGAAGGAGCCGGTGGCGCTGCCGGCGCGCTTCCCCAACCTGCTCGTCAACGGGGGCGGGGGCATCGCGGTCGGCATGGCGACCAATGTGCCGACCCACAATCTTGCCGAAGTGATCGACGCCACGCTTCTCATGCTCGACAGGCCCGAGGTGACGATCGAGGAGCTGATGGAGGTGCTGCCGGGGCCGGACTTCCCGACGGCGGCCGTCATCCTCGGGCGCTCGGGCATCCGCCAGGCCTACGAGACCGGGCGCGGCTCCATCCTCATCCGCGGGCGCGTCGCCATCGAGGAGGTGCGCAAGGAGCGCGAGGCGATCATCATCACCGAGATCCCGTATCAGGTGAACAAGAAGGTGATGGTCGAGCGGATCGCCGAGCTGGTGCGCGAGAAGCGCATCGAGGGGATCGCGGACCTGCGCGACGAATCCGATCGCTCAGGCATGCGCGTCGTCGTCGAGATCAAGCGCGACGCCGTGCCGGACGTGGTGCTCAACCAGCTCTACCGCTTCACGCCGCTGCAGTCCTCGTTCGGCTGCAATTTCGTGGCGCTCAACGGCGGCAAGCCCGAGCTGATGGGCCTGAAGCAGATCCTCACCGCCTTCATCGATTTCCGCGAGCAGGTGGTGACGCGTCGGGCGCGGTTCCTCCTCAACAAGGCGCGCGACCGCGCGCACGTGCTGGTGGGCCTCGCGGTCGCCGTCGCCAATATCGACGACGTCATCCACGTGATCCGCACGGCGCCGGATCCCGCCTCGGCCCGCGAGACGCTGATGACGCGCAACTGGCCGGCGGCGGACGTCGCGCCGCTGATCGCGCTCATCGACGATCCGCGCCACCGCATCAACGACGACGGCACCTTCAACCTCTCCGAGGAGCAGGCGCGGGCGATCCTCGAGCTGCGCCTCGCGCGCCTCACCGCGCTCGGGCGCGACGAGATCGGCGACGAGCTCAACGGGCTCGGCGCCGAGATCGAGGAGTACCTCGCTATCCTGCGCTCGCGTCAGCGCGTGATCGACATCATCCGCACAGAACTCACCGAGATCAAGGAGCAGTACGGCTCGCCGCGCCGCACCGAGATCAGCGACAGCGCCGCCGACTTCGAGGACGAGGACCTCATCGCGCGCGAGGATATGGTGGTGACCGTCACCCATGGCGGCTACATCAAGCGCGTGCCGCTCTCAGCCTATCGGGCGCAGAACCGCGGCGGCAAGGGTCGCACCGGCATGGCGACGCGCGAGGAGGATTTCGTCTCGCGCCTGTTCGTCGCCAACACGCATACGCCAGTGCTGTTCTTCACCTCGCGCGGCATCGCCTACAAGCTCAAGGTCTGGCGCCTGCCGCTTTCGGCGGCCAATGCGCGCGGCAAGGCGCTGATCAACATCCTGCCGCTCGAGCAGGGCGAGCGCATCACCTCGATCATGCCGCTGCCCGAGGACGAGACGACCTGGGCCGACCTTTACATCATGTTCGCGACGACCCGCGGCACCGTGCGGCGCAATTCGCTCGCCGATTTCGTCGAGGTCCGGCAGAACGGCAAGATCGCCATGAAGCTCGACGAGGGCGAGGCGATCGTCGGCGTCGAGACGGCGACGGCCAACGACGACGTGCTGCTGACCACCGCGCTCGGACAGGCGATCCGCTTCCCGCTCGAGGAGGTGCGCGTCTTCAAGGGCCGCGACTCCATGGGCGTGCGCGGCATTGCGCTCGCCGAAGGCGACCGGGTCATCTCCATGGCCGTCATCAACCACTCGGACGCGAGCGCCGAGGAGCGCGCCGCCTACCTCAAGATGAGCCGTGCCGTGCGCGGCGAGGAAGAGGCCGAAGAGAACGGCACCGACGAGGCCGATGTCGTTGCCGGCGCGCTCGACCAGGAGCGCTACGCGCAGATGAGCGCCATAGAGCAGTTCATCCTCACCGTCTCGGAGAACGGCTACGGCAAGCGCACCTCCAGCCACGAGTACCGGATCACTGGGCGCGGCGGCAAAGGCATCGTCGCCATGGCCGTCAACAAGCGCAACGGCAGCCTCGTTGCTTCCTTCCCGGTCAGCGAGGACGACCAGATCATGCTGATCAGCGACGGCGGGCAGACCATCCGCCTGCCGGTCGGCGGCGACAAGCCCATCCGCATCGTCTCGCGCGGCAGCCAGGGCGTCATTGTCTTCGATACAGCCGAGGACGAGAAAGTCGTCTCGGTCGAGCGAATCAGCGAGGCCGAAGGCGAAGAGGACGAGAACGGGGACACCGGGCAGGGCGACGAAGGCGTGGTGGAGTAACGCACTCCGATTTGCTCTCCTTGATAGTTATGTCCAAAATGAAGGGGGTACCCGCATGCGGGTACCCCCTTTTTGATTTGCGCCCGACTTATTGGGCAGGCGGTGCCTCGGCAGGCGCTTCGGCGGGGGCCTCTGCGGGCGCCTGGCCGCCTTCACCTGGAGCGGGCGGGCAGGCGCCGTCGATCATGGTCTCGGGCGGGCAGGGCAACTCCTCTGGAGCCGCCGGTGCAGATTTCTGCGGCGCCGCTTCAGGTTCGGCAGGCGGTTCGGCTGGCTGAGCCGCCGGTTCCTCGGTAGGCGCTGGGACCGGTTGCTCTGCAGGAGCCTGGGCCGGTTGCTCGGCAGGAGTGGGTTCTTCAGCTGGAGCAGGTTCTTCAACCGGAGCAGGCTGTTCGGCTGGAGCGGGTTCCTCGGCTGGGGCAGGTTGTTCAGCTGGGGCAGGCTCCTGCTCCTGGCCTTCCGGCGGGCAGGCGCCGTCCACCATGGTTTCGGGGGCACACTCCTGCTGCTCTGCAGGCGCGGCCGGGGAGGCTGGAGCGGCTTCCTCGCCTTCCTCCTGTGCTTCAGGCTGGGCTCCCTCTTCGGCGGGGGCTTCCCCGGTGGCGGGCGGTTCGGCGCCGTCCTGGGTCTCGCCTTGCGGCGCTGGAGCGGCTTCCTCGCCTTCCTGCACCGCAGGCGGCTGGTCCTCGGGCGCCGGAGCCTCGGCGTCAGGGGTTGCCTCCTCGCCCTCGGCGGCCGGCTCCTGCTGGTTGGTTATCACCTCCTCGGCCGCCTGCTCGGGCTCCACCGCCTCGGGCGGCTCGACGGTCTCCTCGGGCTCGGGAATCTCGGCCGCGAACACCTGAATGGTATCGGTTTCCGTCGAAACGGTCGCGGTCGTCGGCTCGCTCGTTTCCTCGATCTGGTAAGCGATCACCTCCTGACCGGTCGTCTGCTCGACGAAGTCGATATCGATGATGTTGTTGACGACGACGTTGTTCTCAACGAACACCGGCCCGACAAGCTCGGTCCTGGTGAAGAGATCGGGCTCCTCGGTGCCGAAGACGACCGAGACGCTGAGATCGGGCTCGACGAACCGCGTTACGGGCACGAAGATCCAGGCCGGCTCGGGCGGATCCTCGACCGATACCTCGATGGTGACGACGAAACCGTCGTCTTCGGGCGGAAGCGGTGCCCAGCCGATATAGTCGTCGCTGCGCCGCCAGCTCACCCATGCCGGCGCCCAGTGCGTGCCCGGCACCCAGCACCAGCCCAATCCGTCATCGTCGAACCAGCGGCCGTAGTGGTAGGTGGCCCAGGCGAAGGGCTCGTCGGACGCGAAATACCAGCCTCTATCGGCCAGATAGAGCCAGCGGCCGACGGTATATGGCCGCCAGCCGGCGTTGACCTCGGTCGGACACCAGACATAGCGGTATTGCGGGTGCCGCACCCAGATGCCGTGCGGCTGGAGCTCCTCGAAGAACAGGTTGAAGCTGACTTCGGCCGTCTGGGCCTGGACGGTCGTGACGGCGAACGGACCGACCGGTACGATGCTGGTCGATGTCAGCAGCGCGATTGCGGCGATGCCGCTGAGAATGCGTGACGTTTTCATCTTTTCCTCGCGGTTGGCCGCCCCTTGCGGCGGCAATAGCGAGCGCAGCCCGAAGTTCCGGTGGTGGGCTTGGACCTCGGCTTCGGGGGATCGGGTTAGTGCGTTGACTTCCAATGGATTGAATCACTTCAGGAAGTAGGGATCGACTAACCTGTGTAAGTTGCATGTCGTCCGGTCCGCCGGCGTGCCAGCCTCCGCCGGAGGCGGCTCCCGCGATTGCGGCAGGGGAGCGACCGCCGCAACATGCCTCTTGCCACCAGGCCACCTTTTGTGGCTGCCTTGCCTGCCAATGCCTGGAGCGCCACCATGATCGACCCCGCCATCATCCTTCCCTATCTGCTCGCCTGCCTGCTCTTTTCCATCGTGCCCGGTCCCTCGGTCTCGGTGGTCGTCGCCAATTCGCTGGGCGGGGGCACGCGGGCGGGGCTGCTCACCATCCTCGGCACGGAGCTGAGCATGCTCTCGATGGTGGTGATCGTCGCGCTTGGGCTCGAGGCGGTGATGTCGCTGGTGTCGGAGGCGTTCGAGATCATCAAGCTCGTCGGCGCCGCCTATCTCGTCTGGATCGGCTGGAAGATGTTCACCTCTTCCGGCAAGCTCCATATCGAAGCCGCGGACGGCCGTCTTCCGGTCGGGCGCTATATCTGGCAGGGCGCGCTGGTCAACTGGTCGAACCCCAAGACGCTGCTCTTCCTCTCGGCGTTCCTGCCGCAGTTCGTCGATCTTTCCCGGCCCGCCTTCGGGCAGATCATGGTCCTCGGGCTCCTCGTCATGGCGGTCGCGACCTCGACCGACGCCGTCTACGCGGTGGCTGCCGGACGGGCGCGCGGCTTCCTCACGGCGGCGCGGGTGCGCATGGTCAACCGCGTCTCCGGGGTTGTCCTGATGATCGGGGGCGTATGGCTGGCCCTGCAGAAACGGGCCTGATGGTCGATATCGTCGATCTTCGGGCTGCCCGCTGGTTTCGCGATATCGTCGCGGAGCGCATATGGAGGGCATGGTGGGCGCCCTACGGCGCGGCATTGTCGGACGTTGAGGCCGCGCTGGACGAGTGTCTCGCGCCCGGAGATCCGCCGTTCACCTTGGTCGCCCGAGCGGGCGAGCGGTTTCTCGGGACTGTCAGCGGCATCACCTCCGATCTCGATGCGCGTCCTCAACTCTCTCCCTGGATCGCCGCCCTCTGGGTGGAGCCCGACGAGCGAAGCCGGGGGATAGGTGGAGCATAGATGGAGGCGGCCGGAGAGCGACTCTTCGAGCTCGGAAAAACAGAGGTTTTCCTCTGCGCCCGGCCGACGTTGCGCAACTACTACGGGCACCGCGGGTGGCATCGTATGGAGGAGGGGGTCGGACCCGACATGCTCGACGTCTGGAAACGCGAACCTGCCGGTGAACGTCGGCCGATCTTGCCCTGACTCGCCTCGCGTGCCACAACCGCTCGAAAAGGGGAGCGGCAATGACCAGACTCGTCGGATTCTATCCCGGTTCGTTCGACCCGGTGACCAATGGGCATCTCGATGTCATCGAGCGGGCGTGCAAGCTCGTCGATCGGCTGATCGTGGGAGTGGGCGTCAGCGCCACCAAGAAGCCGCTCTTTGCCCATGCGGACCGCATCGAGCTCCTGAAGCAGACGCTGGCGCCCGTCGGCAGGCGCACCGACACCGAGATCGAGATCATCGATTTCAAGGGACTGATGGTGCAGGCGGCGCGCGAGCACGGGGCCAAGCTCATCATCCGGGGCCTGCGCGACACCACCGACTACAACTACGAGATGCAAATGGTGGGCATGAACGCGCAGATGGCGCCCGACCTGCAGACCGTCTTCGTGCCCTCGAGCCCCCATGTGCGGCACATCTCGGCCACATTGGTGCGCCAGATAGCCGAGATGGGCGGAGACATTTCCGCTTTCGTTCCCCAGATCGTCCTGAAGGCCTTGAAACCCTGATGAATAAGACCTTTACGCAACGCCGTCGCCTCATCGGCGCGCTCGCTATTGCCTTCGCCGCCGTGCTCGCGACCGCGTTCGCTTTCCCTGCCGCCGCCCAGGATCGGGCGGGGACGCCGCATTTGATGCTCGAGCTGCCGGCGGGCACCGTCGACATCGAGTTGCTGCCCGATCTTGCTCCGCAGCATGTCGAGCGTATCGTGACGCTCGCGGAGGACGGGTTCTACAACGGCCTCGTCTTTCACCGCGTGATCGATGGTTTCATGGCGCAGACGGGCGATCCGACCGGCACGGGCGCGGGTGGCTCGGACCTGCCGGACCTGCCGGCCGAGTTCACCAGCGAGCCGTTCGCGCGCGGCGTCCTCGGCATGGCCCGCACCAATGATCCCAACAGCGCCAACTCGCAGTTCTTCATCACCTATGCCGACACCCCGCATCTCAACGGGCAGTACACGGTGTTCGGGCGCGTGGTCTCGGGCATGGAGTTCGTCGATGCGCTGAAGAAAGGCGATCCGGCGACCAACGGCATGGTCGATGGGCCGGATGCGATCGTTTCGGCAAGCATCGAGTATCGGTAGGCCTTGTAGCCGGCCTCGCCACCCATCGCTTTCGCCGGGGTGACATCGCAGGTGAGGCAAGCTAAAGCGAACGCCACCACGTTTCGTACAACAACTGAAAGTTTCTCCAGATGGCCGAATACGCCGATCCCGAAAACACCCTCGTCATCGAGACCACCAAGGGCACGGTGGTCATCGCCATGCGGCCGGACCTGGCGCCGAACCACGTTGCGCACATCAAGAAGCTGGCGCGGGAGGGGTTTTATGACGGCATCGTCTTCCATCGCGTGATCGAGGGCTTCATGGCCCAGACCGGATGCCCCAACGGCACCGGCACGGGCGGGTCGCAGTACCCGAACCTCAAGCAGGAATTCAACGCCGAGCCGCATGTGCGCGGCACCGCCTCCATGGCGCGCGCGCAGAACCCGGACAGCGCCAATTCGCAGTTCTTCATCTGCTTCGACGACGCGCGCTTCCTTGACCGGCAGTACACCGTCTGGGGCAAGGTCATCGAGGGCATGGAGAACGTCGACCAGATCAAGCGCGGCGAGCCGGTGCGGGATCCCGATCAGATGATCTCGGTCAAGGTCGCGGCTGATATTGCGGCTTAGTTCTAACGACTAAAACCCCGATGTCATCCCGGCGAAGGCCGGGATCCATCCTGAGATATAACCGCTGCCGCAAGGTGTATGAACGAGGCATCTTGCGGCATCTTGCGGTATCTCAGGATGGGCCCCGGCCTTCGCCGGGGTGACATTCGGTGGGCGATTGCACCATGCGCGTCGATCTCTTCGATTTCGAGCTTCCCGAGGACCGGATCGCCCTTCACCCGGCTGAGCCGCGCGACAGCGCGCGGCTGCTGGTGGTCGATCCGCGCGATGGGCTGGAAGACCGCAATGTGCGGGACCTGCTCTGGCTCCTGCGGCCCGGCGACGTGCTGGTCGTCAACGACACGCGCGTGCTGCCGGCCGAACTGCGGGGCGAGCGGGTGCGCGGCGAGCACCGGGCGAGCGTTTCGTTCAACCTTCACAAGCGGGTGGATGCCAGGACCTGGCGCGCGTTCGCGCGGCCGGCCAAGCGCCTCAAGGTCTTCGACCGGCTTGAGCTCGGGTCCGATGGCATGGAGCCGCTGCTGGCCACCGTCGCCGGCAAGGGCGACACGGGCGAGGTGACGCTGGAATTCGATCTCTCGGGCGCCGCGCTCGACGAGGCGATCAAGTCGCACGGGGCGATGCCGCTGCCGCCCTATATCGAAGCCAAGCGCAGGCCCAGCGAGCGCGACCGCACCGACTATCAGACGGTCTACGCCGCCGAGGACGGCGCCGTCGCCGCGCCGACGGCGGGCCTGCATTTCACCGAAGACCTGCTCGTCGGCCTGCAGCAGAAGGGCGTCTCCATCGAGCGGGTGACGCTGCACGTAGGGGCAGGGACCTTCCTGCCGATGAAGGCCGAGGACACCGACGACCACGTGATGCACGCCGAGTGGGGCGAGATCGAAGCCGACACCGTCAGGCGCATCCTTGCGGCCAGGCAGAAGGGCGGAAGGGTCGTCGCGGTCGGAACGACCAGCCTGCGTCTCCTCGAGACCGCCGCGCGCGCCACCGGCACGCTCGCGCCGTTCGTGGGCGAGACCGACATCTTCATCACCCCCGGCTTCCGCTTCCGCGCCGTCGACGTGCTGATGACGAACTTCCACCTGCCCAAATCGACCCTCTTCATGCTGGTTGCTGCCTTCAGCGGGCTCGATGTGATGAAGCGGGCCTATGCGCATGCGATAGCGAACGGTTACCGGTTCTATTCCTATGGGGATTCCTCGCTTCTCTACCGCGCCTCGCCGCGCGATGACGAGGACGGCGCGTGACGGCCCCCACGGCCCCGGTCACGCGCTACACCAATCGTATCGTCGCCGTCCTGCGGCGCGTCGCAGCCGATACCGATGCGTCGCACCTGACCTTCGACAGGCTCATCGAGGCGATGGGGCAACATGCGCATCGCCTGCTTATCCTCATGCTGACGCTGCTCAACATGATCCCGGGGCCGCCCGGTTTCGGCGGCACTGTTGCCTGGACGACGTTCGCCGTCGCCCTCGCCATGGTGCTCAATCGGCCCATCCGTCTGCCGGGCATCATCGGCCGGCGCAGGCTCCCGCTACGGCCTCTGCTGAAGGCCAGCGAGCAGGTGGCGCGGGTCACGGCGATCATCGCGCGCTTCTCGCGCCCGCGCATGCGCTGGCTGACCGGGGCGGCAGCCACGGTCCCCTATGGGATTTTCGCCATGGTCATCAGCGTGGGGATGACCATCCCGATTCCCTTCGTCAACGCCGTGCCCAATGTGGGCCTCTGCGTACTTGCATTTTCCATGCTGAACCGGGACGGCGTCGGCGCCGTGCTGGGCACCATCATCTGCCTTGCAGGCCTGGTGATCGAGGCGCTGCTGATCTTCGGCGTCGTCAACCTCGGCATGGCCGCCGTCGACGCCATCACGTGAGGTTCGCCGGGGCATGAGGTGCATTGTCCGCGGCCCGGCGACGGGCTAGAACCCGCGCCATGAACAAGACGATGAAGCAGGTCTCCTTTTCCCTTGCCGCCACCGATGGCATGGCCCGGCGCGGGCGGATCGATACTCCGCGCGGCGATATCCAGACGCCGGCCTTCATGCCGGTCGGCACCGCCGGCACGGTCAAGGCGCTCTATCCCGAGCAGGTGCGCGAAACGGGCGCCGACATCCTTCTCGGCAACACTTACCACCTGATGCTGCGGCCGGGCGCCGAGCGCGTGGCAAAGCTTGGCGGGCTGCATGTCTTCATGGACTGGCCGCGCCCGATCCTCACCGACAGCGGCGGCTTCCAGGTGATGAGCCTGTCGAAGCTTCGCAAGATCACCGAGCAGGGCGTCACCTTCCGCTCGCATCTCGACGGCTCGGCCTATGAGCTGACGCCCGAGCGTTCCATCGAGATCCAGACGCTGCTCGACAGCGACATCATCATGCAGCTCGACGAGTGCATCCCGCTGCCCTCCGAAAAGAAGGAGATGGAGCGGGCGATGGAGCTGTCGCTGCGGTGGGGGGATCGTTCCAAAACCGCGTTCGACAGCCAGATGAACCGCGCCCTCTTCGGCATCGTGCAGGGGGGCGACGATGCGGAGCTGCGGGGGAAGTCGGCGGCGGGGCTCAGGTCCATCGGCTTCGACGGTTATGCCGTGGGCGGCCTTGCTGTCGGCGAGCCGCAGGAGGTGATGTTCCGCGTGCTCGGCGAGATCACGCCGGAGCTGCCGGTCGACCGGCCGCGCTATCTCATGGGCGTCGGCAAGCCCGACGACATCCTCGGCGGCATCGAACGCGGCATCGACATGTTCGACTGCGTGCACCCGACCCGCGCCGGCCGGCACGGCCACGCCTATACGCGCTTTGGCGTCATCAATCTGAAGAACGCCCGGCATAAGGATGACCCGCGCCCGTTGGACGAGGCTTCGCCCAACCCCAACTGCCGGCGCTTCTCGCGAGCGTACCTGCATCATCTCGTTAAGACAGAGGAGATTTTGGGCGCGATGATCCTTTCGCAGATCAATCTCTCCTATTATCAAGAGCTGGTTTCGGGCGCCCGGGGTGCGATCGAGGCGGGGCGCTTTTCGGATTTTGCGGCGGAAACCCGCGCCCAGTGGGCGGCAGGGGATTTGCCGGTGATCGATGGGTAGAAGGATGCGTCGAATTGCCCTTTTGCTTCAATTACCCACCGGGTCATCCCCGCGAAAGCGGGGACCTCTGTTTGGTGCGCCCGCTGTGAAACGGAGGTTCCCGCTTTCGCGGGAATGACCCCGTGGGTGTGGATGTAATCGAGCACTACAGCCCGCTATGCGGTTAACTGATCGAAGGATGAAACCAATGGCCAAGACCGGACGCAAGGCGACGTTTGCCGCGCTCGAGAAGCAGGCGGAGCGCATGGCCGACAGGCCCATGCGGCTGCTGTTCGCCGAGGACCCGAACCGCTTCCAGCGGTTCTCGGTCAAGGCCGGCGACATCCTGCTCGACTATTCCAAGAACCGGGTCGACGAAGAGGTGATGGACGCGCTCTTCGCCTTCGCCCGCTCGGTCGATGTCGAAGGGCGGCGGGACGCCATGTGGGCGGGCGAGCCGATCAACAGCACCGAGCACCGCTCGGTCCTGCACATGGCGCTGCGCTACCAGGGCGACCAGCCGGTCAAGGTCGGGGGCGAGGACGTGATGCCGGGCGTGCGCGAGACGCTCGCCAACATCAAGGTGTTCTCGGACATGGTGCGCGACGGCTCGATCCGCGGCACGGCCGGCGAGCAGTTCACCGACATCGTCAACATCGGCATCGGCGGCTCGGACCTTGGCCCGGCGATGGTGACGCTGGCGCTCGAGCCCTATACCCGCGCGGACCTACGTGCGCACTACGTCTCCAACGTCGACGGCGCGCACATGCACGATACGCTGAAGCGCCTCGACCCCAGCCGCACGCTCTTCATCGTCGCCTCCAAGACCTTCACCACCGACGAGACCATGACCAATGCGGCGAGCGCGCGCAAATGGATCGCCGATGCGCTGGGCGAGGCGGCGGTCAACGACCATTTCGCGGCCGTTTCGACCAATATCGCGGCTTGCCAGGCCTTCGGCATCAAGCAGGACCGCATCTTCGGCTTCTGGGACTGGGTCGGCGGGCGCTATTCGGTCTGGTCGGCCATCGGCCTGCCGGTGGCGATCGCCGTCGGCTTCGAGAACTTCGAGAAGTTCCTCAAGGGCGCGGCCGAGATGGACGCGCATTTCCTCTCCGCTCCCCTCGAGAAGAACCTGCCGGTGATCATGGGGCTCATCGGCGTCTGGTATCGCAACGCCTGGGGGTTTGCGACGCACGCGGTGCTGCCCTACGACCAGCGCCTCAGCCGCTTCACCGCTTACCTGCAGCAGCAGGACATGGAGAGCAACGGCAAGTCGGTGACGCTCGCCGGCAAGGCGGTCAACTGGTCGACGGGGCCGATCGTCTGGGGCGAGCCCGGCACCAATGGCCAGCACGCCTTCTACCAGCTCATCCACCAGGGCACCGACGTCATCCCTTGCGACTTCCTCATCGCCGCCAATCCGCAGGAGGATTTGCCGCCGCATCACGCCAAGCTCGTCGCCAACGTGCTGGCGCAGTCCGAGGCGCTGATGCTCGGCAAGACCGAGAAGGAAGTCGAGGCTGAGCTCGAGGCGCAGGGCCTCGGCGAGGATGAGATCGCGGCACTGACCCCGCACAAGGTTTTTCCGGGCAACCGGCCGTCCAACACGATCATGTACGGCAAGCTGACGCCCGAGACGCTCGGCGCGCTCGTTGCGCTCTACGAGCACAAGGTTTTCGTGCAGGGCACGATCTGGAACGTCAATTCCTACGACCAGTGGGGCGTCGAGCTCGGCAAGCAGCTCGCCAAGGCGCTGCTGCCCAAGGTCGAGGGCAAGGCCGAGTGGAAGGACCACGACGCCTCGACGCAGGGCCTGCTCGCCTACTACCACGAGCTGCGCAAGTAGGCATGCCCGGCAAGCCGCAGGACATAGCTCCCTTCCTGGAACGCATCGCAGAGGTCGCGCCGGAGCTGAAAGGCGCGCCCTATGAGGTGCTGGGCGAGGGCTGGGACAGCGTCGCTCTCGACGTTGCCGGCGAATGGATCTTCAAGTTCCCGCGCTCGGCGGATGCCGAGGCATCGCTGCTGCGCGAGGCTGGCTTCCTCGACGCCATTGCCCCGCACGTGCGCATGAACGTTCCGCGGCTCATCGTCCACGATCGTGGCGGGCGTCCGTTCAGCCAGCACCGCAAGATCGCGGGCGAGCACCTGCTGGCGGAGGGGTATCGCAAGCTCGGCGACACGCAGCGCGATCGGCTGGCGTGGCAGCTGGCCGAGCTCTATGCCGATCTCCATGCCATTCCGCTGGAGGTCATGGTCGCGGCCGGCGCCGAGCCGGTGGAAGCCTTTCCGAGCCCGGAGTGGATCGAGGAGCGGCTGCACCGGTTGCCGGCGCATCTGCAGGCCTATGGCCGCGATGTCGTTGCCCGCTGGCGTGACGAGATCGCCCGCCCGGCGGACCTCATCTTCGGTCAGTTCGACGGCCATGGCTGGAACATGGCCTTCGACCATGCGACGGGCACGCTCAACGGCGTCTACGACTTCGCCGACGCTGGGATCGGCGAGCGCCACCGCGACTTCGCGCTGCCCAATCTCATCGATCCGGAGCTCACCGGACGCGTCATTGCGCATTACGCCGACCTCACCGGCATCGCCATCGATCCGGCCCGCGTCGATCTCAACACCGCCGTGCAGCGCTTCTGGGAGCATCTGACGGACGACGAGATCGATCAGTCCTGGCTCGATGCATGGGCGGAGTACGAGGCTGCGCTGCGCTAAACACTTTCAGGTTTTGACGGAAGAATGCGCCGGTCGGCTCCCCTCCCCCTTGAGGGG
>NZ_JZEX01000009.1 GCF_000969415.1 Devosia geojensis | reverse complement strand
CACCACAGAAAGCTCAACTAGATCGCTCCTCGGCACCGTCAGATGTGTATACGAGACAACCCTCATTCCCTCCCCTCAAGGGGGAGGGAGGCCGATCGCGCTTGCGGGACCATCGACGCCCACGTCAGACCACTTCCGATGCCGTACCCGTGAGTACGGTTGTGTCTTGACCACTGCCTGGCTGCGGCTTAGAACGGCTCCAATCTGGTGGAGTGCACGTCCGTGCGCTCACCGTGGCTTAGCCGATATGGATTGACCGCGAGATGACCAAGGCACGCACGCTTTACGACAAGATCTGGGACGACCACCTGGTCCAGAACAACGAAGACGGCACCTCGCTTCTCTATATCGACCGGCACCTCGTCCATGAGGTGACCAGCCCCCAGGCCTTCGAGGGCTTGCGCATGAACGGGCGCAAGGTCCGCCACCCCGAGCGCACCCTGGCGGTCGTCGACCACAACGTGCCAACGACCGACCGATCGCTGCCCAACCCGGACCCGGAGAGCGCCACGCAGATCGCCGCCCTCGCCGAGAACACCCGTGACTTCGGCATCGAGTATTACGACGCCCACGACGTGCGTCAGGGCATCGTCCATATCGTCGGCCCCGAACAGGGTTTCACGCTGCCGGGCATGACGATCGTCTGCGGCGACAGCCACACCTCGACCCATGGCGCCTTCGGCGCGCTGGCCCACGGCATCGGCACCTCCGAGGTCGAGCATGTATTGGCGACCCAGACGCTGATCCAGCAGAAGGCCAAGAACATGCTGGTGCGCGTCGACGGGCAGCTGCCGCCCGGCGTTACCGCCAAGGACATCATCCTTGCCATCATCGGCGAGATCGGCACTGCCGGCGGCACCGGCCATGTCATCGAGTTCGCCGGCGAAGCCATCCGCTCGCTCTCGATGGAAGGCCGCATGACCGTCTGCAACATGACGATCGAAGGGGGCGCGCGCGCCGGCCTCATCGCCCCGGACGAGAAGACCTTCGCCTATGTGAAGGACCGCCCCCGCGCACCCAAGGGCGCCGCCTGGGACATGGCGCTCGACTACTGGAAGACGCTCTATTCGGACGACGGCGCCCATTTCGACAAGGTCGTGGTGCTGGACGCCGGCAAGCTCCCGCCGATCGTTTCCTGGGGCTCCTCGCCCGAGGACGTGATCTCGGTGACCGGCGTCGTGCCCAACCCGGACGACATCGCCGACGAGACCAAGCGCGCCTCCAAATGGCGGGCGCTCGACTATATGGGTTTAAAGCCCGGCACCAGGATCACCGACATCAAGCTCGATCGGGTGTTCCTCGGCTCCTGCACCAACGGGCGCATCGAGGACCTGCGCGCCGCCGCCGCCGTGATCGGCGACCGCAAGGTCGCGTCCCATGTTTCGGCCATGGTCGTGCCGGGCTCGGGGCTGGTGAAGGCCCAGGCCGAGGCCGAGGGGCTCGACGTCGTCTTCAAGAACGCAGGCTTCGAGTGGCGCGAGCCGGGTTGCTCGATGTGCCTTGCCATGAACCCGGACAAATTGAAGCCCGAGGAGCGCTGCGCCTCGACCTCCAACCGCAATTTCGAGGGCCGCCAAGGCTTCAAGGGCCGCACGCACCTCGTCTCGCCCGCCATGGCCGCCGCGGCGGCCGTCGCCGGCCACTTCGTCGACATCCGCGAGTGGCGGTAAGGGTGAACGAATGGGCCGAGCGCCTCGCGCCTTCGCTCGAGGACTTCGAGCAGCTGGCGCTCGCCGCGCTCGAAGGCCTGCCGGCCGAGTTCCGTGAACTTGCTGCCGATGTCACCTGCCGCGTCGCCGACTTCCCCGACGAAGAGGTGCTCGAGGAAATGGGGCTCGAAAGCCCCTTCGACCTGATGGGCCTTTTCGAGGGCGTCGGGCGCGCCCAGGACGGCGACATGCCGCAGACCGGGCAGATGCCCAACCGCGTCTGGCTCTACCGCCGCCCCATCCTCGACTACTGGGCCGAGAACGAGGATACGCTGGGCGAGATCGTCACCCACGTCCTCATCCACGAGATCGGCCACCATTTCGGCTTCTCAGACGAAGACATGGAAGCGATCGAGGACGCGGCCGAGCGCGGGGAGTAGGCTTCTTCAGCTCCGGCGGCGCACCGTCGTTTCAACCCAAACCAATGTCACCCCGGCGAAAGCCGGGGCCCAGTAAACGACGCGGCTTGGGCTCCTGCAAAGGATCTTGGCCACACACTCCGCGCTTGAACCGCTCCGCCGGCGTGTACTGGATCCCGGCCTCCGGGATGACAGCCGGGGATGTGGCGATCGGTGCCCTTCGACAGAGCCCGAAACGCGGCTCCACGTTACTCGTCCGGCAAGGGCCGGCCCGGCGGCTGCACGGTGACGGCGGCGGGCTTTTTGGCGGCGTCGGTCGTCTGCCGGTCCGCTTCCTCGCGGGCGACGAACTCGTATTCGATCTCGTTGCCGCCGGATGGGTCGTCGGAAACACGCAGCGCCAGGCCGTTCTCGTCGAGGGCGGAAAACCATTCGTCCCAGCTGACGAGCTGGAAGCCGCCCACCCGGTCCGGCCCCTGGTTGCCCGAGGCGTTGAGCGCATCCTGACCGAAGGTGAGCTGCAGGATGGTGCGGCTCGACGAGCCCGCCGGCACCTCCATCAGCACCGGGTTTCCGCCGCGCGCGCTCACCCACTGGCGGATGTCGTCGCGGTTCGTCAGGATCTTGGCCATAGGGCACCTCCGAAACTTGCGTGTTGACTCAACGCCTGCATCATATGGAGAGTTTCGCGCTCGCAACCACCCCATGCTGCGCCCGCCCGGCCCCGCATTCAACCCCCGGAGATGCCCATGAGCCCGTCTTTGCGCACCCTCGGCCTCGCTCTCATGCTGGTTGCGGCCGCCGGCCCGGCGCTTGGCCAGGGCGTCGCCGCGTGCACGGCGCCGGCCGACGCGCTCTCGGCGGCGGACGAGGAGCGGCTCGCCGGTCTCGAGTGGTCACGCCTGCGTGGTCTCGCGGCGGCGATGACCGAGGCGGACGGTGAGGCGCGCCAGATCGTTTCGGGCCTCTATGCCAACGGCCTGGCGGCGGCCGGCGAACTGCCCGAGGGCGACTACCGCTGCCGCACGGTCAAGCTCGGCGGCATCTCGCCGCTCGTTGCCTACCAGTTCTTCGACTGCCGTATCGAGGCGGCGGAAGGCGGCGGCTACGGCATCGAGAAGACCACGGGCTCCCAGCGCTTTTCCGGGCATCTGGAGCCTTCCGGCGACGGCTATTTCTATCGCGGCGCCCTCAACTACGCCGACGAGGGACCGGTCGCCTACGACGGGGCGAGCGAACGCGACCAGGTCGGATGCCTCTACAAGGTCAGCGCGGACGGGCAGAGCTTCGTGCTGGAACTGCCTTCGCCGCACCTTGAATCCTTCCACGATGTTATCGTGCTGTTGCCGGATGCGGGCGAGTAGGAATGTGCCCGAAAAAAGTCAAAGTCGTTAACGCCTTCTCTTTTCCGATGCGTTAGCTTGGGTCTATCTGCGAGACCCCAATGAGCGCCGCCACGTTTGTCCTCGCCATCAATCTCTTCATCGCCGCAATCTTTGCGGTGTCCTTCGGCGTCGTGGCAGCGTTCCAGAAGACCTCGGACGCGGCGCGGTGGTTGAGCGCCGCCTACGCGCTCGGCATCTTCAACGTCGTGCTCGAATTCATCCTGCCGTTCCAGGAGGATCCGCGGCTCGTCGGCATCGGCATCTTCTTCGATTTCCTGCTGGCAACGCTCCTCATCGTCGTCGGCCTTTCCCGGCACTACCGCCAGCCGGTGCCGTGGCGCCTGCTTGGGTGCATCCTCGCGGCGTCGACGGCAATGATCGTCGTCATCATCGGCTGGCCGCGCGAGAGCTTTGCCCGCATGGTGCTCTACCAGTCGCCCTATGCGGTGGTGATGGCCGTCGGCGCCTGGGTGATCCTGCGCCAGAAGGCGAGGCGCACGCTCGACCTGATCCTTGCCGCGCTCTTTGCCCTCAGCGCCCTGCAGTTCCTGGCCAAGCCCCTGCTCGCCGCCGCCATCGGCTCGGGCGCGCGCCCGCAGGATTACATCACCTCGACCTATGCGGCGATCTCGCAGACCGTCGGCGCGTTCCTGCTCATCGCCAACGGCCTGCTCATCCTCCTCATCCTCGTGCGCGACCTCATGGAGGAGATGACGGCCCGCTCCGAGACCGACAAGCTCTCGGGCCTCTACAACCGCCGCGGGTTCGACGACCGGGTCGGGCCCGGCATCGCGATGCTGCGCCGCACCGGCCTGCCGGGCGCGATGATCATCGCCGACCTCGACAACTTCAAGGCCATCAACGACAGCTACGGCCACGACAGCGGCGACGAGGTGATCGCCGCCTTCGCCACGCTTCTGAAGGAAGCGGCCGGCGAGCACTTCGTCGTCGGGCGGCTCGGCGGCGAGGAGTTCGGCATCTTCATGCCGGGAGTCGAAGCCTCGGGGGCAAGGCTCTTCGCCGAGAACGTCAGGACGCGGTTCGGCGCCATCGATTTCGCGTTCCTCACCGGCGCAATGCGCGCGACGGTCAGCATGGGGGTCGCGCAGGTCGGGCCCGGCGACAGTCACTCGGATGCACTGCGGCGCGCGGATGCGGCGCTCTACCAGGCCAAGCGCGACGGACGCGACCGCGTGCAGGTGGCGGCGCCCGACGCCATGCCCGAGCATCCGCTCGAAACCCTTGCGCGGCCCCTAGAGCGGATGCGGCAGGGGGACCTGGCCGGATAGAGCGCTTCGGCTCAGGCTTCCATCAAATTTGCAGTCTAGTTCGCCTGGCGCCGGTCGACGAACTCGAACTCGGGCTTGTCGCTGCCCGATACCTTGAGGGCAAGGTTCTGCCGGTCGAGCTCGGCGAGCCAGGCGGTCCATGAACACGGGCTCATGCCGTCGTCGATCCGGGTCCTGTCGTCGTTCGAGCGGCGCTTGCGCTCGAAGCTCAGGCATAGTCGCGCCCGCATCTCCCCGAGATGGTCGCGCACCCGGGCGATCGCGGGTATGCCGCGGTGTCCGCTCACCCAGCTCTGGATGTCGCGATGCCGGGTCAATGTGTGGGTATCGTGCATTGTGGCCTCCCTTCCGCAATGGTTCCGATGAACGGTCCCGGCCCTCCCCCGGTTCCGCATTTGTGAAGAGATTATGCCGTCATGACGGCGAGGTTGTGACGAGATCGAACGCGGCCATCTCCTCGGCGGTAAAATAATAGAGCCTGTCGGGCGGGGTTTCGAGCGCGTGCAGCCACAGCGCCGGGTCGACGCCGCTCGCCGTCAGGTGCCGGGTAATCTCGGCGGTCATTTCCTGCGCCTGCGCCATCGCGACGCCCGGCGCCTGGGCGAGGGCCCGCGCATCCCCGCCGATGGCGCTGGCATAGACCTGGTGGACGCCGATGGCGGCATCCGGCTCGGCGACCCGCTCGGCGCCCGAGGCGAAGACGATGGGGCAGGACGAGGCGCAGAGCGCCCCTGCCGCGACGCGGGTGGCAAAGCCGCGATCGCGGATGAGGGCGCCGATGGCGAGCGCGTCGCGCACCGAGCCGCCGGGGGATTCGAGCACCACCGTCTCGACGTATTCGCCCCGCGCTTCGACCTCGGCGGCGAAGCGCTCGGCCGAACCCGGATCGAGAGTGCCGGTGAGGCGAAGCTCTCCCCCGCCGGCGAGGGTGATGGCGAGCGGCGCCTGGAGCACCTGCCGATCCGATGTGATGGCGGGAGTTGCGCCACCGTCCGCCGCTTCCGGCCGTGATGGCGGCAGGATGGGCTCGAGCGGCGCCGCAAAGCTCTCGGGGGCCCAGGCGGTGAGCTCGGTATAGTCGACATAGAGGATGGCGAGCGTGCCGGCGAGCAGCGAGAAGAAGGCGGCGCGCATGATGGCGCCGTCGTCGAGCCCGGCGAACCAGCGCGCGGCACGGACGCCGAGCCCTGTCCCGCCCCGGCGCGCATGGCCCGCCGTCATGGCCGAACCGGCGCTTCGCCGCGCTTGCGCTGGGCGGCGTCGATCGGGGTGACGGTGCCGTCGGCCGTTTCAGGCGTGGCGGCAACGGGAGACGCGGCCGCAGGCGCGGATGGCTCGCCCGGCTCCTGGGTATCGTTGGCCGGTGGATCGGCCGGCGTCGCGGCCGGCACGGGCTCGCCGCCATTGAGCTGACGGTAGAGCGCGAGCGCGCGCAGCATCTCGGCGGCGGTGACCGTTTCGGCCTCGTCCATGGCCTCGGCATCGCGCCGCATGGCGTCGTGGACGACCATGAGCACCAGCACCAGCACGACCGGCAGCAGGTCGATGGAGATGGCGCCGGCCCAGGAGGGGACGAAATCCGACCAGTAGCGGATGACCGCCTCGGCGCTGGAGAGCGGGACGAACCGACGCTGGGCCACCGGCTCCTGCGCCAGGATCTCGTCGGCCGCGGCCGAAAGCGCCGCCGACTGCGCGGCCACGGACGTGCGCACCGTTTCCATCACCTGGTCCTGGCGCGAGGCGAGGTCGGCCGAGCGCCCGTCGGCGACAGGCGCGATGAAGCCGGCCGAAAGATCGGCGGCGGCGCGCTTGACCGAGGGGGCGACGCTCGTCTGCTGCAGGGCGGCGATGACGGCGGTCAGCTGCACCGCCTCGGACGAGAACTGGTCGGAGCGCGGCTCGATGTCGCCGGGCGTCGAAACGAGCTCGCGCATGGCGGCGAGGCGGGCGCTGCCCTCATCGAAGAGCCCCTGCACCTCGGCGCGCGAGCCGGTGATGCTGGCGGCGAGCTCGTCCATCTGCGCGCTCATCTGCGAGAGGAGCTGCACGACGCTGCCCGAGCCCTGCGTGCCGGTCAGCGCCCCGCTCTCGCGCTCGTTGAGCGCCAGGCGCTCGAAACGCTCGGAAGCGCGCAGCACGTCCGGCAGCAGGCTCTGGGCGGAGAGCGCGTTGGCGTGGGCGCGGTCGAGATCCTCGGCATAGCCCTGGAGGGTCACCGCCATGTGCTGCTCGAGGGCGGCGGAACCGGCGAGCGCGGCGGCGTTGAGCCACGAGCTCATGGCGATGATCATGGCGCAGCCTATGCCCATGACGACGAAGAGCCCGATGCGCTGGAAGCCCGAGACGACCAGCGGCACGAAGCGCAGCATGAACGTCCAGAACGCGTAGATGGCGACCGAGACGGCGGCCGAATAGACGATGGCGGCAAAGAAGACGAAGGTCGCCGACCCGTCGAGGAGGCCGCGTACGCCCAGATAGGTGTAGACGCCGGAGGCGAGGGCGAGGACCGCCAGCGCAAAGCGGGACATCGTCTCGACCCCGCGAACGGTCTCGGCGAGACGGACGGCGTTGTTGCGCAGGTTCATGGCGTGAGCTGCCCCCGATTGGACCTTGCCGGGAGGTTAACACGGCGAAGCCGGCAAGAAATAGGCGGCTGAGAGCGGCGGAACGCACCGGCGCTGACGTTTGCGTGAGTTTGGAGGTGTGTCGCTGGTATGGATGCATCATATCGGCTCCGCACCCCTCACCCGGCGCTACGCGCCGACCTCTCCCGGGAGGGGCGAGGTGAAGTCCCGTGCATGTGGAAAGCACAGACGCCTCCACAGCGTCCCCTCGCCCCTCCGGGGAGAGGGTCAGGGTGAGGGGTTCTTCTCGCCCTGGCCACGATGGGGCCGCGCTACCCGCCCATCTTGCGCATCAGCCGCTCCACCCGCTCGCGCTTGGAGCGCTGGGTGATCTGGGTGATGCGCTGCTTGAGGACGGCGAGGAACCCGGGCTTGGCCTCTTCGGTGAGGACCGCCGCGGTTTCCTCGGCATAGGTCGGGAACTGGTTGGGTGCGGCTTTCTTCAGCCGCTCGAGAAGGATCGGCACCGTCTCGGAATGGCCCATGGCGGCGAGCTTGACGAGGATGGCCGTGCAGCTGTCGTTGGCGATGACCGAGCCCCTGTCGGCCGCCGCGATGATCTGCGGCAGCGATTCGAGGATCGTTTCCGGCCGCTGCTCGGCGATGGCCTCGAGCGCCTGCATGGCGCCCCAGACCTGGCGGTTGGTGTGGCTGGCAAGAAGCGAGAGGAACTCCTCGGCATAGGGCGCGATGAGCTCGGGCCGCCGCTCGCCGACCTCGTAGAGGACTTTGAGCGCATCGTTCTTCTGCCGCTTGTCGCTGCTGGTGCGCAGAACGCCGATAAGCTCGTCGATGGCGGCCTTGTCGGCCTTCTGCGCGAGGTCCTCGGCAAGCGCCACGTTCGGCTGCTCGTCGCGTCGTTCGAGGGCGCCCGCGAGTCGATCGAGAACGGTCATGGCATCAAGTCCTGCTGGTGGCTGCTGCCGAGATAGGTGCCTCAGGCCTCGATCGCAACCTCCAGCGCCAGGGTCACCATGTCGGTGAGCGAGGTCTGGCGCGCATCGGCGCTGATCTCCTCGCCGGTGATAAGGCAGTCGGTCATGGTGCAGATAGCCAGCGCCTTGACGCCGAAGCGGGCGGCCAGCGTATAGAGCGCCGCCGCCTCCATCTCGACGCCGATGACGCCGTGGTCGGGCAGCAGGCCGTAGCCCTCGAGCCCCGGTTCGCGATGATAGAAGATATCGGAGGAGAGCATGTTGCCGGCATGGATCTTGAGGCCGGCCGCTTCCGCCTTCTCGGCCGCGGCGCGCAACAGGCCGAAATCGGCGATAGGGGCGAAGTTGTAGGGCCCGAACCGGTCCTTGACGATGGCGCTGTCGGTGGACGCCGCCTGGGCGAGGATCACGTCGCGCACCTTGACCCGGGCGTTGAGGCCGCCGCAGGTGCCGACGCGAATGAGCGTCTTGACGCCATAGCTGTTGATGAGCTCGTGCACGTAGATGGAGAGCGAGGGCTGGCCCATGCCCGTTGCCTGCACCGAGACGCGCTTGCCCTTGTAGGTGCCGGTGAAGCCGAGGCAGTTGCGCACCGAGTTGACCGGTTTGGCATCGGTGAGGAACGTCTCGGCGATCCATTTGGCCCGCAGCGGATCGCCCGGCAGCAGCACGGCTTCGGCGTAGTCGCCCGGCTGGGCATGGTTGTGCGGGGTCATGGGCGATCCTCTTCTCGTCCGATCGGTAAAAATTCCGCCGAACCTGCCGCAAGGGGGGCGAGGTGTCCAGAGGCGGCCTACCGGCGCAAGGTCGCCGCAATCTCGATATGCGTCGACCAGGCGAACTGGTCGACGGCGACGAGGTTGTCGAGCGCAAAGCCGGCATCGGCGAGAAGGCGCACATCGCGCGCGAAGGTGCGTGGGTCGCAGGAAACCATCACAACGTGCTTCAGTTTCGAAGCCGCGATTTCGCGCGTCTGCGCCTCGGCGCCGGCCCGGGGCGGATCGAGCACGACGCAATCGAAACCGGCAAGCTCGAAGCGGGTGACGGGATCGCGCAAGAGATCGCGCGCCTTGGCGGCGATCTGCTTCAGGCCCGAGGTGTGCCGGGCGGCCTTGTCGAGCGCGGCGATGCCGGCCCTGTCGCTGTCATGGGCCGTCACCCGCGCCTTCTCGGCCAGCCGCAACGCGAAAGGGCCGATGCCGCAGAAGAGATCGGCGACGGTTTTCGCCTTGCCGACGGCGTTCACGACATAGGCGGCGAGCGCCTCCTCGGCCGCGTCCGTCGCCTGCAGGAAGCTGCCGATGGGCAGCTCCACCTCGGCCCGCCCCATGCGGATACGTGGGTTGGCCGCCTGCGCCAGGAGCTCGCCGTTGAGCGCAAGCCGCGCAAGCCCGAAGCGCGCCATCAGCGGCATCAGCCGGTTGCCGTCGGCACGCTTCTTTTCAGTGCGGACAGCAATGTCGAGGCCGGTCAATGTCGCGGTGAACGCCACGTCCGCCTCGCCGACCGCCGCGTGGACGGCGCGGGCGATCTCGGGCGCGCGGGCGAGCGCCTGCACCAGGATCGGGCAGCGGTCGATGTCGGCGACCTCGTGGCTGCGCAAGCGCATGTAGCCGGCGCCCTCGTTGCGGGCATGGAGCGTCGCACGGCGGCGGCCCGTACCGGCGGCATCAACGAAACCGGTGACGGAGGCATCGATGCCCTGGTGCCGCAGGGGCGTTTCGATGAGCGCGATCTTGAACGCCTCATAGGCCGGCCGGGAGAGATGCTGGAGCTGGCAGCCGCCGCAGACGCCGAAATGCGGGCAGAACGGGTCGCCGCGATCGGTACTGGCCTCCAGAACCTCGATAAGCGTTCCCCGCTCGCCCTCGGTCTCCAGGCGCACCCGCTCGCCGGCGAGCGCCAGCGGCACGAAGACGCGCCTGCCGTCGATCTCGGCGATCCCCTCGCCCTTGTGGCCGAGGCTGGTGATGGTGGCGATGGTCATGGGCACGTGGCGGCAGGTGGCTGTTCGGCCACCCCATACCACGTATTGCCGCCCCCGCGTCTACCCGACGTTGGCGAGGTCGCCCCAGGGATCCTCGACCATCGGCCAGATGTCCCGCCGCGCCTTGAGGTAGGGCGTCGTCTTGGGATCGTTCGGGTAGGGCCGGCCGGCCGAGCAGTAGACGATCTCGGACGCGATCTTCGAGAACGAATCGTAGAAGTGGTTGGTCGACTTGATGAGGAGGATTTTCCTCGTTCTCGGGTCGATCCCCATGGCGCCGAATACCGAATGGTCCCAGGTCTGGGCGCGGGTGGAGTTGAGGATCACCTCGATGCCGTCGAAGGCAACGAGCGCGCAATCGCCCATCGGCACCCGCGCGTCCCCGAAGCGCTGCTCGGCATCGCGCTCGAGCCGCTCGATCCGGACGCGCTTGTCGATGGGGTCGCCGGTGAACGGGGCCGACTTGGCGCCGAAGCGCAGGGGGATCTCGGCGCCGACGCCGGCCGAAAAGCAGATCTGCACCGCGATCGGGTCCCAGATGGTGCCGACCGCCACGTCCCTCGCACCGCGCGCGATGAGCTCGCCGAGGATGACCGTCGCGTCCCCTGCGGTGCCGCCGCC
Organism: Devosia geojensis; assembly: GCF_000969415.1. Taxonomy (GTDB): domain Bacteria; phylum Pseudomonadota; class Alphaproteobacteria; order Rhizobiales; family Devosiaceae; genus Devosia; species Devosia geojensis. The sequence goes on along the minus strand of NZ_JZEX01000009.1, from coordinate 16,971 downwards.
GGGATTGTCCCACATGTCGGTAATGACCACCGGACCCTTTTCGGCCGCCAGTGCCCGCGCGACGGCCGCCGTCTCGTCGAACTGCGGCATCATGAAGGTGCCGCGTAGCGCATAGAGCTCGCGTCCGAGCCTTTCGGCTAGCGCCGCGCCCTTTTGCCTGTCATTGTCGGTGACGACCACCACCTTGGTGCCCATCTCCGGCACGTCACCGGCCATGAAGCCGTGGATGACGGAGATGGAGAGCACGCCGGGCTCGGTCTCCTCCATCGCATAGAGCCGGTCGACGAAGGCGCGCATCGGGTTGCGCGAGGTCGGGAAGACGTCGATCATCCGGCAGTCGAAGACGCTCATGACCGGCCTGGCCCGCCCTTCGAGCCGTTCCACGGCGATCCGCCAGAGGTCCTCGGCCCGCTCGACGAAGTCGGTGTGCGGGAACTCCTTGAAGACGGTGAAGAAGTCGGCCGCCGCCGCGCGCCTGGCGGTCATGTGGCTGTGCGGGTCGAGCTCGGCGCAGACAAGGACATCGGGCCCCACGATCTCGCGCACGCGGGAGAGGAAATCGCCCTCGGGGTCGTCATAGCCGGCTGCCACCATCGCGCCGTGAAGCCCGAGCACCACGCCGTCGACCGGCAGCGCCCCGCGCAACTGGTCGAGGATCTCGTCGCGCAGCCCCTCATAGGCTTCTCGGTTGACGAGGCCCGCCGGGTCCGCCCAGGCGGCCGTCCCCTCGATCAGCGTCCATCCTTTCTCGCGGCAGACCCGGCGCCCGACGGTGATCGGCGCCGAGCAGAGCGTCGGCGTTTCCGGATGTTCGCCCGGCGGGGCATAGAGCGAGGCCTCGAAGGCCTTGCGGTCGATGCAGATCGGAGAGAACGTATTGGTCTCGGTGGCGAGGGCAGCGGTGAAGAGACGCACGGGAACGCTTCCTTTGCGCAAGTGCCAACCGGCCGGATAAGAGGGCAAGGAGCGGCGCGGAGCTTGACGTCCGGCGAACCTAGCATGGCTCCATGACCACTTCACGTAAGAAATTTACATGAAAATCGCGATTTTGGGGCTGCGGACGCGCCCGGATACCGTATTCTGCTCCTCATCAAGAAATTCGCTTACATTTATTCCGACGGGAGACCTGCGAGATGTCGATCATTCGCTATGGCGCCGAGAAGGCCGGCGCCGGTGGCCAGACCCTGCCCTTCGCCCGCGCGGTTCAGGCCGACGGCTGGCTCTACGTCTCGGGGCAGGTGGCGATGAAAGACGGCGAGATCGTCAGGGGTTCGATCGTCGAGGAGACGCACCTGACCATCCAGAACATCATCGCCATCCTCGAAGAAGCCGGCTACGGGCTCGAGCACGTGGTGCGCTGCGGCGTCTGGCTCGACGATCCGCGCGATTTCTGGAGCTTCAACGGCGTCTACAAGAGCTATTTCGGCGAGCACCCGCCGGCGCGCGCCTGCGTCCAGAGCCACATGATGGTCGACTGCAAGGTCGAGATCGAGTGCGTCGCCTACAAGGCCCCGGACGGCAAATGAGCACGGCCCCGTTCAGTCTTGCCGGCAAGACGGCGCTGATCACCGGCGCGGGCGGCGGCATCGGGCGCGCGCTCGTCGCCGCGTTCCGTGAGGCGGGCGCGGCGGTCATCGGCGCCGACCGCGAGGCGGAAATGCTCGACGGGCTCGACCTTGCCGGCCAGGTGCACTGTGATCTCGCCGATACCGCCGCCACGCAGGCCGCCCTCAACGCGCACCTTTCAGCCCACGGCGCGCCGGATATCCTCGTTTCCAACGCCGGCTTCACCCGCGCCGAGACCATGAGCCAGGTCGATATGGCGGTGTGGGAAGCCGAACTCGCCATCAACCTCAACGGCGCCTATGCGGTCGCCGGTCCCGTCGTCGAGGCGATGGCGGCGCGGGGCGGCGGCAGCGTCGTCTTCATCTCCTCGGTCAACGGCCTCGCCCATTACGGCAACCCGGCCTATTCGGCGGCCAAGGCGGGGCTCATCGCCTACGCCAGGGCCATCGCGCTGGAGCGCGGACGCAAGGGCGTGCGCGCCAACGTGGTGTGTCCGGGTTCGGTGCGCACCCCGGCGTGGGACCACCGGCTGGAAAAGAACCCGGCGCTGCTCGACAAGGTGCTGCCGCACTATCCCCTTGGGCGCCTCGTTTCACCCGCGGAAGTCGCCAACGCCGTGATCTTCTTTGCCTCGGATGCCTCCTCCGGCATCACCGGCACGGCGCTCGCGGTTGACGCCGGATTGACCGCGGGCAACATGCGGTTCGTCAGCGAAGTGCTGACGCAAGAGAACTGAAACGTCATGAACATCGCCGACGTCGATACCCCCGCCGTGCTTATCGATCTCGACAGGGTCGAGGCGAACCTCAAGCGCACGCAGGACTATGCCGATGCGCATGGGGTGCGGCTGCGGCCCCACATCAAGACCCACAAGCTCCCGCGCTTCGCCAAGCGGCAGATCGAGCTCGGCGCGATCGGCATCACCGTGCAGAAGCTCGGCGAGGCCGAGGTGATGGCCGATGCCGGCATCGCGGACATCTTCCTGCCGTACAACATCCTTGGGGCCTCCAAGCTCGCGCGCCTGCAGGCGCTCAACGAGCGCGTCACCATCCGCGTGACGGCGGACAGCGCCGAGACTGTTGCAGGGCTTTCGGAAGCGTTCGCAGGCGCCGAAAAGCCGCTCGAGGTGCTGGTCGAGTGCGACACGGGCATGGGGCGCTGCGGCGTGCAGAGCCCGCAAGCGGCGGTGGAGCTGGCGAAGGTCATCGCGGGTTCGCCCGGCCTGTCGTTCGCCGGCCTCATGACCTATCCGGCGGCGGGAAAATACGCCGAGGCGGCGCGATGGCTGGCGGAGGGCAAACGCCTGCTGGAGGAAGCCGGGCTGCCCGCGAAGATCATCTCCAACGGCGGCACGCCCGATCTCTGGCACGCACACGAGGCGGAGGTCGCCACCGAGCATCGGCCCGGCACCTACATCTACATGGACCGCTACCAGGTGGAGAAGGGTGTCGCGACGCTCGACGATTGCGCGCTGACGGTGATCGCCACCGTCGTCTCGCGCCCGACGGAAACGCGCGCCGTCATCGACGCCGGCTCTAAGGCGCTGACCAGCGACACGCTCGGGCTGACCGGATTTGGTCACGTCCTGGGCTACCCGGGCGCAGTGATCACGTCGCTCAGCGAAGAACACGGCACCATCGATCTTTCAGCCTCGGACAAAAAACCCAAGATCGGCGAGAAGCTGCGGATCGTCCCCAACCACTGCTGCGTGGTCTCGAACCTCTTCGACGTGGTCAACCTGACGCAGGGCGAGGCGGTGGTGGAAACCGTGCCGGTCGCGGCCCGCGGGCGGGTGGATTAGGGGGGCCGGGCGCCGCCCACCGATGAACGCCGCGTGAACAAGGGCTTCCAGCTGTTGCCGCATTTGATTTCTAGGTTGGAGCGTTTCCAGCAAAAGCGGTCACCGCTTTTGGGGTTCGGAAACGCGACCAAACATAGCCTGGAGCGTCCGGTTCGATTCCATCGAACCAGGAAGTGCTCTAGGGTCCCTTGAAAGCAACGAGCCAGAAGTTCAGCCCATGATTCGCCGCGATGCGCTCCTTCTCGGGGTCTCCGCCCTCTTCGCCCTGGCCACCCCCGGCCTTGCGCAGACCATTCCGCTGACCGCCGAGGAAACCGAGCTCATCCGCAATATCGGCGCCCACAACACCGCCATCCGCACCATGGCCGGCCGGTTCCTGCAGATCGACACCAATGGCGGGCGGGTGGAAGGCACCTTCTTCCTCGAGCGCCCGGACAAGGTGCGGTTCCGCTACAATCCGCCGAGCCGCGAGGAGATCGTCTCGGTCGGACGCGGCTTCTACGTCCTCAACCGCGCCGACAGGACCTATTACGCCTACCCGCAGGACACCATTCCACTGCGCCAGTTCCTCGGCGACCAGATCGACCTCTTCCGGGCCAACATCGTCGGCGTCGCCTCGGCCGACGGCTACATGACCATCACCATCGTCGACGAGACGGTGGCCGGCACCGTCGAGGTCTCCCTCGTCTTCGACACCGAGACCCTTGACCTGGCGCAGTGGAGCCTCGTCGAGCCCAACGGCACGGAGCTGACCTTCTCGCTCTACGACGTCGAGAAGAACGTCGAGATCCCGCGCTCCTTCTTCTACATCGATGCCACCTACACCGCGATCGACCCGGCCAACCGCTAGGCCGGGAAGCGCGGCGGATCAAAGATCTGCTTTACCCGGCAGGCCCGCGTCGGTCATAACGGCTGCGCATTGCCTGGACCCAAGATGACCGTCTCCGTCGCCACCTGGAACATCAACTCCGTTCGCCTGCGCTTAGCCCTGGTGCTCGATTTCCTCGCCCGGTATCGGCCCGACGTGCTGATGCTCCAGGAGATCAAGTGCACCAACGACCAGTTCCCGCGCGCCGCCCTCGCCGCCGCCGGCTATCCCCATCAGGCCGTGCATGGCCAGAAGGGCTACCATGGCGTCGCCACCATCTCGAGGTTCCCGCTGACCGACATCTCGAGCCGCGGGTTCTGCGACATCCCCGATTCGCGCCACGTCTCGGCGCTCCTCGATTTCGGGCGCGGACCGGTGACGTTCCACAATTTCTACATTCCCTCGGGCGGCGACGCGCCGGATCCGGCGATCAACCGGAAGTTCAAGCACAAGCTCGATTTCCTCGGGGAATTGAGGACCTGGTTCACCGAGCCGGTGTTCCAGCGCGGCCACCTCATCGCCGGCGACTTCAACATCGCCCCGCACGAGAACGACGTGTGGAGCCACAAGCAGCTCCTCGACGTCGTCAGCCACACCCCGATCGAGACGGAAACGCTCAACGCTATCCTCGCCGGCGGCCATGGCTGGACCGACCTGGTGCGCAAGCACGTGCCCCACGAGACCAAGCTCTATTCCTGGTGGAGCTACCGCGCCCGCGACTGGGAGCTTTCCGACCGCGGGCGGCGCCTCGACCACATCTGGTCGACCGCGGACGTCGCCGAGCACTCGACCGCCGCCGAGATCGTGCGCCCGGCCCGCGGCTGGAGCGAGAAACCCTCCGACCACGTGCCGGTGATCGTCCGCTTCGCGGCGGTTTGAACGGGAACGATCTGGGCGACCGGGAACTCTTGTCCTGCCATCCCTCGATGTCACCCCGGCGAAGGCCGGGGCCCATCCTGAGATACAACCACAGCCGCAAGGTGTGTGATCAGACAGGCGCGCCCACCGCTCGTCTCGTGCGCTTGGAGGTGTTCAGGGCTGGATCCCGGCCTCCGCCGGGATGACAACCGGTGAGGTGGCGTCATGCCGCACGAGCACAACGGGTTCCGCCTCTTCACGGAAGAGGAATGCCTGGCACCATGCTCGGGCCTAGCGTTCGCCCCGCATCTTCTTGCTGATCGGCTGCAGCGCGCCGAGATAGGCGGTCAGATCCTTTTCGATATGGGCGGCCGCCCGAGCCGCCAGGTCCGGCGACTGCTCGACGAGCTTGCGGAAGGCCGAGCGCGGCACGAACAGCATGTCGGTCTCGATGACGGCGGTGACGGTGATGAGGCGCGGGCGCGCCAGGATCAGCGCCATGGCCGAGATGACCGCGCCCGGATTGGAGATCGTGTAGGGCTTGCCCGCGATCGCCCCCACGGGCTTGGCCTTGAGGGTGCCTTCGATCAGCACATGCGCCCCCTCGGGCACCACCTCGCCCTGGCACACCACCTCGTCCGGGGCAAAGCGCCGCCGCTCGCTGGCAAAGGCGAGCAGCCGCTTTTGCTCGGCGTCACAGATGTCGAAGAATTCGGCCTGCGAGAGAACCGCGGCCGCCTCGTCCAGTCGCATCCTGCCCCACTACACGGAAGCGCCGGGAAGTCATCCCCCAGTCGCGCTCCGCGCGTACCATATAGGGGAAAAGTTCAACAACGCTCAATGGATGAGGCAAGCCCGGTTCAGGGAACCAGGCGATATCCACCTTCTTCGGTCACGAGAAGGCGCGCATTGGACGGATCGCGCTCGATCTTCTGGCGCAGCCGGTAGATGTGCGTCTCGAGCGTATGGGTCGTCACCCGGTTGTTGTAGCCCCACACTTCCTTGAGGAGCACGTCGCGGGTGATGGTCTTGGGCCCCTGCCGGTAGAGGTATTTGAGGATCGAGGTTTCCTTGTCGGTGAGCCTGACCTTGCCGCCGTCGCTCGATTCCAGGAGCTTTGCCGCCGGCTGGAAGCTGTAGGGCCCGATGGTGAAGACCACGTCCTCGCTCTGGTCGTGCTGGCGCAGCGCCGCATCGATGCGCGCTTTCAGCACCGGATAGCGGAAGGGCTTGGTGAGATAATCGTTGGCCCCCGACTGCAGGCCCTGGATCTGGTCGGCGTCGCTGTCGTGCCCGGTCAGCATGAGGATCGGGCTCCTGAAGCCTTCGTTGCGCAGGAGCTTGACCGCCTCGCGTCCGTCCATGTCCGGCAGGCCGACGTCGAGGATCATCAGGTCGTAGTTCTTCTCGCGCACGGCCTTCAGGGCATCGTTGGCGGTCTCCGCCTCGGCGAGATCGAATTCATGCTCCTGCGAGAGCTGATCGATCAGCGTCTCGCGCAGCTGCGCATCGTCGTCGACGAGAAGAATGCGACGCTTGTTCATTGTTTTCTCCGCATGATTCTCTTTACTGTCCTTTGCCGCACAGCATTGCGACTTGCATGGGACGGCCAAATCACTTCGCCGTTATCACGTTCGAGCAACGGGCGAGCGAGCGCACAAGTTGCACCCGCCGTTTACAATATAGGCGCTTTGCCCGGGCCTGCATGGGGCAAACCACAATTATCGGCTCCATTGGTCCTGCGCCGGCAGGAGCGCTGCGATCTCGTCGCCGACGATCCCGTGGCGCGCGGCCGCTTGCGCGATGATGGCATCGAGATAGGGCTTGCCGGCAACGAGCGGCGCACCCGGCTCGCGGTTGCGCAAGCGCGCCGCGAATCCGGCGCGCCCGCCAAGCGTTTCGACGGCGACCGCCAGGGCGTCGGCGAGCTTGAGCATATCGGCGAGCGGACCTGCCGCCACGCGCCCGGTGCGGTGGTCGTGCGCGGCAATGGCTTCGAGCGCTTCGGCCGGCAACCGGCCGGCCAGCCACTCCGCCGTCAGCACCCCGTGCCGGCTCCAGTCGCCCTCGATGGCGAAATAATCGAGGTCGTGGCACCACCCGGTGACGCGCCAAAGCGCCTCCGGCTGCCGCAGGCGCTTGGCGATCGCCGCCAGCACCTCGCCCACATAGACGGCGTGCGGAGCGACCCGCGTGCCGCCGAGGTGCTGCTCGACGAGACGTCCGGCTTCCGCTTCGCTCAGCACCGCGTGCCCTCAGCCGGCCGGCGGTCGCCGGCCGAACAGCGCCGAGCCCACCCGCACATGCGTCGCGCCCATCGCGATCGCCGTCTCGAAATCGCCGCTCATGCCCATGGAGAGATTTTCGACGCCTGCCTGGCGCCCCAGCGCAGCCAGATGGGCGAAATAGGGGCCCGGCGGTTCTCCGTCCGGCGGAATGCACATGAGGCCGACGATATCGAGCCCGTGCACCTGCCGGCAGCGGGTGACGAAGCTTGCCGCCTCGGCCGGGTCGACCCCGGCCTTCTGCGGCTCGCCGCCGATATTGACCTGGACGAAGCACGGCAGGTTCCGCCCCGCCCGCTCCATCTCTGCCTTGAGGACGCCGGCGAGCTTGTCGCGGTCGACGGTCTCGATGACGTCGAAGAGCGCCACGGCCTCGCGCGCCTTGTTGGTCTGCAAGGGGCCGATGAGATGCAGTTCTATGCCGTCATAGGATGCCCGCAGCGCCGGCCATTTGGCCTTTGCCTCCTGCACGCGGTTCTCCCCGAACACCCGGTGCCCGGCGGCAAGGAACGGCGCGATGGCCTCGGCCGGGAAGGTCTTGGAGACGGCGACCAGCGTCACCGAGACCGGCGGCGGACCGAAGCGCTTTTGCGCCCGCGCGATCATCTGCCGGATCGTCTCGAGGCGTTCGGTTGCCTTTGCGGCGTTCGGCTCCACGCTTTCGCCCCGTTGCTGTTGACCAACTCAGTGTTTTCTGGTGATGGTCGCTAGCCAAAATCCCCAGAAAACGCAAGGAACAGAGGCGGATTACCGCCCATGCCCCTCAAGGACGCCGAAACGAGCATGAGCCTCGAACGCTATAACCCGCGCGAAATGGAACCCCACTGGCAGAAGGTGTGGGACGATCAGCAATCCTTCGTCGTCAAGGACGGCGACACGCGCGAGCGCTACTACGTGCTCGAGATGTTCCCCTACCCCTCGGGCCGCATCCACATGGGGCACGTGCGCAACTATGCGCTGGGCGACGTGGTCGCGCGCTACCAGCGCGCCAGGGGCAAGAACGTGCTGCACCCGATGGGCTGGGACGCCTTCGGCCTGCCGGCGGAGAACGCCGCCATCGAGCGCGGGATGAACCCCGGCATCTGGACCCGCCAGAACATCGAGGCGATGCGCGCGCAATTGAAATCCATGGGCCTCTCGCTCGACTGGACCCGCGAGGTCGCGACCTGCGAGCCCGACTACTACAGGCACCAGCAGGCGATGTTCCTCGACATGCTCGAGGCCGGCCTCGTCACGCGCAAGCAAAGCAAGGTCAACTGGGACCCGGTCGACATGACCGTGCTCGCCAACGAGCAGGTGATCGACGGCAAGGGCTGGCGCTCCGGCGCGCCCGTCGAGCAGCGCGAGCTGACGCAGTGGTTCTTCCGCATCTCGGACTTCGCCGAGGAGCTGCTGAGCGCCATCGATGGGTTGACCGAGTGGCCCGAGAAGGTGCGCACCATGCAGCGCAACTGGATCGGCAAGTCCGAGGGCCTGAAGCTCCTCTTTGCGCTCGAAGCGACCGAAAAGACCGCCACCACCAGCATCGAGGTCTTCACGACCCGCCCCGACACCATCTTCGGCGCATCCTTCATCGCGCTCTCGCCCGACCATCCGCTGACCGGCGAGCTCGCCGCCGGCGATCCGGCGCTTGCCGAGTTCGTCGCCGAGTGCCACCGCCACGGCACCGCGACCGAAACGCTGGAAAAGGCCGAAAAGCAGGGCTATTTCACCGGCCTTTCCGTCGCGCACCCGGTCAAGCCCGGGCAGACGCTGCCCGTCTACGTCGCCAATTTCGTGCTGATGGACTATGGCACCGGCGCCATTTTCGGCAGCGCCGGCCACGACCAGCGCGACCTGGAGTTCGCGCGCAAATACGGCCTGCCCGTCATTCCCGTGGTGCTGCCGCCGGGCGCGGACCCGCAGACCTTCACCATCGGCGAGGAGGCCTATACCGATACCGGCACCATCTTCAATTCCGCCTTCCTCGACGGGCTTTCGATCGAGGAAGCCAAGAAGACCATCGCCGACCATTTCGCCTCGCTGCGGGTCGACGGCCGCCCGCAGGGCACCGTCGAGGTCAATTATCGCCTGCGCGACTGGGGCGTCTCGCGCCAGCGCTACTGGGGCTGCCCGATCCCGGTGATCCATTGCGAGGCCTGCGGCACGGTGCCGGTGCCCAAGAAGGACCTGCCGGTGGTGCTGCCCGACGACGTCGCCTTCGACAAGCCCGGCAATCCGCTCGACCATCATCCGACCTGGAAGCATGTCGATTGTCCGCAGTGCGGCCGCCCGGCGCGGCGCGAGACGGACACCATGGACACCTTCGTCGATTCTTCCTGGTATTTCGTCCGCTTCACGGCCCCGCACGCCGATACGCCGACCGTGCCCGAGGAAACCAACGCCTGGATGCCGGTCGACCAGTATATCGGCGGCGTCGAGCACGCGATCCTGCACCTGCTCTACTCGCGGTTCTTCACCCGCGCCATGAAGATCACCGGACATCTCGGGCTCGACGAGCCGTTCAAGGGCATGTTCACGCAAGGCATGGTGACCCACGAGACCTACAAGGCCGGCGACGGGCGCTGGCTCTCGCCCGAGGAAGTGCGCGTCGAGCTGGTCGAAGGCGAGCGGCAGGCGATCGAGGTCGCCACCGGCAGGCCCGCCCAGATCGGCTCGATCGAGAAGATCTCCAAGTCCAAGCGCAACGGCATCGATCCGGACGAGATCCTCAAGACCTACGGGGCCGACACCGCCCGCTGGTTCATGCTCTCGGACTCCCCGCCCGAGCGCGACGTGCAGTGGACCGAGGCCGGCGTCGAGGGCGCCAGCCGCTTCCAGCAGCGTATCTGGCGGCTGGTCGGCGAATCGGTCGCTATCGCTGAACAGTTCTCCGAAATTGAAGCCGGTGTTGACGACGAGGATGCGCTGGCCCTGCGCAAGATCGTCCATCGCGCCGTCAAGCAGGTCGGCGACGACATCGAGGGGCTGCGCTTCAACCGGGCCGTCGCCCAGATCTACGAACTCGCCAATGCGCTGGCTCGCTATGTCGGCCTCGTCTCGCCAGCGCCCGCGGCGCGCTGCGCGGCGCTTGCCGAAGGTGTCGAGCGGCTGGTGCAGCTCATCGCCCCGATGATGCCGCACCTGGCCGAAACCTGCTGGCAGACCCTGGGCAAGCAGGGTCTCGTCTGCGACGCGGCATGGCCCGCGGTCGACCCGGCCTATCTCGTCGACGACACCGTCACCCTGCCCGTGCAGGTCAACGGCAAGCGCCGCGCCGAGATCACCGTCGCCAAGGGATCGGCGCAGACCGCCGTCGAGGAACTGGTCTTGTCACTGGAGCCGATTGCCCGCATGCTGGAGGGCAAGGCGCCCAAGAAAATCGTCGTCGTGCCGGACAGGATCGTCAATGTCGTGGTCTAAGCAGCTGCTGCGCAACGGTTTTCTCGCGATTGCCATCGTGCTGGGCGGAACGCTTTCCGCCTGCACCATGGCGCCGGTCTACTCCGACCCGCAGGCCGTGTCGCAAAGGCTCGCCTTCACCTATGCCGAGCCCAACTCGCGGCTGGAGCAGATCGTCTACCAGGAGTTGCGCCTGCGCTTCGGGGTATCAGAGGCCCCCGACGCGCGCCAGGTTCGTGTCTCGGTTTCGGCCTCCGGGCCCCGGCAGGGCCTTTCGGCTACGCCCAACCCCAACACCCTGCGCCGGATGACGGCGACCGCCCGGCTGACCATCCTGCCGCCCGCCGGCAGCACGCAGCCGCCGGTGACCATCACCCGCACGGCCACGGCCGATTTCACCACCAATGCCCAGGCGTTCGCCGCCCGCGAATCGGTGATCGAGGCCCAGGAACGCGCAACCCGCGCCGCCGCCGAATCGCTGCGCCTGGCGCTGCTCGCCGGCGCCGTGCGCTGATCCGGCGATGACGGCCCTCAAGGCCCACGAGGTCGCGCGCTACCTGCAGCGGCCGGACCTCGAGGAAGGCATCTTCCTCGTCTACGGCCCCGATGCCGGCCTCGTGCGCGAGACCGCGCAGCGCCTCATCCGCCATTATCAGGGCGACGATCCGGAATCGGCGAGCCTCGTGACCCTCGAGGCCTCCGAAGTCGATGCCGACCCGTCGATCCTCGCCGTCGAGGCCAAGACGATTTCGCTGTTCGGCGGCCGGCGCATCGTGCGGGTGCGCGGGGCGGCCAAGAGCCTCGTCATGACGCTCTCGGAGCTGCGCGACGACCCGGCCGGCGCCATCATCGTGCTGGAAGCGGGCAACCTAGCGCCGCGCGACGCCTTGCGCGCCCTGGTGGAAGCGGCAAAACTCGGCCGCGCCCTGCCCTGCTACGCCGATACCGACGAGACGCTGTCGGCCCTCATCCGCGAGACCTTCGCCAAGGAGGCCATAAGGGCCGACGCCGACGTGGTCGCCACCTTGCGCGAAACGCTCGGCAACGACCGCGAGGTCACCCGCCGCGAGCTCGAGAAGCTGACGCTCTATGCGGCCGAGAGCAAGGCGCTGACCCGCGAGGACGTGCTGATCCTCTGCGCCGACAATGCCGCGCTGGTCATCGATACGATCCTCGATGCGACGGGAACCGGTCACGCGGAAAGGCTCGAGACCGCACTCAACCGCGCGCTCGGCTCGGCGGTCGACCCGCAGCGGCTTCTCGCCATGGCGATGATGCATTTTTCGACCCTGCGCCGCTGGCGCGGCGACGTGGATACCGGCAAATCGGCCCGCGACGTGCTGAACTCCGCCCGTCCCAAGCCGCATTTCTCCCGGGTTGCGACGCTCGAGCAGCAGGTGCGCTTGTGGAGCGATTCGGCCCTCGCCACCGCCGGCGAGCGCATTCACCTGGCGACCGAGGAAAGCCGCCGCCGGCCGGCGCTTGCCGAAGCCGTTCTGCGCCGCACGCTGCTCGCGCTCTGTATGATGGCGGCCGCGCACTAAAAGGGGCCGTTTCACGTGAAACGGTCGACCTCAGTAGGGATTAAGGTTCTGAACTTGAAGGAGAAAACTTCCCTCCATTAGCTCCCTAGCGCCGCTGGACGTTTAAAACGCCCCTCAGGAGTTTAAGGAAATGCGGCAAACTTTGAGTTCAATCGCCGCTAGAGCGTTCACGATTGGACGGAAACATGAGCCGGTCGGCTCCCCTCCCCCTTGAGGGGAGGGGTCGGGGGCGGGGGTCCATCGGTGGCTCACACAACCACCCCCACCCTCATTCCCTTCCCTCAAGGGGGAGGGAGGCGAAAGAGCCGCTAAATTCTAGTTAGCTATGAAGAGCTCTAGTTCGCCGCCCGCGTCAGCCGCGAGCAGATGCCGTCCAGCTGCTCCAGCGTCTTGTAGCGGATCTCGAGCTTGCCGCCATTGCCGCTGTGGCTGAGCGACACGGATAACCCCAACGCGTTGGAGAGTTGGCGCTCGAGCGCGACGGTATCGGCGTCCTTGGCCGCCGGCTCGCGGTGCCTCGGGGCGACCTCCCGTTTCTGGCTCAAGGCTTCCGCCTCGCGCACGGAAAGACCGCGCGAGACGATCTCCTCGGCAAGGGCGGCGGGATCGGCGGCGGTGATCAGCGTGCGCGCATGGCCGGCGGTAAGCTCCCCGCCCGAAACCATGCCCTTGACCGAATCCGGCAGCTTCAACAGCCGCAGCGTGTTGGCGACGTGCGAGCGCGACTTGCCGATGACCTGCGCCAGGTCCTGCTGGGTATAGTCGAACTGCTCGATGAGCTGCTCGTAGCCGAGCGCCTCTTCGAGCGGGTTGAGGTCGGCGCGCTGCACGTTCTCGATGATGGCGAGCTCGAGCGCTTCCTTGTCGTCGACCTCACGCACGATGACCGGTACTTCATGCAGGCCCGCGCGCTGCGCGGCGCGCCAGCGGCGCTCGCCGGCGATGATCTCGAAGATGTTGGGATCGCTCGACGGGCGCACCAGCAGCGGCTGCATGATGCCCTTCTCGCGGATCGAGTTGGTCAGCTCCTCGAGCTGCTCGTCGTCGAACGTGCGGCGCGGATTGGCGCGGTTGGCAGTGATGAACTCGACGGGCAGGCGCCGAACGCCGCCGCTTTCGGCCACGCGCCCGGAGGATTCGAGCGTCGCCATGTCTCCGATGAGGGCTGCGAGGCCCCGGCCGAGGCGGGAAGGTTTGTCAGTCATCATTCAAAAATCCTCAGGCCGCATTGAGGTGCCGTTCGCGCCGGATCACCTCGGTGGCGAGCCGAAGGTAAGCCTGGCTGCCGGCGCATTTGAGATCGTAGAGCAGCGCCGGCTTGCCATAGCTCGGCGCTTCCGAAAGCCGCACATTGCGCGGAATGACCGTGTCGTAGACGAGCGAACCCATTTCCTGGCGCACGTCCTGCAGCACCTGCTCGGAGAGGTTGTTGCGCTTGTCGAACATGGTCATCACCACGCCCTGGATGGAAAGGCGCGGATTGAGCGTCGTGCGGATCTGCTCGATGGTCTGCAACAGCTGGCTGAGGCCCTCGAGCGCGAAGAACTCGCATTGCAGCGGCACCAGCACCGCGTCGGCGGCGACCAGGGCGTTCACGGTCAGGAGGTTGAGCGAGGGCGGACAATCGATGAGGATGTAGCTCACCGGTGCGCCGTTGATCGTCAACTCATTGAGGCGCTTGAAGGAATCGCGCAGCCGAAAGGCCCGGTCCGCCTGCGCGGCGATGGTCAGCTCGACACCCAGGAGGTCCATGGTTGAGGGCACGATGGCAACGTTGGGCACGCTGGTCATCACCGAGGCTTCGGCGACCCGCGCCTCGCCGACGAGCAGGTCATAGGCGGAAATCTCGCGTTCCTGCCGGGAGATGCCGAGGCCGGTCGAGGCGTTGCCCTGCGGATCGAGGTCGACGATCAGCACCCGTTCGCCGATGGCGGCCAGGGCCGTTGCGAGATTGATGGCGGTGGTGGTCTTGCCCACCCCGCCCTTCTGGTTGGCGAGAGTCAGGATGCGGGGAGCCAAGACGGCCTCCGGTATTGCCTTCACGAACGGACTTGCTTCGAGCGCAAATTCTTGAGCTCGACGAGGACGCCGCTGTCGTCGGTGTCACTTTTCACCAGTACCACGTCATGCTGCCACAAGGCACCCGATTCCACCAGTTCTTCAACATGTTCCCGCCCCTTATGGAAGATGGCGCGGGTTTCGGGCCCGAAGAACGGCGCGGCGAGGGCGCAAAGCTGCGGCAGGCTGGCGAGCGCGCGCGAGGTTATGACGTCGACCCGCCCTGTTTCACGTGAATCAATGTCTTCGGTGCGCCGGGCCTCGACCCGCACGTCGAGACCGAGGTTCCGCGCGACCGTGCGCAGGAAACTGGCCTTGCGGCTGGTCGGTTCGACGAGGATGAAGCGGCGGTCCCTGCCCTTGCTGGCAATGGCGAGCGGCAGCGCCGGAAAACCGCCACCGCTGCCGAGATCGAGAATCGTCCGGTCGCTCTCCGTGAGCAGCTTCAACACCTGCAGGCTGTCGGCGAAGTGCCGCCTCCACATGTCCGCCAGTGTTTCACGTGAAACGAGATTCTGTATCCTCTGCCATTTCTCCAGCAGCAGAGCATAGGATTCCAGGTCGGCAATCACCGCTTCCGGATCGCGGGAGAAATGCGGAGCGTAGCGCAGAACGGCGGCGCGGCCGCGGGCGTCGACCATCAGCTGGCTTTGCGCAGGCCGCCGCGGCGGATGACCGACAGCAGCAGGGTGACGGCCGCGGGCGTCACGCCGTCAATGGCCTGCGCCTGGGCGATGGTCGCCGGCCGCTGCTGCGAGAGCTTCTGGCGCATCTCCATGGAGAGCCCGGCGATCTCCTCGTAGCTGAGCCAGTCCGGAATTTCGCGCATCTCATCGCGCTTCACCGCTTCCACGTCCGCCTTCTGCCGATCGAGGTAGACGGCGTATTGCGCGTCGACCGTCAGCTGCTCCAGCACCGCCGGTTCCAGCGCGGCGATCTCCGGCCAGAGGCGGGCGACCTGCTCGGATGTGACCTCGGGATAGGACAGCAGCTCGAAAGCCGAGCGCAGCTTCCCGTCGGCATTGACCGGAATGCCGCCCTTGCGCGCCGCGCTCGGACTGACAGTCATCCCGGTGAGGAGCGCGCGCCCCGCGTCGAGCTTGGTTGATTTTTCGTTAAAGGCCGCCCGCCGCTCCTCGCCGATAAGGCCGGCGTCGATGCCGAGCCGGGTCAGTCGCTGGTCGGCATTGTCAGCTCTGAGGTGCAGGCGGAACTCGGCGCGCGAGGTGAACATGCGGTAGGGCTCGGAGACGCCGCGCGTCGTCAGGTCGTCGACCATGACGCCGAGATAGCTTTGCGTGCGCGAAAGGACCAGCGGCGGCGAGCCCTTGGCGGCGAGCCCGGCATTGGCGCCGGCGAGCAGGCCCTGCGCGCCGGCTTCCTCATAGCCGGTGGTGCCGTTGATCTGGCCGGCGAGGTAAAGACCCGGCAACCGCTTCATCTCGAGCGTAGCACGGAGCTCGCGCGGATCGACATAGTCGTATTCGATGGCGTAGCCGGGACGCAGGATGCGCACGTTCTCAAGGCCCGGCATGGACTTGAGGAACGCCTCCTGCACCTCGGCCGGCAGCGAGGTCGAGAGCCCGTTGGGATAGATGGTCGGATCGTCGAGCCCTTCCGGCTCGAGGAAGATCTGGTGGCTGTCGCGGTCGGCGAAGCGCACGATCTTGTCCTCGATCGAGGGACAATAGCGCGGCCCCCGGCTCTGGATGCGGCCGGAATACATCGCCGAGCGATGGAGGTTCTCCGAGATGATCCGGTGCGTCTCGGCCGTGGTGCGGCTGACGAAGCAGGAAACCTGGGGCGTCGTGATCTGCCGCGTCAGCATCGAGAACGGCTCGGGTGGATCATCGCCCCGCTGTTCTTCCAGGCCCGAGAAATCGATGCTGGTGGCATCGAGCCGGGCGGGCGTGCCGGTCTTGAGGCGCCCGAGCTGCAGGCCAAGGGCCTCCAGCCGCTCGGAGAGACCAAGCACCGGCTTTTCGCCGACGCGGCCGGCCGGGACGGTCTCCTCGCCGCGATGAATGAGGCCGCGCAGGAACGTGCCGGTGGTGAGCACGACAGCGCGGGCAGAGAACCGGCGCCCATCGAGCAGCACTACGCCGGCGATGCGGCCGTCTTCGACGACGAGGTCGTCGACCTCGCCCTCGACGACATCGAGGTCCGGCTGCGCCGTGATCGCCGCCTGCATCGCCTGCCGGTAGAGCTTGCGGTCGGCCTGGGCGCGCGGCCCGCGCACCGCCGGGCCCTTGCGGCGGTTGAGCACGCGGAACTGGATGCCGGCCTCATCGGCGACGCGGCCCATGAGGCCATCAAGCGCATCGATCTCGCGCACCAGATGGCCCTTGCCGAGGCCGCCAATGGCCGGATTGCAGCTCATCTCGCCGATGGTGGCTTGGCTGTGGGTGACGAGCGCCGTCGGCACGCCGAGGCGCGCGGACGCCGCCGCCGCTTCGCAGCCGGCATGTCCGCCCCCGACGACGATGACCGCATAGTCGCTCATGCGATGTTTCCCTTTCGGAGTCAGCGGCTCTATCGCCTCCCTCCCCCTTGAGGGGAGGGAACGAGGGTGGGGGTGGGTCCGTGAGCCACCGAAACTTCCCCCGACCC
>NZ_JZEX01000001.1 GCF_000969415.1 Devosia geojensis | reverse complement strand
GGGTGGGGGGGAGCCGCAACAGTCGGCAAACCCTCAACGCTTCGACCTCATCGTCTCCAACCCGCCCTATATCGAATCGGACGAAATCCCCCGCCTCGCACGCGAAGTACGCGGGCACGATCCCCTGCTCGCCCTCGATGGCGGCCCCGATGGTCTTGCGCCCTACCGCATCATCGCCGGCGGCGCACCGCGCCATCTCAAACCCGGCGGCAGGCTGATGGTCGAGATCGGCAGCGGGCAGGGCAGGACCGTCGCCGAGCTCCTCGAGAAAGCGGGCTTTCGGAACGTTGCGATAGATAAAGACCTCGCGGGTCTTGACCGTGTGGTATCGGGGCACCATCTACACCCTTGAAAGCGCATATCGCCGCAACCGCGAAATTTGTGCTTGGAAACCCAAGCCGAACGATATAGTTTGCCGGTGCTGTCAACGGCGCATCATGAGCGCCACGGTGATGGCCACCCGTTCATCATGAAGCTGCATGGCGCAGCGCGGACCCGGCGGAGACACCCGGCCCACGCGTTTGATGAATCCGGAGCCAGTGGCGGTCCCGCCAGACAGTTCTAGGTCTTCATGAAGCCAGACTGCGACCGATGCGCGGCGCGTTTGAGGCACCGCCCGGCTGTTGGCCAGACACGGCATCTGCGTGTCCGCCAGTGATGTGACGCTTACTTTTTCAGAGTTACAAAGCGACCCGATGAGACCCAACCAGCAGAACAACAAGAACCGCTCGCGCAACCGTAACGGTGGACGCAAGCACACCAATCCGCTTTCGCGCAGTTACGAGAGCAACGGCCCCGATGTGAAGGTGCGCGGCAACGCCGCCCATATCGCGGAAAAATACACCCAGCTCGCCCGCGACGCGCAGTCGTCCGGCGATTCGGTGATGGCGGAGAACTATCTCCAGCACGCCGAGCACTACTATCGCATCGTCATGGCGGCCCAGCCGCAGAACTTCCGGCCCGACAGCGGGCAGGACAACGACGATGATTTCGACGGCGACGAGGATATGGGCAACCGCTTCGCCTCCCGCTCCGAACGGGCGCCCGAGCGCCAGGAGAGCGAGGGCGAGGCCGAGCCGGCGACCGCCGCTGCCGTCAACGGCGCCGAGGGCGCTGCGGGCGAAACCGCCGAGGCTGCCCCCGCCGCCGAGGGCGAAGGCGAGCAGCCGCGCAAGCGCGAGCGTCGTCCGCGCCGTCGCCGCGCCGCCGCGGGCGCCGAGAACGGGGCCGATCCGGCCAGCTCTCCGCAGCCCGAGATCGGCGAACTGCCCGCCTTCATCACCGCCGGCGGCACGGCAGCCGCGGAGTAGGGCGGGGCGTCTGATCCAATCTTTTCAAAGGCCGGGCATGGAGCCCGGCCTTTTAGTTTTTCAAGCTCTTCCTATATCCCATTTCGAAGACGGAAACGCGCCGGTTCATTGGGCGTTTCCAAACCAACGCTTCCGCAGCGGTCGCCGGTGCTTTTCAAGGCCGGTCCGCGGGCGAGACAGGAGAGTTGCATGAATATCGAGAAATACACCGAGCGGGCGCGCGGCTTCATCCAGAGCGCACAGACCACCGCGCTCGGCAAGGGCCACCAGCAGTTCCTGCCGGTGCATCTTCTGAAGGTCCTGATCGACGACGATCAGGGCATGGCCAACGGCCTCATCGAGCGCGCCGGGGGCGATCCCCGTCTTGTGCGCGCCGAGACCGAGGCGGCCTTGGCGAAAATCCCCAGCGTTTCGGGCAGCGGCGCCTCGCAGCTCTATTTGAGCCGCGAGCTGGCGCGCGTGTTCGACACCGCCGAGAGCGCGGCGCAGAAGGCGGGCGATTCCTTCGTCACCGTCGAGCGGCTGCTGCTCGCCCTCGTCGTCGAGAAGGACAGCGACGCAGGCAAGATCCTCTCGTCTGCGGGCGTCACGCCGCAGGCGCTCAACCAGGCGATCGAGGCGATCCGCAAGGGCCGCACCGCCGATTCGGCGTCAGCCGAGAACGCCTACGATGCCTTGAAGAAATACGCCCGTGACCTCACCGCAGACGTGCGGGCCGGCAAGCTCGACCCCGTCATCGGGCGCGACGAGGAGATCCGCCGCACCATTCAGGTGCTCTCGCGCCGCACCAAGAACAATCCGGTGCTGATCGGCGAGCCCGGTGTCGGCAAGACCGCCATCGCCGAGGGCCTCGCCATCCGCATCGTCAACGGCGACGTGCCGGAATCGCTGAAGAACAAGAGCCTGCTCGCCCTCGACATGGGCGCGCTGATCGCGGGCGCCAAATACCGCGGCGAGTTCGAGGAGCGCCTGAAGGCCGTGCTCGGCGAGGTGACCGCGGCCGAAGGCCAGATCATCCTCTTCATCGACGAGATGCATACCCTCGTCGGCGCCGGCAAGGCGGACGGGGCGATGGACGCCTCGAACCTCCTGAAGCCCGCGCTCGCGCGCGGCGAGCTGCACTGCGTGGGTGCGACGACGCTCGACGAGTACAGGAAGCACGTCGAGAAGGATGCGGCCCTCGCCCGGCGCTTCCAGCCGGTCTTCGTCGACGAGCCGACGGTGGAAGACACCATCTCGATCCTGCGGGGCTTGAAGGAAAAGTACGAGCTACACCACGGCATCCGCATTTCCGACTCGGCGCTGGTCTCGGCGGCGACGCTCTCGAATCGCTACATCACCGACCGGTTCCTGCCCGACAAGGCCATCGACCTGATGGACGAGGCGGCGGCGCGGCTGCGCATGGCCGTCGATTCCAAGCCCGAGGCCCTCGACGAGCTCGACCGGCGCATCATGCAGCTGAAGATCGAGCGCGAGGCCTTGAAGAAGGAGACGGACGACGCCTCCCGCCAGCGGCTCGAGCGGCTGGAATCCGACCTTGCCGGGCTTGAGGAAGAGGCGCAGGCGCTTTCCTCCAAGTGGCTGGCGGAAAAGGAACGCCTCTCGGGCAGCCAGAAGCTCAAGGAAGAGCTCGACAAGGCGCGCAGCGAGCTCGAGATCGCCCAGCGCAAGGGTGACCTCGCGCGGGCCGGCGAGCTTGCCTATGGCGTCATCCCCGACCTTGAAAAGCGCATCAAGGCGGCCGAGGATCCGGATGGGGACGGCGTTGCCGATGCGCCCTCGATGGTCGAGGAGGTCGTGACCCCGAGCCACATCGCCCAGGTCGTCTCGCGCTGGACCGGCATCCCGGTCGACCGCATGCTCGAGGGCGAGCGCGAGAAGCTGTTGCACATGGAAGCGACCCTCGGGGCGCGCGTCGTCGGCCAGGAGGAGGCGGTCGCCGCCGTCTCCAAGGCCGTGCGCCGTTCGCGGGCGGGCCTGCAGGACCCGAACCGGCCGATCGGCTCGTTCATGTTCCTGGGGCCCACCGGCGTCGGCAAGACGGAGCTGACCAAGACGCTGGCCCAGTTCCTCTTCGACGACGAGACGGCGCTGGTGCGCCTCGACATGTCCGAGTTCATGGAAAAGCACTCGGTCGCCCGCCTCATCGGCGCGCCTCCGGGCTATGTCGGCTATGACGAGGGCGGGGTGCTGACCGAAGCGGTGCGCCGCCGGCCCTACCAGGTCGTCCTTTTCGACGAGATCGAGAAGGCGCATCCGGACGTCTTCAACATCCTGCTGCAGGTGCTCGACGACGGGCGCCTCACCGACGGGCAGGGCCGCACGGTCGACTTCCGCAACACGGTGATCATCCTCACCTCCAATATCGGGGCGGAATTCCTCGTCGAATTGAAGGACGGGGAATCGGTCGAGCTTGCACGCGGCAAGGTGCTGGATATGGTCAAGGCCTCGTTCCGGCCCGAGTTCCTCAACCGGATCGACGAGATCCTGCTCTTCCACCGGCTCGACCGCGCGCACATGGGCGATATCGTCGACATCCAGTTCGGGCGCCTGACGCACCTCTTGGAGGATCGCGACATCACCCTGACGCTGACGCCCCGCGGGCGCGAGTGGCTGGCCAACGAGGGGTACGATCCCGCCTATGGCGCGCGCCCCTTAAAGCGCGTCATCCAGCGCGAGGTGCAGGACCGGCTCGCCGACGAGATCCTTTCCGGCCGCATCGCCGACGGCTCGTCCGTCACCGTCGATGCCGGCGAGGAGGGGCTGGTGCTGCGGCCCGGCGGCGAGGCCGCTCAGGACGCGGCAGCTTAGACTCTGTCATGTGTTGACGGAGGCGGCGTCGCCAGCCCCACACCTCTCCCTTCGGGGGAGAGGTCGACGCGAAGTGGCGGGTGAGGGGGCCTTACTTCCGGCGTGTGGTCAGAGGACGCGGCGGCCTAATCCCTCGCTTCCCCGCCCCTGCTCCCGAAAGGATGACAGGCACGATTCCCCTCTCCCCTTGAGGGAGAGGGACGGATTTTCCGCGTTCAGCGGAAAATCAGGGTGAGGGGTCTGCGATGCCGCCGCGCATGCCGGCGTCGATGGCCGCATGGCTGACCCCTCATCCGCCCCTTCGGGGCACCTTCTCCCACAAGGGGAGAAGGGGGACCGCGCCCCACGCGGTTGCTCTTCTGAGGGAACCGCAAGGCTCCTTCGCCCTTTTCCTTTTGCCAACCGGCCCCGACCTCCCGGCCCGGTCTCGAGGTGATTGCGTTTGCGCAACGGATGTTTTAGAACAAAACAAGAACATACAAGGAGTGCGACCATGGCGTTCACCATCGACTATCTCGAATTCCCGAGCGGCGACGGCTCGGCGAGCCGCAAGTTCTTCGCCGAGGCCTTCGATTGGGGCCTCATCGACTACGGTCCCACCTATTCCGGCCTCGACGGGGCGGGGATCGATGGCGGAATCGACGCGACGGACGGGCGGGTGGCGGCGCCCCTCGCCGTCATCCGCACCGACGATCTCGATGCGGCCGAAGCGCGGGTCAAGGTCGCCGGCGGCACCATCACCCGGCCGCAGTTCGATTTTCCCGGCGGCCGGCGCTTCCATTTCCGCGAGCCGGGCGGATGCGAGCTCGCCGTCTACGTTTCGCGCGAGTAGCGCGAGGCAACCGGCGGGTGCCTTCAGGGCTTCTCCTCCTGGAACAAATCCGAGGAGAATCCCATGCAGCACGTTACTCCTGAGATGCAGGCCTGCATCGACCAGTGCCTGGCCTGCTATAAGACCTGCGCGTCGATGGCCATGAACCACTGCCTCGAGCTCGGCGGCGCGCATGTGGAAAAGCAGCATTTCACGCTGATGATGGCGTGCGCCGAAATCTGCCGCACGGCTGCGCATTTCATGCTGATCGGCAGCCCGCATCACAAGCATGTCTGCCGGGAGTGCGCCGAGATCTGCACCGAATGCGCGGCCGACTGCGAGCGGATCGGCGACATGGACGAGTGCGTCGCGGCCTGCCGGGCCTGCGCCGAGAGCTGCTGGGAAATGGCGGCCTGACAGGGGCGTTGCGTCGCCGCGCGAACGGGCCGATGATCGAGCGGGCGGAAATCCGGGTGGAAGCGATGCAGAGCGAAGGTGTGGCAAACCCCCGGGAGGAAACCTTCTGCCCCGTATCGCGCCGGCGCTACGTGCTGGTGTCGGCGATCCTCGCCTCCTCGATGGGCTTCATCGACGGCTCGGTGCTCTCGATCGCGATTCCCGCCTTGCGCGCCGATCTCGGCGCCAGCCTTGCCGATGCGCAATGGGTGTCGAACAGCTACATGCTCTTCCTCGGCGCCCTCATCCTCATCGGCGGGGCGGCGGGCGACCGGTTCGGCCTGCGCCGCGTCTTCGGCTTCGGCATCGCGCTTTTTACCGCCGCCTCGATCGCGTGCGCGCTCTCGCCCAACGCCGGCCTTCTCATTCTCGCGCGCGCCGTGCAGGGGGTGGGGGCGGCCTTCATGGTGCCGGGCAGCCTTGCCATCATCGCCAAGGCCTACCCCAAGGAAGAGCGCGGCAAGGCCATCGGCCTCTGGGCCGCGGCATCCTCGCTCACCACCATTCTCGGGCCGATCATCGGCGGGCTGGTGCTCACGGTCTTCGGCGACTGGAGCTGGCGGCTGGTCTTTGCCATCAACCTGCCGCTTGGGGCCGTCGCGCTTGCGCTCCTCTGGCTGCGCGTGCCGGCCGATCCGCCGGCGGGCGGGCGCTCGCTCGACGTGATCGGCGCGATCCTCGCCAGCCTCGGCCTCATGCTCATCGCCTTCGGGCTGACCGGCGGGGGTGACGAGGGGACCCCCTCGGTCTCCCATATCCTCACCTTTGCCGGCAGCGGCGTCGTCATCTTTACCGGCTTTCTCTTCTGGGAAGCGCGGGCGAAGGGGCCGATGCTGCCGCTGCGGCTCTTTGCCAATCGCGGCTTTTCCGGCGCCAATGCGCTGACCCTCACCCTCTATTTTGCGCTGTCGGCGGTGAGCTTCTTCCTGCCGATGACGATGATCGCCGGCTGGGGCGTCTCGCCGGCCGAGGTTTCGCTCGCCTTCCTGCCGCTCGGGGTCGCGCTCACCCTCCTCTCGTCCTGGGCGGGCGGGCTCGCCGACCGGTTCGGGCCGGCCCCGCTCATCGCCGCCGGTGCGGTGCTCGTCGGCCTGGCGTTCGCGGGCCTCGGCTTCACCGCGCCGCTGCAGAACGTCTGGGGCGCGGTGCTGCCGCTCGTCTGCCTCATGGGTATCGGCATGGGCCTCGTCGTCTCGCCGCTCTCGACGGCGGTGATGACCTCGGTCGAGGACGCCGACACCGGCATCGCCTCGGGGGTCAACAATGCCGTGGCGCGTGTCGCCGCGCTGCTGGCCGTCGCGACGATGGGGTTCGTCGCGGCCGTCGCCTTCGGGCGTTTCATGGGTGGAGCGGGCGGGCCCGGCATCGCCTTCGGCCTCGTGCCGCCGGCGCCGCTCGATGCGGGCGCCGAATCGGCGCGGCAGGCGGCGACCGATTCGACCTTTGCGGTCATCGCCTACATCAACGCCGCGCTCTGCCTCGTCTCGGCGGCGATCGCCTGGACGACGCTGGAGACGAAATCGGGACGCCAGGCGGGCTAGGTCGTGTGGACATTTAGGTCAGGACGAGCCGAAAAGGGTGGTTTTCGAGAACCGGAGCGCAGCGTACGTTCGGGTACGTGAGCACCGGAAGCGCAGAAAACTGCCCTTTGCAGGCCGCCATCACCTAACTGTCCACACGACCTAGAGCTCTTCATAGATGAATAGAATCATCGGCTCTACCGCCTCCCTCCCCCCTTGAGGGGAGGGATTGAGGGTGGGGGTCGTTGTG